>NZ_CP116940.1:2457376-3071721 GCF_050916305.1 Pectinatus haikarae
TATTATCGCCTCGCAAATAAGATTCATACCATAAGGCGGTACACTCTACTGCCTTATCAAGCGTCAAAACCGGCTGCCACTTCAATCTGCTGTGCGCCTTTGAACAATCCAATTTTAAATAACCGGCTTCATGCCTGCTATTGTCACTTGCGCATATCTCATAAGTGCCGTCCAATTTATCGCATAACATATCAATCACAGTCCTAACCTCGACAGCTGATTCATCATTCGGACCGAAATTCCAGCTTTCCGCAAATTGCTGTCCGTCGGAGTATAAATATTCCAACAATGATAAATAACCATGCAAAGCTTCAAGAACATGCTGCCAGGGACGGATCGCCTTTGGGCTACGTATTTTTATACATCGCTTTTCAGAAATTGCCTTAAAACAGTCAGGTATTAGTCTGTCTTTGGCCCAATCTCCTCCACCTATAACATTTCCTGCCCGCGCGCTTGCCAGTGCAACATTTGTTCTACCAAAAAAGGACTGACGATAAGCTGATGTGACAAGCTCTGCACAGGCCTTGCTTGATGAATACGGATCATAGCCGCCTAATCTGTCATTTTCCCTGTATCCCCAGCACCATTCATTATTTTCATAACATTTATCTGTAGTGATAATCAATGCGGCTTTTATATTATTGCAGCTTTTTATGCTTTCTAAAAAATTTACAGTTCCCAGTACATTAGTTTGATATGTGTAAATCGGATCATCATATGACCGCCTGACTAAAGGCTGGGCAGCCATATGTATTACTATATCGGGGTCGGATTCAGCCATGGCATTTTTCAAACTCTTAAAATCATTTATATCATTGATATATGAACTTTTGTAGCACTTTTCAACTGCGGCACAGTCAAACAGATTTTCCCCTGCGGGCGGCTTCAGCGAATATCCATAAAGCTGTGCGCCAAACTCAAAGAGCCATAGGGAAAGCCAACTCCCCTTAAAACCCGTATGTCCTGTTATAAATACTTTTTTCCCATGCCAAAAATTTTTATCAATCATATATTATCTTCCTAAATATCATTTTTATCGTAACATTAGTCTTATTTATCTGACCAAACTTTCCATGGTGCATCATTATTTTGCCATAATCTTTCTAAAACTATTTTTTCCCTTAACGTATCCATGCACTGCCAAAATCCGGTATGTTTATAACTCATTAGCTGCCCTTTATTTGCCAATTTCTCCAGTGGTTCATGCTCAAAAACCACATTATCATCGTCGTCTATATAATCAAAAACAGCCTGTTCCAGAACCATATAACCAGCATTGATCGGTATTCCATCATCAGATGCCTTTTCACGAAAAACATGAACTGCATCATCGCCGCCAATATCCAAAATTCCCTTTTGCTGTTTTTGCATAACTGCAGTAAGTGTAGCTATCTTATGCGCTTGTTTATGAAATTCCAACAACTTACGAATATTTACATCACAAACTCCATCGCCATAAGTCATCATAAATGATTCGTTACCAACATATTTTTGAATGCGTTTAATCCGCCCACCTGTCATAGTATTAAGACCTGTATCAACTACAGTGACTTTCCACGGTTCCGTATATTGGCTATGTACAATCATTTTATTGCCCTGCGTGAAATCAAAAGTAACATCAGAGGTATGCAAAAAATAATCGGCAAACCATTCCTTTATCATATGCTGCTTATATCCCGCACAAACTATAAATTCATTAAATCCATAATAGCTGTACTCTTTCATTATATGCCACAATATAGGCATTCCGCCGATTTCGACCATCGGTTTCGGCCTTATATCAGATTCTTCGGCAATTCGTGTGCCTAATCCACCGGCCAGTAAGACTACTTTCATAGAATCACGCCTTAAAAAAAATTTTAATTTATTTTTAGAAAATCTCTTATTGCTGTCAGCATAAAATTCAATTGTATTTCATCTATACCAGGATACACTCCCAACCAAAAAGTTTGTTCCATAATACGATCTGTATTATCCAGGCTACCGACTACTCTGTATAGTTCATTGTTACCTCGCATTTCATCAAAACACGGATGCTTGATAAGATTTCCGGCAAACAACATTCTTGTCTGAATATTATGTTCTTCTAAATATGCAACAATTTCATTTCTGCTGAAGCTTGCTGATTCACGCACCGTTATTAAAAAGCCGAACCAGCTTGGCTCACTATTTTGACTTGCTTCCGGTAAAATAAAATATTTATCCAAATCGCTTAAATGACCACGCAAAAATTGCCAATTTTCTTTCCTCCTTTTTATAAAAGAAGGAAGTTTTTTCAGCTGCGCGCAGCCAATGGCTGCCTGCATTTCCGTAACCTTCAGATTATAGCCGAAATGCGAATAAACATATTTATGATCATAGCCAAGCGGCAAATCAGCAAACTGCTGGGAAAATCTGTTTTGGCAGGTATCATCGTGTCCTGAAGCGCACCAACAGTCACGTCCCCAGTCACGGAAGGAATTTACGATTCTATGAAGCTGAGGATTATCTGTATATACCGCACCGCCTTCACCCATAGTCATATGGTGCGGTGGATAAAAGCTTGACGTTCCTATGTCACCTATTGTTCCGGTATACTTCCACGCGCCGTTTATATAATATTTACTGCCGAGAGCATCGCAGTTATCTTCTATCAGCCACAGATTATACTCATCACAAAACGACTTTACCGTCTGCAAATCAAAAGGATTGCCCAATGTATGTGCTACCATTACGGCTTTTGTCTTTTTACTATACGCCTTTTCCAGCATAGAAACATCTATATTATACTCAGGCAATGTGACATCTACAAATACAGGAACAGCGCCATATTGAATTATAGGTGCAACGGTAGTAGGAAATCCCGCCGCAACGGTAATGACCTCGTCTCCTTTTCTTATTCTTCTTTCACCTAGTTTTGCAGAAGTAAGTGCCATGAATGCCAGTAAATTAGCAGATGAACCCGAATTCGTCAACGAACAATATTTAACACCTAAAAAATCGGTAAAGCTGCTTTCAAATTCGGAACAATATCTGCCGGTAGTAAGCCAAAAATCAAGTGAGGCATCAACAAGATTAATTAATTCCGTTTCATCAAAAAAACGTCCGCCGTAATTAATCTTGTCACCGGGGATAAATTTGTTCTTTGCGGCAAAAGCACTGTTGTAATATTCCCTGACCGACGCAAGTATTTTCTCCCTTATTTTTGCTTGAGCTGTCATCTTTTTCTCTGCTGTCATCTTACGTTTCCTTTACTTTGCTTAGAGATTATTTATATATCCTACAACACAAAGTCATTATATTTTTCCATAAAGTAATTCACCATCACCAAGAATTCAAACACCACAATATATGTTTGATAAAAATACATTCAATTTTTTGATGATACAAATAATCAATTTAAGATATTATCGCAATGATACTATTTATTTATATCTGTCAATAATTTTTTGGTGCTTTTGTATATGAAAAAAGAAAAAATTTGTTTCTACTGTTTCATCATCCATCTTTTCAAAACTTTTTATTCTTCCGTTTTCTATAATAAAACATTTATATCCCCATTTTTTGAACAATAAAATTATTTCATTAGGATGATAGCCAAATCTTTTAGCATGTTTTCGCAACATCTCTGTATAAACAATTGGCTGGTATTTTCTAAAAAGCTTCTCACCTCCAGTAAATACCATCTTTTCTGCACCTTCAACATCACATTTTAGAAAATCAATATTCTGAATGTTATTTTTTTCTATAAAATCATCTAATTGCTCAACATGGCACACAATTTCTCGCACTTCCTCACCGATTACACCTTTGCCCACATTACCATGCTGCGCATAAAAAGAATCTGTAATAGGACGTAAAGAAGCAGCTTCACTTGCTGGTGGCACAAAAAATTTGAAATCATCTTTTTTATTATAAAATCCCATATTAAAGATCTCAATTCCATGTTGAACATCATTTAAGGTAATATTTTTCTGCATATTATTAAAAGTATCCTTAACTGGTTCAAAAGCATAAATTTTAGTGTTTGGCCATTTTGCATGAATGTTTAAACTAAACCATCCTACGTTAGCACCTATATCAAAAATAGTCCCAAATTCTGGAACTAAACATTGAATAAATGTCCAATCTTCATTCTCACTTTTCGATAATATAACTTCAGCTCTACATATTATTTGTGAAAAATCAAAATATAATTTCACGCCTGCTGCTGATAAAATAATGCCATTTTTCTGTATCTCTATAGATTCACACTCCTCACTGTCAGCTATAATTTTTTGACATTCTAAAAGAGGCAATAGTCGCTCACGCATCAGTTTCCAATACATTCGTTTACTACAATTTTGTTGTTTATAATTTGCCATTAACTCATTCATTTTCATTATAGCAATGTCCTTTTATTTATAAAAATTTATACGCCTTGTAAATATTTCAATACGCTACAAAACCCCATGTAACTATCATAATGGCATTCCCATCCTAATGTCATTAATTTTTCTTCTGTCAGCTTATTTGCCTTGTTATTTTTATTTTCTAAATAAGACTCAGAATCAATACGTTGTTTTTGTATTACCTTAAGATTCAACTCTGGACGCAGCCGAACCATCAATTCTGCTAACTCACTAATGCTGAGAAACTCTCTAGAATTACAGACATTATAAGCAGCCCCAACTTCACCTTCCAGCAATACTAACAAAAAACCTGCTATCGCATCTGCAATATAACAAAATGACCGTTTTGCTGTACCATTGCTTAACATTATAATATCTTTACCATAATAAATACATTTCATAAAAGCTGCAAATACTCTTGGGTCGTTCTCAATATCCATTGTTGGACCATATGTATGTCCAATGCGAACAATATGTGATGGTACTTTTCGTTCACTTGCAAATGTTGCACACCAAGTTTCTCCCATTCGCTTGCTTTCACCATAACAGCTATGCAGATCCAATGGATCCATACTTCCTGCGGTATCTTCCGTAATTGAATTTGACGATGGTATATATCCATAAATGTCTCCCGTACTAAAAAAGAGAAATCCCCTCACCTGTTGTTTTTGGGCAAATTGCAGCAAATAATAAGTACCAATGGCATTTGGTTCTGCAACTTCTATAGGCGTTAACTTATAATATTGAGGACTTGCCAAACTGGCCGCATGAATTATAAAATCTACTTTTCTCTTGATTTTTATAGGTTCTGTAAAATCATCATTAAGAATTTGAAAATATTTTTTTGCAGCATAAGAACCAAACCTTTGATGGCATTTCGCCTGATTCCGTACCAATGCAAGGATATCAATGTTAGCATTATGTATCTCATTTAAATAAATAAAAAAATACACTATATAAGATGCCAGCATTCCTGTTGCCCCTGTTATTAAAACTGTCTGATTATTAAAGTTACTCCAGTCAATATTACGTTGATAAATATCCTGCATATCCCGCTCAATGATAGCGCTTCCCATAAAATATTTATTCATAATAATACCCTTTCATTTATCCGAGTACATACAATTAACTGCATACGCAAATTTTTATTTTACAGATTTATCATCATAATGTAAGCGTTCAATTGGAAGGCTATCTAAGTTGTCTTCCCTGCTGTCCTTCAGTGGAATTTCACAAGTACCACATAGTACATGATTGCACCCTTTGTTTTTTAGTTGCATTACGCGAAAATCGTATAATTCTTTAGAATTCCAAATCTGTTCGAGTGATTTATACTTTATATTCCCCAGCAATGTATCCCGAGCCCAGTCTGTACAACAAACCACCACATCTCCGTTGCTCCGAATGGTCATATGCGTAAATGGATAGCGACATACTTTTCTCTTTTTATATGCTGCAGACTGAATATATGTTTCTTGCGCAATAGTTCCTTTAATTTTATCCCCATAAAGACGGTCAAGTGCGTTTTCTTTAAGTTTTGGTAATATCCATGGAATATCTATATATTGTTCATCTGTAATATTTTTATACATTTTTTTAAAAATATCATTTTCCTCACAATGAGTATCCATAATTTTGGCAGAAATATAAGGTTTATTCAATCCCTTTTTATCACGATAATTGCGCAAATAAGCTATATTATCCTGAATTTGTTTCGGCGTTACATTAGATTGTGTAATACGTTTTTGATTATCAGTATTCACTGAATAAATTGAAGCTCGTAAGTAATCTAGCCCATAAGTTACTATACTTCTGGATAATTCGGGCGTTAAAAGGGCCGCATTAGTAGTAATTTCTACTTGATGTGAAATATTTGCTGCCTTAATTTCACGTAACATTTCATCTATATGCGGATTAAGCAATGGTTCACCTGTTGAATACAATTTTATAAGTTTTATTTTTGCATTTTTTAGTTCACAAAAATCTTTAATATCCTGTAATATCTTATAAAACAATGTTAATTCCATATTCTGGAATGGTCCGCCATTTTTTTTATATTCATCAGTACTTTGCCAACACATCAAGCATTTAAAATTACAAATATTTGTCGGTTCAATACTAACGCATAAAGGGATATTTAAAGGCACCTTATCAATAAGTCGAATCCTATCTGATTGATAAGCTACTGAAAATGGTAACAATGTTTTTTTTTCCATAAAAAATTTCTCCTTATACAATCTTTCGTATTGTAAAGTTAAATGAAAGTTGAGGACTCGTCAGCCCTTCTGGTACAATAGTTTTATCACAAACACTGTACCTCCCGAAAGGAGACGAGTCCTCATGACAAAATCATATCAGATTTGCTGTCCAAAATGCAACAACCATCAAAACTTTTATCGTTATGGCAAAGATAAAGATGCAAACCAAAAATATCTTTGCCGTGTATGCGGGCATCAATTTGTACCATATGCCAATACAACCGGCAAATCAGGAAGGCCACGCATACGTTCTTACCCAATTTGCCCTATCTGCGGGAAGGCCATGTTTCTTCATCATGAACACAAGTATTATTCAAACTACCAATGTGGTGACAAGAAATGCGGTCATTCCCTTTTTGTCCCAAAACAAGCTGCTATTACAGCACCTTCTATGTCGAAATTGTCAGGAAAAACCAATTTCAAGCGAATGCGTTATCCTATGCATGTTATTCTGACAGCATTGTCAATGTTTTATTTAGGCAAGAATTCTTTCCGCAATATTGCTCTTATTATGCGTACGGTCATGAATATTCAGCTTTCTCACACCACCATCAGCAACTGGTGTACGAAATTTGCACCTTTGTTTCACAACATTGCACTTGAATTGATACCAACGCTCAATTTCGACTCCGATGAATGGCACGCGGACGAAACCGTGGTGAAAATCCGTAGCATGAAATATTATCTTTGGTTAATTGTGGACAGCGAAACACGTTTTGTCCTCGGCTTTCATCTTTCCAAACACCGGGATAGTCCTCAGGCTTTTTCCCTGCTTAATTCCGTTAAGCACCTTGGCAAACCCAGAGCCATTGTAACCGACCGTTACAGTGCCTACAAAGTTCCTGTAAAAGCAGTGCTGAATGTCAAACATATCCGTGTCCACAGCTTCAGTGACGATATCACCAACAACCTGATTGAATGCTTTAACAAGCAGTTCAAAGCATGGTATAAAACCAAACAGGGATTTTCTTCTTTCAATTCCGCCAACAACCTTATCGCGGTTTTTCTCTTTTTTTACAATTTTGTCCGTCCTCATTCCGCTCTTAACAGTTTGACTCCGTCACAAGTTGCAGGGCTCAATCTTTCTGCCAGAAGTAAATACAAGCTTTTGTTCGTTGCTTGAAGTATTTGGCTGTTTCTGTTTGTTAATCTTTCATGTTTACTTTATAAAGCTCAATCTTTTTTTACAAAACAAAAAGTTAACTTCTTAATGATCATTTTATCCAAATTAGTAACTATTGCATAGTTAATTTATATCTAATTCCACAATTAAATGACTTATAGCTCTATCTATCTCGCTGGTTCTAATATCCTTAAATACATCTAGCTGATGATTATTTTTGAGAAGGATTGCCGTAATAGATTGATTTGTTTGTTTCTTATCCTTGTGTATTGCTGAAATAATTGAATTTAATATAAACCACTCTTTTTTTATTTCAATGTCCTGTAAAATTTTGCGACAAATTTTTTCAATACGGGCCGCATATTCTATTGAAATAAATTTACGCTGCACAGAAATATTATTTGCTGTGACCATTCCAAGAACCACAGCCAAACCGTGTGGTATTTTGTACTCACTTGTTGTTTCATATGCATGACCAAAAGTATGTGCAAAATTTAATAAAATACGACTATTTTTGTCAAATTCATCTTCCTCAATAAAATTTTTTTTAAATTCAAGTGAAGACCTGATATAAGTAAAAAGTTTCATATAATTATGTTTTAATATTTCATCAATATCTTTTTCTATATGCTCAATACCACTTTCACCGATAATGGTATTAAATTTTACCACCTCACCCAAGCCGCTGCAATAATCACGTAATGTAAGCGTATGAAAAAATTGTGAATAGATTTTGATTTTATCGGGAGGATAAAAAGAACCAAGTAAATTTTTAAATCCTTTATAATTTAATGATGATTTTCCACCGATGCAACTATCACATGCTGCCAGCAGCGTAGTTGGATAAAATGTCCAATATATACCGCGATATAAGCAACTTGCTACAAAACCTGTGATATCTTGAATAATTCCTCCACCGATAGATATAATATGCGTGTTCCGTTTTGATGGCATGTTCGTCATTTTCTCGCAAATATCAAGCACTGTCCAAATATTTTTTTTATTTTCATTCGCTTCTACTAAGAATAACCTCTCCTTCGGAAAACACGGTAACTTATCTCTATATAAATCAAAGACTCTGTTGTCTAATACAAAAAAAGTTTCTGACCGTCGCACAAAATCCATAACATCTGAAAGTGTCTCGCTAAATTCCACATTATATGTTTTAAAATGCGATTTGATATCTATATTGTAATGAAAATTTTCATTCATAAATATTCGCCCTTACCACTGTTACATTTTATTTATTACAGCTTTCAATCAATTCTAACCAATTTCCTTCCGGGTCTTTACAAAAACAACACTTATTGCCATTCTCCATTGTGTGGACTACCGTATATTGCTTTCCATGCTGTAATAGAATTTTATCTATTGTTTCCTCCATATTATCTATTCCAAATCCGAGGTGTAAACACCCCGGAGTATATATATTCATAGTTGAATTATTTTTAACCATACACTGTAATGGAGCTGTGACTTGAATCAATTCCAACATATCACCCATACCAGTCTTTTTCCCTTGATCAGTGATCAATTTTGTAACTAAAATTGATACATTTACATGTCTTAACAAATCAATTAATAATGCATCTTCCTGTTCAATTTTCTCGCAGATAGGATACATGTGAAATACGTACTTATAAAATTCTGTTTCTTTATCCAGATTTTCCACATATAAACCTGTATGTCTCAATTGGGCCATAAAAACCTCCTATTGATCTTCCTCCATTAATGGAATATACATATTCTCCTTTAACTCTTCTCTGGACAAAAATGGCGCCATATCTTCAAGAGGAGGACTAAATAACGTTCCATTAGGCAATCTTTTTGTTGCTGATTTCGGCTCAAATTTTTGGCCGATTGAGACACATACTTCACAAACAATATAAGAAGTTTCATCTAAAATTTTTTGAATATCATTTTTTAAATTTTTATTACTATCAATACACATGTATGGTATTCCAAAAGCATGCGCCACTTTTTTGAAATTGGGGAATTCCAAATCTCTGCTGTCTGGGCCAACACCAACAAGATCATTATGAAAAACATTAGTCTGCGTTTGCCGAATCTGATGATAACCATTATTGTTGATAACAAACAATTTAATAGGCAGCTTATTTGTCACCATCGTTTGCAATTCCTGCAAATTCATCATAATACTACCGTCACCCTCTATACAAATAACAGCACTTTTATCATTTGCAATACAGGCACCAATTGCTGCTGGTAAACCATATCCCATTGAGGACAGACCGCAATTCATAATAAATCGATCTCCCTTTTTTATATAATAAGACTGGCTGCCAACCACGCTGGCTGAACCATTAGCCACTACTGTAACAGTATTCTTTGACAGCATATGGCTGAGGTTTCCCATGAATCCATATATATTAACTAAACCTTGCTCCTGATATTGCCATTTTTGGACAACCGGATACTTTTCTTTCCATATGTTGCATTGCTTTATCCATCTTTCAGTACAAAATATATCAGCATCGCAAACTGCCTCAAGTAGTGCTGTCATGAAAATAGATGCATCTGCACATATGGGTAAATCAGCACGTATAGTCTGTTTTTTCAATTCCTCTGAATCAATATCCACTACAATTGTATAAGCAGCGCGGGCCCAGGTCTTCACGTTATACCCTACTTGATAAATATTCAATCGTGTCCCTACACAAATTAACATATCACTGTTCTGCACTGCAAAATTTCCAGCACGATCCCCCATGATACCGCCTCGCCCACAATAATATGAACTATCTGAATCTATTAAATCAATACTATCCCAGCAAGTCACTACTGGTATTTTTAAAAGGCTGACAAGCCGTTGCAGAAGTTTTGCTCCCCCTGACAGGCGAATACCATTACCCACATATAAAACTGGTCTCTCAGCCATTTTAAGCCTATCTATTATATCAGCAGCAGTAACATTAAGATCATGATTAATTATTGGAATATTTTCAGGTTTATAAGCAGGTAAATTATCTGTTTCAATACAAGCACCCTGGATATCCAGCGGAATATCCAGCCAGCAGGGGCCCTGTCTTCCATTAAGTGCTATAAAATAAGCTTTTTCCAGACAATATCGTATTCGCTGAGGATCTATAATCATTTCAGCGTATTTTGTCATGTTATCAACTGCCGATATAATATCAAATTCTTGATTACCCAGTGTCCGTAATTTCAATCCACTATATTTTACTGTCAGCGTTGTTTTCGTCTGACCAGATATAACAAGCATAGGAATAGAATCCTGATATGCTCCCGTGACTCCATTCAATGCATTAATAGCGCCGGGGCCGCTTGTTACACAGACTAAAGCCATTTTGTTATGTATCCTGGCATAAGCCTCAGCGGCAATAGACGCAGCTTGTTCATGGTGATTATATATGCAATGCAGTTTCGGATGATGCCCTAAAGAATCATTTAAGTACATGGCACCACCGCCAACTACTGAAAAAACCTGGTCAATTCCTTTTTCAACAAAAAAATGGGCAATATAATCAGCTATTCTTATTTTCAATCTGTTTCCCCCTGTCACTTTAATGATGCTCCACCATCAACTGGCAGTGTGACTCCCGTTATATATGAAGCATCATTTGATACCAGAAAAAGTGCTGCTTTTGCAATTTCTTCTGGACGTGCTACGCGTTTCATCGGTATATTGTCAAAACGGGAAAAATCTCTATTTGTATAGATAGGTGTATCAGTAATACCTGGACACAAACAGTTTACTCTTACTGATGGTGAATAATTTAATGCGCACAACTTTGTAAATTGAATAAGAGCAGCTTTTGATGAAGCATATAAATATGTTTTTTGTCCGGCGATATGGGATTGCAATCCGGCAACTGATGAATTGTTCAGAATTACTCCACGACTTATTTCCAACATAGGCATAAAGGCTTTTGTCATTTCTATTACAGATTTGAGATTTGTTTTATATACTATATTCCACACTTCATCAGTAATTTCTTGCAGCGAGGATGTGACAAAAACTCCAGCATTATTAAATAAAATATCCAATTTGCCATATTGTTGCTTCACAGATTGCTGCAATATTTCGATGTCAGATTCTAGTGAAACATCACATGGAAAAAATCTTGCCCGTTTAGATCCATTTTCTGCATTAAGCAAGTTGACAGTGGCTTCTCCATGTTTGATATTACGTCCAACACATATAACATCAGCACCTTCTTTAGCAAAGAGGATTGCTGATGCCTTCCCAATTCCGGAAGTGCCACCCGTAATCAAAGCTATTTTCCCGTTCAGCTTTCCCATTCCTGCATTCCCCACATACCCTTAGTTTTTTATCTCCATACAATGAAGCTCCATTTGTATCCATGCTAATAATTTATTTGCTATAATGTGATTTTGTCACAAATTCTACATTGACTTTATCTGCAAGTGCCGTTAAAAAGGTTTTAACATAATTATTCAAATATGCTGCTTTTCTTTTGACAAAACCATATTCTCGACTTGTATCAAAATAATTATCACTGCATTCAGAATAACCATCAAAACCTGCAAGATATACTTTTTCTATACCAATTTTAATCATTGCCTTCAGTAACATAACCAGAGAATTATCAATAATTTCTGTCTGCTCATCAATTAACGATCTATAATTAAGCACATAATTAAAATAACCTGCTGTTTTTGTGACGTTTGAAGTTGCGATAATATTTACTTTATTATTTATACCTTTCTTTAAATCAGTCAGGAGTTGTGTATAACGCTTAGATTTTGTGAGAAATACAGCATCTATTTCTATATCTGATGGCGCATAATTAACTGCAATAATCAATGGAGAGTTATCTTTAATAAAATTTTTAACGCGCCGCTTCTGATGTTTAATATTACTGCCAGGACCAATCAATAAAATTTTATGATTCTTAAATTGTTCCTTTAGACTACTAAGTGCATTCCTATCATCACAAAAAATATTTTGATAATCTAGATATATTTTTTCCGCATAATTTTCATCGTACATTAGTTTTTTACTTATCTTAATATTACCTAATATATCCATAATCTGTTTTACAGATAAAGTTTTTTTATTCATCAAATATGACACATAATTAGGATGGCAGTGCGTTGATGCCGCAATATAAAAAAACATATTATACCCCCAATGCTGTTTGGTATAAATGTCCATAATCACATTGTCAATTGCCTCCAATGCTTGAGTTATATCATAATTTTTCTCTTTCCGTTCATTCATATGCATCATTAAAAGCTCTATAGGTGCATTCCCTGCACTTTTACCAATACCATACAATGTCCCATCTAATAAAAGATCGTGTTTTGTATCTGCTGACAAGAAACTCTTACCATTAGCGTATGCAAGTTGAAAATTATTATGAGCATGAAACCCTATCTTTATACGCTCATCTATATATGTATCTAAAATATGGAAAATATGCAATAACTTTTTCTCATTAAGAAGTCCATACGTATCAACCATTGAAGTAGCATATGGCATAATCGAATTTACAATTTTAGCATATTCTTGTAGTTTCTCATCAGTATAGGTGGTAATAGAAACCATTTGTGCGAAAACTTTATAACCCAACCCTTGCAGTTGCTTGCAAAATTGCAAAGCTTCATACATAAGATGTTCCTTAAAAATAACTCTGATTCCATCTAAAAATGTTTCTGCACAAGGTTGAATATGCATTATATCACAGGTTCCGTAATCTATCATTGCGACAATGACCGCATTACCTTTATTTAAACCTGAGAAAATTTTATTGACCGACTGCGTATCCGGCATAATCGTTCTGTTAGTGTCAAATGAACGACGCTCATCTAAAAAACCGATCTCTATAAATTCCGCACCAGAACTTACAAGCCGTTCAAAAATTTCTGCAATTTTATCATGCCCAAATTCCCAATCATTGACATAACCGCCGTCACGAAGTGTGCAATCTAACAATTGAGCAATCTTCATTTTTTTATCCTTCATAATAAATTTAATTTATCCATTTAAACCACACATTTTTCTAGAATTTTTTCATAATCTCTTTGCCTTCTTCATAATAAGGTTCATCTTTATAATATTTACTATATATTTCCATAATATTATTATCTATTTTCCACCGTGTCTCTCTATTTTTTATAATATTAAGCCACGGTAAAATCATATTCTCTAAGACATTTTTTTTATCCATATGCAGTGTGTTTAAATCTAATCCATGCCCTAAAAAACTGTTCAATATATCGAAATATTCCTGAATGAACACGCGACATAAATTTTCCTTGCTATTATTATCTATTTTTTTATTGCTAAATACAGACTCGCCGGAATCTTTTTTGAATATTGCTCCATATAAAATAGAAAAATTAGGATTTTTTTCCAAAATGCTAAGTTGCATATAGACCTGCTCTAATAATGTATCACAAAATTTATCCTTATTATCAACTTGTTCAAACAAGTCACGTCTCATAACCAAAGCAGATATATAGGTTGTAATAAAAGATACCTTCCTAATAAATTCATTTATACCTCGTCCATGAAAAACCTTGAACACATTATCATTATATCCTAATAAACTTATAATAGAAGAATCTCTATGTGAATATATGCAATGCACTAAATTATATATAGTATCCGGAGAAAAATAATCATCATCGCCAAGAACAATAACATATTCACCAATGGCATTTTCCCATATTATTTTAAAATTTTTCTTAGGGCCTAAGTTAACAATATTTCTGCTATAGCGGAAATTACTATACTTACCTTTATATTTTTTCGTTATACTTGGTGTATCATCCTCAGAGCAATTATCAGATACAAATATTTCAAATAATGGATCGTCGCCAATTTCATCGTAAATTGATTTCAAACATTTCTTTAAGTAATAAGACCGATTAAAAGTAGGAATGCCTATGGTCAATACAGGCCGGGTATTTTTTCTTTTTTCAATAAGAGTCTCCAGCATTTTATCGCCATCAACTGCGGTCCATTTTCCAAGCTGTATATCAAAAAAAGTTGTGACGGTTGAAGGACTTCCTTCGACAACACAATAATCCGGAATATTATTTCTTATAACACTGTTTGCCCTGATCAGACAGCCTCGCCCTATATATACATTCCCTTCAATGACAACATTTGCCTCTACCCTTGTTCCTCTGCCGATAGTGATTTTATTGACAGCGCAATCAGTCTTTTGCTGCCTGACCGGAATTCCTACCGATGCATAGTCATAATTATATGCAGTTATATAAACATTTTCCGACAAATTCACATGCTTTTCTAAATGTATTTTTTCTGTAGCCAATAATGTACAATTTCTGCCTATACGACAATCGTCCTCAATTATAATATTTGGTACATGGTCAAGTTTATCCGAAATCTTTAATAATGTGTTGGAATCAATATAAACCCTGTCACCAATAAATATTTTATTTGCAGGATTCATATCGCAGTATGGCATTATTTGAGAATTATTGCCAAAGCTATACAATAAATGCTTAACCCTGTCTTTATGAATTAAAGCATTCATATAAACTGCATATTTTTCGTAAAAGGACGCCGGAAAATTCGCACAGTTACCACGTGAATTACTCTTATCCATATCAAGAGTCCAAGGTTTTAACTGCTTAGGAACAACCACCTTCAATTTTTGTCTAATAAATTCCATTGAACATGAAACATTATAGTATAATTCCATATCCGGTAATTCTTCCCGCCAAAGTAAATCATGCTGTGTTGCAAGCATGATATTACTTACACTCTGGACAGTTTCATATTTTGAGGCAATTTGATTATATTTGCAGTTTTGAATTCTATTGCTCTTATCTAAATAATAGTATTCTCCATATCTACAAGTGGATGCCTGATCATCTTCAAGCACTGGTATCTGCTTAATACCACTAACACCAATAAGTCCTACGGTTTCATCAGCCTTAAAAATCTCCAGCATGTCTAACAAAAAATTTTTATTAGAAAAATATGTATTTTCGCTTATATAAATTTTATATTTGGCATCTGATTGCTGCAGAATATAATTATATATTTGAAGTCTATTTACTCCGTCTCCCCTTTTCCATGTTTTTACTTTTGCAGTATATCCATTTGGGATATGCAGCCCCCTGATGGAGTTCACGCACCGCTGATAATTAACACCATCAATTTGCTCTATTATAAACAATATTTCATGTGCGTCCACTATAATGTCTCCCCAAAGATATTTTCATCTAAACCATAAATCAAATTCTTTTTATAATCATTGGCATAATCTGCGCATATTGAAGCTATATCTTCTTTGCTGGTAATAAAAAAATCAACATTTTTCATAATTTCTAGAGAAAAAATTTTTTCACCGTAGTGGCTGAGAATCAGTGGTGTATCGTAACCATTAGCGACAATTAAATCATTAACCACTTGTATTTCTTTAGCATGAGAATCATGTTTATAAAATTCAAATATAAGTGCGATTTTATCTCTTGCGGTAAATTGTCTTAAATATTTGATAAGAACATTTTTCCACACAGGAATAAGTGTTTCTTCAAAATCTGCAACTAAATAATACAGCATGTATCCTTCTTTTTTCATTTGCTGCAATTGTAATATTATATCTCGTTCACGAAAAACATCTGTATTATCATTATAAAACTGATCTATAAAATTTTGAGGTGTTTCCATTAAAGATAAGTTATTTTTAATTTTAACCACATCCCAATACCACCATTTTATAGTCTGTAATCGCTCTATAATATTCTGTGAAAATCTATACTTAATCACTTTAGCCGGATTTCCGACTGCGATAGCGTAAGGCGGTATATCACCCGCTACAACTGAGCCTGCCCCTATAACGGCACCGTTGCCAATATGGACCCCCCCTAATATCATGACGTCACAACCGATCCATACATCACTGCCTATAATAATCTGATAATGATTTGCGGCAAATTCGTGATTTACGGTTCCTGTACCATCTTTTACCGCCAAATCCCCAAAAGGATATGATGATACTTTTTTGTAATTATGATTAAGTCCTATCTCAAAAACCAAACGATGCCCTAAAGAAGAATATCGTCCGATAAGAAGGTGCGCCTTTGGACTGCCATATTCAAAGCTTCCGTTCACCAAATAGGAACCAGGGCCTAAAGTAACGAGAGTTTGCTGATTTTCACCGACATATAATTTTCGGACGCTGGAGTCGAAATTGGCGTAGTTAATTTCTGAAATCATAGTATAGCTTCTTTCCTGAATTTTAATACTGGAGCAAAATATCATAGTTTATTAAACTTCAATGGTTTTGCATATGTATGACATAACGGTACACTTTAAGCTCCCACACTTTCTCCTGTGGCGTCAAATTCACCGATAACAATTGATTTACCAGCGAATTATTGAATTCTGCATCTTCTGGTATTCTAGTCAATGCTTCACATTTTTTTATCACAACTCCCGCCATATTGGCAAGTTTACTCAACGATTTCAAATTGAAAAAACGTAAATGTTCTTGTGTAAAAGCATTTCCCAGCAAACTGTTTTCATATTCCCATTCGCCTGATAAAAGCTTCCTTATATTTTCATAATGCATTATATTATGGCAGCTTGCAATAATATATCCATCATTCTTTATATAAGGTTTTATTTTTTTCAGTACAGATAATGGATTTATTACGCAAGACAATAAATCCGGCAAAACTATATAATCAAAAAAATTTTCTGTATACTGCAAATCCATTGTTTCAATATCACCGCAAACAGTTGGAAAATAATGACTGGTAATTTTTGCTGCTTTCGGAGCTTTATCTATACCATAAACAGACACATCTGGGAATTTCGCTTTTATTTCCAATAATGAAGCTCCGCATGCACAGCCAATTTCCAATATCCTTGCATTTGGTTTTAATTCAATATGCTGATATTCCTCTAAATTCATTGTCGATGAGATAAAATTTATTCCCCATTTATCAAAGAATCTTTTTTGATTATCTAAAAGGATATCAGCATATTTCTGATCATATGCTTTAAATGATGTACCGCCAAAATGATGGATGAATGTATCATTGCACTGCAATAAATCGTAACCTGCCTCTATGATTCTCAAAGAGTAGTCATCATCCTCAAAATTTCCAGGGAAAAATCTTTCATCCAGCCCCCCGACCATATCAACTACTGATTTTTTTATCAGCATACAAAAACCTATAAGTTTTACTTTTTTTTTCCATGCAGCAGGATCACAAAACCTATTATACTTTCTGCCAAATTCAAGCGCCCGCAATAAGTTATTATTTTCATAATCCACTTTTATAACCTGCCAGTTCGAACAACTGTTGCTTACGGGACCAACGGCACCTATTTCATCAGAGCTGTATAAAGCAGTTCTTAAATTATCCAGCCAATTCGGCATGACTATAGTATCATTATTGAGCAGTAATATTTCCGTACCGGAAGCTTCTTTTATTCCCTGATTACAGCCGGCAGCAAATCCCTTATTTGTCTCATTTAAAACAACTTTTATATCCTCCTGAGCCTTTAACCACTGCGGCGTTAAATCAGCAGATGCATTATCCACCACAATCAATTCGTATTTTTCGGTATATTTTCTTATGCTTTTAATACAGATTTTCGTATATTTCAATTGATTATGTGTCAATATTATAATGCTTGTTTTTCTGAACATATAAGTTAATATCTCCATTCTAATAAAATACCTCTAAAGAAAGCCCTTAGAGGTATTTTTATCATCATTCATTGCCCGTCGCATTTTTTTAATAAATCACAGAGCATAAAGTCCTTATTTTTAACAGCCTGTAATGCGATTTTCGCCTTTCCTTTATCTCCCTGTTCAAAAAAAACAAAGCCGATATTCTTTAAAATAAGATCATCCTGATCGTCAATAGCAAGTGCCTCCTGCAATATTTTTATCGCATCACTAAATCTATTATTTTCATAGTAACTTGCCGCAATGTAGTTATACAGCAGTATCTTTTTAGTTAAGCTTATATGCAGGCTGTTCACACCTTCAGTTATCACAGCTGAAGGATACCTCATAACAAAAGCAAAATCTTTATCTGAAATATTTCCTCCATTCGCCATCTCCTGCAAGATACCGTCAATTTTTTCTTCCCTCTGACTATCGTCAGGACCTATCTCTGTTTCATCCGTCAATGTATTATTTTCAATTTCTATGTGATTATTCTCATTATCAGTAAAGATATTTTCCACTTTATCAACGAATTTTTCTTCCTCAAAATCCGCCTCAGGAAGTATATCTTCCTTCTCCATCCCTTTTGCTATATTAGGGAATTTTTCAGCAATTTCATCAGACTCATAGGTTAACTCAATATAAAATACCATGTCATCAGTTGATTTTTTCTGTTCCTCAGAGAAAAGATCACTGTCATTACCTAAAATCTTATTTAATATCTCTGCCATTTTATCCATTTTGTCATCAGTAGAATATATCTTCGCCAAAAAGATCAGTGTATCCAAATCACCGCTTTTATTATAAGAATTAGCTGCCCACGTTTCAGCCCGCGCATAATCCTGTGTATCATAATAAATTTGTGCCAAATCAAGCATCAAATCGGCATCGGTGTGCCCTGCATTAAACAAGCTGATTATTTTTTCCATTACAGCATTATATTTTCGTTCTTTTTTCAATTCAACAATTTCTTTTCTGCAGCGCTCAACATCTTCCTGTGTCAATATCTTTTCAATATTCAAATCGTCCGTTGGTATATTGTTCATTATATTATCATCCCTGTATTCAGTCTTTTTCCCGGCGGTAAATTTATTCACGCTGCCATTTTTAGAAATTTTCTTTTTACCTTTTTTCTTCATTAGAATTCACCACTCAAAATATATTTATATATAAAAAAATTCGCTGTTTTTATCCAATTACCTGCTTTGCTGCCAAATATTGCAGTATCAGCTCAGATATCAAAAGAATACATATCTTCAATTTATTTTTTTCAAATTACTTTCCTGCAGATAAGTTATTGGTATTTTTTACCAGCCCATTTATCAAGATTATGCAGTATTATTCTCACGTCTTCCAAAATAGGATCTGATTCATCATATTCTTCTGGAGGCCATATACTTTTATTTGATATTGCGTAATATTCTCCAGGTAATATTTCTTTCAGTTTATTTCTATTTGATACAGAAGAATTTATTACTTCTGCTGCCAATATAAATTTATAAACATCCCTTAATTCTGACTCAAGGGTATCAGATGCTTTATTATAATTTTGTGCTACAATCATATTTTTAGCTATATTCTTATCTGCCTTAATGAAATATTTTTTTTGTAAGATATACTGATAATATAATCCTATTTTTTCAGATAAGACATTATTAAACATATTTGACAAAAATTTAAGATTACTAACTGTGCCTGCGTAAATACTATTTAAAAGCTCGATCTTGGACACGTTATCCATAGATAATAATCCATATAATTTTATAAAAACATTTTCATTATCAGGCTTCTCCATAAGAGATTTTTTGTAGTATTTTACAGCAGCCGCTTCGTTCCCCTTTTTTTCGGCAATTTGTCCGAGATAAGCGTATATTTTATGCAGTTCTCCTTTCATAACATAAGCTTCAGAATCATTTTCTTTTTCCAAAATAATCCTGAAATGCTTTTCTGCCGCTATATAATTTTGATTTATATATTCTTTTTCTCCCTGAGAAAAATGAAATCGCATATTATAAAAAATATCATTAAATGACAATTATAACTCACCTGCCGACATAATGTAACTCTATTTTTATATCAATTAAAAGACTCTATTCCCTGATTAAATATCCTTTTATATACCTCCGGTAAAATTGCATATATTGTCTCATATTTATTAACATCTTTATTTATTAATGCTTCAAGCATTAACTTTTTATACTTATCCACCAGCTCTTTCACTAAAAAATCACTGACAGCTATATATTCTTTTCTTGCCAATAGAATATATTCTTCTGAAATATCAGTACCACATTTGTCTTGAAACAGATCGCAATAATGCAGAAAAACCAGACCTAATGTATATTGCCCCAGCATTTTTAATAAAAATGTCATATCTTTGGTATTTGTGCTATAGATTTTATCCAGAGTTTTTATTATTAAATTTGAATTCTTTTTTCCAATATTTTTATATAATCCATTAAAGGAACTTACATTATAACGATTTTCTTTTAAAGACTTTATAAAATAATTTACAGCCTTTGGAAAATCTCCCTTTAACTGTGCCAAAGCGCCTGCTGTTTCATAGACATTACTCAACAGCCGCGGCATAGTTGAAGAAGTCACCGGCTTCTCTCCTGTTCGCCAAAGGTTAAATGCCCTGGATAAATATTCTTCAGTTTCTTTATATCGCTGCTTCTTGAATAAAAAAAAGCTTTTCATAAACAAAAAGTCCGGCACATCAGGAAATTTATTCACAGCCAGCTCAATAGCTTCAATAATTTCCCCGTTTGAATGTTTTGCTAAAATTAATCCGTCGATCAATCGCATATAAACATTAGTTTCCGCGCCGATCATATTCATACCGCTGTCAATAAATTTTTTAGAATAACTGATTACCCTCTCATAATCCTGCATACTATAATAACAGTCTGCCAGATAAGCATAGTGTTTGGGTGTCTCCCCATTGTCAGCTATTTCCTTCTCCAGCAGAGATAAATTCCGCTCTGCCTTCTCTCTCATAACTGACGATGAATATCCGGTATGCATTATGTTGATATTATCCTTTAAAACAACTATTTTTATTATCTTGCCATTTTTTCCCTGCAGGGATTCATGAATTTTTCCGACATAACGCATATCAGAAGAATTACGAAATATCCGCAGCTGATAAAAGCTGCCTATAAATTCATCGTTTCTGTCAGCATCAATATTGGTCAATCTGCACACCACAGCATCAACAGCTGAATCCGCATCATGCCCGTTCACATACTCAACAAGCTTTACTCCATCTTCCTTCGGAAAATATTCATCGGCATCAAGAAAAATAATCCACTTTCCTTTTGCCTTATCAAGGGCAAAATTCTTAGCTGCCGCAAAATCATTGCACCAAGTAAATTCATATACTGCAACACCGGTATTTCTGGCGATATCACGGGTATTATCAGTCGATCCTGTATCGACGACAATTATTTCATTTGCAAGGGGAAGCATATATTTTAAATATCTCTGTATATTTTTTTCTTCATTTTTTACGATTACACAGGCAGAAATAAATATATCACTTTTTTCTTTTTCAGAGTCGCTGAGTTTTTCCGAGTTCATTTTCCCATACAAATTAGATTTCCCATATTTATCCAAAACAGCCAATATTTCTTCACTGTTTTTTCCCGACAAACGCATTGCAGAAATAAGTGTGTAAAACACTTGATTTTCTCCGCCTACTGCCCTCAATCCAGACTTGATAAACTTTCGGGCAAAGACAATTGCCTTATTATAGTCACCCAGTCCATAATAACAATCAGCTATCGCTGAATAATACCGAGGATTATCGCCATTTTCTGCTATGTCCTTATTCATCAGCATCAAATTCCGGCGCAATTTTTCTTCTATATTTTTCTGATAACCTGTATGATAAATTTCAACATCAGACATTACAGCTATATCAGTGATCTCTCTGTCGTCAAAAAAAAGCTGTTCATGGACTTTTCCCTTATATCGGAGTTTGGAATCGTTTCTAAAGCCTCTGACCACATAAACACTTTTTGCAGATTTGCCACGCTCATTAATATTAGTTAATTTACACATAAAGATTTTTACATTTTTCTCAATTGCAGCGATATTTTTTCTGATAAGCGCCGTTGATTCATCAGTAAAATATTCATCAGCATCCAAAAATAATATCCAATTACCCGTTGCCTTGCCTAGTGCAAAATTTTTTGCGGCAGAAAAGTCATCCCGCCATAAAAAATCGTATACTTTTACATGGGCCTGCTCAGCTACTCTTCTCGTACCATCAGTCGAACCTGTATCAACAACAACTATTTCGTCCGCAACTGCACCTATACGTTTTAAATAATCTTTAATGTTTTTCTCTTCATTTTTAACAATTACACAGGCTGATATTTTCACCATTTACCCACTCTCCTGTCATTAATCCAGGTCAAATATGAATTTATTTCATCAGCATGATAACCAGTCTGCAAAACCCGTCTGAATAATTCTTCCGATCTATTTAAGTGTCCATTATAATAAGCACATTTTGCTATTTTAAATATATGTTTCATATTATCATCAAGTTGCTCATTCACTATAAATGATGAAAAGACATCCATATATTCCCATTTTTCCAGCCTGTATAACTCGTCCAATATTTCACAGCGCTGCTTCAGAGCAAAATTTTCCCCAAGAAAAAGATATTTTTTAATTACTTCATCATTTGTATGCACCATAATCACCGGCAATAGTACCTTGTACGTTTCAAAATTATTTTCATGTATATCATTTTTACCGTAGTATGCACTCAAGCACTGCCAGATGCTTTCCGGTAATATGCTATGATATTTTTCCTGCAGCTTTCCTGACAGCAATAGAGATATCACCAGCAGCTGAACCTTCTCCACTGTTTGTGTCAACAAATCATCAAAAGATTTTTCACTATTTGTATTCATTAATACTTTCCATAGCCTCCATTTTTCCGAATAAACACCGAATTTATCGAATAATTTTTTATTATAATAAATAAATAATTCCTGCATCCCCACATGAAAAACCTGTTCAGAAATAAACACCATATCTTTTGCGGTATCCTCATAATATTGGGATAAACAGATAATAGTTTTTTGAAAAGATATTTCTTTTAGGATCTTGCATAAAATACGCAGTGCCAGATAATTATATTTATTGATTGATAATGCTTTATCAAGATAAAAATATGCTTTTTTTCTGTCATTTTCATACAAATATATTTGTGCAAGATATCTATAGACTTCAGGTAGCACTGCAGTAAAATTATCTGAAGGCAAATCCGCATTCCTCGAATGTAAAGACAAAGCTCTTACAAAAGCCCTTTTGGCAATAGTATAATTTCCCTTAGCAAAATTAAACGCAGCATATTGTCCTATAAATTCAGGATAATCTTTAAAAAGCCGGTGAGCCTTTTTGATAACAGCAAAAATCTCCTGTGCACTATATGAGCTCTTAATCATTGAATCAATAAGATTGAAATAAACATCATTTTCGTTTCCAAGTGAGCGTAATTCACTGCCCAGATGCTTGTTATAATATACAATAGACTTATCATAATTTTCCAGAGCGTAATAGCAATCCGCTAAATACCTGTAATGATGTATCTTTTCCCCGTTTTTTCGTATGTCGGACTGAAGTATTTCCAGATTCCGCTTGAGCTTGCTTAAATATATGGTTTTTGAATAACCGGTATGATATATTATAATATCTTTTCTTTCCAGCAACTTCAGCTCTCTTCCGATATTTCTGAGCTGTTCATGTACCTTGCCCTCATAATGTATATTTCCGTCATTGCGAAATATCCGCAGCTGCATAAAACGATTAATCTCCATATTTCCATTGTCTTTGTCAATATTTATCATGCGGCATAAAACAGCATCAGCATCCTGTTTATTAAGCTCTAAAATAATTTTTTTTACATCAATATTATCAGTAAAATATTCATCGGCATCGAGAAAGATTATCCACTCACCCTTTGCTTTATTTACAGCAAAGTTTTTTGCCGCGGCAAAATCATTTTGCCATGAAAAATTATAGACAAAAGCTCCCGCAGTTCTGACAATATCTATCGTCTTATCCTCAGAACCCGTATCCACTACAATGAGCTCATCACTGTGTCTCCTCACGGATTTAAGCCATGCTAATATATCCCTCTCATTATTTTTAACTATAACACAGGCCGATATAAACGGCCTATTTACTTTTCTCTTACCATTATTACGTTCTGCTAAAGCTATTTGCTCTAAATATTTTTTTACCTTAGGCAAATCGGCAGCAAAAAAGGTTTCCTCTATTCCATTATAAACAGCAAACTTGTCAAGTGATTTTTTGAAATACTTCTCAGCCGCTATGTAACTGCCCAGCTGCCAATAAGTCCAGCCTGCAAAAGCATAAAAATCTGCCAAATCAGGGAACTTATCAATTGCTTTAAATATTACAGCTAAAATTTTATCAGTAGGTTTTTCCAATAATATCATTGCATTTATATAATTGCGCCATATACATCCTTCACCATTTATAACTCTGTACTTTTTCTGACTCCAATATTTTTCTGTATAAGTTATAGCTTTATCAAATTCACCCAAACCATAATAACATTCAGCAATATAATGCAAAGATGTCATTTTTTTATCATCCTGCTCTTCAGATAATAAAATTTCCAAATTGCGTTTTGCCTTATTTTGTGCTAATGATGCCGAATAGCCTGTATGATATATAATCAAATTATCATTTTTTATCAACTGCAGCGGTATTTGATCATATGAAAGCTGTTCATGTATTTTCCCCTTATAACGCAAGGAAGATGTATTTCGAAAAATGCGCAAATCATAAAAACGACTTATTTCTTTTTCATCTTTTTCATTGATGTTCACTTTTATGCATAAAATAGCTGCTATTTTCCTATTGATATCACTTTTATTGATAATATTACGGACTTCTGATATGGATTCCACAGTGAAATATTCATCAGCATCAAGGAAAATTATCCAATCGCCCTTAGCTTTATCTATGGCAAAATTTTTTGCTGCGGCAAAATCATGCTTCCATTCATAACTATATAACTTCACCGGTAATTTTTCCAGTATTGATAAAGTAGCGTCTGTAGATCCTGTATCCACTACTATCTGTTCATCACTGCAATTTTTTACAGACTCATACCATTTTTTTATATTTTTTTCTTCATCTTTTACAATAACGCAGGCTGATATATACATAAACACTCCATAATTCAATTAATATCCATCTTAATTTTTATCTGCCCACAATTCATATATACAAACAGATAAAAATTAAGACGGATGTTAAATTCAACATCCGTCTTAATAATCTCATTGCTGAATGAGAAGAAACAATTACTGGAGCAACTGCAGTATATTCTGACTGCTGGAGTTGGCTTGAGCAAGCATCGCCTGCGAAGCCTGTGCCAGAACATTGTTCTTCGTGTATTCAGTCATTTCTTCAGCCATATTAGCGTCAGTTATCGTTGATTCAGAGGACTGAACATTTTCACTCTGCGTTGTCAAGTTATCCTGGGTATAATCTAAGCGACTTTCCACAGAACCGATCTTAGTCTGCTGAGAAAGGGACTTCTGAACTGCATTATCAAGAACATTGATTGCTGCGTTGGCATTGTCACGTGTAGAAACATCAAGATTCTGAACGCTACCGTCTGCAGACACACCCTGAAGTCCAAGTGCCTGAGCGCGCATATCACCAAGACCTACGCGGATAGACTGATTTGCTTTTGTGCCGACCTGCAGGGTAATCGAATTGTCATTTGATTGATCCGAGGCGCTGATCTGTTCGCTCCAAGCATCAAGCGTAGTATTGACAGACTTTTTAACATTACCATCTGTACCAGTTATGCTGATAGTAAATCCAGCAATATTACCGCCTACACCAGATTTAGTGGAGGAAACTGACAAAACACTTGATCCATCCGCCGTATATACTGATACACCCTGAGCATTTAACCCGATGAAGCTACCAGCGTCAGCACCAGTCAAGAGATTACCATTACCAAAACCATCGACTGATGCACCAGTAGCACTCTGAGAATTCATGAATACACTAGCCAAAGTCGCACCACTGGCAGAAAAGCTGGTGGTCATAGTCTTACCATTGGATACATAAGATATTGTCACGGTATCAGCATCCAAAATATTGAGAGAATTACCATTACGATCCAATAAATCTGTCAAGTTAGAGCTAAAAGATGTAGCTGTATCCAAGCTTTCATTAGTATATACAACAGTAGCGCCTGTTGTCGAAGCCTGATTCATAGAACCGTCAACAAGCAATTTGCCATTATAAGTAGTCGTGGCATTATCATTGATCTGGTCTACTGCCTGATCAAGATAATCCTGAATCGTGTTACGGTCATAGGTAGTATTAGTATCATTAGCTGCATCAAGAACTTTTTCCTTCAGTGTTTTTAAAATATCAACAGTTGAAGAAACAGCACCTTCTGCGGTTTTCAGCATGTTCTGACCGTTTGCAGCATTGTCATTATCCTGATCCAAGGAACGGATCTGAGTCTGCATACGCTGGGAAATGGCATAACCTGCCGGATCATCAGCTGCACTGTTGATTTTTTGACCTGTTGATACCTTTTGCAGTGAGCTGGATAAAGCTTTGTTGTTTTTGCTCATTATGTTCAGCGTGTTAATAGCTGACATATTATTTTTAATTACTAAAGACATGAGAAATTCCTCCCTGATATTTAATTTGCCGCCGCTCTTCCTATGCGGCTTATATAATCAAAATATATATACATTGCCGATCGCTCAACATATATATATTTCAATCTCTGTATATAATATCGTATCTTTTTTTTTTAACTTAATAGATTTTTATAATTTTTTATTAAAAAAAATCCCCTGCATACGTGTATTCATATCATAAGAATGCACCTTATTGCTCATATTTCTGGAACGAATAAGCCAAGACTGCGCCAAAGCACGAATTTTTACATTGATCGGGTTTATCTTTGAAATCAATGTTTTTCCCACAGGCGTTTTATGATAAGTTTTATTGTCCAGTTTCTCAATAAGTTTCTGCAGTTCCATGCGCTGTTCTAAAAGGATAAAAAATGTATCAACCTTGTCTTTTTTTATAAAGCGGTACATTTCTGTCGTTATAATATAAAATTTTTTCCATAAAGCAGCCGCCTGAGCATCTGTATTTTCCATAAGGGACTCCTGACACCAATATAATATAACTAATTAAACAATTTTCAATAATATTCATGCATCGCTTTTTTCCTGCTGAGCTTTTTTCATAGCCTGTCCCCACGTATCACGAAATTGTAATATCAACCCTTTTGCTTCTTCCAGCTTTTCCTTATCATTTTTCATATTTCCCTCTATCAGAATACGATAGATATAATTGTAGAGAGGATAAAGCTGTTTGGATATATCATATTCCATTTTTAAAGAAGACATAAGTTCTATCATAATATTCTGTGCACGAATCAATGCCTTATTTGATTTTATGCAGTCCTTTTCTTCTATATGTTTGATACCCTCATTTATAAATTTGACTGCCCCGTTATAAAGCATCAATATGAGCATTTCCGGACTGGCCGTCATAATTTGCTGCCGTTTATATGCCTCTGCAGTATGAAACGCATTTTGCATTTAAGCTGATCCATCCTTCCTGTTGGTTTAAGCTGCACTGGCTATTTCTCTATTATCAGCTGCTGGTATAACTGGATATATAGGAATACTGAGAATTAAGATTGGATATCGCTGTTTCCATTGCATCGTATTTATCATACAAACTATCCTCATATTTGTCCATAGCATCTTTAAAATCACTTAATTTTTCTTTTAAATCAGCTATCCTGTCACCCCAATAACTTTGATCAGAATAATTACTGGAGTCTGTTGTACCAGCTTCTCCTTTAAGGCCTGTGGCATCAGTTCCCAGAGAACCACTTCCTATAGCTGTAGAAAGAGCTGTATTGAGCCGCTTAACTACACCATAGGTAGAACTGTCGTTTTTGTCATAAGAAGGATTGTTAAACACTTTATATACAGCTTCAGGATCGCTTGCCAATGCAGTGCTTAATGTATCCTCATCCAAACTTAAAATACCGCTGGAATCTGTATCCCAATCTGATGATACAGTTATGCCAAGACTTGCCAGACTTGTATAGCTGCCACTTAAACCAGATACTTTTGTATTTACCGCTGAGCGCATACTGTCTACAAGATCAGATAAGGTGTCATCCTTATATAGGAGTCCTGTTTTGGCTTTCGTTTCCCACGCTGTTATCTGATCTTCTGACATATCCGCTTTTTCGGCAGTGGTCAGCGGGGTATAGTCGCTTTCCGGTTCTGTATATATAGCATCCTTCAGACTGCTGAGCAGTGTGTTGTAATCACTTACAAACTGTTTGACATTTTTGATGATAGTATCCGTATCATTACTTACCGTAACAGTGCTGGATCCGGTGCTTAACAATGTGTACGTCACACCGTCGGCTGTTATCTGCGTACCTGTACTATCATAATTTTTACCGTCGATAGTCACCTTGCCGTTTGTTCCGGCAACAGCGGTACTGCTGCTAGCGCTGCTTACAGAGTCAGGTGTATCAGCAAATCCGTCTGTTGTACTTGCGTCAATTGCCGTTCCCAATTGATCAGTAGAGACATTATATGCTCCTAAATGAAGTGCAGAAAGAAGCGTTCGCGTATTATCATTGCTTGTAGAAGTCACATTTTCATCAGTGAGATTGTTTGTCACTGTATCCACTGTCAAATCAATGACATTACTGGAACCGCCTTTTTTATTATAAATACTGAATGAATCATTAACAGAATCATAAGTACCGCCTATATTGGTACCGCTGTCTGTCAGATCAGTGGCCAAGTCGGTCAGTGTCGATTCTGCCAAATCCCTATAAGTATAGGAGATAGTTTTATAGCTGTTCGCCGATGTACTGCTGTCAGAGTCAGTTGTAGTAGCGCCATCTCTCACGGTAAAACTGATAGCCGTCTCATCCATCTGTGAACCGGTAAGTGTTATTTGGGTACCTGAACTATCTGTATATGTCAGTGTATCACTGTCAGATGTGGTTGAAGTAGATGCGGTAAGCGTCACATCTGACATACCGACTAAATCAGATAATTTTACGCTGGTTGAATCACCAGTGGCACGTGTAATCCCATCATCGGTAGTTTTTAGATATGCGTTGGAAGCAAGTGTACTTACTGTCACTTTATGTGAAAGTGATGCGGCTGCACCACCCGCCGTTGCTGTTACAACACTTGCAGCAGAACTTGTAGCTGTTTTTGGATCTGTGCTGCTGGATAACGCATATTGGTAAAGCGTATTGTTCTGAAAATCAATAAGTTTCTGATACCAGGTATTGTATGCATCTTTTGTCCATTCAGCCTTTTGCTCTTTTTTATATATTGAATCGTATTGTGTCTGTTTGGCTGTCATACCTTGAGTAACAAGAGATTCTATATCAAGTCCCGATGATAAACCGTATATGCCATTTACACTCATTATTTTTCCTCCTGTTATTAAATTTCGTTTTGTTAACTTAAATGAAAATTGAGGCACCGAACCTTTCAATGGTACAATGTTTCTGCTAGAAAACACACCAATCGAAAGGACGATGCCTCATGCAGAAAATTATACCGATTGTATGCCCTAAATGCAACAATAATCACCATTTCCATAAGTTTGGCAAAGATAAATTCGGTAATCAAAAATATCGCTGCCTTGCTTGTAAACATCAATTTGCACCAGATGCTCTCCCCAGTGTCAGAGGTAAAAAGTATCCTCCTTGCCCTATGTGTGGAAAATCGTCTTTCTTGCATCACGATTATCGTGATTATTCTAACTTTCGTTGCTCTGATAAAAAATGTAATCATTCATTTTTTCAACCAAAATCAACTGCTACTTTGCCACCTTCTGTTTCTAAACTTTTTGGTAAATCCAATTTATCACGCATGCGTCATCCAGTTCATTTAATCATCACTGTTTTAACTCTTTTTTTCATAGGCAAAAGCTCTACTCGTAACATTTCTCTCATGCTTTATCAGCTCTACAGCATCAAGCTTTCTCATGTTAGTGTTGCTGAGTGGTGCAAAAAATTCGCTCCGCTTTTTGATAATATTTCTTTAAAGCTCATACCTTCTATGAATTTCAATTCTGATGAATGGCATGCTGACGAAACAGTGGTTAAAATTGCTGGAAAGAAATACTACATCTGGTTCATCATCGATAGTGAAACCCGCTTTGTTCTTGGTTTTCATCTTTCACCACATCGTTCTTCTCCTCAGGCACATGCTTTATTTCAGCATGTTTCCCCTTTAGGTAATCCCAATGCCATTGTTAGCGATCGCTATAGTGCCTACAAGATTCCTACTAAGTGCTACTTTCCTCATGCTAAACACATTCGTGTCGAGAGCTTTAAGGACGATATTAGCAACAATCTTATCGAAGCTTTTAACAACCGTTTCAAGGCTTGGTATAAAACCAAACGTGGCTTTCATTCTTTTCACTCTGCTAATGCTACTATTTCTGTTTTTGTCTTCTTTTTCAACTTCATGCGCCCTCATACTGGTCTTAATCATTTAACTCCTGCTCAAGTTGCCGGAGCTAACTATAATCCCAATATGAAAAACTTGTTTTCTTTAGCAAGTTGATAAAATTTAGTGCTTTTCTACAGAAACATTAGCTATCTTTTCATTTTTACTTAACAAAGCCTTAAATTTCCTTATCAAGAAATTTTCCTACCCATTCCTTTGTTCGGATAAGTGCCTTCATAATATCTTCTGGTGGGAATGATTTGATCGTCTTATTTGTGCTTATGTCAACCATTTTTACACCTAATTGATCCAGCTGCCTGTACCAGACAAATTTCAGCTGAAGATTCATATCATCTGCCATTTCATTAAGCTTATCTGTCATATCTTTTACAGTACCATCAGACAGATTGTTTTTTTCATCCTGTTTTGTTTCATTTGCAGATGCAGCAGCTGCAGTCAAAGCTGATATTGTATTATTCTCAGCTTCAACCACCGCAGATTGAACGACAGGATCCGCAGGAGTATTGGTACTGGCACCTGAATGAGTGTTTGATGAATTGACATTTTGCAAATTAGTAATCATATTATTCCCTCCCTGAAAAAAACTCCTAAAGCATTTGATATCTTTAAACTAAATTACTCATTTTTATTTTTTTGTGGCAGCAATTCTGTCAAATCAAGATCAACAGGCTGTGACGCTGATTTTTTATTTTCTTCAACTATTGCCTCATATATTTCGCCGCGGTATATTTTTACACTGCGCGGTGCATCTATTGCCAAACGCACATTGCCACCCTGCACATCCGAAATATGTACAACGATATCATCACCTATTGTTATATATTGGCCGGGACGACGTGTTAAAACTAACATTTTTCATCCGCCCTTTCAATTTTCACAATATGTTCAGTTAATTTATGTTTTGTTGTATAACCCGAATTTTCCAGAATGACCTGCATTGCTTGATGGTTTACCTGATTTATTATAATTGGTGCCAATAAATTTGCAGTTGTCTGCTTTATGTTACCGTTTGGTATTGTCAGCAATGAAAATACCATAATATCCTCATCTGATTTTATATCGAGTTCCTCAAGGGTGTCATCATCCAAAAGGAACTCATAATTGCTGAAAAACATAAATGGATCAACCATCAAAAAAGCTAAATCAGGTGATCCAACAGATTGGAGAAATAAAAAAGGTGCACTTTCCCCATAGGGTATCATCAAAAACTCACGTTGATTTTCAAAAGACGGTATTCCATGTGCAAATTTTATTATTTTTGTTTCATCAATATCAATATCGCCAAATCTTGTAGTAGTTATATTTTTCATTTATTGCCTCCGTTTAAGCATAAATACTGTACTCATTTCCGCTGGTCCACATTTTTACCGATGAATAATTATCCACCGATATGTCCACTTTTGCCGGAGTGTAATTCATATTATATTTTCCCGGAATAGATTCAATTTTATCGTGTCCCGGGATTATTTCCCCATTCACTTCTGAAGGTATGACTGTTATTTCTGCAGATGGCATAGAGGTAACAGTCAATTGCTTTTGTTTTGGTAAAAGATGCTGACGTTCAACATTGACAATTGCATTACTTTTTGCACCATTTTTCATAACAGTCCGTGCCTCCTTCATCACTCTGGCAATACCAGAACTGAGTGCCTGTTTTCCTTCTGTCGCGTTTAACTGTGCCCGCCTAGTATTTGTATAAATACCCAGTGCCTCTCTGGCATGCGTAGAATCAATTTTTACTTCTGCGGAAGTAACTTCAAGTCTATTCTGCGGCTGAATATAATCTCCCCTGCCGCTTGGCTGATCAAAACTAGCGTCAACGCTTCCCCAATCCTTGCTCATATTTAAGGTGATATTTGTTGTCCGTATATTTAATTTTAGCATCCCTGCATCATCCCTTATATTTCTCTGAAATACAAAGATAAAAAGCACTAACACCAATCAACTTAGATAATCGGCAATAGTATCTGGCAGCACATCCTTGCTGATTGCCAGAGCAATATTGTAAATAGTCTGCGCAGTCAGCAACTTTGTCGTTACTTCTGCAACATCTACACCGTTTACATTATTTATATTATCCTGTATAACAGTATTTTGATCATTCAGTGTACTGATAGCATTACTGTAAGCTGAATTTCTGGAAGCGAGTGAAGTTTGCGACGTAGTAAGTTTGTCCTCTGCATTATTTGCCAAAGTTATCCCGTCACTTGAAAGCCAGTCCTGATCACCGCTGTCCATTTCCGCTACTACAGTAAGAAGATCATTTAAGGTAGCCGTACCATGGGAAGAACCAAAGATATCGCTGCTCCCGAAAACATCGCTTCCTGTAAGGTTAACACTATCCCGTGTGGTATCTGTACCACCGCTAAGTTTTACCATAGAAATTTTGTTATCATCACCAGCATAACTGACTACATATTGGTTAATTGTATTAAAAGAAAAAGTAATGTCTGTGCCGTCCGCTGACAAGCTGGCTGTTTTGCCTGTATCAGTTATTGCCCCGCTGTTGCTGCTGTCAAAATATTGACTAAGAAAATCTTTTTGCGCATTCGTAGTCAAACTATCATAATCAGTTTTGCTGGTATAGGAAGTTGCATTCAAAGTACCCGCAGATAAATCACTGGCATTTGCCGGTAAATCAGCCAAATTACTGGTAAGTGTAATCCGTCCCACTGCATCATCTGCAGTAACGCTGGTCTGCCCCGCACTCATTTTATTTTTATATCCGCTTTGCACAAAATCCTTAGAAAATACGTAACCCGTACTCAGATCAAGGTAATAATCGCTGCCATCACTTCCCTTAAGACTGATCATTTGATTTAGACCATTTACTTGAGTTCCTCCGTCAACCTTTGTAGAGACTCCGTCTATCGTTACGGTTTTACCAAAAAATTCAGATTGTGTATCATCCAGTGTCTTTGTCAGACCACGCTCCACTTTATCAGTTGACATTGTAAACGGTTGTGTTTTATCTGACTGGCCTGAAAAAAGATATCTACCACCCAATTGTGTGTTCCCCTGGCTCACTGTTTCCTGGAGCAGTGCCAGCATTTCTTCTGCTGTAGACTCACCATCCGTGGTACTATTAGTGCCATTTGCAGCCTGATTTGTCTGTTCAACAAAAGTCGTGAACTGGGAGCCAATACTTGAAAGTGCAGTATCACTCGCTGTCATCCAAGAAACTGCTGTCTGGGCATTTGATGTATACTGCGTATTTTCCACATTATCATTCGTATATCCAAGGTATTTCGAGTAACCAACAGCATCATCAGAAGGTCGATTCAATTTCTGCTGAGTAGCGTTCTGTTCTACATATTTTGCCTGTGTTGCATAGTTATTACTGAGCGCATTCATATAATTATTGATCATCATTGTACTGCTTACACGCATTTAATCATCACCTTCCCACTGTTCCTGTACTATTTATAAGTTTATCAAGCATTTCATCCATGGTTGTAAGAATTCTGGCACAGGCAGAATACCCCTGCTGGTATTTGATCATGTTCGTAAGTTCTTCATTCCAATTTACCCCAGACACAGATTGACGCGTATTATCAAGTTCTGTGAGAGTAGATGTCGTTTTAGTAACATAATCATCTACATTGCTTGAATCACTGCCTAATTTAGTCATAGTATCATTGTAATAATCATTTAATGATAAATTGCCTGTTGAACTGTATCCTGTATAATTACCGCTAGAATCAACCATGCCAGCAGCCGTCTTTACCGTATCACTAATAGAAGTAGCATCTCCCAGTGATGTATTGAATAATGTGCTTAAAGATACAGCGTTGGTACCATCGGCAGTTCCTGCCGTTCCGTTGCTGGCAGTTATTCTATCAGCATAATCAACTTTATTGCCATTGGCATCAATGTAGTCCCCCGTTTTGACCGTATTACCATTTGTATCCGTGTATGATGCAGAATCCGTATATTTATTGGCTCCCTTGGTCGCAATATAGTTTGTTCCACCATCGGCTGTTATTTTGCTATTCACCGTAAGTTCATTTATTAGACTAATACCGCGTAATTTTTCAGTGGTGCCATCGCTGCTATTAGTTTTCTCGACATAAGCATCTTCATAACCTTCCGTTGAACTGCTTTTTTCATCGATCCACTGATATGAATTTTCATCCTCACCAAAAAAATTTGTATCCGTCGTTCCGTTTCCGCTGTTTGCACCGTCTATACCATATCCTTCTTTATGCTGCGCATTGAAAGTCGTCAGAAAGAACGCCGAATAATCTGCCAATTTATCTATATATGATTTATTAGTAGAAACATTGTCCTGCAGTGCCTTTATTTCACCATCGCTGGGATTAAAAATAGTCCCTGTTGCCTTGATTGTAAGTGTATAATCCGTAACACCGTATTGTGAATTATTTGATGCCTGGGTTGCCAATTCAACACTGCTTCCCTCATCTACTAAATTACTGCCATCACTGCTTATAGTATAGGATCCATTGCTTTTCTCCGTGACATTCACTTTCAAATATTTTGAAAGATTATCTACCAATTCATCACGCTGGTCACGCAGATCATTTGCTGAACCACCGTTAGCCTCAAGCTGAATAATGCTTTTATTTAGATCAGCTATTTGTGCCGTTATCGTATTTACACTGCTTACATCAGCCTGCAGCTGACTGTAATTCGTTGAAATTTGAGATTGCATATCTGATGCCATAGATTTTATCTTATCAGCCATTGTAACAGCTGTATCACGCGTGCTTATCCGTTCATCAGAACTGCTGGCATCGGTTCCCAGACTCTGCCACGTTTCCCAAAAGCTATTTATAGAGCTTTGTAATCCGACTTCGGTATCGCTTATCTCCGAATCATTAAAAACATTTTCGACAACAGTATAGTTGTTCTGTACTGCTTCATAATATGAATTTGTGCTGTTTTCATTCCAATAATTTTTATCAGCAAAGGTGTCCCTTGCTCTTGTAATAGATGCAGAAGCTACACCGCTGCCAACATAGCTTGTGCCGTATAATGTGGTCTGGCTCGTTGCTTTTGTAGCTACCAAATTTACACTTTGTCTAGAGTATCCTTCGGTACTGTCATTACTGAGATTCTGACCTACAGTATCAAGTGCAAGCTGATGTGCCTGGATGCCTGTATATACCGTATTCAGTCCTGAAAATGTCGACCCCATTTTAATCATCCTTTATTATATACTTTGATCAAACATCTTTATTTTATTCATAGCATTGCCGGCTATATCGCCGCTTGCCTGATAAGGGACATCGGCTGTAGCCCTTGTTATTACATTTATATTAAACTTGATAAATTCCAATTTATTCTTCAAGAGTAATAGATTACATTCATTTATTTTTTTTATATCTGCTGCCATGTTCTGTATTTCTTCTGTCAGTAATCTTATGATCGCTTTATCGCTGTCCGCTACCGTATTGTCCTGTTTCTGCAATTCTTTCTTTCTGTCTTTTTCCAATAGTTTCAACTCATTCATCAAATGTTCCAAGATTGGTATGGTTTGCTGAAACGCTTCATCGTCAGTATTTATCAAAAACTGCTTTTGCTTTTCGGCGTGCGCTTTAGATTGTCTGTATTTTTCGGCTTGCAGCCGCAATATTTTTACTAATTTATTCATGGTAGTTCCCTAAACCTTAAAATCCAAATTTTTATTCTGCGGAAAAAACTGCTGATTGCCATTCTCTTTATAGTTCGGTTCAGCTTTCATCTGCACCAGCGCATTTATATTTATATTGACCGCTGTCAGTGCTCCGCGTAAAAGCAATCTATTAGTTTCATTTATATCAGCCGTTCTTTTTACTGCATTGGACAGTTTTTCATTTGCTGTCAAAAATTTTTCTTTATATTCTGTAGGGCAAACCATTGTCAAAGTCTTACTATTGGATAATTTATTTACCAATGCATTTTTGGCTGCCATTTTTTTTAGAATATCCTGTCTTTCTTTTTCAACTTTCATGATTATATCTGTAAGTTTTTGCTCTTCGTCAACAATCATATCCAGTATATGCATATCGATATCAAGCACAGCACTGCGTTTTTTTTCGTTGAGCAGAAAAAGCTCATCATAAATTTTTGTCAGTTTCAATAAAATGTCAATTAGACTATTCCACATAATGATCCCTTTCCGGGGGGTATTATTCATCAGGCGAAGCACCCATCCAATATCTTTTCAGCTATATTTCCTGAATCAATTTTATAATCATTGTTGTCTATTTTTTTACTATAAAAACTTACCTTATCAGTGCGTACAGTCGACATGCTGCTCAGTTGGTTAAGATATGAAGCAAATTCTTGACTTTCATTTGACAAAACTATCTGATCATTATCTCCGCTATTGCCAACATTGCCTTCCAGCTTTACACTGGTTTTGCTTATGTTGTTTATATATATATTGTTAGCAACAGAATTAATATGACCGCTGTTTGAAATCATCATATATCCCCCCTTAAAAAAAATTGCCGATACTTTCTTATAAAGTAATATCGGCAATTTCTCTATTTTAATTAAGGCACATTTTTTAAGGAATACAACGCTTTTTCTAAACAATTCTGTCGTTTACTGCGATTTTCATGCTCTTGAACAGGTTCTTATTTTATTTAAGGTACATACCGCGGCTTTTCAAAACGCCCTTATCCTTTTTAACTGCTTGCTTTTTCTGGTTTATAGCGTCACTCATCCGTTTCACATCAGCCTGCAGCTCCTGCGAACATTTGTGACAATAACGCCCTTCCTTTATCATAGTACCGCACCGTTCACACGGATAGCTGATATCTCCCTTGCCTATAAATCTGCCGGCACGCAGCATACGCATTATGGTTCTTTCCTTTATGCCCGTATCTTCATATATTTGTTTTATTGTACTGCCCGGATTATCACGCAAATAACTGCAAACAACAATTTCATTCTGCTCTTCCTTGCGCAGACAGTCACTGCACATGCCGGCTCCCGTATCAATGAATATTTTTCCGCATTCAGGACAATTTTTCATTTTATTAGCCATGGTCTTTTCCTCCTTCTATCAACCATTATTGCTATTATTATAACTTAGACAATAAAATTTAACAATCAATATTTTAACCACAGCACTAACCCGCTTCCGTGCAAAAGCAGTTATTTCAATAATATTTCAGGCATCACTGGCAAGAACAAGTCCGTACACCGCAGCAGCCCCTTTGGAACGCAAATGGCGGGCGCACGATTCCATTGTTGCGCCTGTAGTATAAATATCATCAAGCAGTAAAAAAACTTTTCCGGCGGCATTAAAATTTGTTTTCAGAGAAAAAGTATTTTGCATATTCTGGAATCTTTCCGTTCTGCTTAATTTATACTGTCGCTGCGTAAAATATGTCCGTTCAAGACAATCGACAAAATCTTTGCTGTTTTCGGCAATCCATTTTTTAAATATAAGTTCAGTTTGATTAAAGCCTCTCTGCTCCATCCTTTTTTTATGCAGAGGAACACAAACTGTTATATATTCACATGCAGGCAGCCGCAGAGATATTGTGGCTGCTGTTATATATTTATGTATGCTGCGCAATGCGCTCATTTTACCATTATATTTCAGATTTATTATCAGCCTGCGCATTGTCCCGTGATATCTTCCCAATGCCCAGACTTTTTCAAGAACAGAATCCGGCGGCAGTGCCACCGGATGTACCTGCACTGCCTTTTGCATACATGGCAGACACCAGTCGCCTTCGTGTTTCACATAGCTGCGGCATGACGGACAGCGCGGCGGATAAAGAAATTCCATAAACAAATCAAATATATGCATATTATTTCTGCCTCGTCATCAGCTGATCCCTTGTGTCAAACGTTCTGCCAGCAGTGTATATCTTTTTTGTGTGCGATTATTTTGAATTGCTGTGTATAGGGCTTTTTTGGAGCCAAGCAATATTACTTTTTCCTTTGCTCTGGTAACCGCTGTATACAAAAGATTGCGCTGCAGCATAATAAAATGTCCCGTTGTCAGCGGCAGGACAACAACTTTGTATTCGCTTCCCTGGCTTTTGTGAACACTCATGGCATAAGCAAGCATCAGTTGATTTACTTCAGCCGGCTGATAATCAACATTATTTTCCCCGAAATTGACCGTTATCTTCTGAGGTGATATTTCTTGCACGAAGCCTATATCGCCGTTGAAAATATTTTTTTCATAATTATTCTTTATCTGCATTACCTTATCGCCGACACGAAAGGTCTGGGCAGCTGTCTTATATTCTTTTTTTTCCGTTTTGGCGCAATTGAGTGCTTCCTGAAGTAATTTATTCAAATTGCTGACACCGCATGCAAGCCGATGCATGGGAGAGAGAACCTGTACATCCGCCAGCGGATCAAATCCCGCAGTAACCAGCTCTTTTCTGCACAGAGCGACTATTCTGTCAGCCGCTTCTTCATCATTGTCTATTTCCAGAAATGAAAAATCGCTGTTTGAACTGCAGTCCGGCATTCTGCCCGCATTTATTGCGTGTGCATTATGAATGATCATACTCTCTTGTGCCTGTCGAAAAACTTCATCAAGTTTCAAGGAAGCAACGGCACCGGAGCGCAGTATATCTTTGAGCACAGCCCCCGGTCCGACTGCCGGAAGCTGATCGACATCCCCTACAAGGACGACGCGGCAGCCGCTGGGAACGGCATTGAGAAAATGCTGCATGAGTACTATATCGACCATTGATACTTCATCAATGATTATCGCATCTGCCTCGAGGGGTTCATCACTGTCCCTGCCAAAAGCAGAATCCGCATCAGACCTTATACCTGTGGCTTCAAGGAGACGATGAATCGTACCGGCGCTCTGCCCGGTGGCTTCTGTCAAACGTTTAGCTGCCCGTCCTGTCGGTGCGCCAAGCAGCACTTTCAAACCAAAGTGCTGCAAAACAAAAAGTATCCCCTGAATAATTGTTGTCTTGCCTGTCCCCGGTCCTCCTGTCAGTACAAAGAACCCATTTTTTAACACAGCCTCTATGGCTTCTCTTTGTTTTTGAGCCAGATTTATATTGCTGCTCTTTTCCCACTCAGCTGTCATTTTAGCCGCATTTTCCAAAGGAAGAGGTTCTGCATTGTTATTCAATTCCAAAATTTTTCTGGCTGTCTGTTTTTCCGCAAAATAAAGATACGGAGGATAGATCAGCTGTTCACCGCCCACATATTCAGTATAAAGCCTGTCATTTTCAATTTCTTTTTTCAGCTTTGCATAAATACTTTCTCTGTCTATATTCAAAAGCCTTGCCGTCTTATTAATGACGATTTCCTCAGGTACGCAGCAATGACCGCTGGCAGCTGTCTGCAAAAGGGCAAAATCTATCCCTGCCTCTATCCTGCTGTCGGCATTTTTTTCCACTCCCATCTGCGCGGCTACCTGATCTGCCGTCAGGAAACCAATACCTTCTATATCGTGAGCGAGGCGGTACGGATCATTTTCCATTATTTCAACGGAAAATGATCCGTATTCCTGAAATATGCGCCCGGCATAAGTGGAAGAAAGTCCGTGCGTTTCCAGCCATATCATCACATCACGCAGCTCTCCCTGCTCATTATATGCCTGAAAGATTTTTTGTGCCGTTTTCTTGCCTATGCCGCTTACTTCACAAAGCCTGCCGGATTCTTTTTCTATGATCTGCAATGTGTCCTTGCCAAATTTGCTGACAATACGTTTAGCCATAGCCGGTCCTATACCTGCCAAAGCACCTGAAGCTAAAAATCTTTCTATTCCATCAGCACTGTCAGGAGCCGTAGTTTCCATCTTATCCGCCTTAAATTGCTGTCCGAATCTAGGATGAACTATCCATTTCCCTTCCACACATACATTTTGCCCGACCAAAGGTGCCGGAAAATTGCAGGTAACCGTAATTAAAGCATTCTGCTGTTCCGGCTTCAGACGAAATACACTGAAACTGCTGTCCGTACTGGCGAATATGACCGCCTGTATGCTGCCCTCAATTTTTTCCATAAATTTTACCTGCCCGTACTGCAATCTTTATTGCATGAGCTTATCCCATTCCTCATACTTTTTATCTATTTCCTCTTGTTTACCGGCATAAGTTTTTGCTATTTCTTCACTTTTCTGCGGATCCTGCTGAAAGGACGGATCATTCATATCATGTTCCAGCAATTTGAGTTCGGCTTCGAGCATAGCAATTTCCGCCTCACATTTTTTCATGAGCTGCTCTTTTCTGTCTTCGTTGAAAATAACAGTTTTTTTATTCTTTGCCGGCAGGCTTTTTTCTTTTATAACATGCTGGTGTTCTTTTTTCACCGGAAGCTGTTTTTCTTTCTCGGGTGGATTTTCCAGTAATTTTTTCTGACGATAATAACTGTAATTACCATCATATTGATTCAGCTTTCCGTTTTCCATTTCATAAGTACAATTTGTAACTTTATCCAAAAAATACCTATCATGAGAAATGACAAGGAAGGTCCCCGGAAAGGTCATCAATGCATTTTCTACTGCCTCTCTGGCAGGTATATCCAGATGATTTGTCGGTTCATCCAATATTATAAAATTAGCCCCGTCCATCATCAGTTTTAATAATGCCAAGCGTGATTTTTCCCCGCCGGACAATTCTGCCACTATTTTATAAACATTGTCACCACTGAATAAAAATGCCCCTAAATAATTTCGTGCCTGTTCATCGGCAATTCCATAATTATATGTAATTTCCGCCAATACTGTATTTTGACCGTTGAGCTCCTCATGATGCTGCGAAAAATATCCTATTTTAACACGGCTGCCAATTTTTATTCTTCCGCTGCCAGCTTCAAGTTCACCGACTATTAATTTGAGCAGTGTCGTCTTACCAGCACCATTCGGACCGACAAGCGCGATGCCGTCACCCTTGCGCACCGTCATTGTCAAATTTTCACAAATAACTGACGCTCCAAAGGAAAAAGAAAGTTCTTCTATTTCCAGTACTTTCTGAGCACATTCCATTGGCGGATTAAAAAGAAAATAATTAAATCCGGCAGGATCAGGAGGAAGAATGATCCTTTCCAGTCTTTTCAGCTGTTTTTCTCTGCCGCGCGCTTGTTTTGATTTTATACCGGCTTTATATTTACGGATATATTCTTCCGTTTTTTTTATATGATCCTGTTGTTTAACGAAAGCAGATTCCAAAGCGGCACGCCGGTCTGTTCTCACCCTCATGGCCTTTGTATAATTTCCGTCGTAAATATCTATTTTTTGATCAATCAATTCGATTATGGACGTAGTCACTCTGTCAAGAAAAAAACGGTCATGTGATATCATCAATATACCGCCTTTATAATTGCGCAGAAACTCTTCCAGCCACTCTATCATCCCAACATCCAAATGATTTGTCGGTTCATCAAGAAAAAGAAAATCCGGTTCGCGTAAAAGAGCTTTAGCAAGACATATACGAGTCTTCTGTCCGCCGGAAAAATCCTGCGGTGATTTTAAAAAATCAATTTCACCGAAACCAAGTCCAAAAGCTATACGGCGAATTTTATTTTCATATTCATAGCCGCCAAGGCGTTCAAATTCCTCAGAAACCTTTGCATACTCGTGCATTATATCATCTGTCTTTTTTTGTGACCCGCTTTGTGCTGCTGCTTCTTCTAAAGATTTTTTTCTATCCGCCAGCTCCAGCAGATCAGCAAATGCAGTGAGCAGCTCCTCATGCAGCGTACTGCCTGTAAATACAGCCTGCTGCTCAACATAGCCGATCCTGTCTGCCGTATCTATCTTTACCTTGCCGCTGTCGTATTCTTCTCTATCCATAATACAGTTCATCAATGTCGTTTTTCCCGCACCGTTAGCACCTATAAGACCAATTTTGTTTTCTCTGTCTATATCAAAAGAAACACCACTGAATAATGCTCTTATTCCATATGATTTTGCAATATTTTCAACACGCAGCAAGCTCAATTCTCCACATCCCAATTATATATTTATCTGGCAGTCAATCCGTGCATCTTTTATCCTGAAGCTATTTCCTAAAATCTCTGCCAATGGTCAGTACAGCCTGTTTTGTCCCGCTGCCCGTCATTATAACACAGGGAAAGGGCATACCGTAAAAAAGACTGACAGCATCATCATTTGTCATTATTTTCGTGTTTTCATTAGAAGATGTACGTCCCGTTTCTACGCTTGATATCTTAAACCCTTTACGCATCAATGTATCTGCCGCTGCTGCACCTGCTCCGTTTATACCACTTGAATTAATCACCATAACAGTGATATCCTGCGGTTTTACCGGTATTGTCTTTTTTTCAGCCGAATCGGCATTATCTGTACTGTTTTCATCACTTTTTTTATTTAAATCCTCATTCAATACTTTTAGCCCTTTAGGCAGGGATTTTTCATATTCCGCAGCAGTTTCATCTGCATTCCGCTGCATCTGCTCTGTCACATTCAATGCCAGTGTTTCTGCTATATTCTGACGCAATACTTTTATATCAGGAAGCCAATAGCTGATATCATCTATATAGGCAGGTTTTCCCGGGAGCATGGATGAATTTATCTGTCTGTCCTTCATTCCCGGAAGCATACCGGCAAATTTGAGCATATAGGCAAAAGACATATCTGTTTTTACTGTCGCGCTCACTTCCTTTATTATTTCAGGTAATTTGGGCAGTATGGACGGAGTCAATATCTTTTCCAGAACAGCCTTTATGAAATGCTGCTGTCTGGTAATTCTGCCGATATCACCTTCCCCGTCTCGAAACCGAACATATTCTATTGCTTTTTTACCGTCCATATGCTGCATCCCAGGATAAAGATCTATATGAAGACCGCCATTATCATCCCACGGGTCATTATAATACATTCTTTTTTCCACATTGATATCCACGCCGCCTATGGCATCAATGATATTTTCAAATGATTTTATATCTATAAGCACATAATAATCAATCGGTACGCCAAGCAGGCTCTGCACGGCATCCCTGCTAAGCTCGTGACCGCCGTAAGCATAGGCATGATTGATTTTATCATATTTATATCCTTTTATTTGCACTCTGGTATCACGTGGTATCGACATTACAGAGACATTGTCATTTTTCGTATCCACATTGAATATCATCATGGTATCGCTTCTGCCAACATCATCAGCACGGCTGTCAATCCCCATTACCATGATTGTATATTTATCCTCAGAAGAAAAAGCTTTTTCGCCTTGTTTCTGTGACGCATTTTTCGAAAAACTGTAGGCCATTGCTGTAGCAGCAAAAACTAAAAATATCATACCTATTATAATAATACGCTTATAGCTTCTTTTATATTTTACTTTTTGGGGTTCCACTTTTACGTCTCCATAAATTATTTACTAAAAACAATGCTTTGCCTATGCTGCATATGGTTTTTAGTATAACAAAAAATTTTGCTATTTTCAATTTTATTACAAGCTTATTCATTTATACCGTATAGACCATTAGAGCAGAGGGAAGAATTCACCATTATTGCTAATCAATCCGTTTTATTGTAGAATATTACATATATTTATATTTATTTGTGAAAGGATTAATATTAATGGCAGTAAAGTTGATTGCTCTGGATATGGACGGTACCACGCTCAATGATGAACAGACAATATCTGACCAAAATCGTGCGGCAATAAATGAAGCTCTTAAAAGAGGCATAACGGTAACTGTCTGCACAGGACGCAGCAACACTGAATTAGCACCGATCATGGCTCTTCTCCCCGAACTGCGTTATTTCATAAACGGCAACGGCTGCAAAATTTATGACAAAAAGCTGGATAAAATTATATTATCCGATCCGCTGACATTTTCAGCTGCCAACACTATTTACAGAATAGTCCGCGAGTATCCTGTAATGCTTGAGGTATATACAAACAATCAGATTTATACCTCCCAATCCTGCTACGATCATGCTGCAAAATATGTGCCGGATCATTTTGTACAGCTCGTCCTCGATACTCGTACACCACTGGAAAATTTAAAAGCTCTTTTCCGGCCTGAATGGCAAAAATTGATTTATAAAATGAATATCTTTTATAATAATGCAGAAAATTTTGAAGCCATTCGTGAAAGATGCAAGGGTCTGCCGGCAGAAATGACAGGTTCTTCTGATGCCAACCTCGAATTCAACAGTCTGACCGCGACTAAAGGAAACGCAGTGCACATGCTTGCCAGCACCCTGAATATCACTGCAGATGAAGTTATGACTATAGGCGACGGAAGCAATGATATCTCTATGCTGAAATATGCCGGTTATTCGGTATCTATGGAAAATGCTATCACTGATGCAAAAAAAGCCGCCAAATATCAAACTTTGAATAATAATGAACATGGTGTGGCTGCCGCTATTAAAAAATATGCTCTTCTCTGATATATCCGGTACGGACAGCCGAATATATCATCCGTTCATATTAGGCAGTCCGTATTGGAAAGGAAATGCCCTGTGAAATATACTATTATCCTCATAGTTTTGATCAATATCTTTATTTTATCGGGAGATGCGTACAGTTATAAGCAGCTTTATCCCGCTCTTGAAATAACTACACATTACACTGAAGAAAACCCTGCTTCAGCAGCCCCGCTGCTGCGCTGGAACGAAAACACCAAGGCTGTTTACTATGAGCTTGAAGTTTTTGATAAAATTCCTGATAGATTAAGTACAAATTCTGTTTCGGCAGAACATATCTATTTTACAAACCAGGTATTTGTAAATGCCTTCAATCTTCCAATCGCGGAAATCACGGAAGGCTGTCATAAAAACCTATATTGGCGGGTACGGGCAATGGATTTTGACAACAAGCCTGTGACAAATTTTTCGGCATTGGAATTGCTTTATACTGACGGTCATCCGTCAGAAATCAATTCACCGGTTACCAACACCAATTATAATCATGGCAACGGGTCCGTTCTTTTATATCCTGTTTATCAATGGATTCCCAACGCAGGTGCTGTTAAATTTGAAGTAGAGGTCTTATCGGCTCCCCCGGAAAATCCTAATGGAACAGAGCCTTCAATGTATCGCATCTTTTCCAGCACTATAGACTTTTCCTGCGAGTATTACGATCCTCATTCGCGTATAGGTACCTATTATTGGCGGGTTCGCGGTATTGACAGCGATGGCCGGCCGATAGGAGTATATTCAAATGCAGAACGATTCAGTAATGAACCCTCCGCTGATTATCAGGTAGGCATTTTTGGTGACAGCATAAGCCACGGCGGCGGACATCTTTCTTACAGCCCCGCTGATTTTGAATTCAGCTATTCTTCCTATCTTAATTTTCCCTCAATAAATTTGTCGGAAAGCGGCGACACTATAGAAATGATGGTAAATCGTTTTGATAAAGATGTTCTCCCTTTTGCCCCCAGATATTTGATCATTATGGGAGCGAGCAACAGCCTGCGTGCCGGTGTTTCCGCCGATAAAATAATAATCGGCCTGAAAATCCTTCAGCAGAAATGTCAGGAAAATGACATTCAGCCTATATTGCTGACATTGCCTACGATAAACCCGCATAATATAAATAAAATTTTTACGGAAAGCACATCATCAAACTGGCCGTATGAATTTAACAAAGTAAACAATTATATCCGTACACGTGTTCATATTGATACCGCTGCAGAATTCCCTGTCCCACCGGAAATTCTGCCTACAGAATTTGCTCTTGACGGACTGCACCTTGATGATAACGGCAAGGCAATAATGGGACATACGATAAATGAAAATTGGAGCAATGTACTCGCACAGATCACTGAAGATAACGATGAAGACAAAGTAACCGTGACCGCAAAGGAAATGGAGCTTTTCAGAAGCATACCCGATGTATACGATCTATAAGCCATATTATAACTGTTTTCCGTTATTTCATAGAGCATACAGACACATAAATATTATTTCTGTGTCTGCACAAATACGGTTAATATTAATTGTGTCTATTTTTTACCAGTGATATAATAATGGTAGATTATTTTTAGAAAGGCAGGGACTATTATGCAGGCAGTTGAGATAAAAAAAGGAATCTATTGGGTTGGTGTTATTGATTGGAACTTGCGCAATTTTCATGGATATCGGACAGGCAGAGGATCTTCTTATAATGCTTATTTGATCATTGATGAGAAAATTACACTCATTGATACGGCAAAAATAAGCTTTAAGGATGAAATCTTAGAACGTATATCTTCTGTAATCGACCCATCAAAGATTGATTATATTATTTGCAACCATCTTGAACAGGATCATTCAGGATCTATTCCTGCGATAATGGAAAAATGCCCCAATGCACAAATTTTCACATGCATTCCAAACGGCTTAAAAAATATTCCCAAATTCTATGGCGATCTGAATTACAAAGGCGTAAAGGCCGGTGACTCCTTAAATATCGGCTCAAGGACTTTAAATTTTATTCCTGTTCCTATGCTTCACTGGCCTGACAGCATGTTCACCTACTGCCCGGAAGAGAAAATACTTTTTTCCAACGACGGTTTTGGTCAGCACTTTGCCGCTACTGAACGTTTTGACGATCAGGTGGATTTTGGTGTACTTATGTATGAAGCGAAAAAATATTATGCCAACATATTGATGTTGTATGGGCGTCAGGCCAAAATCGCTCTTTCTGCCTTAAAAGATTTGAGTGTTGAAATGATAGCCACGGGTCATGGAATAATCTGGAGAAAACATATACAGGAAATCATAGACAATTACAGCAAATGGGCAGAAGGGGAAACCAATGAAGAAGCTGTAGTAGTTTATGACAGCATGTGGCATTCTACCGAAACCATGGCCCGGACAATTACTGATGCATTTTCGTGCAGAAATATTCCTGTCTGCATGTACGACTTAAAGGAAAGTCATATATCAGATATAGTTACTGAAGTTCTCACAAAAAAATATCTGGCTGTCGGTTCACCCACTCTGAATAATAATATGATGCCTACAGTTGCGGCTTTTCTCTGCTACCTGAAAGGGCTGTCGCCAAAAGAACATAACAGACTTGCCTTTGCTTTTGGTTCTTATGGCTGGGGTGGGCAAAGTATAGGTCAGGTTGAGGATGAACTGAAAAGTTCCGGTTTTACCATTTGTCTGGATAAAATGAGTATAAAAAATATTCCTGCCAAGGAAGAATTGGAAAATATTACAAGGACAATGCTTCAAAAATTTTAACAATATATAATATTTCTGTACCGGATAAAAAGAGCTAGAGCTAAATAGCGATTATTCCAAAAATAAAAAGACTGCCAATGAAGAAAAAATTTCATTGGCAGTCTTTTTGTACTCTATTTACTTATGATCCCCATACGCTTCTGGATGATCCTAAGCGGAATAGTCAATATCAAATTAAAAAGCAAAATGACTATTATGAGCAGCGCACCTATCCCGTCAGCAATAAGCTCTCTATCCGGAACCAAACCCACTGACATCAGATACCACATATGCACAGCCAGAGTTTCTCCTGCTGCCGTGACATCAGTATCAAACATATGTCTTGATACCGTCGTGCCTGCAGTAAAAATCAAAATGGCTGTTTCACCCAAAGCACGGCCTGCCGTCAGGATAATTCCCGTTATTATCCCGGCCAGCGACGACGGTAAAACGACCTTGTAAATAGTCTGCCATTTAGTTGCTCCCATTGCCAGGCTTGCTTCTCTATATGACTTAGGCACCAATTTAATAGATTCTTCTGTAACTCGCACTAAAAGAGGCAGATTCAAAAGAACTAACGTGAGTGTACCGCTTAATATGCTGAATCCCAATCCCATCATATTTACAAATATGATCATACCAAACAACCCCAGAACGATAGACGGCACAGTTGCCAAACTTTCTATACTGAGTCTGATAATTTTTGTGAGAATATTATCTTTTGCATATTCTGCCAGATATATTCCCGCGCCGAGTGCGATCGGTACAGATATTCCGAGCGATAAAAACAACAGATAAAACGAATTGAATAATTGCCCGCCGACTCCTCCGCCTGCAGTGATATCACTTGATTTATTAAAAATAAAATCAAAGGAAAGCACCGGAAGACCCTTATACAAAATATAACCAAGAAATACACACAGCAGAAGCAAAATAAAAAAACCGGTAAACCATAAAATACATATGGCTATTTTGTTCACAAGTTTAGCATTCATTATGCATACCTCCGGGCGCCTATTCGTTTTATGAGCAGTATCATCAGCAGCGATACCACCAGCAGGACCAGCGCCATTAAGAATAATGCATTCCCCCATGCTGACCCGAAGGGTGTATTGCCCATTTCTATGACTATATCACTTGTCAGCGTTGCCGTCGGTGAAAATAAAGATGTAGGCAGCAGCGGTGTGTTGCCTATGACCATTTGCACCGCCATCGTTTCCCCAACAGCTCTTGCCATTGCCAAAACTATGGCGGTCAATATCCCCGGTGCAGCCGACGGTATAATGACTTTGTATAAGGTCTGCCAATATGTGGCACCCAATGCCAGTGATGCTTCCTCAAGAGGTTTAGGTACACCATTGAGCGCATCTTCACTGATACTGATTATCGTCGGCAGAATCATTATGGACAGTATGAGCGATGTGACAAAAATACCATATCCCATACTTACGTTAAATACGATCCGTATGAATGGTATCATGACAGTTAACCCTATATAACCATATACCACAGAAGGAATAGCCACATAAAGATCCACTGCCGGACGCATCAGATCACGAAGTTTTTTTGGTGCTATTTTGGACATAAACACGGCACCCAAAAGGCCTATGGGAGTACCTATAATTATCGCCAGCAATGTCACGGCTACAGATCCCAATATAAAACTTAAAGCCCCATATTTATGCATACCGGGGTTCCATTTATCGGTGAAAAAAAATTCAGCAGGGCTGACGTCCTGAAACGTCATCAACCCCTGCTTACCGACAAAAAATATAATGGAAAAAATTATTATGGTCATCAATGCCGCACAAGCGATAAACAAATACCGCACATATCGATCATATACTAATTTTCGTTGATGATTGAAATCTTTTTCCATATTTTTTACCTTTGTAAATTACTTTTTCATTTTATTGACTGGAATAAATCCTAATTTTTCAACCTGTGAATTTTGGAATTCATCACCCATTACATAATCAATGAATGCTTTTACCGCACCTTTAGGTTCACCTTTAGTGTACATGTGTTCATAACCGTAAACAGGATATTTACCGTCAATAACTGCCTGTGCAGAGAAAGCTACTCCATCAAGAGAAAATGTTTTTACACTTTTATCAGCATAAGCCCCATCCACATAACCGATAGATCCGGGAGTTGTCGCCACGCCTTTTAATACAGCACCGTTTGAATCCTGAATTGACGCATTATCAGTAAATTCCTGTCCCTTGAGGATAGTAGCGGTGATAATAGCGCGGGAACCGGAAGATTTAGCACGATGAATAATAGTGATGGGTTGGTCATCTCCACCGACTTCTTTCCAATTGGTGATTTTCCCAGTAAATATATCTGTTGCCTGCTGCATAGTCAGATTCGAAACTTTATTGTCCGTACTGGTTATCAATACAAAAGGTGCGACAGCAACTTTATGATCGACAAGACCTTTATCCTTATATTCATCTGGCAGATCAACGTCTGAATTACCTATATCAACTGCACCTTCAGATACCTGATTCATGCCGGTGAACGATCCACCGCCTGCAATATTTATAGTAACTTTTTCGTGTTCTTTTTCAAAAGCTTCCTGCGCAGGTTTCAACATTGGCAGCAATGCCGTAGAACCTGAAGCTGATACCTTGCCTTCAAGAGCAGTTTTATCACCGCTGCCTGAAGAAGCCGCGCTGTTGTCACTGCTGCCGCAGCCTGCAAACAGCATCGTACTTACCACCATAGTTCCAAGAACAGCCAACAATTTTTTCTTTCCGCTAAAAAGCATTTTAAAACCTCCAAAATAAATTTTATGTAAGATTTCAGCTGCAGCATATATCCGCCACGCATACATCTTCCGTGCTTTATGTTCATTCTATCGTATCCTTCGCGCCAGCTTGTTACGTATTTGTTAAGGTTTTGTTAAGTGTTGACGGAAATTATATTTCTCAATAGGATATCGGTAAAATTTAGCGAAGGTATTATGTAAGTTCAACACAAATTCAATGATAATGGAGAGTTTAAATGAAGATTTTAGTCGTTGATGATGAAGCACCTATTCGTGAGTTACTGGTTTTTAATCTAAAAAAGAATGGTTATGACACTGTTACCGCCGATAATGGTTTGACCGCCGTGGAACTTGCCCAATCGGAAAAGGACCTTTCATTGATCCTGCTGGATATTATGCTGCCGCAGATAGACGGTTTTGAAGTGTGCCGGCGTCTTAAACAGAATAAGGCAACATCAAAAATTCCTATAATCATGATAACTGCCAAAGATGAAGAAATAGATAAGGTACTTGGACTCGAACTTGGTGCGGACGATTACACAACAAAACCATTTGGCATGCGTGAACTGATTGCACGCGTCAAAGCTGTCCTGAGACGCAGCACAAAAGACCAGCCGGAGGGTGAACTAATTATCGGGCCTTTAAAAATCAATTTCAATGCTTATACTGCTTCTCTCAACAATGAGCAGCTTATGCTTACACCCAAGGAATATGATCTGCTGAAATTATTTGTCACAAATGAAGGCAAAGCATTTTCACGCGATGAACTTCTGGAAAAGGTCTGGGGGTATGAATATTACGGTGACACAAGAACAGTGGATGTACATGTCCGTCATCTGCGGGCAAAGCTGCAATCCGAACCATCAATAAGTGACGGAATAAAAACGGTGCGCGGTGTCGGTTATCGTTTTACAAAATAATTTTTTCATTATCTAAAAAAATAATTTTCCCCTATTTTGAAAACAGTGAGGCGATCTTTAATGTATGCAGTAATAGATATCGGTTCCAATACCATCCGGCTTGTAATTTACAAGATAGAGAACGGTTCATATACGGTTCTCCTCAATAAAAAAGAAATGGCAGCGCTGGCTTCTTACGTCAATGATAATATGATGAGCGCTGCCGGCATAGATAAAGCATGCCACATCTTATTGATATTTAAAAAAATAGCCGGTGATCTGAATATAGAAGAAATCCATGCGTTTGCCACTGCAGCTCTGAGAAATATTTCCAACAGTGAATATGCCGTAAAGGAAATAGAAGACAGAACAGGCTTAAAAATAAATGTTATCAGCGGAAAGACAGAAGCTACCTTGGATTTCATCGGTGCCGCAAGAACTGTCAGTCTCACCAGCGGCCTTTTGATCGACATAGGCGGTGCGAGTACAGAGCTGGTAGCCTATGAAGAAATGAAAATAAAACAGGCAATCAGTCTGCCTATAGGTTCACTGAGTGCTTATCGCAAATATGTTATGCATTTCTTCCCTAATAAGGATGAGCAGAAAAAGATTCGAGGGAAAGTTTTACAGCTTCTGGACAAACAGGAAGCTCAAAGCTTTGCTCCGGATTATCCCGATATTTGCGGTGTAGGCGGAACTATCAGATCTACTAAGGATGTGTACAATTCTCTTTTTGGTCTGAGCCTGCAAAATAGAAATATGCGCGCGGAATATATAAACGGAATAATAAAACCGTTTTTAAGCAAAAAAAGTAAAACCCATATTGACCGCCGCACGCTGGATACACTGCTTGATATTGTTCCTGATCGCATCCGCACTATTTTACCGGGTATGATCATATTGGAAACCCTGATCACTCGTTTCAATGCAAAATCGATTCTTATAAGCCGGGCCGGTGTCCGTGAAGGCTATTTAACAAAAATGATATTAAAAGAATTCGATGATATTGAGGTGTAGCAAAATGATAAAAAAAATTAATCCTGTATATACTCAAAATCGTGAATTATCTTGGCTCAAATTTAATGAACGTGTTTTGGAAGAGGCTGAGGACGAAACAGTTCCCCTTTATGAGCGTTTGAAATTTTTAGCTATTTTTAATAGCAATCTGGATGAATTTTATATGATACGTGTCGGCAGCCTTTATGATCTCTCACTTGAAAATACATTAAAATTTGACAATAAAAGTTTTTTGACACCAAGTCAGCAGCTGGAGAAGATATTTGCAGCCACAAAGGTTTTATATAAAAAAAGGGCTGTACTTTCTGCAAAACTAGAACGCGCCTGTAATGCTGCCGGCATACAGCGTAAAAAATCCGGCAGACTCGGCAAAACTGAACAGTCCTTTGTAAAAGACTATTTTCAAACACAAATATTTCCTCTCCTGTCGCCACTGGTAATAAATGTACGCCACCCATTCCCTCATTTGATAAATAAAGCTCTTTACATCGCCGTCTCTTTAAAGGAAAAGAAAAATAATATCCTGGGGATCATTCCTATTCCTCAAAATCTTCCCAAGCTGCTTTACCTGCCGGGCAGGAAAACAAAATATATATTATTGGAAGATATTGTCCTTCATTACGCTGAAAAAATATTCAATCTTTATGACGTTGAAAAAAAAGCAATTATCAGCGTGACTCGCAATGCAGATATAAGTCTCGATGACGAGGAATTTGAGCTCGGTGAAGATTACTTGCAGCACATGCGCAAAAGCTTAAAGAAGCGCGGAAAACTTGCTGCGGTGCGTATGGAAATAAACGGAGAGACATCTCCATCAATGCTCAATTATCTGATTGAGCATTTGAACATAAAAAAGGAACAAATATTTTTCTGCCGTACACCTATAAATCTTTCTTATCTTCTCTCATTTGCTGAAAAACTTACAGTCGAACAAAAAGCGCTTTTTATGTATCCCCCGTTTACATCTTCCAATAAATGCTCTATACCACAAAATACCGGCATGATCGAATATATACGGCATAAGGACTTGCTTTTGAATTATCCCTACCAAAGTTTTGATTTATTTTTAAAACTGATAAAAGAAGCCGTTTATGATGATTCTGTTTTCGCCATAAAGATAACCATTTATCGTATAGGAAAAAGAAAAGCCAAGCTGATACAGCTGCTCGCAATAGCCGCTGAGCTTGGCAAAGAAGTCACCGTTTTAATGGAATTGCGTGCCCGCTTCGATGAAGCTAATAATATAAGCTGGGCAGAAATGCTCCAGGATGCCGGCTGCAAGGTAATATACGGCATAGAAGGTTATAAGGTTCATGCCAAAATATGTCTCATAATGCGCCGGGAAAACAGTAAAATAGAATACATCACCCAGATAGGCACCGGTAACTATAATGCTCAGACAGCCAGCCTTTACACGGATCTTGCTCTTTTCACCACATCAGACGATATAGGCCTTGATGCCGTCCAGTTTTTTCAAAATATGGGGACAGATAATCTCCATGGTAATTATAATTCCCTTTTATCTGCACCGAACAGTCTAAAACCAGATTTAATACGCCTTATCCATGAAGAACGGGACCGTGCTATAAATGGGCAAATATCTCATATATTGCTCAAAATGAATTCACTTACGGATCGTGAACTCATTGATGCTCTGGCAGAAGCTTCACAGGCGGGTGTCAAGATAAAAATGATCATCCGCGGCATCTGCTGCATTAAGCCTGGAATAAAGGACAAGACAGACAATATAAAAGTCATAAATATTGTAGGTAGATTTTTGGAACATTCACGGATATTTTGTTTTGGCAGCGGAGAAAATACTAAAATTTATATTTCTTCCGCTGATTGGATGACCAGGAATACAGAACACCGCGTGGAAATAGCATGTCCGATCTATGATGCGGATTTGAAAGAGACCATTTACCAGAGTATGCTCATCATGTGGCGCGACACTGTAAAAGCGCGCAAGCTTAATGCCGACGGCAATTATGAGAAACTTTCCGCAAAGCTTCCCCGGTTCGACAGCCAAACATTTTTTCTGAAGCAATATACAGAATAGGCTGCCTCATTCTGACTGTAAAATAAATAGAAACCAAACAAAAAGTCAATGCCGTTTTATCTTTTATTTACAATAATTTAACATTTAACTAACAATCAAAATTACTTTCCATGCTATATTTGTCATTAAGATGTATCAGGAGGAAATAAAATGCAATATAAAATGCAGGCCAAAAATTTGAATTTATATTACGGCAGCAAACAGGCTTTATTTAATATCTCACTTGATGTTCCGTCCAACAAGGTCGTTGCTCTGATCGGTCCTTCCGGCTGCGGCAAGTCTACTTTTCTGAAAACACTTAACCGTATGAATGATTTAATAGACAGTGTACATATTGACGGCGATATATTTTTGGACGGAAACGATATATATGCCCCTGATACAGACATCGTATATCTGCGCAAGCGTGTCGGTATGGTATTCCAGCGCCCTAATCCGTTTCCTATGTCCATATATGAAAATATAGCATATGGTCCCCGCATTCATGGCACAAGAAATAAAAACCAGCTGAACGAAATAGTGGAAAAAAGTCTTCGCAACGCTGCCTTATGGGATGAAGTGAAAGATCGTCTCAATGATTCTGCAATGGGAATGTCCGGTGGTCAGCAGCAGCGCCTCTGTATAGCGCGCGTACTTGCGGTCGAACCGGAAGTCATTCTCATGGATGAACCGTGTTCCGCACTTGATCCTATTTCCACTATGAAGATAGAAGAACTGGTAGCCGAATTGAAAAAAAATTACACTATCGTAATGGTAACCCATAACATGCAGCAGGCCGCACGTGTATCTGATTATACAGCATTTTTCCTCAACGGAAAATTAATCGAACACGACATAACAGATGTAATATTTACCAACCCTGCCGACAAACAAACTGAAGATTACATATCCGGACGTTTCGGCTAAGAAAGGAAGATCTTGCTAATGGAAAATCAAGTGACAAGAAAAGCTTATATTGAAGACCTTGCAAGGATACAGGAAAAAATTGTTGAAATGGGGATAGCGGCAGAAACAGCTGCTAAAAATTCAATAAAAGCTCTTTTAAATTTCGATAAAAAATTGGCAGCACAGGTAATGGAGAATGATGATATTATTGACCAGCTGCTTATCGAAACAGAGGACGCCTGCATCTTACTTATAGCCAAACAGCAGCCAATAGCCCATGATCTTAGAGTGATCGCTACATCTTTTAAAATTTCCACAGATTTAGAACGTATAGGTGATCATGCCTTTGATATAGCAAGAATTACCAGTAACCTAGAAAAACCTTTTAATTTTGACAAATCCCATATAAAAGCGTTATCTGACTGTGCCATATCAATGATCAACATGTCCATCAAGGCTTATAAAAATGCTGATGTGAATTTAGCCGAAAAAGTCTGCAACGAAGATGATAATGCGGATTCTCTTTTTGCCAAAACATTGACAGAAATCTCCGACCATACATTGGCAGGCGCTGTACCGGAATTTGTTTTTATATCGCGTTATCTTGAAAGAATAGGTGACCATGCCACCAATATTGCCGAATGGGTCATATATTTGGAAACAGCCGAACGTATGCGCAAGACAAAAAAAATTTAGAAAATAGTCTGTTTTTCTACACGTAACCCTCAGTATTATAATGTACTGAGGGCTTTTACATTTTCAACATGAGTGATACAATAAAGCTGTTTCGTTATAAATGGAAAGGAATTTGCCGATGTTAAAATCAAGTATCAGCAGACGCCTGACAATATACTCACTAGTTCTGATAATTCTTCCTCTTCTGATATGCAGCATATATATGGTAGACTATTTCTATAAGATAAATATTCAGGATAAAACCAGTTCCTTAGAAAATCAGGCTAAAACTGTAGCTGCTATATCACATATATATTTTGAAAAAAAAGATAATGCCGATATGTCACTCCTGCAAGCCATCAGCTCTGATACAGGACTGCGGATAACATTGGTCAACACCTCTGGAGAGGTGGTCTATGATTCGTCCCATGACAGTGAATCAATGGATAATCATGAAGATCGTCCGGAAATCCAAAATGCACTGCATACTGGCATAGGCTCATCTATAAGACACAGTGAAACACTGCAAAAAAATTTACTTTATGTTGCCGTTCCTGTATATGATAATGGTGTTTTGCTGGGAGTAAGCCGTACATCTTTAAGCATTACGCCCCTTGAAAAATCCTATGACAGTATGCGCAATAATATTTTGTTTATATTTTTCGCCGTGACTATCATCGCTATCAGCATAGGCATGATCCTTACACGCCGCTTCACCAATCCCATAAAGCAGATGACTCTGGACGCGCAAAAAATAATCAACGGGGATCTAAGTACCCGTATGAGAATAAACACCGCAGATGAATTAGAATTTCTCGCAGCTGCTATCAATAAACTTACCAGCCGCCTGCTTCGCAAAATCAATGATTCGCAGGCAAAAGCCCATACTTTATCCCTTATATTGGATAATATGGATAATGCAGTTATTTTATTGAATGAGAATGGTCTTATCACAGAGGCTAATAAACAGGCTAAGGATATGTTTAAAATAACACCTGATATTATCAAAACATACAGTATCAATTTTATAGGCAACACAGTCATCAGTGACACAGCCAAAACTTGCGCACAAGAAAATAAAAATAAAAAAATAACGCTCAGGATAAAATTAGGTGCCACAGAAAAAACTTTTATTGTATTTTTTGCACCATTCACCAGCGAAACAAAACAAAGCATAGTATGCGTGTTCCATGACATATCACTGATGCAGGAAATAACAGACAGACAAAATATTTTTGTTGCCAATGCGGCACATGAGCTTTCTACCCCCTTAACCTCTATTAAGGGCTTCAGTGAAACTTTGCTGGACAGTGACTTAACAGAAGCAGAAACTTCCCGGCATTTTTTGAAAATTATTTATGAAGAAAGCTGCCGCATGCAATATCTGGTAAAAAATCTTCTGCAATTGGCGAAATTGAACAGCAATGATTATAAAAAACAGGTTGCTACTACTAATATTGATTGTACAGATGCATTGAAAAAAATAATAAAAACCATGACACCATTTTTGGAACAAAAGGGGCAGTTTTTCGAAACTAATTTTTCATCTGAAAACTTAGTAATAAAAGCGAATCCAGATCTATTTACACAAATTTTTATTAATTTAATCGAAAATGCCGTAAAATACAGTCCTGATAAAGGTAAACTTCTTCTCGCATGCAGCCGGGACAAAGATAAAGCTGTATTTACCATAAAAGACAATGGTGTCGGTATCGCCAAGACAGATATTCCATTTATTTTCGATAGATTTTACCGAAGTGATAAATCACGTGCCAGACAGGATATTGGTGGGTCCGGGATTGGACTGTCCCTGGTAAAATTTCTCGTTGAATTGTTCAGTGGGAAAATATTTGCAAGCAGCGAATTGAACAAAGGTACCACATTCACAATAATATTTCCCCTGCAAAGAAATATTGATTCTTAATAGTTTTTCTATTTTAAAAGACTTTAGGACTGCTTCAATATGATCTGCCACTTTTCCTCCAGCATTTCCATTTTAAAACGGGCATTAGCCGGACTTGTAGATGGCAAAAGATAAATTATGTATTTATTGCTGTCAAGAATTTGTTTGTTATATTTTTTAAAACACTGATATGCCTTGCCTCCGTTAAAGCACAACATATTTATATTCCGATATCTTTGAAAAAACTCATTAAAATCATTTGGTGTTTCTTTCTGTATTGCTGAATCCAGACTGCCTTCCCTTTCACAAAATGCAATTGAATCCCATAAAGCAATATGCCTGTCCAAAATCATTTTCAACCTTTCCCCATAATTTACAGGTGTAATCTCATAACCCAGTAATTTAGCCATAAGGCGCCAAAATCTATTCTGTGGATGCGCATAATACTGTTTATGCGACAACGAAACAATGCTGGGCATTGATCCAAGGATCAAAAGCTTTGAGTGGCTGTTTACCACAGGAGTAAATCCCTTGCATTCTGACATACTATAATCTCCTCCCCGCAGAACATCTAACAATTTTATTACTTACCATACTATATAAGAATAGTTGAAACCGTTTTTCTAAGATGATTATTTCATTATACAGTAGTTAATATATTTTACAAGCTGCACTGATATTCACTCTAATTAGTTATCTAATCTATATAAAAAAACAACTAACTTAAAATATTAATCATGAAACAATAAATCAATCAAAATATTTATAAAAAGTCAAAAGGTCTAATTTTTTATTTGACTTTTTGACTTTTTGTTATTATAATAGCATTGTAATCAAAAATCAATACAATAATTATAAATTAGTAATCTGTCAAATTAGGAGGTACATACTATGCCAGAAGAAAAATATACACAAAAAGTTTTGACTGCATTACAGAGTTCTCAGCAAAATGCGGCATTGCATTATCATCAGGAAATAACGTCTGCTCACGTTCTACTATCTCTTGTTAAGGAACCCGAAGGCCTCCTTGCAACTATATTTGATGAATGCAAAACGGATTTACCCATGCTGAAAGTCCGTCTGGAGCAAAATCTTAACAAAATCCCTGCGGTAAAAGGACAGGATCGTCTTTCCATGAGTGTGGAACTGTCCCGGGTTTTAGGAAGAGCACGTCAAATTGCTGACAATATGAAGGATGAATATATCAGTACTGAACATTTGCTTTTGGCAATTATAGATGCCGCGGATGAAAGCTGCCAAAAGCTATGCAAAGATTTTGGTCTCAGTAAATCAAAAATACAAGCTATAGTTAAAACCAACAGAAAAAACAATGTTAACTCCGACAATCCTGAGAGCGAATATAAATCCTTGGAAAAATATGGCCGTGATCTGACTGATGCGGCACGCCGCGGCAAGCTGGACCCTGTGATAGGAAGAGATGAAGAAATTCGCCGCACTATAGAAATTCTCTCACGCCGCACAAAAAATAATCCTGTTCTCATCGGTGAACCTGGGGTGGGCAAAACGGCCATTGTCGAAGGACTGGCCAGACGCATAGTCGGCGGTGATGTTCCCGAATCTCTAAAAAATAAGAAATTATATTCGCTGGATCTTGGCTCTTTGGTAGCCGGAGCGAAATTCCGCGGCGAATTTGAAGAACGCCTGAAGGCAGTTTTAAATGAAATTGCTAAATCAGACGGACAAATTCTTCTTTTCATCGATGAAGTGCATACTGTTGTCGGTGCCGGTGCTGCCGAAGGTGCTATGGATGCCGGCAATATCTTAAAACCAATGCTGGCTCGCGGTGAACTGCGCTGCATCGGGGCGACTACATTAAATGAATATCGAAAATATATCGAAAAAGATACCGCTTTGGAACGGCGTTTTCAGCCTGTAATGGTAGGCGAACCAAATGTTGAAGATACTATTTCCATCCTGCGCGGCTTGAAGGAACGTTACGAAGTCCATCACGGTGTAAGAATACGTGACAATGCTCTTATCTCTGCGGCAGTTCTTTCCGATCGCTATATATCTGACAGATTTTTGCCCGATAAGGCAATCGATCTGGTAGATGAAGCAGCTGCAAAACTTCGTACTGAAATTGAATCCATGCCTGCTCCGCTTGATGAAATACGCAGAAAAATATTGCAGTTAAAAATAGAAGAACAGGCCTTAACCAAGGAAACGGATGAACCTTCAAGGGAACGTCTGCAAAAGCTTACCGAAGAAATAAAGGCTACTGAAAATGAAGAAACAGGCTGGAAAAAACAGTGGGAACACGAAAAGCAGCTAATCACGCGCACCCGCGGTATAAAACAGGAAATTGACAATATAAAGAATGAAATGGCTAAAGCCGAACGTGACGGTGATCTGCAAAAAGCATCAGAACTCAGATATGGCAAGCTGCCTTCTTTGCAGCAGGAACTTTTAGTTCAAGAAAAATCAATGGCGGAAAACAAGGATTCTCGTCTTCTCAAGGAAGAAGTCAGTGAAGAAGATATTGCTCAGGTCGTCAGCCGCTGGACAGGTATTCCTGTAGCCAAAATGATGACAGGAGAACGAGAAAAACTTATTCACTTGGAAGATGAACTGCATAAACGTGTCATTGGACAGGATGAGGCCGTGAAGGCCGTCAGCGAATCCATTCTAAGAGCTCGTGCCGGTATCAAAGATCCTGATCGGCCTATCGGCTCGTTTATTTTTCTCGGCCCTACAGGTGTAGGCAAGACCGAACTTGCCAAAACATTGGCAGAATCGTTGTTTGATGATGAACGCTCGATGATTCGTATAGATATGTCCGAATATATGGAAAAGCATTCTGTATCACGTCTTATCGGCGCTCCTCCGGGCTATGTGGGGTATGATGAAGGCGGGCAGCTTACAGAAGCCGTGCGCCGCCATCCGTACAGTGTTATATTACTTGATGAAATAGAAAAAGCTCATGCAGATATATTCAATATTCTCCTCCAGATACTTGATGATGGACGTCTCACTGACGGAAAAGGCCGTGTCGTAAATTTTAAAAATACCATCATTATTATGACATCCAATCTTGGATCTCATGAAATTCTGGAAGAAACAGATTTCACCAAGGCTAAAAAAGACGTACTTGAATTGCTGAAAAACTATTTTCGTCCGGAATTTCTTAATAGAATTGATGACATAATTGTATTCAAAGGTTTAGCAAAAAGCCAAGTTAAAAAAATTGCTGCAATATTGCTTGAAACATTGAATAAGCGTTTACAAAAGCAAGTTAAAATCAATATAGCATGGTCTGACGATGTTCTCACCAAGCTGGCAGAAAACGGTTTTGATCCTCAATTTGGTGCACGTCCCTTGCGTCGTTTATTGACGCATACAATTGAAACCGCACTCAGTAAGGAAATAATCAAGGGATCTGTCAAGGAAGGCAGCACGGCCAAAATAGGTCTTGAAAATGGTGAATTCACTTTTACAGCAGAATAGTTATTTTTTTCCAAAGAAAAAAACGGTCTTATGTAAGGCCGTTTTTTGTTCTTTATTTTCAAATGTCACAATAATGTCACACATTTTATTTTTGCAAATGCTATACTTTATCCATAAACAGTAAACAAATATTTACTAATAGAAAGAGTGATAAATATGCTGAGAAATAAAATGAAAAAAATAATTGCTTTTATTCTTTCGTCTTTTATGGTAATAACTGTATTGGGGACTACAATGGCAGAAGCACATCCGATGTACAATTCCCATCCTTCAGCCAGACATGAAGAACGCCGTCATAACCCACCTTCACACAAAGATAACGATAAAGGACATTCTACTGGTGAAGTGACCACAGCTGCTATCATAGGTGCCGTGCTTGGTGCAGTAGTGGCTAAAAATACCTGATTATCATATGCCGTTATTAACTTTGTTTATAAAATGATTGCATACACCTATTATTTTATTTATAAAAAAAACGATATAATAAGTGTATACAATAAAATTATAGGGAGTGTAGCAGCATGTATATTTCAAAAGCATCGAGCAGTTCATCTTATTCTGCGTCGTCTTCTTCATCATCGGGTACTTCATCTTCCAGTTCGGTTGCTCAACTTGAAGCACAAAAGAGCCAATATCAGCAGGAATTGCTATCCATTCAGACTGACTCATCCTCGTCTTTAACAACTTCATCGGCTTCAGGTACATCCTCATCTTCCTCTTCAACCTCCGTTTCCACTCAGGAAGCTCAGATTGAAAAGAAAATTGAAGAAATTAATGAAGAAATAGCTAAAGTTAAGAGTGAAAATACTTCTAAGACTTCCAATACACCAAAAGCCAGTAACAGCAGCACTAATGACGATTCCGATGATCAGGATGACGATTCGTTGAATAAAGTTGGGTCCGCTTATTCCACTTCTATTTCCAATGAAGGCTACGCTGCTCTAAAAAACTCACAAAACAGCACTAATTTCGTTGACAGTTCTTATAAATAAAAATAGTCACATTATAATCAGCAATACAATAATAGTCACAAGAAAAAACAGGATTTCCTGCTCTTTCTTGTGACTATTACTTTACATAAACTATGGGCAAAAAAGAGGAATCATAAAATTCCATATTCTTTTAATGCTTCCATAGCAGCATGCTGTTCCGCTTCTTTTTTACTGCTGCCTATGCCAAAGCCTTTTTGTTTTCCGCTGACAACAGCAGCAAAACGAAAACATTTTGCATGATCGGGCCCTGTTTCATCTATCAGCTTATATTCGATACATGCGCCGTGACTTTGTACAACTTCCTGCAATATAGTTTTATAATCTTTTAAATTATATCCCTGTTCAACAGCAATAAGAGCACTATCCAATTTATCAAGAATATACATACGCGCCGTCTGCCAGCCTTGGTCTAGATATATGGCACCAATCACCGACTCAAAAGCATCCGCCAAGATAGAAGGTCTTTTATTCCCTCCCGTCATACGTTCACCCTTGCCCAGCAAAAGATATTTTCCCACACCAAGCCTGGCTGATAAATCAGCCAGGGTAGTTTCACAAACAACGGAAGCACGTGCTTTTGTCATTTCACCCTCCGGCATTTGCGGGAATTTATTAAACAAATATGTGCTGCATGCCAATTCCAGCACAGCATCACCAAGGAATTCCAGTCGCTCATTATGGATTACACCGTTTTTGACTTCATTGGCATATGATGTATGGGTAAGAGCAGTATCCAACAAAGATAAATCCGCAAATTTCACGCCTAGACGTGAAGATAAAACTAATAAATTTTCCTTACGTTCTATTGAAAGACTCATTATAAAACCCGGCTTATTTAAATTTTTTCAAAAGTATCGCCGCATTATGTCCACCGAATCCCAAGGAATCGGAAATTGCTGCATTGACAACTTTTTTTCTGGCCTTATTAGGAACATAATCAAGGTCCAGTTCTTCATCGGGAGTTTCTAAATTTATAGTGGCCGGCATGATATCATTTTTAACAGTCAATGCGGTCGCTATACATTCAATACCACCCGCAGCGCCAAGCAGATGACCAATCATTGATTTGATTGAACTTACCGCCAGTTTATATGCATGATCACCAAAGGCTCTCTTTATAGCAGCGGTCTCTGTTCTTTCATTCAGTTGTGTGGACGTGCCGTGAGCGTTTATATAGTCAATATTTTCCGGCTCAAGCCCCGCATCTTTTATTGCCAGTGTAAAACATCTGGCCGGCTGAATAGCCGCCGGAGCAGGACTCGTTATATGATATGCGTCCGAAGTAGCTGCATAACCGGAAACTTCCGCATAGATTTCCGCATTACGTTTAACAGCATGCTCCAAACTTTCTAATATAACTATTCCTGATCCCTCACCCATTACAAATCCGCTGCGGTTTTTATCAAAAGGACGTGACGCTTTTTCCGGATTATCGTTCATATCCGTACACAGTGCCTTCATAGAAGCAAAGCCCGCTACCGGCAACGGAGATATACAAGCTTCCGTACCCCCTGCCACCATAACATCAGCTTCTCCTCTTTGAATCACTCGCATAGCATCGCCTATTGCGTTAGTTCCGGTGGCACATGCCGTTATCGGGCAGGAACTTGGTCCCTGAAGGCCAAAAGTAATGGATGTCTGACCCGTTGCCATATTCGCAATCATCATCGGCACACAAAAAGGACTTACTCTATTCGGCCCTTTTTCCAATATGACAGTATATTGTTCATGCATGGTTTCTATACCGCCGATACCCGTACCAATAAATACGCCTATACGTTCTTTATCTTCTTTCGTCAAATCCATTCCGGCATCTTCAAAAGCAAGCCTGGTAGCCGTAATAGCAAATTGCGTATACCGATCCATTCTTTTTGCTTCTTTTTTATCTATAAAGTCGGTCGGCTCAAAATCATTAATCTGCCCCGCAATCTGAGCTTTAAATTCAGCAGCATCAAAATGCGTAATTTTTCCGATGCCTGATTTTCCGGACAGCAACCCTTCCCAAAACTTATTTTTGCCAATACCAATAGGTGAAACTGCACCTAGACCGGTAATAACTACTCTGTCTGCCAAAATATACACCTCGCCTTTAATTCGCTTCAGCAGCCTGTTGTTTCAAGCGCGCAAATATTTCCCTGACTGGTAATATCTCCTGTATTTTATGAATATATTCACCAGCAAAAACCAATCCTGTTTCAACGTCTCCCTGCTGCGCTCTTTCCAAAGCCTTTATAATACAGAAATTATGCTTGCAATTTTTCAAACAATTATCACACTGCTTAATCGGAACAGGCCCCTGCATTATTTTTTCTGAAAACGGATTGCGCACGGCACGACCTGGAAGGCCCACCGGACTTTGTATTACAACTATATCCTTGGGATCAGCCTTCAAATAAAAATCCTTTAAAGCCGGTGCCGCATTTGATTCCTCACTAGCAGCAAACCTTGATCCCATCTGGACACCGTTAGCTCCCATTTTTATAAAATCAACAATATCCTGACCCGTGAGAACTCCCCCTGCCGCAATAATAGGCAGACTGACTGCATTGCGAATCTCAGGAATCAATGTCTTTATCGAAATATCTGTTCCCAAATGTCCGCCCGCTTCTTTGCCTTCCACCACGACAGCAGCAGCGCCAAGATGTTGTGAAATTTTCGCCAGTTTAGCGGAAGATACTATCGGTACAATAGGAGTAGCCGATTCCTTGCCGATTCCAAACATATCACGGGAAAAACCAGCTCCCGCAACGACAAGGTCTATACCTTCCTTAATAGCAGTCTTCATTAATTCACTAAATTTTTTAGCAGCTACCATTATATTGATACCAATAATCCCAGATGTTAAAGAACGGGCCAAGCGAATTTCATATCTCAATTCGTCATTTGTCATACCGGACGCAGCGATCAAACCAATACCGCCTTCATTTGCTACTGCTGCAGCAAGACGAGCTGTCGACAGTCTTATTGCCATGCCGCCCTGAATAACCGGTACTTTTGCGATCTTATCGCCAATCTTAAGCTCCGGAAGTATCAAAATAACTCCTCCTATCACTTTCGCTTTTATCAGTTAAGGAGGGCAGAAGCCCTCCTTCTGATTAAGAGTCTTATTTGTTCTGGTCTATATAGGTTACAACATCCTGAACGTTTTTGATTTTTTCAGCAGCTTCATCTGGAATTTCAATACCAAATTCTTCTTCAAAAGCCATGATCAATTCAACAATATCAAGTGAATCAGCCCCTAAATCATCAATGAAAGTGGAGTCAATATTAACATCGTCTGCTTCAACACCTAACTGTTCTACAACAATATCTCTAACTTTTTCAAATGTCGACATATGTTGCTCACCTCCTCCCATAAAGTCAACTTATCTAATTTAATATCACATCACCATGCCGCCATCAACGTTTATAACCTGACCTGTTATGTAAGCAGCTCTATCAGAAACTAAAAACAGCACAGTGTTTGCTACATCTTCCGGACTTCCCATTTTACCTAAAGGGATATCACTTAATATATTTTCTTTTGCTTTATCTGAAATTACTGATGTCATATCAGTAGAAATAAATCCCGGTGCCACAGCATTAACTGTTATGCCGCGTGCAGCCAGTTCACGGGCAAGAGATTTAGTAAAACCGATCACACCTGCCTTTGCGGCTGCATAATTGGCCTGTCCTATATTTCCTGTCATCCCGACAACAGATGCCATATTTATTATTCTTCCGGCACGTTTCTTCATCATGAGTTTGGCAACTATCTTTGTACAGTTAAAAACGCCTGTCAAATTTGTATTTATAACAGCATCCCAATCCTGTTTTTTCATTCTGGCCAGTAAAGTATCACGTGTGATCCCCGCATTATTGACCAAAATATCAAGTGTGCCATATTCAGCAATTACCGCATCAATCATTTTTCCAGCAGCTTCCTCATCGGAAACATCAGCCTTTACAATAATGGCTTTACCGCCGTTACCAATAATTTCTGCTTTTACTGCTTCCGCAGCTTTGGTATTGCCTGCGTAGTTAACAGCAACCAGCGCTCCGTTTGCTGCAAGAGATAATGCTATTGAGCGGCCTATACCTCGTGAAGCGCCCGTAACCAAAGCTACCTTGCCTTCTAAAAGCATTTTAGCGAACCTCCTGCAAATAATCAAGCGTTTTTTGTAAAGAAGCTATATTTTCTACATTGAGAGATGTCAACATTTTATCAATACGTTTATTGAATCCGCATAAAACTTTTCCCGGCCCGGCTTCCAAATATACGTCCGCACCGTATTCTTTCATCGTTTCTATACAATCTTCCCATTTTACAGGGCTTGCTGCCTGTTTGACAAGACTCTTCTTAATGTCCTCAGCCTTTACAATCGACGCGCCGGTAACATTAGCCGTAACAGGTATATGCGCATCGTGTATCGCTATCTTATCAAGCTCTGCCGCAAGTTTTTCTGCTGCCGGCTGCATGAGGTCACTGTGGAAAGGCGCGCTTACCGGTAAAAGTACGCATTTTTTAGCCCCGGCCTCTTTAAGTTTTACCACGGCAGCATTCACTCCCTCGGTAGTACCCGCAACGACAACCTGTCCCGGGCAGTTAAAGTTCACTGCCTGAACCAAGGCCGTTTTGCTTATCTGCCCGCAGATTTCAACAATGATGTTTCTGTCAAGACCAATTACAGCAGCCATGCTGCCTTCACCGACAGGAACAGCCTCCTGCATAAAACTGCCGCGTCTGTTTACCAAATAAACAGCATCGGCAAAGTTTAATGCCCCGGCAGTGACAAGAGCAGAATATTCACCCAAACTATGTCCGCCGACTATGTCCGGTTCTATTCCATGTTCCTGCAAAATAGCGGCAGCAATAGCACTCACTGTCAAAATAGCCGGTTGTGTATTAGCTGTAAGACGCAGTTTTTCTTCCGGTCCGTTAAAACACATATCCATTATGGAATAGCCCAACGCATCATCTGCTTCTTTGAACATCTTCTTTGCAAGATCATAGTGTTCAAATAAATCTTTTCCCATACCTACTGATTGAGAACCCTGTCCTGGAAAAACAAATGCAAGTTTATTCATAAAGAACTATGTCCTTTCATTATCTTACTAAAATAATTATAATGCATAACAATTATCCGGTGACCAATTAGCTTATTCATGTGTTCTTTGCATATGATAAAAGAATATATGAATAGCGATCAAATCAGCGGTTATAGTTTTCTATGATTCTGAAAAGAAAACACCTATGCTATTAGGGAATACATCCTTATTTACAACTGTTTTCAACTCTGTTAAATTCATTATCCATATGTGAAACTATATCTATAATAATTTGTCTGACCGGTTTTATCTCATTCAGCATACCGCTTATCTGTCCGATCATAACAGACCCATTTTCTACATCGCCCTTGTGCGTGGCCAAATTAAGTTTCCCCGCACCGAGTTTTTCAAGTTCGTCAGGAGCAGCTCCCGATTTTTCCAGTTCTTCAAATTTCCTTGTCAGCTTGTTTGACAGGACGCGTACAGGATGCCCTGTAGCTCTTCCCGTTACTACAGTGGATCGATCTCTGGCTTTAAGTACTAATTTTTTATAATTTTCATGGGCGATACATTCGTCCGATAAAACAAATCTTGTTCCCATTTGAACTCCTGAAGCACCAAGAGAAAAAGCTGCCAAGACACCTCTGGCATCTCCTATTCCACCGGCCGCAATGACCGGAACATCAACCGCATCAACTATCTGCGGTACAAGTGACATAGTGGTTATTTCCCCTATATGACCGCCGCTTTCAAGCCCTTCCGCTATAACTGCATCCACACCAGTTCTCACCAGCCTCTTTGCCAAAGCTACCGAGGCAACAACAGGTATGACCTTGCTTCCTATTTCCTTCAACGCAGGTATATATTCTCCTGGGTTCCCCGCTCCGGTCGTTATCACAGGAATTTTTTCCTCTAAGACCACCTGCATGACTTCTTTCACGAATGGAGACATCAGCATAATATTAACACCAAAAGGTTTCTGCGTCCATTTCTTAGCTTTTTGAATCTCTGCCCGCAGCATATCCGGAGGCATATGCCCGGCTCCTATAATGCCGAGCCCGCCGGCATTGGAAACAGCTGCTGCCAGCTCGGCTGTACCGATCCATGCCATACCACCTTGAAATATCGGATATTGTATATTGAGCAATTTACATAATCTATTTTTTTCAAACATACTATTCCTCCTTAGCCCATTTCATGATGCATGACGCCCATGTAAGCCCTGCACCAAATCCGGAAAAAGCTAATATATCGCCCTTTTTAAAAGTCTTATTATGAGCTGCCTCGGCCAGTGCTATAGGAATAGATGCCGCAGAAGTATTTCCATATTTACCTATATTTACAATGACCTTATCCATGGATAGCTGCAAACGTTTGGCCCCTGTCTGGATAATGCGGATATTGGCCTGATGCGGAATAAGCCAGTCAATATTCTCTTTTTGCAGGTTCGCTCTTTCCAATGAATTTAAAACGGTTTCTCCCATAATTTTCACGGAAAAACGGAAAACTTCCTTGCCATTCATATGAAGATAGTGCAGTCTGTCTTTTACCGTAGCTGCCGATGCCGGATGAAGACTGCCGCCGCCCGGAATGTCAAGGCTGTCGCCGCCGCTGCCGTCAGCGCCCAGATCAAAGGAAAGCATACCATAACCATCATCAACTCGCCCGTAGACTGCGGCTCCGGCTCCGTCACCAAAAATAACACATGTATTTCTATCCTGCCAATCAATGAATCTGGACAGTGTTTCAGCTCCTATGACCAAAATCTTTTTGTATACGCCTGACTGAATAAATTGAGCTGCAACAGACGAAGCGTATATAAAGCCTGAGCAGGCTGCCGTCAGGTCAAATGCACCTGCGTGACTGGCCCCAAGCATATCTTGCAATACACAAGCAGTAGAAGGTATTATCCTGTCCGAAGATATTGTTGCTACTATTATCAAATCCAATTCGTCAGGTTCGACACCTGCATCCTTCAATGCCATCTGCGCTGCCTTGAAGGCTATGTTCGAAGTGGCTGTTCCTTCAGATGCTATACGGCGTTCATGTATGCCTGTCCGCCCTACTATCCAATCATCATTGGTATTGACCATTTTTTCAAGGTCAAAATTCGTCAGCTTATCCTCCGGCAGACAAAAGCCCGTGCCGAGTATACCGGCGCTATTTTTCCCTGTCATCAGCCAGCATCTCCTCTTTCTTTATATTTTCCCTTATGCGGCTTACTACATCCTGTTTAACATATTCACAAGCCACACCGATGGCACTTTTTATTGCCTTTGCATTGGAGCTTCCATGTGCTATTATATAGCATCCGTCAATACCAAGCAAAGGTGCACCTCCATATTCGGCATAATCTATCTGCTGCGCAAACTTTTTCAATGTGGGGGACAGAAGCAAAGCACCTATCTTTGCCAACAGACCGCCCTTCAATATAGCTTCCTTCATTAATTTAAGCAGCGTTTTTGCCAGACCCTCAGCAAATTTCAAAACTATATTTCCCACAAAACCATCGCAGACAACCACATCAAAAGCTCCGTTTGTAATATCACGGCCCTCAGCATTGCCCTTGAAACTAATGGTATGCATTTTTTCCAAAAGCGGATATGTACTGAGAACTTGCTCATTTCCCTTAGTGGATTCTTCTCCGATATTCAAAAGACCTACACGCGGTTTTTCCACGCCGAAAACACATTCGGAGTAGATTGACCCCATAAGAGCACTTTGGACAAGATGCTTCGGCTTACTGTCCACATTAGCACCTGAATCCATAAGAAGCGTAACACCGTGCCCTGTGGGAATAGGTGTAGCTATCGTAGGCCTGTCAATTCCTGTGATACGTCCCAATATAAAAAGTGCTGAAGTGACAGCAGCACCTGTACTTCCTGCGGAAATAACAGCATCGCACTCTCCGCTTTTTGCAAGCTGTGCCGCTATCACCAAAGAAGAATTTTTCTTTTTTCGTACAGCAGCAACAGGATGTTCACCCATTTCTATAACCTCAGCAGCATGATGAATAGAAATGCACAGTCGATTCCAGTCAGGTGTTTTATCTAATTCTTTCTTTATTTTCTCTTGATCTCCGACAAGCACTATTTCACAGTCAAAGTTTCGGGCAGCATCAATCGCGCCAGCGACTATCTGTTCAGGGGCGTAATCTCCTCCCATTGCATCCAGCGCTATTCTCATATTCAGCCTCCCTGTTTGTTGCTTGCTAAAGTATAGTGAACGATTGAATCATTCGTTTTGTTATTATACTGGCTTTAAATTAAAATATCAAGTAAAAGCTTAAAAATGCCAGCAATATTTATTAATAAAATGCAGCTGTATTACATAATTCAGCTGCATCTGAAACACCAGATCATCATCCATAAACAGAATAGTTTTCTTTAAGTAAATTGGAAATCGTATATTAATATAAAAAATAGATAATTCCACATATATTGCCAATTGCTTAAAAACAAAGGTTTTGTATACTGTCCAGATAAAAATAATGAGCAAGATATAGACAACATTATACCTTGCTCGATAGAAATTATTATTCCGCAGAAATTACTTCCTTGCCATCATAATAACCACATTCAGGACAAACATGATGCGGCATTTTAGGCTCATGGCACTGCGGGCATGATACAAAGCCCGGAGCTTCCAACTTCCAATTAGCACGGCGCTTATCACGGCGGGCTTTAGACATTTTACGCTTTGGTACTGCCATCAAAAACACCTCCTTAAAAGATCCAATACTAAACTAATTCTTTTCCAGCAGCTTTTTCAATACTGCCAAACGTACATCAACCACTGTACGGTCACAGCTGCACTCACTTTTATTGAGATTTACACCACATTGAGGACACAACCCCTTACAATCAGGTTTGCAGACATTGCTTATCGGTTGCCCGGCAATAACAACATCACGCACCAAATCAGCGATATCTATAGAATCGCCGCTGAATAAGTTCGCGTCCTGCAAAGCAGAAACATCTTCCTTATAAATTTCATCAAAAGCATGAACCTGATCTTCCGCAACTTCTTCCAGACAATGATCGCAAACAAAGCACCTATGACAATCTATCCTGCCTTCAAAGCGATACCCCACACCTGTATTTTCAGCTGTGCCTCTCACTTTTATTGTGCCATCAATATGATAATCGTCAGCAGGAAAATCAAATTCGCCGGCGGGTATATCAAAAACAAATTCGTATCTCCCACCACTAGCATTGTTTACATCGGATAACTTTATTTTCATCATAAGATAACAACCTCAACTTATTATAGCGGGCACTATATATTTTGTCAAATCAGTTTCAAATTTTTTTGCAAAACTCATTTTTCATCATATAATATATACATTAAAAGCATTTGAAAGGATACCAATATGAAAGTATTTGCCATAATTGCTGAATTCAATCCGTTTCACAACGGACATAAATACCTCATTGAGACAATAAAAAATAATTACAATGATGCTTTCTGCATCGCTTTGATGAGCGGCAGTTTCACGCAGCGCGGTGATACTGCTATTTTTGATAAATGGCAGAGAGCCTCCCTGTCCGTACTCGGCGGCGCCGATCTTGTTCTTGAACTGCCGGCCGCCTTTGCCGTCAGAAGTGCCGAAGGATTTGCACAAGGGGCAGTATCACTGCTCTGTCGTCTTGGTTGCATTGACATGCTTTGTTTCGGCAGTGAAACCGCTGACATAAATGCCTTAAAGAAAGCCGCACATCTTCTCAATCATCAATTGGATGGTAAAAAACTGCGCGAAAGCTTGAGGAGTGGTATGACATATGCTGCAGCAGTGGAAAAAGCAATTGAAGAATACATACCGCAGATAAATTTTTCTCTAAAAGCGCCCAATACGATACTGGCCATAGAATACCTAAAAGCCATGGAAAAAGAACAAGCCAATTTTTCTGCTATAGCGATAAAGAGAAAAAAAGCCAATCATGGCAGCAGCGTTTTCACCGGTTCTTTTTCAAGCGCTTCTTCTATAAGAAAAATTCTTAAAAGCGACAGTACATCATTACAAAAAATACAGTGCGCCATCCCTGACAGCTGTTATTTTTATATGCAAAGCATATTAAAAAATACCGACAACATTTCTTTTACAGAAAATCTGGCGCGCAGTATGATGGCAAAGATCCGTACGTCCTCTGCTGACAGGCTCAGACAATTCAGCGGCATTGGCAGCGGTCTTGAATATAGAATACTCAAGGCAGCCTGCACCGCCGACAGCATTGACGCTATGCTCAGTATGATGAAAAGCAAACACCTGCATTACAGCAGACTGCAGCGCAGTCTGCTGCATATTTTGATGGATCTGGATAAAGCTTCTTTAACTGACTTTGACATATTTGGTGCAGCCTATGCACGCGTACTGGCATTTAATGCAAATGGAAGAAAAATATTAAAAAAAATAAAAACAGATTCTTCCATCCCTCCCATCTTAAAAACGACCAAATTCTTTTCACAAAGACAATTTTGGCAGAATTCAGATGACAAACTGCAGAGCCTGCTGCATTACGATATACTCGCTACAGACCTGCACGCTCTTTCCTTCAATAAAGTAGCACCGGCCGGAAAAGATTTTTATCTATCCCCTGTCTATATAGATACCGATAATGTAAGTCCGCTATAAGTCAAGCATTACATCTATAATCATCGGTAATCTTATTCGAAATCACTTTCTTCAATTTTTTCATAGACTTCCACAGCAGAGGTAAACTCTTCATCAGTAGGTGTTAGATATTCATCTTCACCGATTTTGTTTTTTACGACCTTGGCAATAGTGGTATCATTCTCATGAAAAACTTCTTCGCTGCCATCTGAATCATCTTCATCTGTATTAAAAAAACTTAAGACAGCATATTGAGTTCCCTTCGCCATAAACTTCATTTCTTCATAAAAATAGTGGATATTGCCATCTTCGTCTGTCATTTCAATAATATTATCATCATTGAATTCTGCTTCTGTCTCTTTAAATTTATCGTTCATTTTTTTCTCCTTTTAATTTATACCAAAATCTTTAAACATGCGCTTTACATATCGCCAGCCTTTTTCCGCCTGCCGTATTGCACTCTCCATAATCTGAGGATTTCTGACGACTGCCGAAAGCAGCTTTTTGCGCCAACGTCGATAATCTGCATCAAGCAGCTGCAAAAATTCTTCCATTTCTTTTTCGACAGCCACTTGCGGTATATCTGCGGGAATTATTTTGCAGCCAGTCTCATTTATATCTGCGGTATCAGCATAAAAAGGTGCATATACATTGCATTCATATGCCGTTTTTATTTTATTCTCCAGAGACTTTATTGCCATTGATTCACCATGCACCAAAAATACCTGCCTTGGTCCTTTCAAATTGATATGCTCCATCCATTCAAGTATCTGATTGCAATCTCCATGCGCGGAAAATCCATCCAATTGCGCAATTCTAGCCCGTACAGCAATGTCTTCTCCCAATATTTTTACTCTTTTAACTCCGTCTGTGAGGCGTCGTCCTAATGATCCTTCAGCCTGATAGCCAACAAAAAGCACTGTCGATTCCGGACGCCAGAGATTATGCTTTAAATGATGAAGTATTCTTCCTGCATCGCACATACCGCTGGCCGAAATAATTATAGCAGAACCTTCACTGCTGTTCAAAACCTTCGATTCTTCAGCAGTCTTGCACATCTTGATCTGCGGCATCGCGGGAAGCTTCCCATTTTGCTGCAGCATAGCGATCGTTTCATCATCAAACAGCTTCATGTTTTCCGCAAAAACCTTTGTCGCCGCTATAGCAAGGGGACTGTCTATAATGATCGGCACATCATCAATGCGGTGCATTTTCCACAGACGATACAGATAATAAAGCAGCGTCTGTGTGCGCCCGACAGCAAATGCCGGAATAATAAGATTTCCGCCACGATCCATTGTATCATTAATTATTTCTGCAAGCGCAGTTTCCTTGTCATATATCTGATGGACTCTGTCACCATACGTTGATTCGACAATCAAACAATCCGCATCATATATAGGCTCAGGATCTTTTATTATTGGCTGGCCCGGTTGACCGATATCACCCGAAAAAACAAATTTAACAGCTTTTTTGCCATTTTCATGCACGTATACTTCAATGAAGGATGAGCCCAGAATATGCCCCGCATCACGAAATACAGCACTTATTTCATTTGTAAGCCTAATTTCTTCACCATAATCAAGCGAAACAAACTGAGCAAGCGATTTTTGCGCATCTTCCACTGTATACAAAGGAGCAGTCGGCACTCTCCCTGTACGCATACCCTTGCGATTTATTATTTCGGCATCACTTTCCTGAATATGAGCACTGTCAGGCAGCATGATTCCCGCCAGATCACAAGTAGCTTTAGTGGCATATATACTTCCCTTAAAACCTTCTCTGCAAAGTTTCGGGATAAGACCGCAATGATCTATATGAGCATGTGTAAGTAATAATGCATCTATTTGCTTTGCCGAAAAAACAAACGGTTTATAATTCATTTCCCTCAGCTGACGGCCACCTTGAAACATTCCGCAGTCAATCAGTATTTTTTTCCCATTTGCTTCCAATAAGTAGCATGATCCTGTAACAGTATGAGCCGCTCCCAAAAATTGTAAATTCACCTATATTCCCCCCTTGGCACATTATTTGATAAACTGACAATGAATATCAGCTTACTCTGACAGAATTTTTCCCCAGTAATCCCTCGATTTCACCGATTACTTCGTTACTGCCGTCGATCCAGTATTCTTCCTGTGCCTTTATTTTTTTATTATTAGTGACAAAATAGAAACAAACCATATGATCACCATGATGATCTACCAATATATCTTTTAAATTTTTCAACACTTCTTCCTTTTCCTGCATGGCATTTATTTGAATCCAGAAAGTCTCCTTATAATCGGCAAGCGCACATAATTTTCCTGCTATTATCTTAAAACCACTGTCTAGCAGATTTATTTTACCGGAAACAATAATTGCCGTTTCCGGCATTATAATATTTACCGCTTCATAAAAAACATTCGGAAAAACAACTACTTCTACGGTTTTAGTAAAGTCTTCAACTTGCAGCACACACATGGTATCCCCCTTGCGTGTGGTCATTTTTTTCACGTTTGCTATCAAACCGGCTATTTTTACATAAGTGTTGTCCCTGACATTTTCCTCTGTCAGCTGCGCAAGAGATTTTATATTTTTTAATTTTTCTCTGTACAGATCAAGCGGATGTCCCGTGATATAAAAACCTGTTATTTCTTTTTCCGAATTAAGCAGTTCCATTAATGGCAATTCAGGAATATCAGGCAATATAATTTTTTCTGTGCCGGTAGTCTCACCAAACAATGACAGCTGACCACTGTCGGCATCTTTTCTTTTCAGCAGCGCTGTTTCTATAAACTGGTCAATAATTTTTAGCAGTTGTGATCTTTTATCTCCAAAAGAATCAAAAGCCCCCGCACGTATAAGATATTCAAGAACACGTTTATTGACAACGCGGCTGTCAACACGGCAGCAAAAATCCATAACCGAAGAAAAGGGACCGTCATTTTTGCGTATCTCAATAATATCGATCATTGCTGCCTCACCAACATTTTTTATAGCTGCCAAGCCAAATCTTATTCCATTTTTTTGGAGATCGGCGGTAAACCCCGCTCCGCTTAGATTTATATCAGGCGGCAGTATCTTTATCCCCATATGTTGGCATTGTTCTATATAATTTTTGATTTTATCAGAATTTGTCATGAAGCTGGTCAGCATGGCAGCCATATATTCATGCGGATAATGAGCCTTCAGATATGCCGTCTGATAAGCTACAAGCGCATATGCGGCGCTGTGGGATTTATTGAAACCATAATCAGCAAAATTAACCAGCAAATCAAAGATCTTTTCGGCAAGATTTTTATCTATATCTTTTTCAGCCGTACCGAGCAGAAAATTTTCTTTCTGAGCCATAAGAACATCATGCTTTTTCTTGCCCATTGCCCTGCGCAGTATGTCAGCCTGTCCAAGAGTGAATCCTGCCAGAACCTGTACTACCTGCATGACCTGTTCCTGATACAGGACGACACCAAATGTTTCTTTCAAAATAGGCTCCAGCAATGGATGCATATAGCTTACCTTTTTTTTCCCACGGCGGCCATCTATAAAATCCGTTACCATGCCACTGCCCAAAGGTCCCGGCCGGTACAATGCTACAAGCGGAATAAGATCCACGAATCCATCCGGCTGCAAATCTCTTACCAAGGCAGTCATGCCCGGCGATTCCATCTGAAATACACCGCAGGTATCACCGGTGCGAAGCATTTTTGCGGTTGCCGCATCATTCAGCGGAATATCTCCTATATCGATATTATTTCCTGTATTTTCTCTTATATTCTTTACCGCATCACTTATTACCGTCAGAGTACGCAGACCCAAAAAATCCATTTTCAGCAGCCCAAGCTGTTCAACATAATCTTTATCATACTGTGTAACCAGTGTACCTTCAGATATCTGTACAGGCACATAATCAGTCAGTGGCTGTCTCGCAATCACTATGCCGGCAGCATGAGTTGACGAATGCCGCGGCATGCCCTCGATATCTCTGGCAAAATCTATCATCCGATGTATAACAGCATCATTTTCATAAATATGGTGCAGTTCCTTTGAATTTTTCAAAGCTTTATCAAGTGTCATCCCAAGTTCTGTCGGCACCATTTTTGCTACTTTATCAACATCATTGTAAGGTATATCCAGCACACGCCCTACATCACGTATAGCGCCGCGTGCTGCCATTGTACCAAAAGTGATTATTTGCGCAACGTGATCTTCTCCATAACGGCGTTTGACATATTCAATGACTTCTTCCCGTCTTATATAGCAGAAATCAATATCAATATCAGGCATTGTTACTCTTTCCGGATTTAAAAACCTTTCAAAAAGCAAATCATATGCCAGCGGATCGATATCCGTTATACTTAGTAAAAACGCTACTATGCTGCCGGCAGCCGAGCCTCGGCCCGGTCCGACTACTATCTTATTATTGCGGGCAAAGTTGATAAAATCCCAGACTATGAGGAAGTAGCTGTCATATCCCATGCGGTTAATTATGCTCAATTCATAGTCCAGCCGTTTCCGCACTTCATCAGTTATATCGCTATAGCGCAAGGGAAGATTTTTTTCACATAGATCACGCAAATACTGTTTGTCACTGACTCCCTCAGGCAAGGGAAATTGCGGTAAATGCAAATGACCGAATTCAAAATCGACGTTGCATCGCTCCGCTATTTTGAGAGAATTACAAATAGCTGACGGTACAGACGGAAAAAGTGCATTCATCTCCTCTGCCGATTTCAAATAATATTCATCACTCGAAAATTTCATACGATCGGTATCCGTTAAAATTTTTCCCATTTGAATACACAGCAATACATCATGAAATTCGCTGTCTTTTTTTTCCAAATAGTGAATATCATTTGTAGCTATAAGCTCCAAACCCTTTTTTTGAGCCAATTCAATCAATACTGCATTGACTTTTTGTTCTTCTGCAAGACCATGATTTTGCAATTCAAGAAAAAAATTATTCTTGCCGAAAATTTCTACATACTCATTTAAAATTTTTTCCGTATCATCCGGTTCGCCATACAATATAGCGTGAGGAATTTCACCGGCTATGCATGCGCTTAATGCTATTATCCCTGTATGATATTCACGCAGCAGATCTTTATCAACCCTCGGTTTATAATACATCCCCTCTATATTGGCCAGAGACACCAGCTTGACCAAATTTTTATAGCCTGTATCATTTTCTGCCAGTAAAATCAAATGATGATATCTCACACCATTTACTTCAAAATTATCATGGCGGTCATGCGGTGCCACATAAACCTCACACCCGATAACAGGTTTTATTCCCACAGCTTTGGCTGCCTTATAAAATTCCACTGCACCGTACATATTGCCGTGATCCGTTATAGCAACTGCAGGCATGCCCATTTTTTTTGCTTTTTCCACCAATTTCTTTATGCGGCTCGCACCGTCTAACAGGCTGTACTCCGTATGTACATGAAGATGTACAAATTGATCCTGTTCTTTTATTTCCTGCATTTACCCTATTACCTCTGATTCATTTATTGTCTGTATAAACATTTTATCATATCCCTTCATATTATAAAACTGCCTTTACAGTTATCTTGACTTTAGCAGAGTGAACCCTTATAATAAGGACCAGTTTTAAAAAATAACATTTAGCAGTCTATGATGCAGAATAGTAGACTCAGGTATATTTTACAGAAAGCCGATGGTTGATGCGAATCGGTATATATCTGTTTTGAACTCACTGTTGAGACTTCCGATAAAATCGGCGTTGATAGCGTTAATATTTTGAGTGGGCAGCACTGCTGCCAATCAGGGTGGTACCGCGATATTATCGTCCTTGGCTTTTGCGCCAGGGGCTTTTTTATTTTAAGGAGGATTTTCAATGGAAAAATATTGCCCCCAGGAAATTGAAAAAAAATGGCAGACTCAATGGGATAAGGATGGTATCTATACTACTGTTGATAATGTGCCGGATAAGAAAAAATATTATGTTCTCGAAATGTTTCCTTACCCATCAGGAAATTTGCATATGGGCCATGTTAGAAATTATTCCATAGGCGATGTACTAGCACGCTTCAAAAAAATGCAAGGGTTCAATGTTCTTCATCCAATGGGCTTTGACGCATTTGGTATGCCCGCAGAAAATGCTGCGATCAAGCACGGTGTAAAACCGGCTGACTGGACTTATGACAACATGGACAATATGATCCGTCAGCAAAAACAGATGGGACTTTCCTATGATTGGAACAGACTTGTCCAAACCTGCCATCCCGATTATTACCGATGGACTCAATACTTATTCGAGGTTTTCTATAAAAAAGGACTTGCCTACAGAAAAAAGGCTACCGCCAATTGGTGCGATTCCTGCAAAACAGTTCTTGCCAATGAGCAGGTAATCGAGGGCCGCTGCTGGCGCTGTGACTCCCCTGTAGTAAAAAAAGATCTCACTCAGTGGTTTCTTAAAATAACAGATTATGCCGATACTCTGCTTAAAGATCTGGATAAGCTGCCCGGCTGGCCAAACCGTGTCAAAACAATGCAGGATAACTGGATAGGGCGCAGTGAAGGCGCGGAAATCATTTTTGAAATTCCTGATTTCGCTGAGCAGGTCACTGTATATACAACACGTCCCGATACAGCGTTTGGTATAAGTTATATGGTTTTAGCGGCAGAACATCCGCTTGTAGACAAATTGATCAAAGGACGCAATGACGAATCTCTGATACGCAGCTTCATTGAACGTGTACATAATCAAAGTGAGCTTGACCGTACTTCGGACAAATCAGAAAAGGAAGGCGTGTTCACCGGCGCTTATGCGATCAATCCGTTCAACGGTGAAAAATTTCCTATCTGGATAGCAAATTATGTGCTGTTTGAATACGGCACGGGCGCAGTAATGGGTGTCCCCACACATGACAGCCGTGACTGGATGTTCGCCGGCAAGTATAAACTCGGCAAAAAAATAGTCATAACTGATGCTGAAAATCAGCTGACCCTGGATAGAATGACAGATGCCTATGTGGATGACGGTATATTAGTAAATTCCGGTGAATTTACCGGAATGAATAATCGCAAGGCTATTCCTGCCATGATCGACTGGCTGGAAAAGAACGGCTGCGGAAAACGGCGGATAAACTATCGTCTGCGCGATTGGCTCATATCCCGCCAGCGTTATTGGGGCGCGCCGATACCTGTTATTTATTGTGAAAAGTGCGGCACCGTTCTGGTTCCCGAAAAAGACCTGCCCGTGAAACTGCCGGAGGACGTGAAATTCGATCCGGGTGTTGTATCCCCGCTTGCCCACAGCGAAGCATTTGTAAATTGCACCTGTCCTCAATGCGGCGGTCCCGCTAAGCGTGAAACGGATACCATGGATACATTTATATGCTCATCATGGTATTATATGCGTTATGCGGATGCCAAAAACACCAAAGCTCCCTTTGACAGAGCTCTGGTCAACAGCTGGCTTCCTGTTGACCAATATATCGGCGGTATCGAGCATGCCATTTTACATCTTTTATATTCAAGATTTTTTACTAAAGTATTGAAGGATGCCGGTCTTGTGGACTTTGATGAACCTTTCACAAACCTCCTAACACAGGGCATGGTCATAAAGGATGGCTCAAAAATGAGCAAATCAATCGGCAATGTAGTTTCACCTGAGGAAATAATAGGTAAATACGGCGCCGATACAGCCCGTCTTTTTATCCTATTTGCTGCCCCGCCGGAGCGTGATCTTGAATGGAGCGATCAAGGCGTTGAAGGAGCCTGGAGGTTTTTAAATCGCATTTGGCGTATAGTCCTCCATTTCTCAACAGAAATAAAAGAAAACAAACAAACTGATATTTCGCTTCTCACGGTAAAAGAAAAAGAATTGCGCCGCATTCTCCATGTTACAATAAAAAAAGTCACCGAAGATATAGCGGAACGTTCCAATTTCAACACAGCTATAAGTTCTATCATGGAACTCGTCAATGCATTTTATGCCGCCAGAGATGAATCTCTGCAGGCTGGTCTGATCAACGAAACAGCTACTGATCTTTTACTGCTGCTGGCACCTTTTTCACCCCATATAACAGAAGAACTCTGGCAGAAACTCGGAAAATCCGACAGTATTCATAAAGCTGCCTGGCCAGTGTATGATGTTGAAGCAACCATTGCCGATGAAGTTGAAATAGTAGTGCAGTTAAATGGTAAAGTGCGCGAAAAAATTACGGTAGCTTCACAAATAACCGCAGATGAACTCAAAAAACAAGCTCTTGAACTTCCGCGCATTAAGGAATTGACTGAAGGAAAAACTATTATTAAAACCATTTGTGTTCCAAAAAAACTTGTAAATATCGTCGTAAAATAATTTTATCCGGTTTTGAATCGCTTTTTCTTAAATAAAACTCCGGAGGTATGAACTCACTTCATAAATCAGATTTATAGCCGATTTATAAAAGTTTTTTCATGCCTCCGGAGCTTTTTTATGCACAGAATCAAGTATTAGTTGTGCTTTTTACAGCAGTGCCCATTTTTTATATCGGCATTGCCGATGATAAAAATATTATCGGTGTATTAATATACGTCATTAATCACTGATTTCTGAAAAATTATACATCTGCATTAATCAGTAAAATAGGCCTGCAGTTCAGCATTATTTTTAGAGGCTTTTAATGCCAGCATCAATTTGATGCGCGCCTTTTGTCCGCTGCTTTCCTCTGCCAGAATGACCCCCGAAGAAAGCAGTGAGCCAGCGCTTCCCTCATAGCTATATATCGGTGCCACCCGTCCTGCAGTTACCCGTGTCGCCAAAATCACGGGAATATCATGGCTGCGGGCAATTTCCATTGCTTTTTTTACGGCAGGTGGCACATTCCCGCAGCCGAAGGCTTCCACCACAATTCCTTTGACACCTTTCTTGATCAAACATTCTATAAGGAAACCATCCATTCCTGCGGCTGTTTTTAATAAATAAACATCATTTTCCAATGAATCAGTATAAATTTTCTGTTGAATAGCGCGATGCCGTTTTACAACTACCTGATCACCATAAACATAGCCTATCGGACCCCACCACGGAGAAGCAAACGTCGCCATATTTACTGAATGAGTCTTTGTAACTTCGCTTGCCGCATGTATCTGATCATTTAAAACCACCGTGACACCTTGACCAAACATCTTCTGACTTATCGCTGCCTGAACTGCAGCCAGAATATTTCCCGGCCCATCCCAGCTCATATCAGAAGCACCGCGCATTGCCCCGGTCAAGCAAACCGGTTTTTGTGTATGCGTTGCCAAATCAAGCATATAAGCCGTTTCTTCAATAGTATCTGTTCCATGCGTTATGACAATGCCTGCAACTTCATCATCGGCAGCTTTTTTATCGACCAGCTTGGCAAGCTCAAACATCATTGCCGGAGTTATGTGTCCGCTTGGCACATTTGAATATTCAACAACTTCTACCTGCGCTATACCTTTAAGCGGAGGTACCGCTTCTAAAAGATCTTCACCACTGACCGCCGGAACAAGCCCGTCCTTTTCTCTGTCATATTTCATGGCAATAGTTCCGCCGGTAGTGATAGCTATAACTTTTTTCATTGTAACTTTACCTTCTTATTTTCAACATTTTTAATACATCTTTTATCCAAAACTATTTTCTATTTATAAATTTCGTTTTTAACATTTCTTATATGTTAAAGTAAAAATTACTCTTATTATACAAAAATTGTATCTTTATGTATAGAAATTGTTTGCAATTTATAATTATTGTCATCTATAAAGAATGACCTGTTTTGTATCCGCTTTATTAGCTATACTTCTGATCATGTTCCCGTATGATATAAAAAATTCTTCTAAATTAATAAATATTGACAGTACTTTGTTCCGCAATAGCAAAAATTTCTGTTATATAATAAAGCTCGCCGCTATAAATATTAATGAGTGGAAATATACAGTTCGGCAAATTGATTGCGGAGAGTTGGCGGTTAATGATCTTATTACAAATCGCGCACCACTGACGAAACTCAAACAACTGTTCGATCCAATAGCCATAGAAAAAACACCGCCAGTCCTTGTAAGTACAATACAGGATTAGCGGTATTTTTTCTATACACTGTTTGATAGTTTACAATGCACAGATTAGTAAGAGAGATTGTGATTATGCTACACCATAAATTTTTACGTCTGGATCAGTACTCCAAAGTGGTTTAAGGCCGGCGAATACATCATTCTGGAACATCTCGCTGGATAAGTAAGCCTTGGCATGTTCTACACCGTCAAAACCGTGAAGAACCTGAACATCTTCATCGCGAACCAAAAGATCCTTTGTCAAAGCACCTTCAATTGTGTCCAGGAATAAATCACGATAATCGTTATAAACCTCAGCTGCAGCCGGACGATTGCTTTTTGCAATTTTCATTGTGATTTCCAAATAAGCGTTTACTTTCATGGTATTACCTCCAAATTTTTATGTGATTCTTTTCGTTTATTTGAGCCTGCTATCATTATATTTTAAATGCTCTAAGAGGAATAGATATCAATAAAATTATTAGTCACTAATAATTTTCATAGTTACTTGTTGGCATAGGGATTGCCGTCTATAATAGGGATAAACTTGTTTCATGTTAGGGGGGATAAAATGTCAATATCGGTATTTACAACAATGTTAGGCTATATGATCGTATGTTCTTTTACACCTGGTCCGGGAAATATTCTGGCGCTGAACACGACAATACAATTGGGTTGGAAAAAAGGAAAACGATTAATTTGGGGTATTTGTACAGGTTATGCTGGTGTGCAAGTCCTTTGCACATTAGTGGTATATGAATTAAATGATTTTTTTTCACCCATGATTATTATTCTGAAATATATAGTTGGAATGAAAATACAATGCATTTATCAACACTACTATAAAATAATCAATTTTGTATTAAGCTTGTTTTTGTTATATTTCGCTTTCGATATTATAAGGGGAGAGTTTGATGTATCAACATAAACTAGACGAGGATATTCGATGTCCGCTTGAATATGGGCTTGAAATTTTTGGTGGGAAATGGAAATCAAGAATTATATGTGTTTTAGCTGAAAAAGGCACTTTGAGATATAGTATTCTTCGCAAAGAAATGAGCAATATAACAGATGCCGTTTTAGCCGCTACATTAAAAAACTTAATTTTGGATGAGATTATACAAAGGAAGTCATTTGATGAAATTCCTCCTAAAGTAGAATATTGCCTTACCAAAAAAGGAATGTCTGTAATTCCAGTTTTACAAAGTATTTGTCGATGGTCTGGGGCTTATCATAGGGAAGATAATGAAAATACAATGACACAATGTAAAAAATGTGATTATAAAGAAGGATACGGTGATAATTTATGATGGAGATTACCTATACAGAAGAAAAAATTTTTACCCAAGATAAAATACAAGAATTGTTTTTATCTGTTGACTGGGTATCAGGACAGTACCCTGCTCGCTTATATAAAGCATTAAAGAATTCTTCTACTGTTTTGACTGCTTGGGATAAAGAGCGGTTAGTGGGGCTTGTTCGAGTATTAGATGATAGTGAAATGGTAGCTTATATTCATTACGTTTTAGTAAATCCAGCGTATCAAGGAAAGAAAATTGCTGCAACTATGATTAGAATGATTAAGGAAAAATATAAAGACTATTTATATATTGAAATTATGCCGGAGGAAAGAAAAAATGCGGGTTTTTACAAAAAATTTGGGTTTGAAATTATGGAAGATGGTATAGCGATGCAACTATGCAATTTTAATAATAAATATTAAATATTTATATATTTAGGAATAGATAGATCATGAAAAACGGATTAATTCAATATTGCTTTTAAATGTAATTTGTCGGGAGTAGGTCATAGATGCTGTTCCATAAAAGTAAGAATAATCTGCATTTTTATAGGTTATAGTTTTGCAATATGTCTACTTACTCGAGGGTGTTCCAGAAAAAAATTTTGCCGGTAATAATATATTATTACCGACAAAATTTTTATCCTCTTTAATTACACAGATTGCTCCAGGTATACTATTTCCTTATTATCGTCATATTCGATAAGTTCAGCATATCTTTCCCAGCCGATAAGCAGATCAAGCTGCTTTTGTCCTATTTCTTCTCCGAAGGTTTGACTCTGCAGTTCTTCAAAAAATTCAATATTCATTTGTTTATTGGATTTTGACCGCAGGATGTTTATCATTTTCTGAACGAAGGGAATATGTTCCAAAAGCTGCTGCCTGAAAAGTTTTTTTCTTTCCAGAACTGTTGCTCTGGCAAATTCTACTCCATGCTCGGTAAGTTCAATATCGCCTTCTGTGACCTTTGTAAAATGCAGTAGAGCGGATGCTTCTATCAAAGGCAAGAAATCTTCCATATCCATGAGAAATCGATCAGCAAGTTTATACAGATCTATTTTTTCATTGAGATCTTCCAGCAGCTCCAGAAAACCTGTCAACGCACCTGCCGAAACTGATGGAATGATCAAATCTTTCTTTGTCTGCACGAGCATTTCTGTCATCGGTATTTTTTTCTTTGTCATTATCGAATATATCTCATCTACATAAGACAAAAATTCCGGTGATTTTCTGTCTCGCCAGCGCGGCAGAGATATATCTATATTTTTAATTATTGTTGCCGGACCGGAAGATAAAATTATGGCTCTGTCGGCCATATAAACGGCTTCCTCTATTCCATGCGTGATCAATACTATTGATTTTGTCGGTATTTTTTTATCAAGCCACAGTTCCAAAAGATCGCGCCGCAAATTTTCTGCCGTCAGTACATCAAGCGCCGAAAAAGCTTCATCCATGAGCAGTATATCAGGTTCACTGACAAGTGCTCTGCCTATTCCAACACGCTGCCTCATACCACCGGAAAGTTCTTTCGGATAAGCATTTTCAAATCCATCCAAACCAACAATATCCAAGACCTGCATTGATTTTTCTCTTTTATACTCCACAGATATTTTTTTTCGTTCCAGCCCCAGCATAACATTTTCTAATACAGTCAGCCATGGGAATAAGGCAAAAGACTGAAAAACCATTGCCACTCCCGGATTAACGCCTTTAATTTTCTTGCCCAGATAGGAAACGGTACCGCTGGAGCTCGGAATAAGTCCTGCAATAATTCTCAAAAGAGTTGATTTTCCGGAACCAGAAGGTCCAAGAACAGCCAAAAATTCGCCTTCTTTTACATGCAGATTTATATTTTCCAAAATTGTAGAATCAGATGTACCTTTTATTTTAAAAGTTTTATTTATTTCTTTTAATTCCAATAAATTTTTCATTGCTTCACCCCTTTTAATCAACATGATATTTTGTCTGTGCCATATAATACAATCGATGCCATATAAAACGATTTATCAGCACTACTAAAATGCACATGACAGCTATCCCCACCAAAATCCCATTCCAGTCACCGGCAGAGGTTGCTGTGCTGATATATGCGCCTATACCTGAAGCAGTGAGTGTATATTTTTTCCAACTGACAAGCTCAGAGATTATACTCGCGTTCCATGCTCCTCCTGACGCGGTTATAAAACCTGTTACCAAATGCGGAAAAATACTCGGCAATATCAGTGATTTCCACTTTTTCCAGCCGCTCAATTCAAAAATCTCCGTAGCTTCGATCAAATCATTTGGTATACTCATTGCCCCGGCAATAACATTAAAAAGAATATACCATTGCGTCCCCATCATCATTAACAAAATAGAACCGTATTCAAAATTGACATGGTATTCAACAAATAATATTGTAAAGAAGGGAAAAAGCATATTGGCTGGAAAAGAAGCGGCTATCTGCACCAAAGGCTGCATTTTCGCAGAAAGTCTGGGATTAAGTCCTATTTTAACACCCACCGGTATAGTCCAGAGTGCACCCAGGAAAAGTGCTGCCAATACGCGTCCTCCTGTATATAATCCCATGATAAATGCCTGATACAGATCATTGAAGCCTATGTCATACAGCATAAATACAGCCTCTTTTGCCGGTGCATAAAGCTCATACAAAAGAAATAGTGCAATAAATACTTTACATCCCCTTTGCACAAAATAGCCGGCATTTATACTCACATATGTATGCGGTGCTTTTTCCAACCTATCAAAGAACCACAATATACATCTGTTAAAAAAAATACCAATTGGTGCAAATATATGACTGTACAGCCAGTACATTATGAAAGACCTGTATAAAACATTATAGACAAAAGAATCCGGCTGCTCTTTAGCCTCAGAAAACTCAAGTTTAAAGCGCTGCCCCCATACGATAAGCGGCCGCCAAAAAAGTTGATCCACCAAAAGTATCATAACAAGCATGACCAGCATAGCATACAGCATTGCCTGTACATTGCCGGATTCGACTGCAACAGCGAGATAAGAACCTATACCCGGTAAATGAATATCTTCACCTAAAACACTGATTGCCTCACTGGCTGCCAAAAAAAACCAGCCGCCGCCGAATGACATCATCCCATTCCATATAAGGCCGATAGCAGAAATAGGCAGCTCCAGGCTGATGAATCTGCGCCAGGGGTTAAAATGCAGCATTTGCCCGGCTTCTTCCAGATCCTTAGGAATAGTCATCAAGGAATGATAAAAACTAAATGTCATATTCCATGCCTGTCCTGTAAAAATAGCAAAAATGGAAGCACATTCAACCCCCATCAGGCTATTGGGAAAAGCCGCCATAAAAGCTATTATAGTGGCTGATAAAAAACCCAGAACAGGAATAGATTGCAAAATATCCAAAACAGGAACCATTACAGATCCTGCCGTTTTCACCTTTGCCGCTATATATCCGTATATAAAAGTAAATAAGAGAGAAAAGAAAAATGCTATAAACATGCGCAGCAAGGATCTTCCCGCATAATAAGGAAGCATCAGCGGGGAAAGGTCTATATTCAGATGATCTCCCTGAACAAAAGGAATATTCATCCCTGAACTGAGTTTTAGTATAATATACAGAATTATAAAAATAACAGCAATTATTATTATGTCTGTAAAGGAAAATCTTCTCTTAGTTAAAGATTTGGTAAATATTTCCATGGTTTCCTCCTAAAGCTGATTTTATTATTTTTTTTACTATACTCTCGCCATCGTCCATATTTACCACCTCCATAAATACTGCTTCATAACTAAAATAAACCCTCCTAAGAAAGGCAGGAGGGTTCGCAAGCGCAAAATATAAGCATATTTTAATCGTCCAAGCTTTAGCACTGCATAACGTAGAGTAAAATACTCAGCTATTTCGGGTAATACCTTATTTCGATAAAACCTGTCCTACCCATTGGCATCTCTCGATGTTTCCGGGCAATAGCCTATGTTTATTGCAGGAACCTCACCTAACAAAACTATATATAATTATTTACTGGAATATATTATCACTTAAAAATATAAAATGCAATGGTAATTCTCGTTTCATCAAAACATTAATATAAGTTTAACAAAAGTATGTTTTTTAATTTGATGCTTTTACCCCATGGCAATAATTTTTTGACATTGCCGACAATAACCATAAAGCTCCAAACGATGATTCACAACAGAGAAGTGTGTAGATTCTTCAACACTTTTTTCAAAATCCTCCAAAGGACAATGTTCAAGCAAAACGATTTTTTTGCAGCGCATACAAATAAGCTGATGCTGATGCGTTTTCGGATAAAGGGAATACACAGACTTGTCATCCAAAAAAGATGTTCGTATCGTTATATTTTTTTCTGTAAATTTTTCAAGAACTCTGTACACTGTGGACAGATTTATGGAAGAATCACTTTTTATAGCTTGCAAATAAAGTTTCTCTGCAGTCTGAGGAGTCTGAATTTTCGCGAGAATAGACAGCAGTAAATTCCGCTGTTTTGTACTTTTCATACCATGTTCATTTAAATAATTTTTATAATTACCGCAATCATCCACTTTAAATAACCCTCCCAGATCTTACTATGCGTTTATAAGAGAGAACACAAAGCAGCAGCAGTACTGCATTTATTGCTATTATTCCTCCTGGTGCGGCATTTATCCAATAGGAAATGATTATCCCGGAAAAAATGTCTATATAACTGAATATTACACCAAAAAGAAGCGTTTTTCTAAAACCCATTTCCAATTGAAGAGCTGCTGCAATAGGCAGCGCAATCAACGAGCTGATAACTAAAATACCGACAATGCGTATTGAGATAGAAATAGTAGCGGCCACTATAATAGCAAATAAATAGTTTATAAGCCTTACATTGACTCCGGCAATAGCCGCTCCCTCTTCATCAAAAACCATAAACATAAGCGCCGAATAAAATTTATAGACCAAAAATAAAGAGACAACACTAAAGAACAGTACCCAGTAAAAATCTGTAAGTGTAACAGTCAAAATACTGCCGAACATCAATGAATCAATATTAGCATGCACTAGCCCTGAGCTTAAAAGTGTAATAGCTATGCCGATGGAAAGAGAAAGAATAATAACAAGTATCAATTCTGCATACGTGCGAAAATGTTTTCTCAACCATTCAATAATAATACTAAAAAGAGAAACCATTAAAAAGGCACTCAAAACAGGATTTTGCTCAAAAAGCATCCCCACAGAAATACCGGCCAATGACGCATGTGACAATGTATCCCCCATCATTGAATATCGCCGCAAAACGAGAAACATGCCAATAACAGGACATAATGCCGCAATAAAAATAGAAATTAAAAATGCATTCTGCATAAAACTATAGGTAAACATTTCCTTTATTCTCTCCTAAATCACTTTTAATATATTCCTTTACATATTGCTCCGGCAGACAGATGTGGCCTTTACCCTTTTCTATGTGATAAAACGCTGTAGAATTTTTCAATGCTGCCTGTAGATTATGTTCAACACAAATGACTGTTGTTTTATCCTGTCGATTAAGATGCAAAAGGAAATTATATATCTCAGCCTGACTTTGTCTGTCTATCCCATTGGAAGGTTCATCTAAAATAAGCAGCTCAGGGTCGCTTAAAAGTGCTCTTGCGATGAATACTTTTTGACATTGTCCCCCGGAAAGCTGACCAATTAAAGTATTTTCTTCGTTTTCCATATGCAGTAAAGTCAAAACATCGTTTATTTTTTTATTGACATATTTCCTCCTCACATTTTTATAGCAATACAATATTTCTTTTACTGTTATGGGGAAGTGTGTATTAAGTTGATTAAAGCGCTGCGGTACGTAAGCCATATTGGCAAAAGAATTCTCTATCGTCCCCGATGATGGTTGTAATAATCCTAATATCAAACGTACCAGCGTACTTTTTCCTGATCCATTAGCCCCTATTATTGATATATAATCCCCTGTATTCACCGAAAAATTTATATCTTGCAGCAAATTGGGTTTATTGCTGTAAGAAAAATATAAATGCTCTATATTTAGCATTGCGTCCTCCATATTTTTTCATATCGACAATATACTCTTTTATATTATACTTGACATTTTCCTTTTCTTATTATATCTTTATATTGTCTTAAATGCAAATAGTTTGCATTTGCATATCACAAAATAAATCTATATTGGTATAATAACATTATCTATTTGAAAAGGATGGCGTTTTTATGAAAAGAATTTTTCTTATTCAGATTTTTTTATTGATTGCTTTATTATCCATGACCGGTTGCAAGACCGGCAGCGAAGAACAGCAAAGTGCCGGTGAACCAGCAAAAATAAAAATTGCTGCCTCATTTGAAGCTGTCAAAGCCATCACTGAAGCTGTCGGCGGTGAACACGTCGAAGTTTATTCTATCATCCCTGATGGCACTGAGCCTCACAATTTTGAACCCACTGCCAAGGACCTGATGAATCTGCAAAATGCCGACTTATTTGTTTATAACGGATTTGGACTGGAAAGTTCGTGGCTTGATAAAGCGCTTTCCTCAACAAATGAAGAAAAAAAACTTACTGTAGTAGAAGCCTCAAAAGGAGCTGACCCCTTACTTCTTGATGAAAAATCTGATGACGGCAAAGCTGTTACCGATCCTCATATATGGCTGAGCATCAACGGAGCTGAACTTGAAGCAGAAAACATAAAGAACGCCTTAAATAATGCAGATCCTGCTCATAAAGATGATTATGAGAAAAATTTTCAAGCCTTTAAAAATAGTCTAGATGGATTGAAAAAAGAATATACTGCTAAATTTGCTGATTCTCAAAGAAAAGATTTCGTAACAGGACACGCTGCATTCGGTTATTTGGCAAAGGATTTTGGCTTAAAGCAAAACAGCGTTTCAGATGCGCTGCTTTCTGGTGAACCGAGTGCAAAAAAATTGAAAGAGCTCACAGATTATTGCAAAGAAAACAATGTTACTACTATTTTTGTTGAAGATATGGTAAGCCCTAAAGTTTCTGAGACATTAGCCCGTGAAGTTGGTGCTAAAGCCGTCGAAATATATACACTGGAAAGCCTTCCTGAGGGTATGGACTACATTTCAGCACTGAAATACGATCTTGAAAAAATATACGAAAGTCTTAACTGATTAAAGTTATCACTGATCAACAAAGATGAAGGCTGGTATTTTGTCCAGTCTTCATTTTTGTTGATTTTTTCTGTTCTCTTTTTAATTCAGAAAATTTTCTGCCGATATTTTTGTACAGCCTTATAAACCACACTAAAAAAAATAATATTGATCGGCAGAAAGATAAGTCCTTTTATAAACCGGCTCAGTAAAAAAGTCATTGCTGCTTTATGATAAAGCATACTAAGCCAAAGGGTGTTAAAAAATAAATCAACAATAACGAATAAAAATATAAAAGTACAGAATATTCGTTTCATTGAAATATTTTTATTATAAAAGCAATAACCGTATACATATCCGCTAAAAAAAGCACTGAGAGTGAATCCCGGAAAATAAAATCCCGGAGAAAAAAGCATACAGCCGAGTAAATCGGCAGCAGCTCCTACCATACCTCCATGTAAAGGTCCGCAAATAGCTGCGTAAACAGCCAATGGTAAAAAGCCAAAACTTATCCGCAGAAATGGTGTTTGCACCGCGAATATATGTGTAAAAAGAATTATCAAAGCAACAAATATACCATTCAGAACAACCATTTTAGCTTTAAAGTGATACAAAAAAAACACCTCCATATGTTTTAGCATGACGTCACTGCATATCAAGATGTTTTTCTTTTGATGCAGCAGCGGGATGCAATGAATGTACCGCAAGCTTAAAAGCTTTTCGTCCGAATGACAACTCCCCGTTCATCCGACACTTAACGCACAGTCACTTACTCTGCTAAATATTGATTTTTTATAAAGCCATAGTTTAAATTTAGAGATATTCTTGTTCTATTTTTTTTATAATTAACTGAAATGCCCTTTCACACAGCTTATTCAGTCGTACCGTGTTATCTGTCAGCTGCAGATAGCCAATAATTGCCTCAATACCCGTGCTGGTATGATAATCAGCAATACTTGCCGCACGCGGAGCGTGCGACTTTGCATTATAGGCTCTGCGAAAGATATCCCTTTCCTGTAAAGTGAGCTCTTCTTTTAAATTTTTATATGCATAAGCCTGATATACTGCCGATACTATTTTTGCTCCAAAGTCGTTAAGAACCTGAACTTTATTTTTCTCAAAGAGAAGAAGTCTGGTACGCACAAAAAGATGAAAATATGCATCGCCTATATAAGCCAGAACAAGCGGTGGCAGCAGCTCAGCTTCAACACTGTTATAATGCTGCCTTATATTACCGGTATCATCTGTTTCAAACATATGTCTGCACAAATATTGATACTGAGAAAAACGCATTATTTTTTCCACCGCGCCCCTGTGGGCGAATCTTCAATGATAATGCCTATTTTTTTCAATTCATCTCTCAATTTATCGGCAACGGCCCAATTTTTATCTTTCCGGGCGTCCTGACGAATTGAGATTATTATGTTCATCAATGAGTCAACAAGACGGCTGCTTCCTTCATCATCAGACTGTATCTGCAAAATCCCCAGAATATCCGTCATATCCGTATAGACAGATAAAACCTCGTTCAGATTTTTCCTGTCAGCAGCTACTTCCCCTGCTGCCACAGCCTGGTAATACACATTTATTTTTTTTGTCAGATCAAACATATCGGCAAGCGCAAGAGCCGTATTAAAATCATCCTCCATTGCAGCATAAAAACTTTCTTTTGCTTTTTGGGCAAACTGTGCTAAAGAAGCTGCACTGTCAGAATCAGCTCCTGCCGCCGACAACAATTCTTTCAGTGTGTTTTTAGCATTACTCAGACGGGAAAGTCCTGCTTCTGCCTCCTTCAACCGTTCATCGCTGAAATCAAGCGGACTGCGGTAATGAGTTGCCACAAGGAAATAGCGAAGTACCTCTGCGGGATATTTTGCCAAAATGTCTTTCACGGTAAAGAAATTATTTAAAGATTTACTCATTTTTTCCTGATTTATGGTAATAAAACCATTATGCAGCCAGTATCTGGCAAAGGAATGTTCATCACAGCAGTAGGACTGTGACTGAGCTATCTCATTTTCATGGTGCGGAAATATAAGATCACTGCCGCCGCCATGAAAGTCAAAGGTTTTTCCTAAGTATTTCAAAGACATAGTAGAACATTCAATATGCCAGCCCGGACGGCCTTTTCCCCACGGGCTTTCCCATGATGGTTCACCAGGTTTTGCAGACTTCCATAAGGCAAAATCCATAGGGTGATGCTTTCTGTTATCTATTTCGACACGCGCACCCGCCTGCATATCGTCAAGCTTACGACCGCTCAGCTTACCGTAACCAGCAAATTTTTCCACGCTGAAATAAACATCGCCATCCAGAGGATAAGCTGCACCTTTTTCTACAAGACCTGTGATCATTTTTATAATATCTTCCATATTTTCCGAAACACGCGGATATACATCAGCTCGTCCAATATTGAGCTTATCCATAACATCAAAATAACTTGCTATGTATTTGTCAGAAACCTCCTTCCACGTGCGGCGGCTTTCATTGGCAGAGCGAATTATCTTATCATCTACATCAGTAAAATTCTGGATATGTTTCACCTTATATCCAAGTTTGTGGAAAAAACGTTTTATGACATCCCAGGTAACAAACGGACGGGCATTGCCAATGTGAGTATCATTGTACGGTGTTATACCACAGACGTAAATACTCACCTGCCCCGGAATGACTGGTTTAAACTCTTCTTTTGTTTTAGTTAATGTATTATATACTTTTAGCATTTTTCGTATTCACTTCTTTTTCTAGATTTATTACCTTTTCTTCGAGATTTTTAACTTTCTCCAAAAGCCCTTTTATCATATCGAGCTCGGGATCAGGCAGTTTATCATGCGCTAAATCTACATCCAGTTCTTCAGCCAGTTCTTTTTTCAATGCTTCAGAAACAGCCTGATTTTTCGCATTATCAACTAAGGTATATTTGTCTACACGCCTTCCCTTCATCAGCACAACACGCCCTGGAATACCAACCACAGTCGCATACGCCGGGACCTCTTTAAGGACTACAGACCCCGCCCCTATTTTTGCATGATCGCCGACCGAAAAAGAGCCAAGGATCTTTGCTCCCGAGGATACTACTACATTATTGCCAATGGTAGGATGACGCTTTCCCTTTTCTTTTCCCGTACCACCAAGTGTAACCCCCTGATACAGGGTAACATTGCGCCCAAGTTCAGCAGTTTCACCTATAACAATGCCGGTACCATGATCAATAAAAAGACCTGGCCCAATGGTAGCACCCGGATGAATTTCAACACCAGTTAAAAAACGGGCAAAATTAGATATAAGACGAGGAAAAAGTACAAAATTACGGCAATAAAACCAGTGAGCAATACGATAGAACCAAATAGCATGAAGCCCCTGATAGCATAAAACAACTTCCAGCACGCTCCTGGCAGCAGGATCGCGTTCAAAAACCACTCTAATATCTTTTTTTAATATATGCAATAATTTCATAGCATTCTCCTAAAGAAAAAGGTGTGCAAAAAAACACTGTAACCTGTTTTTAGGACACACCTTTAGGTTTCCACTAAAATAAATGAAAAACTACCATCACTTCTTAACAATACCCATCTTTATAATATCCCGTATTAATGAGCCCAGCAATAAAATCATACAAATACATTATCGCATCAGAATATAAAAACCGTAATAATCATAAAGCGGGCAGTACTTTTTCAATACGGTCAAAAACTCTTTCACGTCCGAGCACTTCAATGATTCCCGCTAAATCCGGTCCATGCATCTGACCCGTCACAGAGATTCTCACCGGCATATATACTTTCTTACCGCCTACTTTTAATTCTTTTGTTATCTGTTTAAATATAGGCTGTATATGCTCCGCATCAAAATCAGCGATTCCGTTCAATTTTTCTTTAAAAAGACCTATGACGGAAGGCACTGTCTCATCAGTCAGGATTTGTTTAGATTCAGCATCTTCGACAACAATATCATCATTAAAATAAAGATCTGCAAAATCCAGAAATTGTGCACCGTAGCTCAGATGGTCACGAATGATTTCAGTGAACCGCACTAGTTTTGCCATTTCATCAGCGGCTATAGGTTCATTCAAATATCCTTTTTCCAACAAATGCGGCACAGCCATCATTGTAATTTTTTTTGTACTTAATTTTTTCATATACTGGGCATTGAGCCAATTCAATTTATCTATGTCAAATACTGCAGGATTTTTTGCTACATGGTCCATTGAAAAAGCTTTTATTAATTCATCTATGGAAAAAATTTCTTTTTCATCCTGAGGTGCCCATCCCAAAAGAGCCAGAAAATTCACTAGCGCTTCAGGCAGATAACCCAGATTTTTATACTGTTCAACAGAAGTAGCACCATGACGTTTGCTCATTTTCGAATGATCTTTGCCAAGTATAAGAGAAATGTGGGCAAATACAGGTACAGTAAAGCCAAGTGCATCATATAACACTACTTGCCGCGGTGTATTGGATAAATGTTCTTCTGCTCTTATAACATGAGTGATATTCATCAACGCATCATCTATGACCACCGCAAAGTTATATACAGGAATGCCATCTGCCTTAACAATAACAAAATCGCCCACTCCGTTTGAGTCAAACTGCATATGTCCCCGCACCATATCATCAAACTCAACTGTTTCATTTTCCGGTGTACGAAATCTTATCGTCGGTTTTCTGCCTTCAGATTTATATTTTTCTATTTGATCAGCTGTAAGATGTCTGCAGTGCCCTTGATAAATAGGCATTTTATTTTCTTTCATCAAGGCTTCGCGTTCTGCAGCAATTTCTTCTTCTGTACAATAGCAGTAGTACGCTTTCCCTTCATCTACAAGCTGCTGTGCATATTTTTTGTAAAGTTCAAGGCGCTCCATCTGATGATACGGTCCATATTCACCGCCTACATCGACACCTTCATCCCAATCAAGACCGAGCCATTTTAAAGATGCCTTTATATTTTCTTCCGACTCTTTGCTTGATCTTACTCTATCGGTGTCTTCTACACGCAGTACAAATTTCCCATTAGAGTACTTTCTTGCGAGCAGCCAGTTAAAAAGTGCACTGCGTGCCCCTCCGATATGAAAAGGACCTGTTGGGCTCGGAGCGAATCGAACCCGGATTTGTTCTGACATTTAACTATTACCTCCAAATAATACTTGTACAGTATATTTTAGCAGAAATACCATTACACTACAACGTCTTTCCGCCAGTTTCAATAAGTGCCACGGCGTTCGAAGATATTCCCTCACCCTTTCCCGTAACTCCTAATTTTTCTTCCGTAGTTGCCTTTACATTGATCTGGTCTTTGCCGATTTTTAAGACATTGGCAATATTGCTGCGCATCTCTTCAATATACGGCGCCATTTTAGGAGCCTGAGCCACTATAGTAGAATCAATATTGGAAATAGCGAATCCGTCTTCTCTTAAAAGTTCTCCCACTCTGCGCAAGAGAACCATGCTTGAAATGCCTTCATATTTTTTGTCATTATCAGGAAAATGATAACCTATATCACCAAGTGCAGCCGCTCCCAGCAAAGAGTCAGCAATAGCATGCAGTAAAACATCAGCGTCCGAGTGACCAAGCAATCCCTTTTCAAAAGGAATATCCACTCCGCCTATGATCAGCCTGCGATTATCAACTAACCTATGTACATCATAACCGGATCCTATTCTTATCATTTCAAATCCTCGTTTTGAATATTTTTGCTTTCATTTCTTCAAGCGCATTGGAGATGGCAACAGATACTCCATTTTTCACTTTTGAAACAGCCTTTTTGCCAAGAACAGCTTCCGCATATATAAGATCGTCGGGCGATGTTATTTTTATATTTTTGTAATCTCCCATGACAACCCTCACCGGATGTCCAATATGCTCGACCAGGCTGGCATCATCAGTGCCAAAATATTTATCCAGTCTGGCTCTTTCATGCGCTTCAAGCAGTAAATCTTTTCTAAATCCCTGAGGTGTCTGCATCATCCATAATTTATTTCTGTCCGGTGTATTCACGACTGTATTATCATCACCAATCACCTTTATCGTGTTTGTTACCGGGACAGCAGCCACAGCCGCACCTGAACACTTCACTTCATCTATAACATTTTTTATTACACCAGATGTAATAAGAGGTCTGGCAGCATCATGAACAAGAACTATATCTGTATCGGCAGAAACTTCCATCAAACCATTATAGACAGAGTATTGACGTTCCGTTCCTCCTGCCACCACCTTGCAAGGTTTTATTCCCGGCAGAGAATTCAATACCTTGGATACTGGTTCTACTTCTCCCGGTGCAGCCACAATAATAAAATTATCCACTAAATTACAGCGTGAAAAACTCAAAAGAGTATGTATAAGGATTGGTTTATCAGATAAAGCGGCAAAGACTTTATTGAAAGAGGCTCCCATACGCCTTCCCTTCCCTGCGGCCGGAAAAATAGCCGTGATCACTTCATATCACCCTTCTTATGCTTCCTAAATAGGCTGCGGTATCACCGCAGCCTATTTAATTCATGATATCATATAACAAAATCCTATTTTTACTAAAATGTATAAACTCCATGATTTTATATTTCCGAACAATTGTGCCGCTCACTTTGGTTTCGCAAAGATCATCCGACCTGCTGCTGTCTGCAAAACTGACGTCACTGCTACCGGAAGAGTAGTATTTATATATTTCCTACCCCCTTCAACAACAATCATTGTACCGTCATCAAGATATGCCACTCCCTGCCCTTGTTCCTTGCCATCCTTCACTATTGTAACAGTCATAGCTTCACCGGGTATTACCACTGGTTTCAGCGCATTAGCCAACTCATTGATATTTAGAACAGAGACTCCCTGTAAATCTGCTACCTTATTTAAATTATAATCATTAGTTATAATCTTCCCGCCGGCTACCTGAGCAAGTTTGATCAGCTTGGAATCCACTTCACTTATTTCGTCAAAATCACGTTCATCTATTTGAACAAACATATCAAACTCTGTCTGTATCCTTTTTAAGACGTCAAGACCGCGACGGCCACGAGTCCTTTTTAAAAGATCAGAAGAATCAGCAATATGCTGAAGCTCTTCCAAAACGAATACAGGAATAAGCAGCGTACCTTCAATGAAGCCGCTCTGACATATATCAGCAATACGTCCGTCAATTATCACACTTGTGTCAAGCAATTTATAATCTGTTCTTAATGCTGATTTTTCCTCTGCATTCTTTTTATCTTTTGGTTGTTCTCTAAACAGACGAGGAAATAACGCAACTATCTCATTACGTTTTTTTATTGTTATATGTATACCCAGATATCCCAATACTATACTAAATATGATAGGCAAATAACTGCCGACGATAGGTACTCCAGAAAAAGCAGCTCCCAAAAGATTGGCGATAACAAGACCAATTGCCAATCCGCACACTCCAGCAATAACATCATGAATCTTCATTTTATTAAGCTGCGTTTCCACCCACATGGAAAATCTTTTTAATAAAATCAATAAATATGGTGAAACCACGTAACCGACAATTCCACCACCGACTATACCGCACAAACCTATTATCAAATGTGCCAGAGTAATACCAAAAACATTGAGATTGATATTGAGATATTCAGAACTTATCACCAAAGCAATCAGCGGACTGACCAGCTGCATGAGTGCCAATCCGAATATAGCAGCAAGAAGAACTATCAAAACACGCAATATCTTTTCTAACACAGACATCATCTCCAAAATAATAAAATATAATTGCAAAAATTTAGATCCGTTATTTACTCGAAGAACGGATCCAGAGCGGCATCTGTAAAAAATGCCGATATAATTATGAATATAAGGACTAAACTAAAATCAAAAGGATTATAAAATATATGAATTAATAGACTTATAATACTAAATGAAAAAGCTTTTGTCAAAATAAATGCCTTTATAGTATTTTGATTCTGTTCATAAAACATAAATTTTTCAAGCCGTCTGTTCCTATAAAAAAGTTAAAGGCAGTATTTCAAAATACTGCCTTTAATGCTTCTTTTACAGTAGTAACTCCGATTACAGATACATTTTTCATATGACCTATTGAGCTGATGTTCTTTTGAGGTATGATAATATTTTTAAAGCCGAGCTTGCAGGCCTCCTTAATGCGTATATCCGCACCGTTAACTGCCCGTACCTCACCCGTCAATCCCACCTCGCCAAAAACAACGGTTCTTTCTTTTACAATCTTATTAGTAAAACTTGAGGCAAGTGCTATGCATAATGCCAAATCACAAGCCGGTTCATCTATTTTTATTCCGCCTGCTACTTTGACATAAACATCACAAGCTCCCATACTCAAATTTATTCTTTTTTCCAGTACAGCCAATAACAGTTGTATACGCTTGATATCCACAGAATCGGCTGTCCGCCGCGGTGGAATATAAGGTGTCGCAGCAACAAGGGCTTGTATTTCCACCAACAAGGGCCGTGTTCCTTCGACTGTAGGAACTATTACAATACCCGGACCAAGCACCGTCTCCGATAAAAATAAGCTAGAGGCATCAGGAACATCTTTAAGCCCTGTATCACGCATCTCAAATAAACCCAGTTCATTTGTGCTGCCAAACCGATTTTTAATGGCACGTAAGATCCGATACTGAGCATTGCGTTCACCCTCAAAATAAAGCACGGTGTCAACAATATGTTCCAAAACACGCGGCCCAGCCAGAGTTCCGTCCTTGGTGACATGCCCGATTATGAAAACTGCTATTCCTCTGCTTTTAGCTATACGCAAAAGCTCAACCGCACACTCGCGCACCTGGCTCACACTGCCCGGAGCACTCTGCACATCAGGCCGGAAAATGGTCTGTATAGAATCCACTATGAGCAGCTCGGGCTTTTCCGCATCCACATGTATTCCGATACGTTCCATATCTGTTTCGCTGAGCACTTTCATTGTATCAGACAGCGCATTTATTCTTTCGGCACGCATACGTATCTGCTGCAGACTCTCTTCACCTGTTATATAAAGAACTTTTTTGCTTTTGGAAACACAGGAGCACACCTGCAGATTAAGGCTGGACTTGCCGACACCAGGATCACCGACAACCAGCACCAGACTGCCAGGAATAATACCACCACCCAGAACCCGGTCTAGTTCGGAAGAACCTGTGGAAAAACGGGGCATTTTTGCCAGAGAAATATCCGAAAGGAGCTGTGCAGATTGCGGACGATCAGTCAGGCCAAGTGATAAACCGTGTCTCACATCAGTTTTTACCGTTTCCTCCACCATAGTATTCCAGGAGCCGCATCCCGGACATTTTCCCATCCATTTGGGTGAATCATATCCGCAGCTTTGACAAACAAATACATTTTTCTTTTTAGGCAACAACATCACCATTTCCTATTTCTAATAAAGCGTGAAATGATTTTATAAAATGACCGGCCAAGCCAGAGGACAGCAATCAGAAAATTCAATAGAAAATTCATCATCCTCTTTATGACCGGTTCATTTTTTTGTAAAAAATTCCTGTGCTTCATTCATCCTGCAGCTTTGCAGCACCGCTACCAGTCGCAACATCAGCTGCAGCAGTCTTTGCTGGTTCATTTGACTCATTTATAGGCTCTGTTTCCTGCAATGAAAAAGAAAGCTTGTCATTTTTTTTATCATATGAAACTTTTATCGTATCTCCATCAGCAAACTGTTTTTGCAAGAGACTTTCTGCCAGTTCGTCTTCAAGATGTTTCTGAATAGCTCTTTTTAAAGGGCGAGCTCCAAATTTTATATCTGTCCCTTTATCAAGAAGAAATTTTTTTGACTCATTATCAACATTTATACTTATACCAATGTTTTTTAATCTTTTTGTCACATCCAGCAGAAGAATATCCACTATTTTCATCAAGCTGTCCTTATCAAGCGGGCTGAAAACAATCATTTCATCAATACGATTCAAGAACTCCGGTTTAAAAAGATTCTTTACTTCTTCCATTATCTTTTTTGAACGGACAGCAAAATCTTCTGATGCGGCAGATCCCGTATTAAAGCCCATGGTTGAGGTGTTTTTTCTCAGTAATGATGCTCCGACATTCGATGTCATGATAATGACCGTATTTTTAAAATCCACCGTTCTTCCCTGTCCATCAGTAAGACGTCCGTCTTCAAGTATCTGCAGCAGCAAATTGAAAACGTCGGGATGTGCTTTTTCAATTTCATCAAGTAAAATTACTGAATATGGCTTTCTCCTGACAACATCAGTCAGCTGACCGCCTTCCTCATATCCCACATAGCCGGGAGGCGCACCGACCATACGTGACACAGTATGTTTTTCCATGTACTCAGACATATCAAAACGGACCATGGCATTTTCATCTCCGAACAGCACTTCAGCCAGTGAACGGGCCAATTCTGTTTTACCGACGCCTGTGGGCCCCAAAAACATAAACGAACCAATTGGTCTTTTGGCATCTTTAAGCCCTGCCCGAGCCCTGCGCACTGCCTTTGCTACAGCGATAACAGCAGTATCCTGTCCGACTATGCGTTTATGGATTGTTTCTTCCATATGAAGGAGCCGCTTTGCCTCTTTATCAGCCATGCGTCTTGCAGGAATGCCAGTCCATGATGATAGTACATCTGCTATATCATCATCTGTAACAAGGATTTGTTTCTCTTCTTTTGCTTTCAACTCATCATTGGATTTTTTCAGAGCATCTTTTATTTTACTTTCTTCATCACGTATATTGGCCGCTTGTTCAAAATTCTGAGCATCTATAGCGGTCTTTTTCTCAGTATCCAATTTATCCAGTTGTTCTTTGAGCTGCTTTAATTCTTCAGGATAAGAAATAGTTGCCAGTCTTACTTTGGAGGCAGCTTCATCCATCAAATCTATTGCCTTGTCAGGAAGAAAACGGTCATTAATATAACGCGATGACAGTTTTACTGCCGCCTTGACAGCTTCATCCGTTATTTTTGCCTGATGAAACTCTTCATATTTACTGCGCAAACCAAGCAAAATACTTATGGCATCTTCTTCAGACGGTTCATCAAGCAAAATCGGCTGAAAACGTCTTTCGAGAGCGGTATCTTTTTCTATATATTTTTTATATTCATTAAGTGTAGTAGCACCTATAACCTGTATTTCGCCACGTGATAAAGCCGGCTTCAGAATATTAGCGGCATCAATTGACCCTTCGGCAGCACCTGCACCAATAAGAGTGTGCAATTCATCTATGAACAAAATAATATTGCCGGCCTGCATGATTTCATCAATAATATTCTTTAAACGTTCCTCAAATTCACCGCGATATTTAGCGCCGGCAACCAAAGAACTCATGCTCAGACTCATAATACGCTTATTAGCAAGTATTTTTGGCATTACACCTTCAGTCATTCTTTTTGCCAGACCTTCGGCAACAGCAGTTTTGCCGACACCGGGTTCGCCTATGAGAACAGGATTATTTTTTGTGCGCCGCAGCAAAATTTGAATGACCCGCTCTATTTCTTTAGCCCGGCCGATAACCGGATCTATCTTATTTTTGAGGACAAGATCTTTGAGATCACGGCAATATCGATTTAGAAAGGGAGTTTTCTTCACAGCATCGGCCTCACTGCCCGAAGTGCTGCCGTCATTTCCCTCTGTATCATGCTGTCCATTATTGATCATGTCCATTATGGTAGAATGGATTATGTCAAGATCGACTCCCAAGGATACAAGTATCTTCGATGCTATTGCCTCATCCTGCCGAATAAGTCCAAGTAAAATATGTTCAGTGCCGATATAATTATGCCCCAGCGCCGCCGCCTCATCTTCCGCAAAATTCATGACCATTTTGGCCAAGGGAGTATAAGACAATGGATCTCCTGCCATAATAGGCGGAATAATAATAATGTTGTTGAGCCTGCTTTTCACCATATCTCTGGTTATACCGAGAGATGTCAGCGCTTTTGCGGCCAACCCTTTTTCTTCTCTGGACAGACCAAGCAGAATATGCTCCGTACCTATATAACCGCAACGCTGTTTATTCGCTTCATAATTAGCAAGTTCCAATACCTTTTCAGCACTGAAAGTCAATTTATTGTTATTCATGAGATCACTTCCTTATCAGATGAGCTGTCAGAAATTATTTCGCGTGCAATGTCAGCTCTTTTTTTATCAATTTCCCTTTGTGACATGTTTTCCTTTTCCTGCAAATTTGTTAAATAATTTGTTCTACCAGCAATGATGAGTTTATTGAAAACATCAACATCAATACTTGTAATTATCTTTTCGTCAATTCCTATGCGGACATTGCTGACCAAGGATAAAAGTTCTCTTTCTGAAAGGCTGCGTGCGTATTTCAAAATGCCTAATGCTCTCCAGGCCTGATCACACACCTTATCTTCGGCATATGCTAAAAGTGCCCGTCTCGCCTCACGTTCATGAGATACGATTTCCTGAACTGCCCTTGAAAGATTTTCCGTTAATTCCTTTTCATTGAAGCCAAGTGAAAGTTGATTCGCAATCTGAAAAAGATTGCCCGGAGCGTTACTGCCATAAAACCCCCGCACTGCCAGTCCCAACTGCGGAGATATGTTTATAATTTTAGCGATCTGATTAGTTGCTGCCAATCCCGGCAGGTGGAGCAGCACAGAGGCTCTCAATCCTGTCCCAAGATTTGTCGGACATGCTGTTAAATATCCCATATTATCATCAAAAGCTATATCATATTCTTCTTCAATGCAATTATCAGTATCAAAAGCCGTCATCATCGGATCTGAAAGATCAAGGCCGCTCTTCATGCATTGAATCCGAAGATGATCATCTTCATTGACCATTATTGATATGTCACTGTCAGCATTTACAATTAATGATCTTGAATCTGAATGTTTTGTAAAATTACCGCTTATAAGATGTTTTTCAACAAGCACTCTTTTTTGGAGATCAGTAAGTTTATCCATATCAAGGCATATATAATTAGTTTTGGTAGTTGCTGATATTTTATCTAGAACACTCAAAAGTCTGCTTCTGGCATCAGCCAATTGCTCTGTTGATGCCCTGTTTGGAAAAGGAAGATCTTTAAAATTTCTGGCAAGACGTATGCGGCTCAATAGAACGATGTCACTGTCTGTCCCCTTACCGTCCATCCATGTAATATTATTGTCTGTAAAAATATTCTGCAGCATCATCCTAAGACCTCCCTTCATTCAGATTCAATTCTTTTTCAAGCCTTCGAATACAGTCACGCACCTGAGCAGCCTTTTCATATTCTTCGCTGTCCACATATGTTTCTATCTGCTTACGAAGTAAAGCAAGTTCCTGCTGTATATTTAATGTTTTTCCTGCACGATGAGGAATTTTTCCTGTATGTTTACTTGAACCGTGGATACGTCTAAGCAAAGGTTCAAGTCTGTTTCTGAATGTATTATAACACGTGCCGCAGCCTATTTTCCCCGATCGTGTAAAATCCATATATGTCATACCGCAGGAAGGACAGGCATATTCTTCTCCCGCCGGAGGTGCATTAGCCGGCGTGGTCTGCTGATCATTAGGAGAATTATTAAAAATTCCAGAAAGGAAATCATTGACAGAGAATATTTCCGGCTGGTTCTCAGAATGCTCCTGCATTATAAAGTCACCATATTTAGCAGCACATTCCTCACAAAGATAACGGTCAATTTTATTATTGCCATTTATCTGAGTAATATGCATACAAGCATCATTTTTCTTGCAGTTATCACATAACATTTTTTATTCCTCCTCTGCAAAATCAGCCAAAGTTATAAATAAGGAACGGAGAAACTTTACCCTGTCTGATGACGAAAGTTTATCGTAAATATTATTGAATGCTTGATAAATCAATGCAGCCTCTCTGTTTTTTAGCAGATCATGCCTTAACATATAATCTATCATATTATGGAGGTCTTTTATAGTAGTTTCTCCATTTATTTTGTCGATCAGATCATTATAAACCAGCTCTTGCAGCGGTACCCGCGTTATTCTTATAAATCCGCCGAGGCCTCTGCGCGATTCCACCACAAACCCCTTATCAGAAGTAAAGCGTGTATTCAAAACGTAGCTTATCTGTGAAGGGGCACATTCTATAACACCAGCAATATCAGCACGTTTCAATATTACATTGCTATTCTGTTGTGCAGCTAAACGCTGCAATATATAGTGTTCAATAAGATCCGCTATATTACTCATAATCACTCACCTTCAAATCTTACTTATATTATAGTATATTATATTTGACTTTTTGACTTTTTGCAAGCATTTATTTATTTTTTCTAAGTAATTATTTGCCGCTTTGAATTAATTATTTTGAGTAACATCACTATATATTTCAATGCTCATTCCTAAATAAAAACAGTGCTGCCCGTCATTTAACAGGCAGCACTGTTTTTATTTCACATACAAAATAACCTTTTCACCATTTATATTCCATTCTTTAGAAAATCCTTCCAATTTACCTGATTCAATGGAATCAGCCAAGACTATTTTTTGTATATCAGTACAATTTCTTTTAAGAATGGAAGCAATTTTTTCATTGCCGTCCACACAAACTTTTATTCTATCTGTGACTTCAAAACCGTTTTCCTTGCGCATAGTCTGTATTTTGCTGATTATTTCACGCACAAAGCCTTCTTCAATCAGCTCAGGAGTGAGTGTCGTTTCAATGGCAACCACAACCTTATTATAAGTTTCAGTTGCGAATCCCTCAGTCTGTGTCACAGAAATTTCAACATCCTCACGAACAAGAGTGAAAGCTCCACCAGACAATGATATTTTCAGGCTGCCATTTTTATCCAGTTCTTCTTTTGCCGCATGTCCATTAAGCGATGCAAGGACTTTTTTTATTTCATTAATCTGTCTACCGGCTTTTGGTCCAAGAATTTTAAACTGAGGTTTAAAGCTATATGCCAAATATTTTTCCATATCATCTTTAAAATCTACATTTTTTATGTTAAGCTCATCAGCAACAATAGCTTTATAGAAAGCATCCAGCACAAAAGGAGCTTTTACAAACATCTGCCCTATAGGCTGACGATTTTTTATATTTGCCGTGTTGCGTGCAGCGCGTCCCAAAGAAACAATTTCCAGCACAAGCTGCATATTTTTTTCTAACTCTTCATCTATATATGCTTCATTGGCAGTAGGAAAATCGCATAGATGGACACTTTCATTAGCATCTGTATAAGAGTTTCTCACTAAATTTTGATAAATAGTATCCGTTATAAAAGGAATCATTGGCGCCGCAAGTTTTATAAATGTAGACAAAGCCATATAAAGCGTCATATAGGCATTAATTTTATCTTCGGTCATATCCTTGCCCCAGAAGCGTTCACGGCTGCGGCGAACATACCAGTTGGATAATTCATCCACAAAATCCTGCAGTGATTTGGCTGTCTCCGTTACACGATAAGCCGATAAATTTGCATCAACGGATTTTATCAGACTATTAAGACGTGAAAGCAGCCACTTGTCCATCACCGGCAGGTTTTCATAGTCCAGTTCATATTTTGAAGGATTAAATTTATCAATATTAGCATAAAGAATATAAAACGCATACGTATTCCATAATGTTCCCAGGAATTTCCGCTGTCCTTCCTGAACGGCATCATCATGAAAGCGATTTGGCAGCCACGGTGCGCTGTTTTCATAAAAATACCAGCGGATAGCATCTGCCCCATGCTTCTGCAAAGCTTCCATCGGTTCTACGGCATTGCCTTTTGACTTGCTCATTTTTTGGCCATTCTTGTCCTGAACATGACCGAGAACAATTACATTTTTATATGCCGGTTTATCAAAAAGCAATGTAGATATAGCAATCAAAGAATAAAACCAGCCGCGAGTCTGATCCACCGCTTCAGAAATAAAATCAGCCGGAAATGTTTTTTCAAACAGTTCCTTATTTTCAAACGGGTAATGCCACTGGGCAAACGGCATTGCTCCAGAGTCAAACCAACAGTCTATTACTTCTGGCACACGATGCATTTTCCCTCCGCACTTAGGACATTTTATGGTAACTGTGTCAAGAAACGGACGATGCAGTTCTATATTGTCAGGACAATTATCAGACATAGCTTTCAACTCATCTATTGAACCGATTGAATGTTGATGACCGCATTCACATTCCCAAATATTAAGAGGTGTCCCCCAATAACGATTACGACTGATGCCCCAATCCTGAACATGCTCGATCCAATCACCAAACCGGCCTTTTCCGATAGTCGGCGGTATCCAGTTGACTTTGTCGTTATTCCTTATCAACTTTTCACGCACAGCTGTCATTCTTATGAACCATGATTCGCGCGCATAATAAATCAGCGGTGTATCACAGCGCCAGCAATGAGGATAACTATGCTCAAAATTTGGTGCATCAAAAAGAAGTCCTTTTTCAGCAAGATCCTTCAAAATAAGAGGATCCGCTTTTTTGACAAAAACACCCGCCCAATCGGTTTCCTCTGTCAGACAACCCTTTGCATCAACGAACTGTACAAAGCCAATATCATATTTGCGGCAGACGCGGGAATCGTCTTCACCAAATGCCGGCGCCATATGAACAATACCTGTGCCATCTGCTGTGGTCACATAATCATCACATGTAACATAGAATGATTTTTTCTTTATCTTCCCAATGGCAAATGGATACAGCGGTTCATATTCCTTGTATTCCAGTTCTTTACCGGGAAGTTTTTCAAGAACAGAAAAATCTTCGCCGAGGACCTTAGATGCAAGTGTTTCAGCCAAATAATATGTGTAATCACCACTTTTGGCTTTTACATACATTACTTCCGGATTTACGCATAAAGCCAGATTTGAAGGCAGCGTCCATGGTGTTGTGGTCCATGCGAGAAAATAAGCGTTCTCTCCCTTGACTTTGAATCGAACTATTGCTGAACGTTCTTTTACATCCTTATAACCCTGTGCCACTTCATGTGAAGAAAGTGGTGTTCCGCATCGTGGACAATAGGGAACAATCTTATGCCCCTGATATAATAGGTCTTTTTCCCAGATGGTTTTCAATGCCCACCATACAGATTCAATATATTTGTTGTCATAGGTAACATAGGGATCATCCATATCTGCCCAATAACCGACAGTTCGTGAAAATTCCTCCCACATCCCCTTATATTTCCATACACTTTCTTTGCATTTCTTTACAAATGGCTCTATACCATATTTTTCGATCTGCTCCTTGCCGTCAAGACCCAACAGTTTTTCCACTTCCAATTCCACCGGCAGACCGTGAGTATCCCAGCCTGCCTTGCGAACGGTTTGATATCCTTTCATTGCTTGAAAACGAGGTATCATATCTTTGATAACACGGGTCAAAACATGACCTATATGCGGTTTGCCGTTAGCCGTAGGCGGTCCATCATAGAAAGTGAACATATTATTTTTTTCGCGCTGGTCTATACTTTTTTGAAAAATATTGTTTTCCTGCCAAAATTTTTCAATATTCTTTTCTCGCTGCGTAAAGTTCAAACTTGTTTCCACTTTTTCATACATACGATAATTCCTCCAAAGTAAAAGTAATATTTCGCCGGATTGCTGCTATTTGATACAAAAAAAGCCCTCACCCTAAAACAGGATGAAGGCCGGACTGATCATCATACCACCTATTTCACATACCAACATATGCAACCCTTTTAACGGCAGGACCCGGCATAAGCCTAATAATTACCACAACCAAGTGCCGCATAAGCGGCCTTTTATTGAAGAAAATTTTCAGCCAGCGGCTCAGGAGTGATCTGCAAAAATATATATCGGCACCGATCTCACACTGTCATCGGCTCGCTGCAGCTGTCTATATTCCGCCCGTCTCCTTCAAAGCCTTTATTAATATTATGCTTGCTATAATATCACAAAATTGTTTTAAATTCAAACATGATCTTTTTTTATTTTTGAGCTATCCTCAAATTTAAAAATATTTTTTCATATAAATATTCACCTTTGATATCAAGGTAAAGACTTGAATGAAAAACAAATTATCAGATAAATGCATAAATTCCAGCTTGCTTTTTTTTACAAATACTAGTAAAATATACAACATGAGTAAATTAAAAACCGAATCCAGCTCAGGAGCGGGGGAACCAATTTTGGGGTGAATGTTGTTTTTTACAAGGGCCGGTTTCTTCTTCTGTCCCTAATCCGACAGCTAACCTCGCAGGTAATAAAAAAAACAAAGAGAGGAGTGGCCTTTTGAGTAAGATATTGCGATTGATTGCGTTATCGGCGTTATTTATGTGCTGGTTTTCAGTTGCCAGCGCGGATGCTTTTCGTGCGGGTGATCAAGGTACACAGGTAGCGGAGATTCAAGGGGAACTTGCAAACTTAGGTTATGATGTTGCTGCTGACGGGGACTTCGGTCCGGCAACACAGGAAGCTGTGAAAGAATTTCAGGCTTCAGCGGGAATTAGTGCAGACGGATTGGTAGGACCGCAGACCTATCAGGCACTTATGGGCAGAGCTATGCCTCAGGTAAGCCGCGGCTCGAATTATTACGCTCGGAGAATAATTCAAACATCGCTTCAATACATAGGTGTTCCGTATGTATTTGGCGGTACCACACCGGGTGGATTTGACTGCTCGGGATTTACTCGTTACGTATTTGCCAACGCGGGCATTTCGCTGCCGCGCACGGCTGATGCACAATATGAATTAGGAACACCTGTCGCATATGACGATTTGATACCGGGTGATTTGGTATTCTTTTCAACTTATACGTATGGTGCCTCTCATGTAGGAGTTTATATGGGTGACGGTAAATTTATTGATGCCTCGACTAGTCGTGGTGTCACCATTGATTCGTTGAATAGCGGCTATTGGAGCTCTACATATATTGGAGCTCGCAGAGTAATATAATGTATTTTTCTTAGGCAGGGGAAACTTCGGGTTTCCTCTTTTTTTATTTGCTATGCAGATGATTTATTTGCTATAATGTTAAAAATAACATGACTTTAAAAATGAGCTGTTCCCCGGATAAAGGGATCCTTGTTTGGAGCTGAAATTCAAAATATGACAGACAATAATTTACTTGAACTTTGCCGCACTAATACTAACCTTACCGCTATGCAGATAAATCTACTGCAGCGCATCAAAATGGCATTGCCGTTTACAGCCGATTTAGTTATGGCAAATATCGGTTTATATGTCTATGCAAAACAGAAAACTGAATTTTTAATAATAGATCATATCAAGCCCCACACGGCATATACACCTTTCAAGCACAGTAAAGCGGGCCGCCTGAGAAAAATTCAAGAAGAGCCGCTCATAAAATATACCATTGAAACAGGAAAAAGCATGAGCGGCAAACGGGAATGGAGCTGGGGGAAATTCATAGAAATGCACACAGAGGCAATTTTTGATTCTTCCGGTATTGTTGCTGTGGCAAGCTTTGAAATGCAGCCGGGTGTGTCAAAAGTAGAGGGATATTCATATCTTTATCGAACAGCCTGTTCTCTGCTCACATACTCCCACAAAAATCTTGATGCATACATGTTCAGAGCATTGACATCCAGTGATGGAATAATAATCGCTGACAAGAACAACCGCATCGTATTTGCCAATACCGCGGCCATGCGTATTTATAATATTTTAGGTGTTATAAATCTGATAGGCTATCACCTATTTGATCACCAGTTGTCGCGGCGAATAACAAAAGAAACCATTTCTATTGATAAACCTTACGAAAAAGAATTGACCGCTGACAGTATCACTATAGTCAGACGAGACATTCCTATAAAAGTAGGAGGTAGTCTCTTATACAGGATAATTATCGTATCTGATGTTACTGAAGTCAGAAAAAAGGATAAAGAACTTTTGATAAAATCAGCTGTTATACAAGAAATTCATCACAGAGTAAAAAATAATCTGCAAACAATAGCAAGTCTGCTGCGTTTACAGGCACGCCGCAGCCAATCACAAGAAGTAAAAGCAGCTCTTAAAGAAAGTGTCAACAGAATTCTCAGCATATCAGTTGTACACGAATTTTTATCGCAGCAGCAAGAAGAAATTATTGACGTAACTAAAGTAACAAGAAATATATTAAACCTTATTTCCCAGAATATGCTGCCTCCCGACTTTAAGCTGACAACAAAATTTTCCGGCGGCACTGTGATCCTGCCTTCGCAGCAAGCCAGCAATTTGGCGCTTATTGTAAATGAACTTATATTGAATTCACTTGAGCATGCTTTTGAAAATACCGCTTCGGGAACCATAGGTCTTACAATAACCAAAACCAGAGAAAAATATATATTAGACCTATATGATGACGGACCCGGTTTACCAATAGGTTTTGAAAAGCGGCAGTCCCGTTCGCTTGGTCTTCAAATAGTACGAACTTTGATAGAAGATGATATGGACGGAAAATTTGAATTGTACAATAATAACGGCACGCATGCCAGAATAACTATTCCGCGGGATATTAGGGGTGAATGATTAGATGGATAAGTTAAAAATAGTCATAGCAGACAATGAGTCGATTATAAGAATGGACCTCAAGGAAATACTGGAAGAAGCAGGTCATGATGTAGTGGGTGAGGCTATAAATGGTAAAAAAGCTGTAGAATTGGCTAGAAAATACCATCCTGATCTTGTTATTATGGATATAAAAATGCCGGAAATGGATGGAATAGCAGCCGCCAAAATAATTGATGATGAAAAAATCGCACCTGTACTTCTGCTCACCGCATTCAGCCAGGCTGATATTGTAGAAAAAGCAAAACATTCCGGTGTTCTTGCTTATCTTGTAAAACCGGTACGCGAAGATAATCTTTTTCCAGCCATGGAAATTGCTTTAACACGCTTCCGGGAAATACAACAGCTTGAACTTGAATTGAATGACGCAAAAAACTCTCTGGAAATGCGTAAATTACTGGATCGGGCAAAGGGAATTTTGATGGATGCATACAGCTTAAGTGAATCAGAAGCTTATCGCCGCATTCAACAATACAGTATGGCAAAACGCAGAACAATCAAGGATGTTGCCGAAGCGATAATACGCTCTACATTGAAAAATAAACCATAATATTATTGCTCGTAATTATTGCACAACTCGATACAATAAATAGTATTTATTGTATCGATAAATATTGTTAAAAAAATCACATTAACCAATTGACAAGACAAATAATAAAATCTATACTATATTTAGATTAATTCGTAAAAATTATTCTATTCGATCGTTGTTTTTGATGTCGGTTATTTTTCAAATAAATAATATCATGCAGCAGCTTTTTGATGCTGGCATTTTTATGTCTTGACATCTGATCGGATTTCTGATTAAATGAAAGCTTTCGCTCATAACGAAGGCAATGTTTTTGCGGATAAATAACAATGCTTATCACACTTTTAATTGCATATCATAAAAGGAGTTGTTTTATTAATTATGGCAAAAAAAGTTAAAATTACTGAAACAGTATTGCGCGATGGACATCAGTCTCTTTTAGCTACTCGTATGCGTCTTTCTCAGATGCTTCCCCAATTGGAAGCTCTTGATGCGATTGGTTACAAATCTCTTGAAGCATGGGGAGGAGCTACATTTGACAGCTGTCTCCGTTTTCTTGGTGAAGATCCGTGGGAACGTCTTGATACGCTGAAAGCTCATCTTAAAACACCGATCCAAATGTTGCTGCGTGGTCAGAATCTTTTAGGCTATAATCATTATCCCGACGATGTTGTACGTGCTTTTGTAAAAAAAGCGGCTCAGCACGGTATAGGCGTTTTCCGTATTTTTGATGCACTCAATGATACGCGTAATCTCAAGACTGCTATTGATGCAGCTAAAAAAGCAAAAAGTGAAGTAAAACATTCTGTCGAAGTGCAGGGCTGTTTGGTATATACCATCGGTGGCCCGCACACTACCAAAGAATTTGCAAATCTTGCTGTAGAACTTGATAAAATGGGTGTAGATTCTATTTGCATCAAGGATATGTCAGGTCTGCTGAAACCCTATACAGCTTCTGAACTTGTAAAAGAACTCAAAGCGGCAACCAAGCTTCCTATTCAACTTCATACACATTGTACCAGTGGTTTTGGCTTTATGACATATTTAAAAGCAATCGAAGCTGGAGTTGATGTTGTTGACTGTGCACTGTCGCCTTTCTCCATGGATACATCTCAGCCTTGTACTGAAACCATGGTAGCCACTCTTGAAGACACTGAGTATAACACTGGACTTGACCGCAAGGCAATGACACCTATTGCTAAACATTTTCTTGGCGTTAAAAAGGAAATTATTGACGAATTTGGTCTTAAAGGATATTTTGATGTCAATCCTAATGTTCTTGATTTCCAGATTCCGGGCGGAATGCTTTCTAATCTTGTTAATCAGCTGAAAGAACAAGGAATGGAAGATAAATACCAGGATTTGCTTGACGAAATGCCTAGAGTTCGTGCTGATGTCGGTTATCCGCCTCTCGTAACTCCATCCAGCCAAATAGTTGGTACTATGGCTACGATGAATGTTATGACGGGAGAACGTTACAAAATGGTCCCTAAAGAATTCAAAGATCTCGCCCGCGGCAAATTTGGACGTACACCTGCACCTGTCAGCCAGGAAATGCTTGACAAGATAGGCATAAAGAAAGAAGATCTTATCACCGGTCGCCCTGCAGATCAGCTCGAACCGGGTATGGATAAATTTAAAGCAGAACTTGCAGGAATAGGTTATCCTAACGCTAGCGAAGAAGATATTTTATCTTATGCTTTATTCCCTCAGGTTGCGGAAGAATTCTTCAAGAAACGTACCATAAAAAAACTTGCTGAACTTGGACGTGCTAATGCAAGCGATGAAGATGTATTGCTTTATAATCTCAATCCGCAGATAGCAGAAAAATTTTTCAAGGGTTAATTAGTTTAAATGATTTATAGCAGAATTGCTTTACTATCCAATAGTCAATAATTCTCTATATGATATTTATAAAAGGTCTTCCGTTTTTACGGAAGACCTTTTATTTTTACATTTTACTTATAATTTATCTTTTATAGAACATTTTTCATATAAAATAAAAAAGCCTGCCAGCTTGAAAAATACTTTTCCAAGTGACAGACCCCTTTATCAGCATCTTTATGAGAATATGCTACTTTCCGTTAGATGTCAAATTATAATCAAACTTTGGTTTCGGATTTACCGGACTTTCTTCAGTAGCAGTATCATCTGTTTTATCATGGGTTCCTACTGTTGATTCAGAAGAAGCTGTCTGTTCATCGGTAGTTTCTCCGGCAGATGATGGATTGTTATTATCACCATCGCTGCTATCATTATCTTCGCTGAGACCGCCCTTCTCCATAAGTTCCTTTAACTGTGATGCAGTCAACGTTTCATGTTCGATAAGTTTTGCAGCCAATAAATGAAGTCTATCAATATTTTCAATAATAAGTGTACGACATTCTTCATATGCCTCTTCAATATAACGGCGTACTTCCTTATCTATCTCACAGGCCACTTCTTCGCTGTAATTTCTTTGATTATTGAGATCCCGGCCGAGGAATACCTGATGATCATTGCCCTCGCCAAAGGAAATAGGCCCTAACACATCACTCATACCATATTGCATAATCATGTCACGAACAATACGTGAAGCCTGCTTAATATCATTTTGAGCACCTGTGCTGATTTCTTTTAAAATAACCTCTTCAGCAACACGTCCGCCGAGTGTGACCTTTAATTGATCAATCAATTCGCTGCGTGTGTGATAGGAGCGATCTTCTTTAGGAAGGCTAAGCGTATATCCCCCCGCACGGCCACGCGGTATAATCGTCACCTTATGAACAGGATCTGCATTTTTTAGCAGCAGCCCGGCCAGAGCGTGTCCGCCCTCATGATAAGCTGTCAAACGTTTATCTTTATCACTGATGACTTTTGATTTTCTTTCCGGTCCGACCATTACACGTTCAATAGATTCTTCAAGCTCCGTCATTCCAATGGTTTTCTTATCACGCCGTGCAGACAACAAAGCCCCCTCATTTATCAGATTGCTCAAATCAGCACCGGTGAATCCGGGAGTCTGTCTTGCCAATATCCCCAAATCAACAGACTTATCAATGGGCTTATTTTTAGCATGTACATTCAATATAGCTGTCCTTCCCTTAATATCGGGGCGGTCAACTACGATCTGCCTGTCAAAACGACCGGGACGCAAAAGCGCCGGATCTAGGATATCAGGACGATTGGTAGCGGCTATGATAATTATTCCTTCATTGGCAGCAAAACCATCCATTTCTACAAGCAACTGATTAAGTGTTTGTTCACGTTCATCGTGTCCGCCGCCAAGTCCTGCACCACGCTGCCTGCCAACAGCATCTATTTCATCAATAAATACTATGCATGGTGCATTTTTCTTTGCCTGATCAAACAGATCACGGACGCGCGAAGCACCCACTCCCACAAACATTTCCACAAAATCAGAACCGCTTATTGTGAAAAAAGGAACACCTGCTTCCCCAGCTACAGCTTTAGCCAAAAGAGTTTTGCCCGTGCCGGGAGGGCCAAAGAGCAAAACCCCCTTAGGGATACGAGCACCCAAGTCATTAAATTTCTTAGGATGTTTAAGGAATTCGACAACTTCTTCCAATTCCTGTTTGGCTTCATCGGCTCCGGCCACATCTTCAAAGGTAACCTTAACCTTATTAGTATTCATTTTTGCACGGCTTTTACCGAAAGACATAACACGATTGCCGCCGCCTTGAGTCTGCTGCATAATAAAAAACCAAACACCAATAAGCAGAATAATCGGCAGAATAGAAGTAAAGATACTTGTCCACAGAGGTGGGTCTGGAGGATTTTCTGCCTTTATTTCCACACCATTAGTTTGCAGTTTTGACAACAGTGAGGTGTCGTTATTTGGATAAGTAGGAGCAATGGTCGTAAATTCTGTTCCATCAGATAATGTGCCGCTTATAGTATTGTCAATGATAGTTACCTTTGAAATATTCTTCGCATCTACCTGTTGCAAAAACGCAGTATAGTTAATCTCTGGTTTTTTAGATGAGTTATTATAAAAATGATCTATCAACGAAACTGCTATCAGTATGATTAATACATAAAAGCCGGCATTTCGTAGAAATTTATTCAATATTTAATCCTCCTTATTGTAGTGCCATATTATGTAAAGCCTATGAGACAACATTATATCATCAAATATGGAAATTCTCAATTGCCAGGCTCAGGCATACACTGACTTTTTCAAAATACCTATGTAAGGAATATTGCGATATGTACTAGCATAATCCAGTCCATAGCCGACAATAAATTCATCAGGAACATCAAAACCTATATAATCGCCTTTAATATCAGTCCGTCTGCCTTCCGGTTTATTCAGCATTGCACACAGCTTCACACTTGCAGCTTTCCTATGTTCAAAATTTTCCTTCAGATACTTTAACGTAAGCCCAGAATCTATTATATCCTCAACTATTATTACATGTTTATTCTCTATATCTGTATCAATATCCTTCAATATTCTCACTGTTCCGCTGGTTTTTGTGCTGGCACCATAGCTGGATGCTGCCATGAAGTCAAATTTCACAGGAAGTTTTATTTCACGCACAAGATCAGCAAAAAACACTATAGCGCCTTTCAATATTCCAACAGCCACTATTTCTTTGCCGTCATAATCAGCTGTTATTTGTTTTCCTAATGCAACTACACGCTCGCGAATCTGTTCCTCAGTAAATAAAATTCTTTCTAAATCCTTATGCATAAAAAGAGCCGCCTTTCATTTTGGAACGTTTATTGTTTTATCCGATAATCCGGCTGCTCTAAATAATGATACCTTTCAAACGTTATTCAGATTTTACACCGTTGGATAATAATGCTGCTGAAAAACTCAATTATTAAAATTCAATATACTGTTATCATCTAACAATGAGAGCCTGATGAAAACTGTTGTCTTTTCGGTTGGGACACAGCGGCTGTCCTGTTGAATTCCTGCAACCCAGACAATACCACGATCATCAAAAAGCACAGGGATTTTATCACGGCTGGCACGGGGGATTTTATTATCAATAAATAAATCTTTCAATTTTTTATGTCCGTTCAATCCTTTAGGAGAAAATACATCGCCGTTTTTCCGCAAACGCACTTTCAATCGTCCCGCTAGTTTACCTTTGTCTATAAAGCACACTTTTCTTGTTTTAAGTTTCTGTGATGCATTTACCACTTCCGCATTTATAGTGATACCCTTGTCAAATATCTCTGTATTGCCGGGAATCCGGAGCAAAACATATAGATCACTGTTCATGGTATCAATCTGTTCCAGGAAAATAATTAATTTGCCATATTCCACTGACGCTTTTAGTGAATTAGGCAGATCTATAACAGAGCCTGTTTTATTTTTTAGAGATAATTTTATTATATCATCAATATGTATGTTTTTTATGTCTTTTAGATCATTGCATAAATCTGATATGGCCAGACGGATGATTTTCCTCTTTATGGCAACATGCTGAAGCAAAAGCTCTTCTAGGGAAAATATACATTTATTGCCGCTCCTGACAGCAATTTTCCTGTAAATAATCTGTGAGTATGTTGTCAGAAAGTCGTTTTCCTCTGCGAGAAGATCAGCTGTTCGGCATAATGACGCTTCAACATTAAAATTATAATTTTTCAGATATGGCAGTAATTCTATTCTTATCCGATTGCGTGTATATGCAATATCTCCATTAGTAGCATCATAGCGGGGATGTAAATCATAACTGACACAATAGTTTTCTATTTCAGCGCGTGTACAGTCAAGCAGAGGACGTATTATGTTACCCGCTTTGGGACGAATACCGGAAAGTCCGTCAATTCCAGCACCGCGCAATATATGCATAAGAACCGTTTCCGCTTGATCTCCACGATGGTGTGCGACAGAAATAGCGGAACAACCAAGAAGCGCAGCTGTCTCCTGAAGAAAATCATACCGAAGCTCTCGTGCAGCGGTTTCAAGTGATATTTTATGTCTGTCGGCATATGCACAGGCATCTACACTTTTGGAATAAAAAGGGACATGCTGTATACAGCAAAATTTTTCAACAAATTGCGCATCTTCCACAGAAGCTTTTCCTCTTATTCCATGTTCAACGTGCGCTGCAAATATTTGCAAATTGTACTCTTCTGCCAGCCGCATGAAAAGGTGTACCATGCATAAAGAATCCGGTCCTCCTGAACAAGCGAGAAGTATACGATCTTCTGCATGAAAAAGATGATATTTTTTATTGAATTCTATAACACGTGTTAACATTGTTCTCCCTGCTTTTAGGCAGCTACATACAAAAAGCACCCCTTTAATAGAGTGCTTTTGGAAAATTATAAATTATTCATAATGGCGTGAACCACGACCGCCGCGCTTTGAATCAGTTTTTTTCCGCAAGTCCGTAAGTTTTTCATCACTGTCTTTTAAGAATTTAGAGAGTTTGTCTTCAAAGGTCGGAGCCCCTATACTATTCTGCCGGCGAAAATCGGTATTAAAATTTTTTCGTGGGACAAATTTTACCGGAGCTGTATTTACCCTCGGTGCTACAGGCTGCGGAGGTTTTTTTTCTTGAAGTTGCTTTATAGATAGCCCGATTTTATTGCCGTCTATGGTAAGAACTTTAACTTTTACCTTATCGCGCTCTTTAAGAAAATCCTTTACATCCTTAACATATACATCGGCAACCTCAGATATATGAATCAGACCTACTTTACCCCCGGGCAGTTCAACAAATGCGCCAAAATTTGTTATTCCCGTCACTGTGCCTTCGAGTACATTGCCAACTTCAATTGACATAAAATTATTGAATCCTCCTTAAAGTTAAGCCATTTTAATGGTATTATACCCTTAGATTATCAACAGTGTCAAGGGAATAAAAATCAAATAAGGCTGAGATATAATTTATTTTAGGGTTTCTGCGCTAAACAGGATAGAATGATCGCGACGCCGTTCTCTTCACTTATCCGATGCGACATAGGGAATCTCATCTTTTCTTGTCATCCCCAATTCTTCACGGGCAATCTTTTCAATATATGCCGGATCCTGCAATGCTTGTTTTTCTTCACTAAGCTCTTTATTCTTTGTCTGCTCTTCCTCAAAACGCGTTTGAATAGCAGCACGTTCTTGTTCTATATTACTTATATATATCTGCTGATTTACCGCAATATAAATGAAATACCCCAGAGCTGCAAAAAGAATAATAACAAAAATATCAAAACGACGTTTTTTGATACAGACCACTTCCTCGAAAATAAACAAAGATATTATATATTATTTCTCACAGACTCACACACTCTCTTGCCCGTATGTTTAATAAACAAAATATTTCAGTCCTCAGCCAAAAACCCAGACATTGCATCGACAATTTTTGAGGCAGCGTAAGGCTCTTTCAGATTTCTGGCATTTTGTTTCATCCATAAAAGCCTTTCCTTATCAGTGAGAATTTCTTTGACGGTCTCACTGATGTGCTCTTTTTTCTGTACCCATATGGCTACGCCGTTATCTGCCAGATAAGTAGCATTTTCCGATTCAGGTCCGGGAATAGGCGCATGCAATACCATTGGCAGCTCTCTTGCCATTGCTTCGCTGATAGTCAAAGCCCCCGGTTTGCTTATCAAGAGTGTAGAAATAGCCATTAATTCATTAATGTTGTGAGAATAACCCCAAACCTTTATCAAATGACGAGAGTGAGCAATATGGCAGTTCACCTCTGACCATAATGAAATATTGGCACCCGCCACCACAAGGATTTGCATGGGCATTGCCAGATTTTCCAAGGCCTCGAGAGCATATTTTACACTGCCGAGCCCAAGACCGCCACCCATGATCAATATAATAGGCGTGTTATTGTTTAATTCAAATTTTGTGAGCAGTGCATTTTTATCAAATTGTTCACTGAAAACCTTATTTATCGGTATTCCGGTCACAGCTACACGCTCCGCACCTATACCGCGCTCAAGCAATTCCTGCTTAAGTCCCTCATGTGCGATAAAATACATGTCAACATTTTTGTATATCCATATCTGATGCAGACAAAAATCAGTGACCACCGTAAAAAGCATGGCATCAGTCTTTTTTTTGCTCTTTAAATATGATGCGGCAGCACAGGGAAAAGGATGTGTGCAAATTATAATGTCTGCACGATACTTTTCAATTATTGATGCCATATTGTGCTTCATAAAGTAAGCCAGCAGTACCTGAATAGAAGACCCCTTCATACGGCCTGATGTAAAATTGTAGAGAAATTCATAAAGTGCCGGTATAAAATCCAGCATTTTAAGATAAATCTCTTTCAGCAAGTCATTTAAATATGCTGTTTCAGGTGACATGAAGTCAACAACATTAATCTTTGCGGAAGGGTAGCGATTCTTTAATTCATTGTTGACAGCCGCAGCTGCTTTATTATGACCTGAACCAATAGATGCTGTAACAATAAGAATATTTTTCTGTGTCATGTCTGACTGTTCCTCCAACCTGCAAATAAAAGCAGAATTGACGTATAGTAATTTTGATGAAAATTCTTTCTTTAGAAATAAAAAAGCATACATGCATATATAATGAAGTTGATTTATTTGCCCAAAGCCATTATATGCATTCTGTATTTTATCATATACTTTTGGTTGTGTACAGCTTTCTGTAAATTCATCATACTTTTAGAATCATTATATAATGATTTCAGGCTGTTATGAAATTACCAATATAGTCAAATTTATTTTTGAGATCCTCTTTAGAAAAAGGATTTTGGCAAATTTTAACGAAAATAAGAATTATACAAATATATTATGGGGGAAATTATTATGAAAACGCTAAATAAAATAGTAGTTGCGGCTGACGGGTCTGTAGATGGCTGCAAAGCTGTGGATACGGCGATTCATCTTGCTGAAAAAAGCGGAGCACAGCTGGATTTTGTTTATATCTCCAGCCACATAAATAAAGACATCCCCAGTGATTTGGTCTTTAATGCGATATGGGACAAATTACCGGCAGGAGTAAGCGCAAGAAAACATGTTGAGACCGGCTCCGTTCATAAAGCTGTCATCGAGTTGGCCAGAAGAGAAAATGCTGATCTTATAATAATGGGAAGCAGAGGACTTGGTCTTTTCAAAGGAGCATTCATAGGCAGCAAAAGCCAAAAAGTGGTTGAATATTCAGACATCCCAGTCATGGTTGTAAAATAAAGGAGGGAGCAATATGCCTATCATTCCATACAAAGGTAAAAGACCGCAAATCGGCAAAAATGTTTTCATCGCGCCTACCGCTGTTATAATCGGTGATGTAACGATTGGGGATAACTCAAGTATTTGGTATAATGCCGTATTGCGAGGCGATATGAACTCTATTATAATCGGCAGCTACACTAATATACAGGACAACACCACAATCCACGTAATGGAATGCAAACCCACTATTGTCGGCAGTTATGTTACAGTAGGTCATAATGTAGTAATGCATTGCGATAAAATCGGTGATAATTGCCTTGTCGGAATGGGGTCAATATTGCTTGGCATGTGCACCGTCGGAGACAACAGCATTATCGGTGCCGGAACTTTGGTTCCACATAAGACCAGGCTGCCTTCCAATTCTATGATCTTAGGATCTCCTTATAAAGTAAAAAGAGAACTGCATGATGACGAAATAGAGGCCATCCATCAATCGGCCCTTAATTATCATCTTCTTGCCGAAAATTACACAGCTGAAAAGCAGGAGTGAATATAATAAAAATGGCGGAAAAAACATTGATTTTAATAAAACCGGATGCTGTTAAAGTCGGTAACACAGGAAAGATTTTATCCATTTACGAAGCAAGCGGCTTAAAAATTGTTGCCCTGCGAATGCTTGTGATGACCAGAGAGCTGGCTGCAAAACATTATGAAGAGCACATCGGCAAGACCTTTTACAGCCGATTGGTTGATTTTATGACTTCCGGACCTCTGGCAGCTGCAGTGCTGGAAGGAGAAACCGCTGTTGCCAAGGCGCGTGCCGTCAACGGTGCCACCGATCCTTTACAGGCCGAAGCCGGAACGATCCGCAAATTATTTGCAGAAGATAAAACGCACAATGCTGTACATGCTTCTGACAGCGTGAAAAACGCTGAGAGAGAAATATCCATATTTTTTTCAGAAGCAGAAATTTTTGATATTTGACTGGAGGAATTTAGATGTCTATTTGTACAAAGACTGGTGATAAGGGTGAGACCAGTTTATATACGGGACAGCGTATTGCTAAAAACTCTCTGCGGGTAGAGAGCTACGGCAGTGTTGATGAAATAAACTCCGCTTTAGCGATGGCAAGAGCGTCATCAGGCAAACCTAGAATCAAGAAAATCATCAAAGACCTGCAGCAGATGAATATGGCCCTTATGGCCGATCTGGCAAGCATAGATGCAAAACCGCGAATCACAGAAAAGGACGTCGGCATTTTAGAAGATTTGATAGCCGAGCTGGAAAAGACTCTGCCGCCTCTGAAAGCTTTTATAATACCCGGTGATACATTGTGCGGTGCGTTCCTCGATTCGGCTCGTACAGCAGCAAGACGCGCCGAAAGGAGAGCATTGACATTATCCCAAAGTGATGAATCCGCTGTGGCTCTCCAAGACAAGCTATTTTTAAATAGATTATCCGATCTGTGTTTTTTATTAATGCGTTTTGAGGAAACAGAAAAATAATGGACTGCCGCGTTTAGCGCGGCAGTCCATTATTTTTTTGTTTCTTCAACCAGTTCATTTATAATTTCACCAGCTATAATCATACCTACAATAGGCGGAATAAATGAATTACTGGACGGGATCTGACGCCGCTGCGTACATTTTCTGGCTGTTCCCGGCGGACATACACAATGCGACCGGCAGCTGTTCGCCGGATCATCGATCGGCACAGAAGGTTTTTCTTTTGAAAAAACCACTTTCAACTTTTCTATACCCCGTTTTTTCAATTCCTTGCGCATCACCTTGGCAAGAGGACAAACAGAAGTTTTATATATATCTGTTATTTCAAAAAGCAGCGGATTTGTCTTGTTTCCTGCTCCCATTGCACTGATTATGTGAACATTGTTCTTCTGAGCTTGAACCGCAAGATCCACTTTCCCCGTCACAGTATCAATAGCATCAACTATATAATCAAATTCCTCAAAATTAAAATTCTCGGCACTCTGCGGCGAATAAAAGGTTTTTCTCGGTCTGACGACACATTCAGGATTTATCTGCCGAATCCTTTCAGCGGCAACGTCGACTTTATACCTTCCTATCGTCTCACGCAAAGCATAAATCTGACGATTTATGTTTGTCAGGCATATTTTATCATCATCAACAAGCTCAAGAGTCCCTATTCCGGCTCTGGCAAGTGCTTCAACTGTGTAGCCGCCCACTCCGCCTATCCCAAAAACAGCGATTTTAGCATCAGCCAGCCTTTCCAAAGCCTTCCTTCCATATAAGAGCTCTGTTCGTGAAAATTGATTTAACATAAGGTTGCTTCTGTCCTTTTCTTTGAAATTATAATCAGTGGAAAAATAAACATCCCTGCAATTCGTTTTTGTTAGGAACGAATGCACGTTTTGAGTATGTCATTATTCCTGAAACTATAATAGCATAAGTAGACAAAATTCCCAAATATTTCTTACCGCTGTCTGTGAGATTATTCATTCAGGCTATAATAAAGACACATTTATCAAGCCCGCTCAAATAAATTTTATTCAGTTACGCCATCTTTCATTATGGCTATTTCGTGGAAATCCATATCCTCCGATTTTGTTGTCTCACCTGAAGCAATTTGGAGTATCTGCTTAAAAAGGCTATCTCTCATAGTTTCCATAGGTATATCCTGCAGAAGCTTACCGGCGTCAAAATCTATCCAGTTGACCTTGTGCCGAGCCAGACGGGAATTGGTAGAGATTTTTAAAACCGGCACAATAGTTCCCCACGGTGTACCTCTTCCTGTGGAAAAAAGTATGAGCTGACAGCCCGCTGCCGCCAATGCTGTGGTCGAAACAGAATCGTTCCCCGGTGCGTCAAGCAGCTGCAGTCCTTTATTTTTTATAGTGTCAGCATAATCCAGGACGGCAGTTACGGCTGCCCGTCCGCCTTTTTGAACGCAGCCAAGAGATTTGTCTTCAAGAGTAGTTATCCCGCCTGCCTTGTTGCCGGGAGACGGATTATCCGATATTATCTGCCCATAGCGTTTAAAATAATTTTTAAAATTATTTACCAGATCAACAATATCGTCAAAAACCTCTTTGGTTTCAGCACGATTCATCAAAAGTGTTTCAGCGCCAAACATTTCCGGTACCTCTGTCAAAAGTGCCGTACCACCGCTGCCGATAAGCAGATCCGAAAGAGCTCCGATAAGCGGATTAGCTGTTATTCCTGACAATCCATCTGAACCGCCGCATTTTAGTCCTATCTTCAGTGCGCTTAACGGACATTCTGTCCTTTCAAATTCTGCGGCATATTTTACCAGCTGCCGCAGCAAGTTTTCCCCTTCCGCATTTTCATCCTGCACCTCCTGTGTAATAAGAAATCGTATACGTTTTTCATCATATTTTCCTAAAGCCTTTTTAAACTCTGCTATATTATTATTTTCGCAGCCAAGGCCCACTACCAATACGGCACCGGCATTAGGATGGTTTACTATATCTGCCAGAATACGCTGTGTTCTGAGATAATCATCTCCTATCTGCGAACATCCATACGGGTGGCTCACTGCTATGCACCCGTCAATATTTGTATAATCCGCACATAATTTTCTGCCTATTTTCTCTAAAAAACGAATTGTGCCAGTGACACAATTTACTGTCGGTACAATAAAAACTTGGTTGCGGATGCCTACTGATCCATCATTGCGTTTAAATCCCATAAAGCTGCCTTGCGTCGAAGGCAGCTCGGATCGTATACCCGGCATATACTGATAAGTCAAAATTTCGCCAAGATTTGTTTGCACATTATGCGTGTGGATATGGAAACCGGCAGATATATTTTCACTGGCATGGCCTATAGGAAATCCATATTTGATAATATTTTCATTCTTTGCTATATCTTTCAGCGCAAATTTATGACCAAAGTGAATATCATCATGCAAAATTATCTCTCTTCCGCCTGCTCTTACCGTGCTTCCGGCAGAGAGATCTTCTAACGCAACAGCGGCATTATCAATTTTATTTATTTGCAGTGCCTGCATATGCTACACCCCTCACAACAGCGATTCCATGACGGAACGGCTGCCTTCCTTATCCAATCGATACAAATATGCGCCGACAGACTGAACAATATTAAGTTCTGCCAGATCTGCGTCCCAAAGGACAACGTCCTCTATAACAGCTGCTGCGGTTGCCTCAGCTCCTTCCGGTGTACCGTTATACAGCTTCCAGGCCGCATCAAGCTTTATTATATTCTCCTCATCATCTGTCAGTTCGTATTCTATACCATCACGTAGTCCATATAAATGATTCTTATCCACGCGCACAGGTTTATATACAAATATATAAGCCGCAAAAGCGAATAAAAGTTCCTGCGGAAATTCACCAAATTTACGGTGATAATCAAGCAGGGAAGGCAATACTCTGATTTTAAATTTAGATGTGGAATTTAGTAATATACTAAGCAAATAATGTTTGATAAATGGATTTTGAAAACGCTCAATTACAGCTTCGGCAAAATCCTCAAGCATTTTTTTATCCATATCCACAGACGGAAGAATAATTTCTCTGATAGTATGACAGGCAAAGCGGCCTGCTGTTTTATCCTGCATCATTTCTGCCACCGTATCCAATCCGGCCAGAAACGCAGCCGGTACATTGGCTGTGTGTCCGCCGTTCAAAAGCCGTACCTTTCTCTGTCTGTATTTTGTTATGTCACTTTCGACCGCAACATTCAGACCGACTTTTTGCAGCGGCAGCTTTTCCTTCAGACAGTCATCACCCTCAATGGCAAAAAAATGAAACGGTTCTCCGCATACCAACAGCTCATCTGCGTAACCAAGTTCTTTATTGAATTCTTCCGCTTCATCTTTTGGATAACCGCTGACTACCCTGTCCACAAGCGTATTATAAAATTTATTATGTTCATTGAGCCATTCACAGAAGCTTGCCGGCAGATTCCATTGCCGGGCATATTTCATAATAAGCTTTTTTAAAAGTATTCCGTTGTCTTCCAAAAGCTCACAGGGAATAATATACATACCCTTATCGGCGGCACCATTATAATACCTATATCTGTGATATAAATATAGTGTTAGTTTCCCCGGAAACGACTGCGGCGGTGTCATCTCTGCCTTATCTTCATTATTATAGGAAAGTCCTGCCTCAGTGGTGTTGGAAAAAACATATTCTATCGCTGGATCCTCTGCACATTTAAGTACCTTCTGCCAATCCGTATATGGATTTATCCCACGGCTGACCGAAGTAATGATTTCCTTTTCATTAACAGTCGCACCATTTTGTACACCTCTCAGCACAGTTGTATAAAGACCATCCTGCGCATTAAGTTTTCCTATCACGCGGCCGTGCGGTGTCGGCTGTACTGCAACGATCCGTCCGTTAAAAATATTTTTTTTATTCAAACGATCGATCATCCAACCTATAAAACAACGTAAGAAATTTCCCTCACCAAACTGAATTATTTTTTCCGGCAGATCATTTTTCAATTCCGGATGTAACATAAGATTCAGTGTCTGCATATTGATCACTCCTAAAATTTTATTACTACTTTCAACATGGATGCGGCATTTTTGCTGAAATCATAAAAAGCCTTATCCGCCTTATCAAAATCATAAGTATTGGTAACTATCTTTTCAAGATCTACTTCCCCTGCCTTGACTAAACCTATCAAGGCAAGAAAATCTTTTTTCAGCGCATTGCGTGATCCGAAGACATTAAGCTCCTTTTTCTGTAAAAGCGTAAAGTCAAAATCATGCTTGTTTTTACCAACACCTATCTGGACCATGCGTCCGCCAAACGCAGCTGCATCAATGCAGTTTTGGAAAGTGGACGGCAGTCCCACTGCCTCGATCGTAACATCAAAAAGATTATTTGATGTTACATTGTTCACTTTTTTCAGAAAATCTTCCGGTCTGTCATTTAAAATACCGCCAGCCAAGTGAAATGTATTTACAGCATAATTCATTTTTTGTTCCGAAATATCGGCAATATAGACATTTGCCCCTGCGGCCTTTGCCGCTATGGATGCCAAAACGCCTATGGTCCCCGCCCCGACAACAAGGACATTGTCACCTTTTTTCACATGTGCACGGCTGACACCGTGATAGCTGATACAAAACGGTTCTATCAAAGCCAATGTTTTCGCTGGCAATCCTTTTCCATCATATATACGCTCCACCGGCATAGTTATATATTCTGAAAAAGCACCATCTCTTTGTGCTCCTAATGTTTCGTTCTCTGTACAGCAATTTACCAGTCCACGCTGGCAGGAATAACATCTCCCGCAGTTAAAATACGGATTGCAGGTTACTGTCATGCCTGCTTTCAGATTTTGATCATTTTTATCAATTTCAACTATTTCAGCAGAAAATTCATGACCGGGGATACGCGGATATGAGGCATAAGCAAAAGTCCCGCGATATGTCCCGAGATCACTGCCGCAGATTCCCCCGTAAAGTACTTTAAGCAGCGCTTCCCCCTGCCCGCGTATCGGTTTTGGCGTATCGATAATTTCTACCTGCCCCGGTGTAGGAATAATAATTGTTTTCATAAAAAACGCACCTCTATATTTTTTCTATTTTTTCATTTATCATAGAAAGCAAAAACCATGCCAATTATAGGTACTATATATAACAGCCGCAACAGATCGTCAATAATGTCAATGCTGAATTTTTTTGCAGCTCTAAGAATAGGATGCAAACTCAATGAATATAAGATTTTATTATATATAGTACAAGATAAATATATATAATGATCTAATATAAAATTTATATAAAAATTTTTGCTCACTACAACAAATGGAAAAATCATACTCTTGATATACTTATTTATTTCATATTTGCATTTAATATTTTTCAAATATGAAATATTAATATTATGTCAAGCAATCTTCAGAATAATAAAATTACCACACAAACTTTATGCTATACTATTGTAATATCCTATATGCTAAACGCAGAGGATAAAATTTTCCATCGGAGATTCTAGTGATGAGGAGCGCTGAAAAGCTTTTATGAAAAAAAAATGGAACATTTCCCCTGCTGACGCTGCCGGACAACGTCTTTGGGCTGAAAAATTAAATATATCTCCGGCAGCCGCGGGGGTTTTGCTAAAAAGAGGATGGACACTGCAAAATGCACAGGCATTTTTAAATGTCCAAGAGCAAAATTTTTACGATCCCTTTTTGCTGCCTAATATGCAGGCGGCAGTCGCACGAATAAAAGCTGCTATCTTTAAAAAAGATCTTATAACTATATTTGGTGATTATGATGTAGACGGCATAACAGCAACCGCCGTCCTGTATAAAACCTTAAAAGAGCTCGGTGCTCTGGTCGAATATTATTTACCTGACAGGCAAAGTGAGGGCTACGGAGTACACAAACAATCCATCGACAAATTCATAGGACAGACAAATTTACTTATAACAGTGGATTGCGGTATCCGTTCGACGGAAGAAATGGAATATGCCGGAAATTACATGGATGTAATAGTAACCGATCATCATCTGCCGGGACCACAGCTGCCGGCAGCTGTGGCTGTCATAGATCCTAAAAGAGATGACAGCTGCTATCCCGATGAAAACCTTGCCGGAGTGGGCGTAGCCTTTAAGCTCTGCCAAGCTCTGTGGCAGAATGTAAAAAACGAAGAATTCACCAAATATCTGGACATTGTCGCTTTGGGAACAGTAGCGGACATAGTGCCTCTTTTAAATGAAAACAGAAAAATAGTCAAATCCGGTTTAACTGCCATAGAAAATACCGGTCTTATAGAATTAATAAAATTATGCGGATTGAAAAAAGAAAATATCACGGCAGGGCATATAGGCTTCGTACTGGGTCCGCGGCTCAATGCCGCGGGACGTCTTAAGCATGCCGGTATCGGTGTAGAACTGCTTTTGACAGAAGATAGAGAAAAGGCCTCAGAGCTGGCCAAATATCTCGATGATGAAAATAAAATTCGGCAAAGTTTGGTAGAAAGCACTTTTGCCGAGGCGGTAAAAACAGTACACGCCAATAATTATGATAAAACAACCGCTATAGTAGCTGCCGGTCAAAATTGGCATCCAGGGATCATTGGTATTGTCGCATCACGCTTAGTAGAAGAATTCTATCGTCCGACCGTAGTGATCAGTCTCAATGAAGAAGCCATAGGAAAGGGATCATGCAGAAGCATCAGAGGATTCAATATATGTGATGCTTTGTCCGCATCAGATGATGTACTTGAAGCCTTCGGCGGACATGCAATGGCTGCCGGACTGACTATAAATAAAACCAAAGTAGAGCTTTTCCGAAAAAAATTCACACAATATGCCGACGACTTTTTGACGGAAGAAAATTTACAGCCTTTATTGGAAATAGCAGAAGTTCTGCATCCGGAAGAGGTGACTAAAAAACTTATTACGGATATAGCACAGCTGGAACCGTTTGGTGTTGGAAATCCCGCACCCCTTTTCCTATGCGGCGGAGTACAGGCGAAAAATCCCAAAAGGCTAGGAAAAAATGGGGAACATCTTAAATTTGTATTTTCCGTAAAAGATAGGCTCTATACTGCTCTAGGCTGGGGATTCGGCGAGTTTGCCGACAAATTGGCAAATAAAAATGCGATCTTCGTTTTTCACCCCGAAATAAACATTTGGAATGGCAAAGAGCAAATTCAGTTTAACATAAAAGATATAAAAATGGATGAACGAAAATATCCTTCTCATGATGAAATAGGCTTGTTTTATATTTTCTTGAAAAAGACGTTATCTGCGGGAAAAACAGCAAGGCTGGACACTGATACTATCAGAAAAGCTTACACTCATTTTTCGGCAAAAGCCATTACTGCAGAAGAAATAGAATATTGTCTGCAGGTATTATCGGAAATAAATATAATAAATTTTAACAAAACCGATCATAGCATAGAACTTTTACCCTTGCCAAAAGAGAAAAAAAATATAAATACATCAAAAACATTTCTTCAGCAGTACATATGATAATTTGATCATCTATTTTAAACATTTTTGTCGAATACAGAGGGATATCTATACTTTTTAATATTGACGTTGACAACCATTATCATTATCTGTATTATATTGATATAGCCAATATATGTATTATTTCAGGGAATACCAATCTAATAATAACCGACACGGTTGTTTTGACAGATTCAGTGTTCCTCAAGTGCTAATTCAACATTAATGGGAGTGATAATGATGGCAGTTGTTGTTGGGCAGGATAAGATGACTCTGAATCGTGTTCACGCTGGTAGCAGTGTGAAAGTAGAATATCTGGAAACATCGCCTCTGAAAGAACGGCTTATGAGTATGGGATTAGTTCCCGGAACGATTATAAAAGTGCTGCGAAGCGCTCCGTTAGGCGACCCTATGGCAATCAGCGTACGGTCTTATAATCTGGCCTTGCGTCTTAATGACGCCGAAAAAATTGTGGTATCACCCACAGCATGATTTTCTGTGTGCTTTTGCATTTATATAGTGGAGTGCAATATTAATCAGAGAAAACAGTTTGATTATATGGAGGAATTAGATGTCAACATTATCTGTAGCCTTAACGGGAAATCCGAACACGGGCAAATCTACAATATTCAATGAATTGACGGGCGCACGTCAGAAAATAGGCAATTGGCCCGGAGTTACAGTAGATAAAAAAATGGGATATGTCAGTCACGACAACAGGGCAATTTCCATAGTCGATCTGCCAGGGACATATAGTATAAATGCGCGCTCACCGGAAGAACAGATAGTAATCGATTATCTGCTTAATGAAGGTCCCGATATCGTGGTAGATGTGGTCGATTCTTCAAATATAGAACGCAATCTTTTTTTGACGCTCCAACTCTTGGAACATCGCATCCCGGTTCTCATCGATCTTAACATGATGGACGAAGCGGCTGCACATGGTCTCAAAATTTCTTCCAAGAAGCTTTCAGAAGCTCTCGGTATGCCGGTAGTGGAAACAGTGGGCAGGAGCAATAAAAGTACACGTAAGTTACTGGATATATTTACTTCTACAGTAATGAACAATTATAAAAACAGTGAACTTATCGAAAATCATATCAAAACTGTTGAAGCTGTACGTACCGGTGATTTGAATGACGAGTTAAAAGAGGAAAAAATCATTTCTCTTCGCTATGAATTAATAGATAAGATCTCTGCTGATGTTCTGGTGAGAAATGATCCCAAAAAGAATTTTTCAGAACATCTCGACCGCATTCTTGCCAATGGTTTTTTGGCGCTTCCTTTACTCTTAGTGATACTTTATCTGGTCTTTTCCATTTCTTTCACCTGGGTGGGCAAACCACTGCAGGATGCCTTGGGTGATTTTATCAGTGACACACTCTCTCCATGGGTAGCCGGCGGTTTGGAATCATTGCAGGTCGCCCCGTGGCTTGATTCACTGATATCCGATGGGATAATTAATGGTATGGGTTCCGTAATTGCCTTTGTACCGCTTATTTTCACACTGTTTTTCTGTCTGAGTTTTCTTGACGGCACTGGCTATATGGCACGTATCGCTTTTGTCATGGATCCGATTATGCGGCGGGCAGGACTTACAGGCAAGGGCATAATGCCTTTAGTCATGGGTTTTGGCTGTGGTGTTCCTGCTATTATGGGCGCACGTGCACTCGATTCGGAAAAAGACAGACTGATATCAATCCTTATTACACCATTTTTAACTTGCAGTGCAAAACTCCCCATTATGGCTTTGTTCGCTGCAATGTTTTTTCCCGATAATGCCGTGAATGTGGTATTCTCCATGTATATCGCCGGACTTGTCATGGCTATCGTCATGGCAAAAGTATTGAGTTTTACAACTTTTAAAAACGAACGTTCCAGTTTCTTTCTGGAATTGCCTCCATATCGCATGCCAGATATGAAAACCGTGCTTCTGGAAACTTGGGACAAGGGCAAGGGGTATCTGATAAAAGCTGGAACTATTATATTTTCAATGTCTATACTCATTTGGTTTTTGAGCAATTACAATTTGAGCGGCCCCACAGAAGACATGGATCAAAGCTTATTGGCATCAGTCGGCTCCGCAATGTCTGCCTTATTTACTCTTCACGGTTTTTCCAGCTGGGAAAGTGGTGCCGCAATCGTTACGGGTATTTTGGCAAAGGAATCTGTTGTTTCGACAATGGGTATTATTTACGGAGTAAGCGGTGTTTCAACCGAAGCATCTGATGCCGCAGAAACAGCATCACAGCTTATAGGCAGCATGGGCGGAGCATTTACTGCACTTTCTGCATTAAGCTTCATGATATTTTCCCAGCTTTATACACCTTGTGTCACGGCACTAGGAACTATAAAAAAAGAAACCGGTAAATGGAAATGGGTTGCCTTTGCGGCTCTTTATACTTTTGCGGCCGCCTGGATAGTCTCGCTTCTGGTTTACCAGGGCGGAAAATTATTGGGATTTGATTAATTACAGGAGGATTTGACAATGACACTCACAGGAACAATATCAACGTATGTTATATCAGCTTTACTGCTGGCGGCTTTTCTGTACGGACTCTACCATATATACCGTAATTTTTTCAAGGGAGAAAGTTCCTGCTGCAGTGAAGGAAAATCATCTTCGTGCGGTTGTTGCAGCTGCCATGAGGAAAAAGCCGATCATAAAACAGTTTGAGAAAAAACAGATGCCGCATTTTTAATGCGGTATCTGTTTTTTTATTGCCTTATGATCAACCATTATAAACAAATAGATAAAAAACCGGAAAAACGACAACAAAAAAAATCGCCGTAGTAACCATGAATATAGCAGTCGATATATTCGTATTCAATTTATAAAGCTGACTTATAGCAATTGAATTTATTGCAGCAGGTGCGGCACTGATCAATGTCATTGTATTTACAAACATTTTATTATCGCTGATCCAGAAAAAAACTAAATATGCCATAAAAGGTAAAATTATAAATTTTATCGGCAGCATCATAATCGCTTCCCTTAAATAAATTTTCAGTGAGGAAAACTTAATAAGAAAACCGATTGGCAGCATACCGATCCATGCGCCTATATGAACCAGTGAATCGAAAACAGGAGAAAAGATATCCGGACGCGGCACATGAAATAACGAGAGAAAAAAACCGATTATTACTCCTATCAATGCCAATTGGTTCCAGCTGACAAGGATATCTCTCCATTGCGGCCGAAAATGTATATTTGCTGAACGGGATATGGAAAGCTGATGATAATAACCGGCCATGGGGATGCAGACCAGGAGTGTAAACACATTTTGAAAAATAGCAACTGCCTGTATATAAGCAAACCCCATCTCGCCATACAGCACGAATCCGCAAAGTCCAATAAGAGTGCCAATATTGGAAAGATAACCGGTAAGCAGAAAAGCTCCTTCGGAACGGGGATTTTTGATATACCTAGTCAATGGATACGATAAAAATCCTGGAATAAGACAAACAACGATACCGTATATCGGTATAATCAAAAAATCTGCACCAATATCCATAAGCCAAAAACTTCCAAGTGCCAAGACCGTAGCGACAGCCCTGATATTGACTTTAAGAAGCATATTGCAGGTTTCCATGCTCATCCACTTTTTTTCATGCAGCAGATACCCAATCATAAGCGGAAGAATGAGATCAATAAAAATATAAATTATACGAACATTTGACTGCTCCATTTAAAGACCCTTCTAAAAAGATTAATCCGATGACTAACCCGCTCTAATACTCCCCCTTCTGCAAGCGATGAGTAAAGAGCGGCTAACTCCCTGGATAATTTCGACTACTATTCAGGCGGCATCAAAACTCCGTCTGAATTAAGACTCCATTCATATCTATTATCAATAATAATGGATACATCAATATTGTCTGCGTGATTTTTATTTTACACATTTAATTCTTTTTTGCTTTAACACCGGCTGTAACCTTCTTAAAGAAGCGACCATTTATTTCCATAATCTCATGATCTTCCTGTCCGTAAAAATTAACCCTTCCGGCAGCAATACTGCGCCCCGGATGAACCGGTTTTTTTATTTCCTGCCAGTAAAAGGCTCTTTCATTTTCCTGGCCCTTATTATCATAATAAATTTTATCTTCATCATCAGGCTTTTCCGAACCATCACATGCACTGAAATTTTGTTTGATCTGCTCTATGAAAATCCTGCACATTTTCTCAGGCATGTCTAATGTTCCTTCTGTATCTGCGCTTTCACCGTTATAGGCTGCTATGAATATGGCTTTGCCAAATATAATATGCTTTTCATCAGGTGAAGGGAAACGACGGTTAGGTTTCATCCCAAGCACTATACTGAGATCGTTTATCAGAATGAATAAAGATATTCCTTCCTGTATCTTAAAAAATTCTACCGCCCCATAGTTTCCTTCAAGTACATCCCGTATTGCTTCCTCATGTTTCAGTCCTTCTGTCGGCAAAAGCAGTATTTCCGGTTCTTTTTCCGGTTCAATTAAAATGGCATGCATTCTATTCTCTTCCATGATGGCTCCTTTATAAAAATTTTGCAGGGACTGACAGTCCGTTATATGCTTCTTCCGCTCTTTTCAGAAAGAATTTGCATATAGCTTCACTTTCTCCCAAACCATGAAGATGCGTCTTTACTTCAAACCCTTCTTTTTCAAGAATTGCCTTGTGCGAGTTACCGCTTTCACCGGCCATATCCTGGCAAACATGTTCCCCCGCCACTATCATGAACGGAATAAGTAAGATTTTTTTATGCCCTTTTTCCTTCAGCTTGGGAATAACCGCATCCAAATCAGGATAACCATCCACAGTATATATATATGCGTGATTTTTCCACAGTCGTTCAAGTCTGTCCTGAATTACAGAATAATAAGCATTTGCCGGGTGCAGTGTTCCGTGCGCAAAAACCAGAACAGCATCAAAATTCTTGGAATAAATTTTCTGCTCCGCAAAAAATTCCTGAAAAACATTCTTAACATCATCGGCATGCGCTTTCTGCCCCATCCAATATAAAAGCGGTACTGCCAGCGTTATCTTTTTAAATTTTTCTTTATAAAGCTCAAATACCTTCTGCTTATATGCATATTCAATTCCGGGAATTATATCAAGTGTTATGACAGCGACTCTGGTAAACCTTTCCTTTAAAAGTTTTTCCAGTGCCTCTTCCGGCGTGTCATAAAGAATTCCTTCCTTTTCTTTTATCCGGCGTATAACAATATGTGATGTAAACGCAACAACTATTTTTTCTCCATCATATGCGGCTCTTATTTTAGCTGCTATATTCTCAATTGCAGCCTTCCGGGCCTGTTCCTGTGTCGTGCCAAAAGCTATTATCAATATTGCATCTTTATCGGGCAGTTCCTGCAGTGCCTTTGTCTGATGCGTCATAATGCCTATTTCAGTGGACTGCCTGCGCGCCTGTGTCCCGCCATGATATGCTGTATCAGTTATCTTTTCCTTAACCAGAATAATGTTCCTCCTTGATAACTATTTATTTCTTATTGAAGCAAATGTATGATATCATTAAAAAAAAATCGTGTCAAACAGATGCTCATAGCATTTTGATATATCTGCCATATCCTTTTCCCTGCATCTCTTCAACAGGAATAAATTTCAATGCAGCGCTGTTCATGCAATATCTGAGACCGCCGTGTTCCTGCGGTCCATCAGCAAACACATGTCCGAGATGGCTGCCGCCCTGCCGGCTGATTACCTCTCTTCGCTCCGCAGAAAGGCTTCTGTCCGCACGTTCGTCAACAGCGTTTTCCTCGATCGGTCTGGTAAAGCTTGGCCAGCCTGTACCCGAATCATATTTATCAGCAGAGCTGAACAACGGTTCGCCTGTCACGATATCCACATATATGCCTTTTTTATGACTGTTCCAATATTCATTATTAAACGGCGGTTCTGTTCCGCATGACTGTGTGACCGCATATTGTTCCGGCGTCAGCATCCGCTTCAATTTTTCGTCAGAAGGTTTTTCATAATAATTCTGCCCTGCATTATTATGGCTCTTTCCGACGTCTTTTACCAGAGGATCGTTTTTTAAAGCGGTGAGATCTATATGGCAGTATCCCTTCGGATTTTTTTCAAGATATTTCTGATGATACTCTTCCGCGGCATAGTAACTCCTGAGCGGCAATATTTCTGTTGCAATTTCAGCCGTGTAATTTTTTTGCACACTTGCTGCCGCTTCTTCTATGACTTTTTCATCATCGGTATCTATATAGTAAATTCCGCTGCGGTACTGACTGCCATAATCGTTTCCCTGATGTCCGCGGGAAGTCGGATCAATGGCTCGAAAAAAATAAAGCAGCAAATCCTTTAAGTTAATAATATTGTGATCGTATTTTACATGCACTGTTTCCGCATGTCCTGTCTTATCTGAACATACCTCTTCATAGCTTGGATTTATGGTATCGCCGTTTGCATAACCGACATTTGTATAAAATACTCCATTTAGCATATCCATATATGCCTGCAGTCCCCAAAAGCATCCTCCTGCAAGATATATTTCTTTGCCGGCAGCAGTATCTTTTTTATAAAGCTCCATATCTGACACCTCTTTTTTGATTTTATATTGCAAAATAAAAACTGACCTATAAATAAGAGAATAAACACACTTTCTTTATGCAGTATGTTTCTTATAATCCCTTTTAATTAATTTCTTTACTATCCACGTATATCCTTCACTAAAATCTCAAAATTAAAAGTGAAATAAGTCCTAATATAAGATTTACTTATGTCAACATCAATATTTTTATAGTTCAGACATAATTAATTACACAATTAATTACACAATTAATTTAATTATATATATTTATTTATATTTTTTATGTTTATTTTGCAAAAATTTATTTTCTTCTTCCAAAAATCATTTTACCTATAATTTATAAGGATTTTGTCGGTATTCGTAAATTGACAGAGTTTATCTTGAAATCTATTATTAATAATGAGCAAAGAAGCCTATCGCATATTATAGGTTTCTTTTTTTATTATTTACAGTGGGGGAGAGCAAAATGAATTTTTTCAGGTACAAGATTTTACTGCAATTAACGCTGATATCTTTATCTATCGGGGGTACAGCATATGCAGACAGTCCGGACTCTGTTTCACAGGTGGAGCTTCCTGCACAGACAATTATCGGTGCAAAAGAGAAAAAAGACAATGCGGCATACCATGATGGGAATGATTATAAGGAACCTGCCTATAGCCGCCTTTCCATTCCCGAAAGTTCCAAGGCATCTACGGAAATGATAACACATGAACAGATAGAACGAATGCATCCTCATTCTGTTTTAGAAATTCTGCAGAGAGCCATGGGCATAAACTATACATATCAAGGTGTAAAGGTACGTGAAACACTTCAGGACAGAGGAGGAGACAATTTAGGGCTTATTATCGACGGTTCATATATAGTCTATTCTCAGCAAGCCAGAGGCATGCTGAGTAATCTTCCCGTATCGATGATCGAATCAATAACGATTGTCAGAGACTCGACGATTCTTACACTGGGGCCGATAGAAGCTTTCAAAAGTCCTACCGGTGCACCTAATCAAGGTTTTGTTGTTATAAAAACATTAAAATCTGCTCAAAAGACAAGACAGCTTTCTCTCAGTACAGGCAATTTTTCCACAAATGGCCAAAGTATACATATCGGCGATAAAACTGATAATGGTCTTTCATATGATTTTGCATTTGCCCATAAAAATTTTGGAGGCAAGAGTAATTGGAATAACGGTTATGATTACAATGCTGTTTTAGCAAAAATAGGCAAAACCACCAAAACAACAAGCAATGAATTATCACTGTATTACAATGATGGCTCTTCTGAATCGCAAATGGGCTTTGTCCGCGGCAGTACAAGTGTAATTGCCGATCCAAATTATGTAGCAGCATATGATCCGGTAAAAGCAGCCATACTCGGCTACAATTTTTATAAACATTGGAGCAACGGCTCCACCACAGGCTTTTCCCTAAACTACAATAAATTGGACGGCCGTTTTACAGCAAAACATAATGGTATTATGAATAATACCACCGGAAAAATTTTTGCAGACGAATATAACCAGGAAGATGAGAGCGTCTATGAAGGAAGTTTATGGCACACCTGGCAGACAAAAAATTCTGTTACCAAAATTGGTATGCAGGCATTAAAATGGAAGTCACCAAAAGGTGCTATTTATTTTTACGGGTACGGTCCTTTTGATGAACAAATATACAGCGCATATGCCTCATATCAGCAAAAGGCGGGCAGAAAACTAACGTGGGACAGTGCCGTGCGCATAGACAGACATCATGTGACCGACAGTACAGAAAAATACAGCGGCGCCGGTGACAATCCCAAACGCATTCATGATGAATGGCTTGGTTCTGCCAAAAGCATAGCATTGGGTGCCGCTTACCAAGCTGATAATACATATAAATTATTTGCACGCACTTCTTATACAGAAACACCGCCAAACAGCTATATCGTCGGCGATAAAGTGGTTGGTGGAAAGCACAAACCGGATTTCAGCGCAAAATTTGATGATGACAAACGCCTGAAATATGAAATAGGTGTGACCGCAAACTATACACCGGCTTTCAATACTTCACTCACAGGTTTTTATTATGATATCCAAAACGATAAAAGTGCCGTGAAACAGGGCATCGACGTCAACGGCAATTCAGCAGCATCCGCCGTAGATTCATATACCACATATACACAAAGCAATGTAACACGCAAAGGATTGGAATTATCATTTCACGGTATGCTTAATCAATATTTAAGCTACAATACCGCATACACTTATTTCACTGCCGGCAGCGACGCAAGCTCTGCGCTGGTCCCGCATTCGCAATATACTATGTCTCTTATGTACGACAAGGACACATACTCGGGTGCATTGTCCGTGCTGCATGTAGGCACATTCAAAAACGCTCTTACCGATACTACAAATGTAGGAAATTTCACTACACTGAATGCCAGCATCAGTAAAAGAATAAACTCTAACCTGACAGTTTCTATATTTGGTGATAATATAACCAATCAGCATTACGCTACCAACCATCGTGACGTCGACAGACCGGATTTTACGGGAGCTGTAAAGGGTTACTGGTACGATGCAGGTGCTTTATATGGTGTTCAGCTGGATTACAGCTTCTAAAAAAGTTCAGGAGGTTTTCTATTGTTCAAGCACAGACATCAATCACTGGCTTTTCTAATATTTTTCTCCATACTGCTTTGTTCTTTTCTTGGCTCCTTTCTTATCGGCAGCTACGATTTATCGTTAAAGGATCTTCTGCATATACTATGGGGAAAAATAAGCGGTCTGCCCAATAACTGGAATGAAGCAGCTGAGACTGTTATCTTCGAAGTGCGCATGCCCCGTATTTTTGCGGCAATGGGAATAGGTGCTGCTTTATCAATAGCAGGAACATCCTATCAGAGCATGTTCCGTAATCCAATGGTTTCTCCCGATCTGCTCGGTGCCTCGGCAGGAGCCGGGTTTGGTGCCGCACTGGGTTTTTTATTCAATTTCAATATGCCGGAAATACAGATAATGGCATTTATTATGGGAATGGCTGCCGTCTTAACCACCTATTTGATTTGTTCATTTATCAATCCACACAGAGAATCCACTGTAGCTTTGATTCTTACGGGCATCATAGTTTCTACGCTGTTTCAGGCGTTGATTTCCATAATTAAATATACTGCCGATCCTGATTCCAGACTGCCGGACATTATTTTTTGGCTGATGGGCGGCCTGGCAAATGTTACTTACAGTGACCTGCACTTTTTCCTCATCATGTTTTGTCTTGGTTCCGTTCCGTTATTCATGATGCGCTGGCGTCTCAATGCATTGATGTTCGGCACCGAAGAAGCATTATCGCTCGGAGTCAATGCCGCTTCTCTTCAAATGATTGTCATAATATGTGCGACTATCCTGACAGCAAGTTCAGTGGCAATAGCTGGCATAATAGGCTGGATCGGCTTGATAATTCCCCACTTGACAAGACTCATCGTCGGTGCCGACAACAAAACGGTGCTTATCAGTTCCTGCCTTCTCGGTGCTTCTTTTTTATTGCTGGCAGATGATGCGGCGCGCTCTCTCATTTCCTCAGAGATCCCTATAAGCATTATAACATCAATTATAGGTGCACCATTTTTCATTTTGATGCTGTACAATTTTAAGGGGCGATTATTATAGAACTGGCAGTAAAAAATCTTTCCTGCGGATACAATCACCATAAATTAGCAGAAGGTATCAACTTCAATGTCACCGATGGAGACATAATAACAGTGCTGGGACCCAATGGCGTAGGTAAAACAACTTTACTCAAAACGATTATGGGTTTTATAAAACCATGCAGCGGATCAGTATTGCTTGACAACAAGGATTTATCCGGCTTACCGCGAAAATACACGGCCCGGCATATTGGTTACGTTCCGCAGGTGACCTGTCATTCTTTCTCTTTTTCTATTGAGGAAGTGGTCATTATGGGACGTCTGCCACACTTGAATGCTTTTTCCCAGCCGGGCAATAAAGATATGCTTATTGTTGAAGATGTACTGAAAAAATTAAATATAGAGCATATGCGAAAAAGATTTTTCAGTAATTTAAGCGGCGGTGAACAGCAGATAGTAATGATCGCCAGAGCATTAGTGCAGGAACCCCGGCTCCTGATAATGGATGAGCCTACATCAAATCTTGATTTCGGCAATCAAATACGCATATTGAAAATAATAAAACAACTGTCCCAAAATGGCATCAGTATACTTTTTACCACCCATTTTCCCGATCAGGCATTTTTATGCGACGCAAAAGTAATACTTTTCTATAAAAATACCAGACCCGATATAGGTGATGCTGCCAATATATTATCTCCAGTCAATCTGAAAAGGGCATATGGTATTGATATTGACATAATAACAAAGAAAAATGCCGACGGAAGCATTACCAAAACGTGTGTACCGCTGTTTGGAGTGTAATTTATGTATAATAAAACCTTTATAAAATTTATATTCTCTGTTTTTGCTCTTCTGTTTCTGACAATAAACATCATCGGCTGCCGAGAAAGCTCTCCTGCCGCTTCAAAAGGCGTATCGACCCCGACGATGCGTACCGTAACCGATATGTCAGGACAATCGGTTCAAATACCAATCCCCGTGCAAAAATACGCAGCCGGATGGTATGCCCACAATGAAATTCTGGTAATGCTCGATCATGCCGACGGAATGGCTGCCACACATATGCGTCAGCATGATTTCCCATGGCTTTATAAAATAGCTCCTAAAATGACAGATGCATTGTCGACCTTTGGTGATAATTTTAATTTGGAAAAACTGCTGTCCCGTAAACCGGATGTTGTTTTTGATTCTACAGACAAGAACAGAGCAAAATTGGCCTCTGTAAATATTCCTCTTGTAAATTGTTATTTTGATAATTATGACGATATGAAAAGAGCCGTGACCTTGACTGCCGATATTCTCGGCGGCCCTGCTGTCGAACGGGCAAACGAATATAATTCTTACCTCACTGAAAAAATGTCTGAGATAAAAAATATCACCGAAAAAATTGCCGATAGAGACAAACCAAAAGTTTTGCATCTGCAATCAACAGCTCCACTGAAAGCAGACGGCCGCCATACCATCATTGACACATGGATATCTGTTGCCGGCGGCATTAATGCAGCTGCCGAAATTGAAGGTAACATGCAGTCGGTTTCAAATGAACAGATCATAAAATGGGATCCGGATATAATCATTCTTGATGCCAGCTGTAATCCCGACGATATTTTAAATCGTGCTGCTCTGAAGAATATCAAAGCTGTCAAAAACAACAGCGTATATATAAACCCGCGCGGCGGATTCGCTTGGGACAGATACGGTATTGAGGGCGCTCTGCAGATCCAATGGGCAGCCAAACTATTTCACCCGGGCAGATATCAGAATCTGGATCTGCAGCGGGAAGTCAAAGTTTTCTACGAAAAATTTTTATGGACAAAACTTACAAACGATGATGCAGATAAAATCATGCATGGTAAAAATCCTTAATCGAATGTATTTTTACAGAGGTGATATTATAACAATGCATAACTATCGTAAATCAGGCTGGTTAGCCTCCCTGGGAATACATTTTCTCTTTTTTTTCATCATATCGTACAGCGGTTTTTTTGCCATTGCAAAAAATTTCAGTAAAACTCCGGATACAGAAATTTATATGGCAGATGACAAATCATCCGCAGAAAATGAATCTAACAGCGCAGAAAGTTCCGGCTCACAAGCCAGTGCTGCTTCATCAAGCGATATTATAATTGACCGGGACAGTCTGCAAAATACTTATAATGAAAATTCAGACAGTACAACAGAAGTTAAAAAGCTGAAAATCACAAACAGCACAAAAAAATCGCCTGCAGGCAGCAATGCAGAAAAAGGACAATTGTCCTCAGGCAAACAGGGAAACGCTATCGGTACGGGCAGTGAAGGGAATAGTTCCGATACAGGAACTGACTCAACGGCGGGAACCGGCGAAAGCAAGGGCACAAATGGCGGAAACTCAGCTGAAAATAATGAGTCTGCTCTTAAAGCAGCTATTAATCCGATACCGTTAAACGCACCGATTCCGTCTTATCCTTACTCTATGCGTTCGTCGGGCATAGAGGGCATGGTAACTGTCAGTTTTTCAGTCGATGCGCTCGGAAATGTTGAAACAGTTTCTGTACTTTCTTCTTATGGCGGAGCAGCCTTCATTGAAGCTGCTCTGACAGCAGCACGCCAATGGACCTTTTCACCTGCGCAAAATTCATCCGGACAGCCAGTACGCTGCATCATCAGCCAAACATTTAACTTTAAAATGGAAACTGTAAAATGACGGCGCAGCACAAAAATGACCTTGATGAAATTCAAAAATTTCATCAAGGTCATTTTGTATATTCAGGCTGATCTTCACCGCCTATATTATTCGGAGTCGGAGGATCAAATCAAAAATGTTGAATTGATCCTCCTTAGTGGAGTAATTTGGAGTTTTATGCTGATAACAAAAACTGCAGCCGCTTCAGCAATATAGATTGCTGCAGTCAGATAAATTACATTCCCAGAATACCGGACCAATAGCCTAAAATACCAACCGCAAATAAACCAAAAATGATCCATATCGGATTGACTTTATTTTTCATAAGCTTAATACACATGAAAGTAAGCAGCAAAGGTATAAGTCCCGGCATCAACTGATCAAAAATAGTCTGCACAGTTGTCACCGCGATCGTGCCATCCTGTTTCTGAATAGTGGAAATCACAATAGGCACATGGACGGAAGTCCATTTGTTTACCAAAGCCCCCATAACAAACAACCCCAGAATAGAAGCACCTTCAGTAATTTTCTGCAGGGTGTTGCCCGCTACATCGGCAATGACATCTGTTCCCTTTTCATAACCATATTTAATTCCATACCAACGAACAAGAAGACGAATCAAGTTAAACAAAACAAAGAATAATATTGGTCCGAACAAACTGCCCCCCAGTGCGAAAGAAGCCCCCAGGGATGCTGTTATCGGCCGCACAGTTCCCCAAAAGATAGGGTCACCAACACCTGCTAACGGTCCCATCATTCCTACCTTAAGCCCGTTTATAACACCATCCGGAATGTCCTTGCCATTGGCTTTTTGTTCTTCCATTGCCGATACCACACCAATAATCGGTGCTGTCACAAATGGCTGCGTATTATAAAATTCAAGATGCCTTTTCAAGGCTTGTTTACGTTCATCACCGCTGTACAATCTTTTGATTATGGGAATAACACCGAAACAAAATCCCAGTGCCTGCATACGTTCCATATTCCACGAACCCTGCGCAAAATTTGAACGAACAAACGTCCAGAAAAAGTCACTCTTAGTTAATTTTTTCATTATATTTTCCCCCTTTTCAATCATCTAAATCATCATCAAGATCGTTGTTGCCGCTTCCGGACGGTGCAGCAGCCGCTACCGTTTTATTATATTTGGGATTGAGCTGTATATACACTATCGCCAAGACTAAACCTATGACACCGAAAGCAACAAGATTGAACTGAGTGAAAGCCGCTATAACAAAACCAAGGAAGAAAAAGGGCATCAGATACCCCGCCTGCATCATATTTATAACCATTGCATAACCAACAACAACTATAAATCCGCCTGCTACCTGCAAACCGCCTGTGATGACCGGCGGAATAGCATCAAGCATTGACTGTACTGCTCCCGTGCCTATATACATGGCAACAAGGATAGATGGAATAGCCACACGCAGAGCCTGTATCCCCAGCGCGCCAAGATGGCAGATATCTATTCCCCGCAGACTGCCTTCTCTTGCGAAGCTGTCGGCCTTATGCTGGAAAAAGACTGTCAGCGTACGGCAGAGGATTGTCAGCACTTGTCCGGCAGCCGCAAGCGGCATGGCTATTGCAATCCCTGCTCCTATGCTTTGATGTCCGGCAATAACCAAGATTGTTGAAATAACGGATGCCAGTGCCGCATCAGGCGCCATTGCAGCCCCTATGTTCATCCAGCCCAGAGCTATCATTTCCAATGTGCCGCCGATAATAATACCAGTTGTCATATCACCTAGAATAAACCCGATAAGTGTGCAGGCAATGAGAGGTCTGTGCGTTTGAAATTCATCGAGCACACTGCCCATTCCTGCTATAGCCGAAACAATAAAAATTGCAATAAGTTGAGCACCATTAAGTTCCATTATAAATCCCTCCTATATCATTCTACAAAAACCTTTATTTCAATTGATTTTCATCAACAGAAATTCAAGTATATGATCTATATCAAAATTTTACTTTTTCAACAGATCCATCATATCAGTCTTTTTATCAGTATCCACCTTTCTGCATTCAAGCTCTATTCCCTTTTCATGAAGTTTCTTAAATGCCTCTTCATCTTTTTCATCGACCGATATAGCTCCGCTGACCTGACGTTTCCCTTCTTTGAAACTCATACCGCCGATATTGACACTCTTAATATCTACGCCGGCTTCAACCATATCCAGCACGCTGGTCGGATTAGTAAACAGCAGAAGGCATTTATCATTTTCGTATTTAGGATTATTATAGACACGAATAGCTTTATCAACGTTCACAACACTTGATTTTATACCGGGAGGCGCTACCTGTTTCAACAGCGTCGCCCTGATATTATCCGCGGCCACATCATCATCACAAACAATTATGCGTTCACATTTTGTTACCTTAGCCCAGACTGTAGCTACTTGTCCGTGAATAAGTCTGTCGTCAATACGAGCCAATACTATCTTCATTATAAATCGTCCCCTTCTTCTTCAACATCTACTGTTACCATGCTTTTATGAAATTTCTGGACACCTGCACCGGCCGCTTCCTTCGCTTTTTCCAATATATCTATGATAGAAAATTTCTCATCAACACCAAAACGATAATTTATGATTTCCACCAGCATAGGCAGATTGACACCGGTTACAATGCCGCATCTTTCATCATCGGCAGCAATACGGCAGGCAGCATTATACGGACTTCCACCAAACAAATCATTTAATATTATGATACCATTTTCCATACCGAGTTCTTTTATGGCCTGTCTGTATTTACTGATCAAATCATCGGGTCCTTCTCCGGGAACCAAAGTAACGGTCCGCAAATTATCCGGCTGGCCGCAGATCATTGTACAGGTTTTTACCAGCTCTTCTGCCAGATGTCCATGCGTTCCAACAATAATACCAAGCATTTTTCCAACCTCCCCTGCTTTTTATATTTAAATATATGCAAGAATCATGCCAACTATTGTGTGTCACTTTCAAAGGACTGCTGCTGTTCTATTATTTTCGATGTATTTTATTTTTGACACACTTATTTTTGACACACATATGAGAAATATCATAATATTTGATACACTCATAAATTTATTATGACACACTATTCCATATTGCCTACCGATGTGATCATTCTATTTTTACATATAAAATGACCCGTATAAGTTAGATTTTTGGGTCTGCCTTATGCGGGTCATTTCAATTTTCAAGCAGGTTATTGCCTGCAATAATATACAAATGCCGGTGGAAAATTGCGTAATTCAAAACTAACTTTGACTTCTGAAAATCGGCGGTGAAACATCGGATACATTTGCAGTGAATACTGAAAAGCAATGAATCGTCCATCCTTTTTAAGCTGTGTCGTGGCAGCATCTAAAATGCTTTCGCGTAAATCGGGAGTGAACATTGCAAATGGCAATCCTGAAATAATGCAATCCGCTTTTGCTAAATTCAATTCATTAAATATGTATGACAGCTTTTCCGCCCGCCTGCCAAAAAGCATATCCGGGAAACGTACTCTCAGCTCCGCCAGCATGACCGGATCTTGCTCAATGATAACGGCCTTGCATGTTTCTTTTTTATACTGCGCAATATATTCCGTAAAAACACCTGTTCCTGCTCCCAATTCAACAATATTGCCCATTTCAGACCAAGGAAGATCTGCCAGCATTTTTCTGGTCAGGAACTTTGAGCTCGGGATAATGCTGCCAATTTTAGCCGGCTCATCAAAAAATTTTTTCAAAAAAACTATACGTGTCGCCAGCATACAAATCATATTCCTCTCACTAAATTTTTACTTTCTACTTTATAACGGTTGTATTTTTCATCCATAATATTAATTTCCCCGACAAGCACCACGCAGCCGCTCCGGCTATGATACCCAAAATACTTCCGGCAAATACATCACTTGGATAATGCAAAAAAAGATATATACGGGAAAAACCTATCGCAGCTGCCAATGAAAGCGCCGCAATTCCCCAGTATCGTTTCATTGCACTGAACATCACTGTCGCTGCTGCAAAGGAACCGAATGTATGCCCTGACGGGAAGGAAAAATTATTTACATTAGGAACATGCACCAGCATAGGCATCCATGGATAATCAATACAGGGCCGCACTCGCATCACAGCGTGTTTCAAAATTCCGTTCCCCATAATAAGACTGAACAGCAATGCCATAAAAACCCCCACACCAGCACGTCGATATTTTTTTATGCCAAGCATAACGATACCGGTTAAAATTCATACTGCACCGAAATTGCCCAATTCAGACAGTCCTATCATAACAGGCGACAATAGTCCTGTCACTAGATGATTCTGCACCCAAAAGATGGTTGCCTGATCCAATGAAACGATCCATTCCATTTCTATTCTTCCCCTTTCATGTACTATTTTAAGTATAAATCGCAGATTTAAACAAAATTTAAATAGACCGAAAAGTTTTTATAAAAAGTTCCAGACCGATCAGCGATCTTTTTTGACTGCATTTTATTTGCGGAATCGATATCCCGCCCCCCACACTGTTTCAATATAAATAGGCTTGGACGGATTTTGTTCGATTTTATCCCGTATGCGATTTACATGTACCATAACCGTTGCCGTATCTCCTGCTGCATCCAGCCCCCAAACACGTTCGAATAATTTTTCTTTACTGAATACTATTCCCGGATTTTCCGCCAAAAATGACAAAAGTTCAAATTCACGGTGAGGAAGTGTGATTTCTTGCTCCGCTAAAAATACACGATGCGTTTCTAATTGAATTTCCAGATCTCCCGACTGCAGGATTTTTTTCTGCTCTTTTCCATCCATGCCTGTCAGTCTTTCATAGCGGGCAATATGGGCCTTCACTCGAGCTACAAGCTCACTCGGACTGAATGGCTTAATCACATAATCGTCAGCCCCCAATCCTAATCCGCGTATTTTATCGATATCTTCGTGTTTTGCTGATACCATGAGAATCGGCGTATTCTTCACCTTGCGCACCTCGCGGCAGATTTGAAACCCATCGATTCCCGGAAGCATAATGTCTAAGAGCAATAAATCATACGTATCTTCTACTGCTCTCTTTAGACCGCATTTTCCGTCATAAGCAATGACGACTGTAAAATTACTTGCTTCCAGATAATCGCGTTCCAATTCAGCTATAGCTCTATCATCTTCCACAATCAATATTTTCTTCATGTTTGTCCCCTCTCACAATTGGCAGGAGTATGCAAATAGTCAGTCCACCGCCGGGTGTCTGCTCCGCCCATATTGTCCCCTTCAATCCCGCAACGATTTGCTTTACAATAGCCAGCCCCAGTCCGCTGCCGTTTGCCACATTGGCTCTGGCCGGATCTGTTCGATAAAAGCTGTCAAATAATCGGGACAGATCCTTACCGGTCACACCAATTCCGTCATCTACAAATGATATCTTTAAATTTTCCGCCTGTCTACTCAAAATGATCTGCACGCTGACAGTATCATTTTTTTTGTATTTCAGGCTATTTTCCAACAGATTCTCCACTACACGCTGAAACTGCAATCGGTCGATCCCAACGATCGTCTGCTCCTCTATTCCCCGAAACTCCAGCTTCAAACCCCGTTCATACATTTGGTCATAACTTTCGGCAATAAAGTCTTTAAAATAAAGACATATATCTACTTTTTCCAACCGGAAAGGTACCCGTCCCAAATCGAGCTTTGAAAAAAGGAACAGGCTTTCCACTAATTTTTCCATGCTGCATGCTGTATGATATATCATTTCTGTATAGTGCTTCTGCTTCTCCGGTGTACGTGCAATACCATCAAGAATACCGCTTGCATAACCCTTTAGAGAAGTCAGCGGCGTAGAAAGATCATGCGAAATTCCGGCGATAAGTTCTTTGCGATTCACTTCATATTTTTCCTTTGTCTCTCTTGCTCTCTTGAGTTCATGCCGCATACGGTCAAAGGCCTGACAAGTCTCTCCCAGCTCATCCTGCGTACTGACATTAAGTTGTACCTCCAAGTTTCCCTCTCTGATTTCTGCCGCCGCATAACGCAGTGTTTCTAGCGGTTCAAGAATCTGCCGGGACAGTATCCTTGACAGATAGCCGCCAAAAAAAATAATGATCGCCATAGATACACCTAATATGGTAAACAACAGCAGCTCCATCATTTCTTTCGCGTTATTTTCTGGAATGCTGCCTTTTGCCAGAAATGGTGCATTTCCAGCTGCCATGATGGTCATACCACTGCGCGGTGAAGTATAAGAAAAGGTAAAACTTTCATCATCCCATAACATTGTTGACTGACTGCTGCCGCATTTCTGCCTGACTGTAGCCTGCAGCCATTCACTGTCTACCTTATCTGTGACATATATTACTTTGCCGTCTTTCATTACCAAGGTATTAATACCTTGTGCCTCCAATATATGGCAGTCCTCCAGCATCTCTTTCAATTTTTGGGCATTTCTTTTTTCGGCCTTAACACGAAGAGAGCTCACCGCAAATTGTATAGAAAGTGCCGGCCCTTTTTCCGGCCACAACATTGCCAGTTCACTTTTTTGCTCCGTTCCGGTAAAACGAAGTCCTACAAAAATTACTGCACCGATAATCCCCAGCAGACACACAGGAACGAAGACCATCATAAAATTTACAATGAGCAGCCTTTTTTTTATAGAAATATCTCGTACTTGCATACCAATTATCCTCTTTTCTGTCATCCTGTTTATCCGTTATACTGGATTATACTGGATAATTCTAAACAATTCCTAACATCCTAAAAATTTCTCATATTTTTATATGGCAAAACAAAAAAGACGCCCAATAATAATTGAGCGTCCATCTTACAAACTCTGCCATAGAAAAATTTTACTACAACATAATTATCAGTATTTATCATTCCTTGATCAATTCTTCAAAATCACTTTATACCTGATCTATTTTTAAAAGTTTTTTTATTGAATCTATAAAGTTTACTAAACTCTGTCCTGAAGACGCAAAAGATTTTATACATAAATATTTATTTTCTGTACAGCTCACACCACCGTCAAGTTCCTTATGCATATCAAGAAGCTGCCGTATTTTTTCTGTCAAACTACTGTCAGCAACAGTAAAATTGAAAAGAAGAATTGTGGCCAGATGCGTATATCCCTCATAGCTGCCAAATCCGTTTAAATTCTGTTGTGCCGGCAGATAACGGGAATTTTCAAAATAACATATATCATTACCCTCATAAATTTTTACTGAGGCACTGTATTTTTTATAAAGAAACCGCTCATCATATGCCGTTCTGCCGCTGCTCAATATTTCGCTGAAAAAAAGCTTTGATGTATTATCTGTGAGATGTATTACCGTATCACTGGTAAATGCCGAATCGGCGAAGGGAATAACAGGCTGCGGCACATAAAAAAGAAGTGTATCCTTTTCCAAAGTAATCGTGGTGCTGCGCCTGCCTTCACCATCAATCATTTTGTGAATTTTTTCATAAGACTGTGCTGTCAACTCCACAGTTGTGCCTTTTTTTAGATATATATCTATATCCTGACGATCGCCTGCCATAATTCCTGCCGAAGCGCTGAGGATCATGAAACGTGCAGCTGTATTAGAAAGAAAAGGCTGCATTACTTTAAACGGTGCTGTAAAATAAACATCCTCCAGGATAGTTTTTTTCTGTTGGCGGCAGAATTTCAAATTCAGATGTGATATTTTACCATAAGCACTGCCACTTGGTTTCTGTTCAGGCATCTTCAAGCAGCGCCTCGTGCCTAATCCATGCTATGACTTTATCTATACCCTGGTTTTCGCGTATATTTGTGAAAAAAAAGGGTTTGCTGCCGCGCATTTTTTCTGAGTCACTCTTCATTGTCTCAAGATCGGCTCCAACATATGGCGCCAAATCTACCTTATTGATAATCAGAAGATCTGATCGCATAATACCGGGCCCGCCTTTACGGGGAATTTTGTCACCTTCGGCCACATCAATGACAAAGATGGTTTTATCGGCAAGTTCCGGACTAAAGGTAGCAGATAAATTATCACCGCCGCTTTCAATGAAAAAAATTTCAACATCGGGGAATTTCTTTTCCATTTCTTCGATCGCTTCAAGATTCATAGATGCATCCTCACGAATAGCTGTATGCGGACAGCCACCTGTCTCCACACCTATTACCCGTTCTTTTTCCATGACGGAATTTTTAATGAGAAATTCCGCATCTTCCTGTGTATAAATATCATTAGTAATAACACAAATGCTGTATTTATCTGCCAGCTTGCGTGTCAATGCCTCTATCAGTGCTGTTTTACCCGAACCGACAGGACCCGCTACCCCGATTTTCACATAACTCATAAAATCATCTCCCTGCTTCATGACATATACAGACGAGAATATAATGCCTCGTGCTGCATTGATCGAATATCGAATCCCGGCGTTGACAAACAAAAATCATCTATTGACAGCAGTTGAAGCATGCCTAGCAGCCGCGGCCAATGCAGACTGCAGCTCCGCAAGAGCTGCTGACCGGCAGTCTGGCTGAGAGGTACGCTTTTCACACATGTATTTACAAGCCCCGCAGCCTGTGCATACATATAATGAAAAAGACAGTCAGACAAAACTATCCCCGCCGCTGCGCAGAACACGCCGTAAGCTGCCGGATGTATATGCCGGCAGGAACCAGCAGCATATTGCTCAAAAACTTCATTAATTGATGACAACGGCAGTGCGTGTATCGTTTTTATAAACCTCGATCCTAGTTTGACGGCGGCCTGCCGAAGCTCAGAAGGTGCCCTGGCTGCCAAAAAAAGTTTTTCCAGTAAAAAAACCCCTTCCAAATCATGCGCCAATGCCCGTTCATAAGCCAGCCTGACAGCCAGCATGTCACTGTATATAAAAGACGAAGACATATACTGCATCAGCCATTCCTTCACACTTTTATCATCACATATCAAGCCCCGCTGTATATATGTTTCCAATCCGTAAGAATGAACATAAGCACCGATGGGAAAAAGTGCATCATTTATCTGCAGTAGTAAAAATTGACGATCTGTTTCATTCATGTTCGCTCTCCGTTGCATGTGCATGAGACACCGGCACATGCACATGATTGTGTCCTGCAGATGCGCAAATACGCTGACGATCATCAAGACGTCTGTTTTCAACAGCAAAATGAATATTCAATTTGTGCAGTAATTCTTCAAACGGATGATCGTAGGGGATAAGAAAATTTTCACTGTCCGGTACATAATAAAACGGAGAGTGGCGGTTTCCCGTTTCATAGCATAATGTAATCATTTCCATTTTCGTGACACGCGATACAATGATGCATTTGCTGGGAATAATATCAACAGTAACAGCCTCACCATCAAATACAGCCAAAACATCTCCCTGGCACAGCCCCCGGCTTTGTTCTTCGGCGGATAGACGCACAGCGATATCGCGTCCTTTATCACTAAGCAAGCGATGAATTTTCTTTTTGCTGTCATACCATTCAATACTGACTTTATCAACAGTCATGTTCTTAAAATATCCATCTCTGATATTTCCCTTTATATGCTCAATAAGCACCTGACATCCTTCTTTCCTCGCTAAAATAGGTTGTACAGCTGTGCCAATGCCAGTTTTTCAGCCGGTTTGCTGACTAAATGAATTCCGTCAACATGCACCGCATAGGTTTCGGGATCAACATCTATATGCGGCGTAGCATTATTAAGCACCATATCTTTTTTACTGATGGTTCTGCAGCCATGCACAGGCAGTATCTTTTTTTCCAAATGCAATTTCTCCTGAATGCCATTTTCCCATGCCGCTTTGGATACAAACGTTATGCAGCCGGTGTATCTTGCTTTTCCGTCCGCACCAAACATGTGGCGATAGAAAACCGGCTGGGGTGTGGGGATAGATGCATTCGGGTCCCCCATTTTAGCTGCTGTGATCATACCGCCCTTTATGATCATTTCCGGCCGTACACCAAAAAAAGCCGGATTCCATATAACCAGATCAGCAAGCTTTCCTTTTGTGACTGAACCCACATATTCAGAAATTCCCTGCATTATCGCAGGATTTATCGTATATTTTGCTATATACCGGCGAATACGAAAATTATCATTTTCACCGGTTTCTTCCGGCAGAGGTCCTCGTTCTTTTTTCATTTTATCAGCTGTCTGCCATGTGCGTGTGATTACCTCTCCGACACGCCCCATTGCCTGCGAATCTGAACTCATCATACTGAAAATACCCATATCATGCAGAACGTCTTCAGCCGCAATTGTTTCCGGACGTATTCTTGAGTCGGCAAAGGCAACATCTTCCGGTATACGGCTGTCAAGATGGTGACATACCATGAGCATATCCAGATGTTCATCAATAGTATTTACAGTAAAAGGCATCGTCGGATTAGTGGAAGAAGGCAGAACATTGCCGGCTCCGGCAGCCTTTATAATATCAGGTGCATGACCGCCGCCAGCCCCTTCCGTGTGATAGGTATGGATTGTTCTGCCCGCTATGGCCTTAAGCGTATCTTCAACGCAGCCTGCTTCATTCAAAGTATCGGTATGTATGGCGGTTTGCACATCATACTTATCCGATACTCGCAGGCAAGCATCGATTACAGCCGGCGTTGCTCCCCAATCTTCATGGATCTTCAATCCCATCGCTCCCGCGAGTATCTGCTCCTCTAAAGGACGAATGTCGGAACAGTTTCCTTTTGCCAAAAAACCCAAATTCATAGGATATTCCTCAGCAGCCCGCAGCATCTGCGCGATATTCCAAGGTCCGGGTGTACATGTAGTGGCATTAGTTCCGTCGGCGGGACCGGTGCCTCCTCCTATCATCGTAGTAATTCCACTGTAAAGAGCTGTATCTATCTGCTGGGGACTGATGAAATGAATATGCGAATCTATTCCTCCGGCAGTGACGATCATCCCTTCGGCGGCAATGGCTTCAGTTGAAGCTCCAATTGTCATTCCTGAAGTGACATTGTCCATGATATCGGGATTTCCTGCTTTGCCTATCCCGGCAATTTTCCCGTCCTTAATGCCTATATCGGCTTTAAATATACCATATACATCAACGATCACTGCATTTGTGAGAACAAGATCCAAATCACCGTCACAGCTGAGAGTATTTACTGATTGCCCCATACCGTCGCGTAGCGTTTTACCGCCGCCGAATTTCGCCTCATCACCATAATAAGTGTAATCCTTCTCAACCTCCAGAAAAAGATCTGTATCGGCCAGACGGACTTTATCCCCTGTTGTCGGGCCAAACATCATTGCATATTCTGCTGCGGTCATTTTTCTACTCACAAGTTTTCCTCCTTATGAATAAAACAAAATTTTTCAGCTTTATCCAATGCCAAACGGTAAGTATCTTCATTCACATGACCGCAGGTCAAGGCATTAAAACCAAAAATACGTTTATTTCCGCCTATGCAGACTAATTGTACCGATTTCTTTTCACCGGGTTCAAAACGCACCGATGTGCCCGATGGAATATCAAGACGCATACCAAAAGTCTTCTTTCTATCGAAGGCAAGACAGCGATTAACCTCAAAAAAATGAAAATGGGAGCCAACCTGTACAGGCCGATCACCTGTATTGCTGACAATAACGGTTTCCGTACGTCTATTTCTGTTTAACTCTATATCTCTGTCAGCAGTTATGATTTCCCCTGGAATTATCATATTCGCAACCCTCTTTATTGTATAGGATTATGTATCGTCACCAATTTTGTACCGTCAGGAAAAGTAGCTTCTATCTGCACTTCATGGATCATCGAAGGCACCTCTTCCATAACATCGCTGCCGGTCAGTACTTTACGGCCTGCCTGCATCAGTTCTGTTACTGTCCTGCCATCCCTGGCCATCTCAAGTAATTCCCTGCTGATATAGGCTATCGACTCCACGTAATTCAGCTTGACACCGCGTTCTTTACGCTCTTTTGCCACAGTGCCGGCATAATGCAGCAATAATTTTTCCATATCTTTTGGTGCTAAATGCATGACATACTTTCCTCCTGATCTTCAAATAGCAATTTTATGCTGAATATCTTCCTTATTCATGGCACTGACAAGTCCCTGCGCAATAATGGCACCTTTATCCATAACATAATAGTCATCAGCAATTCCCAATATAAACTCTAAATATTGTTCTACAATCAAAATCGTATATCCTTCCTTTTTAAGCCGAAGAATTACTCTGCCTATATCCTTGATTATTGACGGCTGGATTCCTTCAGTAGGTTCATCGAGCAGCAAAAGTTTTGGATGAACGGCAAGGGCTCTGGCTATAGCGAGCTGCTGCTGCTGTCCGCCGCTGAGATCGCCCCCTTTACGGGTTAGCATTTCTTTTAAAACAGGGAACAGCTCATAAAGCTCCTGAGGGATGCCGCCTCTCCCTCCTTTTATTTCCAGACCAAGCTGCAAATTTTCCTCAACCGTCATATGGGGAAAAATATCCCGTCCCTGCGGTACATACCCAATCCCTGCCCGTGCACGAAAATAGGTAGGCTTATCAATGATTTCCTCATTATTTAAACAAATACTGCCGCAAGGTGTATGCACCAGACCCATAACACTTTTTAAAAAAGTACTTTTGCCGACACCGTTTCTGCCCAAAAGACACACTATATGTCCTTGCTGCACATTGAGGCAGACATTTTTCAATATAACACTTTCGCCATAATAAGCTTCTAAATTATTTACCTCAAGCACAATTTTCACCGCCTCTTCCCAAATAAACATCAATTACTTTAGGATTTTTCTGCACCTGCTCCACACTGCCTTCATCCAAAATATGTCCTTCATGCATAACTGTTACCTTACTGGCAAATTCACGCACAAACTCCATATCGTGCTCAACAACAATTACTGTGCAGTGCTGAGCAATTTTTCTTAAAAGTTCACCTGTTTTTGTTGTTTCTCTGCGCCCCATACCGGCCACCGGTTCATCAAGAAGAATAAGCTGCAGATCCTGAACCAAAAGCATGGCGATTTCCAGCCATTGTTTCTGCCCGTGTGAAAGATCAGCAGCTTTTTTGCCGGCGCAATTATTTAAATCTACCAAAGTGAGTACTTTATTTATTTTTTCCTGCTGTGCCTCGGTAATTTCACTAAAAAGAGACGCTGCAATACCGCGTTTTTTGACAACTGATACTTCCATATTTTCATATACAGACAAGCTTGTAAAGACCGAGGGAACCTGGAACTTACGTCCGATACCTATATTTACCAGCTTATGTTCAGGATAATGCATAATATTTTTATCGCCGTTGAAAATTATAGAGCCATGCTGCGGATGCACACGTCCGCAGATGGCATCCAATAAAGTCGTTTTACCTGCACCGTTTGGTCCTATAAAAAAACGAACCTCACCTTTTTGCACACTTGTGGTAACACCGTTCACTGCACGAAATCCATCAAAGGATATTATAAGATCCTTTATTTCTAAAACTGTTTCCATAATGCACCTCAATTTACAGACGGCGCTTTTTCTGCCGTTTTATCTTTTTTTTCACGCCGGATCGCAATGCGTCCCGCGTATTTTTTGACTATCCCAACAAGACCTTCCGGCATGAATATAACCACCGCGATGAAAGTCAATCCTAAAAAATAGGACCATACTTCAGGAAAAGATTCACTGATGCCGCTTTTTAGTCCATTTACAAGAATTGCACCGATGACTGCACCTATAAGTGTGCCTCTGCCGCCTATGGCGACCCAGATGACCATTTCGATCGACGGCACTATGCCCATTTCTGCGGGTGAAATGATGCCGACCTGCGGAACAAAAACCGCACCGGCGATCCCGGCGATCACAGCGGACGATATATAAACAAATATTTTGTAAACAGCAGGATCGTATCCGGAAAAACGAACCCGATTTTCACCGTCCCGGATCGCTATCAAAATTTTGCCAAAACGATGACCGATCAAAAAACGACAATAAAGATAGACGATAAATAACAGAAATACAGCTGCATAATATAATAAATATTTAGTATTGTCTGCTGCCAGAGGCAGACCGAACATCGTTCGAAAACTGGTAAGACCGTTTGTTCCTCCGGTATAAGCCTGCTGTCCGATAAAAAGCACTACAAAGATCAACGACAATGCCTGCGACAGGATGGAAAAATATACACCGCGGATACGATTTTTAAATGTAAGATACCCTATAACAGCTGCCAGAAAGGCAGGAATGAGCACAATAAAAATAAGTGACAAAGGATTGGAAAACGGCGCCCAGATAGCGGGAAGTTTTTCCAGTCCGCTCCATGCCATAAAATCGGGCAATTTACCATGGGCAGCCTCCAATTTAAGGTACATACCCATAGCATAAGCCCCAAGGCCAAAAAACACTCCGTGCCCCAGACTTAAAATACCCGTATACCCCCAGATCAAATCAATCCCCATTGCTAAAATAGCATATGAAATAAATTTGCCGAGAAGATTTATTCTGAACACAGATAAAAATAAAGGAGCTGCCAAAAGAAGCAGGACAATTACGAAAAAAACTTTATTAGATGGTGTTTTCAGAAATGTTTTCACAGACAAGTGGATCTCTCCTTTCTCTATTCATCCAATGAACGGCTGTTAATAGTAAATAACCCCTTAGGACGCCACTGCAGAAATAAGATGACCAATGTAAACACCAAAACTTTGCCCAGTGTGGCATTCGTCAGAAATTCTAAGGTAGTATTCCCTGTACCTATCAGAAATCCACCGGCTATCGTTCCCCATAAACTGCCTACCCCGCCGAGAACCACCACCATAAAAGTATCTACTATATAATTGGTGCCCAGTGTGGGCCCTATTGACCCCAGCAGTGTCAACGCGCAGCCCGCTATTCCAGCCAGACCAGAACCGAATGCAAATGTGCAGGCATCTATTTCCCGTGTATTTATACCAAGACTGGCAGCCATAGCACGGTTTTGCATAACTGCACGTATTTTTCTCCCACAATTACTGCGGTACATTAAAAAATATATCGCTGTCATACAAGCTATGACCAGCAGCATGATAAAAAGGCGTTTATACGGCAGCTGCAGCCCCGGAAGAACCAGAAGAGCACCGTTCAGCCAGTTTGGACTTTTCACATCCACATTAGGCGCACCAAAAATACTGCGTGCCAGCTGCTGCAATACGAGGCTCACGCCCCAGGTAGCCAGTATACTATCTAATGCTCTGCCGTATAAATGACGTATAATCAGCTTTTCCAACACCCAGCCGAAAATACCGGCCAGAAAAAACGAAGCAGGGATAGCCACAAAAAAATATAAGTCAAAAATTGAAGCCGGCAGATATCGGCTGAAAATGTTTTGTATTATATAAGCTGCATAAGCACCGATCATTATAAACTCACCATGAGCCATATTGATAATTTTCATAAGACCAAAAGTTACTGCCAATCCCAAGGCTGCCAGCATAAAAATCGAACTGACACTAATGCCGTTGAAAACTTGAAGAAAATAAGTATTCATACCTTCTACTCCTGTATCCGTTTAAGTTAATAAAAATAAAGCGGTATATTCTAAAATACCGCTCTATTTTTTTATTCAATTAGTCAGCCAAATCCTTTGCCCAATCATATGTTTTCAAATATGGATCCGGGCGCACAGGCTCCGGTGTACTCCAAACTTCCTTGATCATTCCGTCAGGCTGAACTTCACCGATACGGACCGTTTTCCAAAGGTGTTGATTTTCCCCTTCAATTTTAACGTTTCCTTCAGGTGCTTTGAATTCTATTCCTTTAGCTGCTTCCTTCACCTTGTCAACATCTGTGGAACCGGCTTTTTCCACGGCAGCGGCCCATAAATATACTGCATCATATGCTGCTTCTATCGGATCGTCTGTTACACGATCCTGTCCATAACGGGATTTATAATTGGCGACAAAAGTCTTGTTTTCCGGTGTATCGGTCGTTTGATAATAATTCCACGAAACAAGCTGTCCTGTCATGTTGTCTGCACCGATGCCGCGGACTTCTTCTTCGGCTATACTGACAGAGCAGGTAATAAGATCCTTGGAAGTTATCCCCGCATCTTTAAGCTGTTTGAAGAAAGCTACGTTGCTGTCACCATTAAGTGTATTAAAGACTACGTCAGGTTTTTCTTCCTTGATCTTATTGATAATGGTACTATAATCAGTGTGTCCCATCGGTGTATATTCTTCACCGACGACCTGACCGCCCTCGGACTTCAGCTCAGCTTTGATTATCTTATTGGCTGTACGCGGAAATACATAATCAGAACCAATTAAAAAGAACTTTTTGCCCTTGTTTTTCACCAGCCAATCAACTGCCGGTACGATCTGCTGATTAGGCGCTGCACCTGTATAAAAAATATTCGGAGACGATTCCATACCTTCATATTGCACCGGATACCACAAGAGTCCATTATTGCTTTCAAATACCGGTAATACTGCTTTCCGGCTGGCAGATGTCCAACAGCCAAAAACTGTGGCCACCTTGTCCTGCTGCAAAAGCTTCTTTGCCTTTTCAGCAAAAACTGCCGGATCTGATGCTCCGTCTTCTGTTACAACTTCAATTTTTTTACCTAACACACCGCCCTTGGCATTAATTTCATCAATAGCCATCATTTCCGCATCTTTCACGGAAACTTCACTGATTGCCATAGTACCGCTCAACGAATGAAGAACACCTACTTTGATCGTGTCTTTGGAATCACCTGCACTGCCGGAACTGTCTGAGGCTTGAGAGCTGCCGCAGCCACTCAAAAAAGCTGATGAAACAAAAAGAGCTGTCAGAGCAAAAATGACGCTTTTCTTCATTTTTGGCAAAAATTTTATTTTCATATGATTTCTCCTTCTGGTCAGCAATAAAATAAAAAGACACCATGATATGCCCATCCCCAATGCATATCACAGCGTCTTTGCTGCCTGCCGTATTGTTTTTATTACAATATCAGTTTAGCAACTTTTACTGCTGAAAAAAACCACAAAAAAAAGTTATTTTCCAGTAAAAAAACGATAATTACATATTTTGATGTAAAAGTACCTATTTTTTATTATCAATATTTTTTTTATATTCACCCGGTGTCATTTTTGCATATAATTTAAACAGGCGGCAAAAATAATCCGGACTTGCATAACCAAGACGCTCACTGATCTCATAATTTTTATATTTACCGCTGCGCAATAAATATTTTGCATGTTCCATTTTCATTTTTGTCAGATATTCATTAAAATTTTCGCCTAATTTTTGCTTAAAATATTTTCCGGCATAATCGCGGCTGATAGAAAATTCTTGGGCGAGACTTTCTAAAGTGATACTATCTTCAATGTGGTCCAGAACAAAGCGGCAGATTTTTGCAGCTATTCCTTCTGTATTTATTTCATATTTTGCGGCTATTTCCCTTTGAAGATATTTTTCACTTGTTAAATAACTGCACACACGCTGCAATAATAATCTAAGCTCATTATCAGCAGGCGGTTTTGTCATATAATCGAATACCCCCAGCCGTATTCCCTGCTGGGCATATTCAAAATTACTGTAGGTACTTAGAAGAATGACACAGCTGTTGATTTTTTTCTGCCGTAATTCCTGCAAAAAGGACAGTCCGTCCATTCCCGGCATTCGTATATCAGTTATAATAAGCTCGACCTCTTTATGTGTCAAAAACTGCAGCGCCTCCTTTCCGTCGGAGGCCTCTCCGGTCACGCAAAAACCGGATGATTTCCAATCAAAACGTCTTAATATATATCTCTCGGCACTGTCATCATCCACCAGCAATACCCGGTACATATTACAACTCATCCTTCCTATTTTGCATCTCGTTGCTCAACAATACTGCTGCTGCGGGGAAATCATATATATTTACTTCCTGCCATAAGCGCGTATAAAAATTTTTCCCAAAAATACCGCATAAGACCACCTTCATTCTGCGGCAGGATTCCTTCGCCGTGAAATCACCGCTTTGCAGCATTTGGAGAAGTTTATGCGTATCGGCGGCAGATGCATTTGGCAAGGCGGCTATTGGCGAAACTTCCTCTGCCTGCCTCCGTAAATATTTATCAATCTTTTCCATTGAATTGATAAATATTCCGATAAAATTACTGACTGTCCCCTCTGTTCGCTCTTCTTTCAGCATATCATAAAGATCCGCTGCCGCCTTATAAAGTCCGTTAGCTCCGATATTTCCTGCCGCTCCCTTCAATTCATGCAGACACTCAAAGGCCCTGGAACGATCTCCCCGCAAAATACATTTCTCTATTTCTTCAGCATCATTTTGGTGCTGAAGATAAAACAAAGAAAGTACCTTTTTATATACGGATGTCTTTCCACTAAGCTTTTCGATTACACTCTGAGGATCAAAAAATACGTCAGTTATCGGGACTGATGCCGGTAAAGCAGTTACAGGTATTTTTAAAACAGCTGATAATATTCTTCCCAGTTTATCCAGCTGCAATGGTTTTTCCAAATATCCAGCCATCCCGGACGCAAATACCTTTTTCTGAACATCTCCAAAAACATCCGCAGACAAGGCTATTATTGGTGTATCAATATTTTTTGAGCTTTTCTGTATACATTCTGCCGTTTCATAACCGTCCATTATCGGCATCCTGATGTCCATCAATATGAGATCATATTTGTCCGCCGCAGACAATTCGATCGCTTTTCTTCCACTGTCGGCTATCGTCACCGTGAAGCCGAAATCAACAAGTATTTCCTCTGTCATATACAGATTGACTGTATTATCTTCCACCAATAAAAGTTTAATATTGTAAAATTTTATATCAGGTACTGCTTCCTTTTCCTGTAGTACAGATTTGCCTGCACGCTGCACCGGAAAAGTCAAAATGAATGTCGATCCGGCACCCAATTTGCTTATTACTTTTATATATCCATTCATTAAAAATGCAATCTGTCTGCTTATGGCGAGTCCCAGTCCCGTACCGCCAAAGCGGCGGGAAGTGGATATGTCAGCCTGTGTGAAAGCTTCGAATAAATGTGTTTGAGCATCTTCTGCGATACCGATTCCGCTGTCTGCAATAGACATTTCTACCCATTCTTCCTTTTCCCTGACTATTGAACTGACCTTAAAATGAATAAAGCCGTGTTCTGTAAACTTTACTGCGTTGGCCAAAAGATTCAGTGCAACTCTTTTTAAACGGAAAGCATCACCAAGAACGATTTCCGGTACTGATTCGTCAATCTCTAAAGAAAAATCAATTCCTTTTTTCTCCGTTTCGACATTGATCATATTGTATATATCTATCAATGTTTTTCTAAAATTGAACGGAGTCACTTCTAACTCTATCTTTCCCGATTCTATTTTTGAAAAGTCCAGGATTTCATTGACAATATCCAATAGATTCTGAGCTGCCAGCCCAATATTGCCGGCATAGGCCGAAACTTTTGCTGAAAGTCTTTGTTTTTCCATCATATAATGATAACCGATAATAGTATTCAGAGGAGTTCGTATTTCATGGCTCATATTAGCCAAAAATTCACTTTTGGCTGCATTGGCTTTTTCGGCATCTTCCTTTGCAATGATCATGCGTTTTTCGGTTTCTCTGCGTTTTTTTAATTCTTCTTGAAAAGACAAATACAGTGCATTGAACACATCCGCCAGAATACATAGTTCTTTTGTTCCTTCTGCCCGCAAAGAAAAATATTGCTGAAAAGAAAATATTTCCAATTTTTTTGTATAGTGCTGTATAGGACGCGTAATATACAATATAAATATGCGCATCAGACCCAGAATTTCGGCGATTATTAGACAGGCAAGAACTACCTGCAGAATAAAAGCACGATAAAGATTCTGACGAGCATTCAATAGTTCATTTTCCAGACGGCTGTTCATTGCCTGCTGGAAAGCAGCTATAGGCTTCATGATATGTTCCTTGCTTATATCATATTTATTGTCAAACATTATTTCTACAGCCTTTGCTCTTTTCTCTTTATCCGACAGAAGGACATCACTGCTTTCCAGCTTCTTGCCGACTACCGATACGGGCATCATATCTTCAGATATATGCTCCGCCTCCAACACCAGCCGCATGGAGCGGCGTTCTGTTTCCACAAGTTCGTCAGAATACTTTTTTGCCTCTTCCAACAGTGCTAATTCATCTTCGGGAGCATTAGCTGAATGCATTTTTTCAATTACATAATCTCTTGTACGTGTCTGTTCTATTTCCCGCCAATAATTTTCCATATGTATTCGATCACCCGTTACGGCATATTTTCGGCCTTCAGCAGTTAAATAATCTGAAGCTTTTGCTAAGGATTCCCCTAATTGCTGGAACATTATCCGATGTTCTTCGGCTGTTTTTTCCGCGTTTATATTCATTTTCATATATATGCTGCTGACAGCAAGCAAGGCTGTGATCATGAAAAAACTAATTACCATAAAACGGCTCAGCCATGCTTGCGTCATAATAAAATTCTTCATGCAAACCTCCGTTTATAAAAATGTGCAAAAAAAAACCCGACCGGGGATGCGGTCAGGCTTCATTGCCAAAATCTATTTTTATATTATAGTCCAATTATTGCAAAATAACAAATATCTTATTTCTCATTTCTTGCAGAAAAGGATTAATATGTTAAAACAATAGCTAAAAAGAAAAGGTGTTTTTATGTCAATACCATATGAAAAACAAATTCTTATAATTGATGATTCTCCCGAAAGCATTGAATTGGCAAGCTGCATTCTCAAACGATCTGATTTCACGATCCGTGTTGCCAAAAGCGCACAGTCAGCTTTAAAATTATTGCAATTCCAAATACCCCATATTATTTTACTTGACGTAACTATGCCGGAAATGAATGGATTTGATTTTTGTCAGCTGTTAAAAAATAATGTTGAATATAAAAAAATCCCTGTTGTTTTCTTAACAGCCAGCGATGACGAAGAAAGTATAAAAAAAGCCTTTGCTATAGGTGCACAGGATTACGTTACTAAACCCTTTAAACCAGCCGAACTGATAGCACGTGTCAATACACAGCTCAAACTCATGCAAAGAACCGAGGATCTGGAGAACGCATATAAAAGTCTCGACAGTTTTTCCTATTCTGTTGCTCATGATCTGAAATCTCCATTGCTTTCCATAAAACGCCTTATAGATTTTCTGCTGCAGGACTGTAATGGAAAATTTTCATCGGATGAAAAAACTCTTGCGGAAAATATACAGGAAAAAACCCGTGAAGTCACTGCTATTATTGATCATTTATTAGAATATTCTCATGCCGGCAGCAAAGAAATAAGCATCAACAAAATAGATACCAATAAAATCTTTTTTGAAACCTATAATGAACTGCATACATTGGAACCATCCAGAAAAATATGTTTTCATCTCGAAAAGCTGCCTTCTATAGCAGCCGATCCAATCCTCTTCAAGCTTTTATGTCAAAATATTTTATCCAACGCTCTGAAATACACAAGAAAAAAAGATCCCGCCATAATACGAGTAACATGCCGCCAGACAGAAAAGTATCTGGTTTTTTCTGTTACAGATAATGGTGCCGGTTTCGATATGCGTTATGTAAAAAAACTATTTCATGTATTTGAACGTCTTCATTCCGCCCGAGAATTTGAAGGCAGCGGCGTCGGTCTGGCCATCTGCCAGCGCATCTTGCAAAGACAAGGCGGCACGGCATGGATCACGGGAAAGCCTGATAAAGGTGCCTCTTTCTTTTTTTCTCTGCCTTGCAAGGCCGCTGACGAATTATAAGCTACTTTATCCGCAAAAAAATAAAACGCCGAGATATTTATCTCAGCGTCAGTACACTTCTTTTGATCACATTTATCAGAACTGAAGATCAAATCGTATGAATACGGATCGTGCTTGTATTTCCTTCAGCAAATTTCACACCGGAGGTAATAATAGTTTTATCGCCCTGTTTTACGATTCCCCTTGCAACGGCTGCAGCTGTTGCTGTGACGATCATTTCCTCTACATCATCCCAATCAGAGCCTGCAATAGGCACTACACCCCAACGAAGATTTAAATGACGCGCTACTTTTTCATTTGGTGTATAAGCAATAATAGCTGCTTCCGGACGATATTTTGATACCACTTGTGCTGTATAACCACTTTCGGTAGGAGCAATAATGGCCTTAGCATCAAGTTCATAAGCCATCTGTACCGTTGCATGTGCAATGACATCTGTAGTTGTTGATTGGCGGGAAAAACCCTTATTGATGAAGATATGTTTATATTCAAGCGCTGATTCAACACGTCTAGCAATAGAATCCATAACTTTAACTGCTTCTACAGGATAGTCGCCGTTAGCAGATTCACCGCTGAGCATTATTGCGTCAGTACCATCAAAAATAGCATTAGCAACATCGGAGGCTTCAGCACGAGTTGGGCGCGGGTTTGTAGTCATTGTTTCAAGCATTTGTGTCGCAACAATAACTGGTTTGCCTACTTTGTTGCATTTTTTGATGATTTCTTTCTGAATAAGAGGAACATCTTCAGCAGGAATTTCTACGCCGAGATCTCCGCGAGCCACCATGATACCATCTGAAGCCGCTATTATTGAATCAATATTCTTGACACCTTCGGCACATTCGATTTTTGGAATAATTTCCATATGACCGCTGTGATCTCTGATCAAGCCGCGTATTTCTTCTACATCATCAGCACGTTGTATAAAAGAAGCTGCAACAAAATCCATATCATGCTTAATACCGAAAATTATATCATTTCTATCCTGTTCAGAAATAGCGGGCAGTCCGAGTGATACTCCTGGAGCTGCTGCACGCTTGCGTGTGCTCATAGGCCCATCATTGAGAATCGTCGTAACTATATCTTTACCGGAAATTTCATCTACACGGAGACCTACAAGTCCGTCGGAAAGGAGCAGAATATTACCGGGTTTAACTTCTGCGTAAAGATTTTTGTGGTTGATGGCTACATGAGTTTCATCACCAGGTTCATCGCTGTTGGTGATGGTGAATTTATTGCCTTTTTTTAAGAATACCTTACCGCCGGCAAAATCGCCTAAACGCATTTCAGGCCCTTTTGTATCAAGGACTAAAGAAATTGTTTTGCCCAGTTTACGAGCAGTCTGCTTTACTAAATTAATGCGTTTTTCATGTTCTGCATAATCACCATGCGAGAAATTAAAACGGGCAACATTCATTCCATTATTGATCATGTCCTCAAGAAGCATATGATCCTTGTCCACATTAGGACCCATGGTACATACTATTTTTGTTTTTTTCAACATAAAACCCCCACCTAATTAAAATATTTCTTCCCATTTTTATAATACTGCATATCTATTGTAACATAAATTATCATACATATCAAAGCAGTAATATGCATCCGTAAAAACTTAAAAGAGATGCATAGGAAATATTTCCTGTGCATCTCCGTCATTTTTAATTATTTCGTATGTTCCTCAACGGCAACTGCCACAGCCACACTTGCCCCAACCATAGGATTGTTGCCCATACCGATCAACCCCATCATTTCAACATGTGCGGGAACTGAAGAAGATCCGGCAAACTGTGCATCAGAATGCATGCGGCCCATAGTATCAGTCATGCCATATGAAGCAGGACCTGCACCCATATTATCAGGATGCAGCGTACGGCCTGTACCGCCGCCGGATGCTACAGAAAAAAACTTTTTGCCTTTTTCGATACATTCTTTTTTGTAGCAGCCTGCTACAGGATGCTGGAATCTTGTCGGATTAGTAGAATTTCCCGTAATGGAAATATCTACATCTTCCTTATGCATGACAGCAACACCTTCCTGAACACTGTCAGCTCCATAGCATTTTATCATACTGCGTACACCGTCTGAATAAGCGATTTCTTTAACAACATTAAGTTTACCTGTTGCATAATCATATTGTGTCTGCACATAGGTAAAACCATTGATACGTGAAATAATTTGAGCAGCATCCTTGCCCAGTCCGTTCAGAATAACGCGCAAAGGTTGTTTTCTGACACGATTAGCCTTTCCCGCAATACCGATAGCACCTTCAGCTGCAGCAAATGATTCATGACCTGCCAGAAAAGCAAAACAGCTTGCATCTTCTGATAAAAGCATGGAAGCCAGGTTACCATGTCCCAGACCCACTTTTCTGTGATCAGCGACAGAACCAGGTATACAAAAGGACTGAAGCCCTTCACCAATAGCCTTAGCTGCTTCTGCAGCTTTTGTGCATCCTTTTTTTATAGCAATAGCAGCACCAACAGTATAGGCCCAACATGCATTTTCAAAACAAATAGGCTGAATGCTTTTCACTATTTCAGCAACATTTATACCTTTTTCGTCGCATATTTTCTTAGCTTCTTCTACAGAGGAAATGCCATATCCACTTAAGACCTTATTTATTTTATCAATACGACGTTCATAACTTTCAAATAATGCCATACTCTTTCATTCCTTCCCGTTCCCTTTTATTATTCTTTACGCGGATCCACATATTTTGCGGCTTCTGCAAATCTGCCGTAGGACCCCTTGGCCTTATCCATAGCTTCCTGAGCAGACGTGCCCTTACGAATCATTTCCATCATTTTGCCAAGATGGACAAATTCATAACCGATTATCGCATCGTCTTTATCCAAGGCGATTCTGGTAACATAACCTTCAGCCATTTCCAGATAACGTGATCCCTTTTTAAGAGTACCATACATGGTCCCTATTTGACTTCTGAGGCCTTTTCCCAAATCTTCAAGCCCTGCGCCGATAGGAAGACCACCTTCTGAAAAGGCTGTTTGTGTTCTGCCATAAACAATTTGCAGGAACAGTTCACGCATAGCAGTATTGATAGCATCGCAGACCAAATCCGTATTGAGTGCTTCTAAGATCGTTTTTCCCGGTAAAAGTTCTGAAGCCATTGCCGCTGAATGTGTCATACCTGAACAGCCAATCGTTTCTATCAATGCTTCCTGAATGATGCCGTCTTTCACATTTAATGTTAATTTGCAGGCCCCCTGCTGCGGAGCGCACCAACCAACACCATGTGTCAAACCGCTGATATCTTTTACTTCCTTAGCCTGCACCCATTTACCTTCTTCAGGAATCGGAGCGGGACCATGGTTTTCGATACCTTTGGCAACACATGTCATGTTGCTGACTTCTTCTGAATAAATCATATCTGTATTCCTCTCTTCACTGTAATAATCCACTAAACAATAATATATTTATCCGACTTATATGTCAAGATGAACATACTGACATTTAATCTATAAGCGGTGTGCCCGTCATTTCCTGCGGTATAGAAACATCGGCAAGCTTCAGCAATGTCGGTGCAATATCGCATAATGCTCCGTCACGGACATTTTTTATTTTATCGGAGACAACAATAAACGGAACAGGATTGGTAGTATGTGCCGTGAAAGGCTCATTTGTTTTTGCATCGAACATCTTTTCAGCATTGCCATGGTCAGCAGTTATGCAAACTGTACCTCCCACTGATTTTATGGCATCTACAAAACGGCCGACACAAGTATCAACTGTTTCTACAGCTTTTACAGCGGCAGGCAGAATGCCTGTATGTCCGACCATATCACCGTTAGCATAGTTCAAAATAATAAAATCATATTTTTCCGATTTTATTGCATCGACTACCTTATCAGTAACTTCACCAGCACTCATTTCAGGCTGAAGATCGTATGTTGCAACCTTTGGAGATGGCACCAAGATCCGGTCTTCACCCTCCAGAGGCTGTTCAACTCCGCCATTGAAAAAGAACGTTACATGCGCATATTTTTCTGTTTCAGCAATTCGCAGCTGCTTATAACCATTGCTGCAAATAACTTCCCCTAATGTATTAGTCAGCTTTTCAGGTTTGTAAGCTATTTGGGCATTTATCCCTTTTTCATACTGCGTCATTATTGCAAATGACAATTTCACCTTGCTCCCGCGATCAAATCCATCAAAGTTTTCATCTGTAAATGCATGCGTAAGTTCGCGTGCCCTGTCAGGCCGGAAATTGAAGAATACCGCCCCGTCTCCGTCTTTCATGCCTTGATACGTTCCGATGACAGTAGGGATCACAAATTCATCAGTTTTTTCATCCGCATAAGACGCATTTATGGCATCAGCAGCATTTTCTGCCTTATTGCCCTGAGCCTTGGCAACAGCCTTGTACGCCTTTTCAACACGGTCCCATCTTTTATCACGGTCCATGGCATAATAACGCCCGGCGATGGTGGCAATACTGCCTGTGCCAATTTCCCTCAGCTTGTCTTCCAGCTGAGATAAATAGCCTGCAGCGCTTGAAGGAGGCACATCCCGACCATCCAAAAATGCATGCACATATACATTTTCTATGCCGCTTTCTTTTGCCAATTCAATTAGCGCATATAAATGCTGCTGATGACTGTGCACTCCGCCGTCGGACAAGAGTCCCATCAGATGAAGAGCTCCGCCGGATTTTTTCACCTGTGCCATGACATCTAAAAATACAGGATTGGCAAAAAATGTTTTTTCACGGATAGCCTTGGTAATACGTGTGAGTTCCTGGTATACTACCCTTCCGGCTCCCATATTCATATGCCCTACTTCTGAATTTCCCATCTGTCCATCAGGAAGACCTACCGCCTCACCTGAACAAGCCAATTGAGCATAAGGGTAATTTTTAAAGAGCTTATCTATAACGGGGGTTTTTCCTTTTGTCACTGCATTATTAGGATCATTAGCAGTCCCTATTCCCCATCCGTCCATTATAATAAGAGCAACCGGATTTTTGAGTTTTGACATATATAAATAACCTCTTGCCTAATCTATTATTAATTAAAATTTGCAATACGCGCAAAGTCGGGAGCTTTTAAGGAAGCCCCGCCCACTAAAGCACCGTCAACATTAGGTTTCTGCATGAGTCCGTCAATTGTAGTCGGTTTTACACTTCCGCCATATTGAATACGTACTTTATCAGCGGTCGTCTGATCAAATTGTGCAGCAATCGTTTCACGAATAACAGCGCATACTTCTTCAGCCTGTTCAAAAGTAGCTGTTTTTCCTGTACCAATAGCCCAGATAGGTTCATATGCTATAACAGCCTTAACAACATCGTCAGCTGTCATTTGATTCAGAGCTGCTTCAATCTGTCCTTTGACAAATGTATTCGTCGTGCCAGCTTCACGTATTTCCAAGGTTTCACCGCAGCAGATAATCGGCACAAGACCTGCCGCTAAAGCTGCTCTGGAGCGTTTATTTACCCCTTCATCTGTTTCGCCGAAATATTCACGGCGTTCTGAATGACCTATAACGACATACTCGACACCGATTTCTTTCAACATATCTGTAGAAATTTCACCGGTGAATGCACCGCTTTTTTCCCAATGTACATTCTGCGCACCTACATGAATATTGGTGCCTTTAGCAGCTTCCACAACAGCTGCAAGTGCTGTATATGTTGGGCACACAACTATATCAACCTTACTGTTTTCCTTCACCAAGGGTGCTAAATCCTTAATTAATTGTTTTCCTGCGGCGATTGTATTGTTCATCTTCCAATTGCCAGCTATTACTGCCTTGCGCATAGTAAAAACCACCTTTTTTCATATTAATAAAAAAATTTCCGATTTGATTATCGAGCTAACAGGATAAGTTTATAAGGCACAACAAATTACTAAAACAGACATAAGCCGCTTTAGTAATTGTTATCCCTAGTATTTCACTGCATTATATCAAAGATCCGCAATTGCTTCAATGCCAGGCATAGGTTTTCCTTCGAGGAATTCTAATGTAGCGCCGCCGCCTGTCGAAATATGGCTGATCTTATCAGAAAGACCTGTTTTTTTCAACGCAGCAATAGAATCACCGCCGCCGACAATACTCACGGCACCGGATTCTGCGACTGCCTTAGCAACAGCTTCTGTTCCTTTAGCAAAGGCATCAAATTCAAATACACCCATCGGCCCGTTCCAAACAACAGTTTTTGCATCTTTTAAAGCCGCAGCATTCATTTTACAGCTTTCAGGACCGCAATCCAGTCCCATCCATTCAGGATCTATTTTGTCGACAGGCACAATTTTAGTGGCAGCATCCGCAGCAAATTTATCAGCAATTACCACATCTGCAGGCAATAATACTTTTACACCTTTTGAAGCTGCTTTTGCCAAAAGATTTTTTGCAAGATCAATTTTGTCTTCTTCGCAGATGGATTTGCCGATATTATATCCTTGTGATGCAAGAAAAGTGTAAGCCATACCGCCGCCGATAATAATTGTATCGACTTTTTCTATCATATTAGAAATAACACCTATTTTATCAGAAACTTTTGCACCACCAATAATGGCTACAAAAGGTTTTTTAGGCGCAGCAAGTGCCTGCCCAATAAATTTTATTTCTTTTTCTACAAGAAAACCGCTGACGACTTCAACATATTGGGCAATACCAACATTGGATGCATGTGCCCGGTGAGAAACGCCAAAGGCATCATCAACTGCCACATCAGCCAGGGATGCCAGCTGTTTTGCAAAATTCGGATCATTTTTTGTTTCTTCATTATGGTAGCGAAGGTTTTCCAATAAAAGGACCTCGCCGGGTTTTAATGAAGCTGCCGCTTCTTCTGCCGGTTTGCCAACGCAATCTTCAGCGTATTTTACTTCTTTTCCCAAAAGCTCAGAAAGTCTCTTCACTATAGGTTTAACAGAAAGTTCAGGAACGCGCTGACCTTTAGGACGACCAACATGGCATGCCAAAATAAGGGCAGCATTTTTTTCCAGCAGATAATTGAGCGTAGGAAGTGTGGCTCTTATTCTTTTATCATTGGTGATATTTTGATTTTCATCCATAGGAACATTGAAATCCACACGGATAAATACTTTTTTGCCGTTTACATCAATATCTCTGATTGTCTTTTTATTCATTTCAATCCTCCGCTAATCATAAAATAGGTCCGGCCTATTAAGGCCGGACCTTATTAGGCATAAGGCCGAACAATATTACTTCAGTTCAGCAAAGTATTTGATTGTACGAACCATCTGACTTGTGAAACTGTTTTCATTATCATACCATGAAACGACCTGCACCTGTGTATTGCCGTCTTCCATAGGAGCAACCATTGTCTGTGTAGAATCGAATAATGAACCGAATCTCATGCCGATAACATCGCTTGATACGATTTGATCTTCAGTGTAACCGAAAGATTCAGTTTCAGCAGCTTTCATAGCCTTATTGATGTCTTCAACAGATACTTTGCCTTTTACAACAGCTACCAAAATAGTTGTCGAGCCGGTAGGAGTAGGAACACGCTGTGCCGAACCGATCAATTTGCCGTTCAATTCAGGAATGACAAGACCAATAGCTTTTGCGGCACCGGTGCTGTTAGGTACAATATTAATAGCAGCAGCACGCGAACGGCGGAGATCGCCCTTACGCTGAGGACCATCCAAAATCATCTGGTCGCCAGTATAAGCATGAACTGTCGTCATAATACCGCTCTGGATAGGAGCCAATTTGTTCAATGCATCAGCCATAGGGGCCAAGCAGTTTGTGGTGCAGGAAGCTGCGGAAATAACAGTGTCACTTGATTTTAAAGCCTTATGGTTTACGTTGTAAACGATGGTAGGAAGATCACTGCCAGCCGGAGCAGAAATAACAACTTTCTTAGCGCCTGCTTTAATATGTGCTGCAGCCTTGTCTTTCGAAGCGAAAAAGCCTGTACATTCAAGCACTATATCAACATCAAGATCTCCCCAAGGCAATTCTTCAGGATTAGGTTTTTTGTAAATAGTGATTTTCTTACCATTTACAGTAATGGAATCTTCGCCAGCTTCTACAGAATCAGCATATTTATATCTGCCCTGTGTAGAATCGTACTTCAAAAGATGTGCAAGCATTTTAGGACTTGTCAAATCGTTAAGTGCAACAACATCATATCCTTCTGCGTCGAACATCTGTCTGAAAGCGAGACGGCCAATACGACCAAACCCATTAATAGCAACTTTAACTGCCATTGTAAAAATACCCCCTAAAATTTTAAAAAAAGTTTTCTGGAATTTTCCAGAATATGTTGGCTGAATAACCCCGCTGCTAAAAGACGATCAGCAGCCTTATCCAGACAAACGACAAATACCAAACTGCCAGAAACTCCAACAGTTTTATCACCATTTATGATACAATAAAAACCCATTATTTGTCAACGTTTTTACTTGTAAATAGAGCAGTTCGAACCGATCGAAAATTGTGAATAAGCGTTATTATCTGTCATGCAGTTTCGCCGCTGCCCGCCTACAAAATTCTCTTTATGCAGATGCAGCCGCGTATTGCAGAATTTAATAAAAATAAAATCAGCAAATTTCATCCGAAATTTGCTGATCAATACTCCGTAAGTCAATTTCTTATTCTTCACCATTAAAATAGTTGTGTGGCAAATTATACAGAAAAATTAAACAAAATCAACTGCAGATTTTATTCAAGTACAGATTAATGACTGTTTTCCATAGACATTAATGCCTGAACAGCAATCGCACATTCCAATCTTTTCTTCTGCAGTTCGCATCCCAGTTCATAGGGTTTATATATATCATTGTTGAAAAGATCGGCGTTGGCATGACAGCCGCCGCTGCAGAAATATCTTGCCCAGCAGTCACGGCACTTATCTTTATTCAGAACATGGCAATTTCTGAAATGCTGTGGGATTTGTGTGCTGGTGACGCCCTCGAATACATTACCGAGCAAATATTTTTCGCGTCCGACAAATTGATGGCAGGGGTACATATCGCCATTTGCCGCCACAGCATAATATTCATGCCCGGCGCCACAGCCGCTTAGCCTTTTTGCTACACAGGGACCATTATTAAGGTCTATATTGAAATGAAAAAAGAAAAATCCTCTGCCCTCGCGGCGATACTGCAGATATGTATTTACCAGCTTATCATACTCTGCAAATATTTGCGGCAGGTCGCTTTCAAGTATTGCGTAATCTTCATCCTTGGCAATAACGGGCTCAATAGACAGGATGTCAAAACCCTCATCGGCCATTGAAACCACATCGTTGGTAAAATCAAGATTATATTTGGTATAAGTACCTCGCATGTAATAATTTTCATCGTTTCTTGATTTGACTAGCTTTTTAAAATTAGCCACTACCCTGTTATAAGTATCATGTCCGCCGGCATCCGGGCGCATATGATCATGTACACTTTTTCTTCCGTCCAGACTTATGACTACGCTTATATTATTGTCATTCAGAAATTTTATATTCTCGTCATTCAACAGTATGCCATTTGTCGTCAAAGTCAGCTTGAATATTTTGCCTGCCTCTTTTTCTCTTTTTCTTACATATGCTGTTATATGTTTCACCAAAGGCATGTTTACCAGCGGTTCTCCGCCAAAAAAATCTATTTCACAGTGTTTTCTGCTGCCGCTATGCTCTATTATATATTCAACTGCCGCTTCGCCTACCTGTCTATTCATAAGCTGCCTGTCAGCACCAAAGTCTCCTGTATCGGCAAAGCAATACTTACAGCGCAGATTACAATCATGCGCTACTAAAAGACACATTGATTTAACAATGCCCTTTTCAGAGAATACTGGCGGCACGGTAATATCCGGCGCAAATAATTGTTCGGCTTCTATTAGCTGATGCAGTTCTGACAATGCCTCTTTTATTTCCAAGGGTTTGTAAATATTCATATATTTATTTATTACGTCATCATCATTTTTGCCGTCAAACACATCCATCATATCGGCGATCATTTTATCAACAGCGTGGACAGCTCCGCTGTTCACATCAAGCAGAAAATATACATCTTTATAGTGAAACTTGTGGATATTTTTATTCATTGACAGATAAATCCTTTCTTACATTAAAAAAAGGCTGCATACACAGCCTTTTTTAGACTAAATGAAAATTATTGCTTTTTTTCGCAAACTTGATTGCCTACCGTGCAGGACGTCTTGCACGCAGACTGACATGAAGCCTGGCATTCACCGCAGCCGCCTGTTTTTAAGGTGCTTTGCAGATATGGTTTATTGACTGTCTTAATATGTTTCATGAAAAAGCCTCCTTATTATATCAATAATCAATAACATTATATATTGTATAATTTTTTTACCTTTCAATCAATATCTACGCTGAAAATATATTTATTCCTCGGGCGCCAATATAATATTGACGGGCAAATTGGATGCTCCGGGAGGTGAATATTGAAACAGGACATTATCTCTTATCTTATATATTCCTAAATCAGCATAATATGCCTGACGCTGGTTTTCACCAAAAAATGCACGTTCTGAAGGAGTCGGCAGCACATTGACACTTACATTGTTATTTATTTGCGCCGTCATAGCCCCGGCATAAACACCGCCCAGCGGTTGAAGATAATAATGGACTTTGCCCATTCCTCCTGTCGGCATATTCAAATAATAAAGCACTCCATAATTGCCATAATTTTTGACCGTACTGCCATCCGTTGCATCAATGCCTGTCAGATATGCATCGTCCTTGTCATCGGCAACAGTGAAATATACGGCACCATCTTTTTCAGGATTGTATCTTCGTTCTCCCTGCAGGACACGATCCATATTTTGAAAAGTACCGCGCAGCCTGCTCTCATCTTTGAGCAAAACCGGTGCCGTTTTTATAAAAGCATAGGGATCGGCATCCATCGGCAGCATCATCACCGTTATCTTGACAGGAGCTGCTGTCTCGAAATCATATATGCCGCAAACCAATTCGTCCTTTTTAATTACCATGCGATTTGTTCTGTTTTCTAATATTTGAGAGCTTTTTTTATCAATAAGGACATCTCGCGATGTCTGGTATCCGAAATACCGCAGCTGTGAAGTTTTTCCCACATATAAATAATCTGCGCTCGGTCCTGCCTGAGCAGAGCGTGTAATATGAAAATCCGCAGCATTTGTTCTACTTTCATTTGTCAGCATAACAACTACTTTTTTATCTTCATCGGTACCATTTACATGATAATAATACAACCGACCTTTTCCGCTGACAGTATCTTCATACAGTATACCATCCTGATATACTGTCTCCGGACTGTCAGAAAAAATAAGCGTTCCTTCTTTATCAATACGCTTCACAGGCCAGGCCGTCATTTTATCTATTTGCGATTTAAAACTTGCCGCGGAATATTTTGCCTTTTCATCTGATGTTTGTGAGTTTGCTTTTATGGAATATTCCCTTGTTTTTTCTACCGTATTCTTTGCATCTTCTTTGTGGCGGGCCTGAACTGTACCGCAGAAAAGAACACTGCCAACTGCAATGGCTGCAAAAGTCGATAATATTATTTGTTTAAAAAAATCCATTTTTCCTCATAAATTTCTATATTTTATTTTGTTTTATATTAAATTCAGTATAAAGTTTGCTTTTCAATATCCTTAACTTGAAATCCAGCATGCCCAGTTTTGATCTCGGAATATATGTCCTTTGCAGCCGATAAGCATCCGTAGCAAAAGTATTGATTCCCGGATCGCCTGTAACAGCGCCCAGATAACCGTCTGCACGGAGATCTGTCTGTGCCGTGTCATTATAGCTTCCATTCGGATAAGAGAAAAAATATATTGTTTTCAAACCTTTCCATTCCATTAACAATTTTGAGAGATGAATTTCATCATTTATTTTTTCCGGCTCAAGTGATGCTAATGGTATATGATTAGCGGTATGGCTGCCTATCTCCATATTTACCAGCTGCATTTCTCTCAGCTGATCCCAAGTAAGATAACCTTCCAGCCCTATGCTGTTTGTTATAATAAAAACAGTCCCTGTCATATTATTTTCAGCTAAAATAGGCATAACTTCAGTATAATTATCCTCGTAACCGTCATCAAAGGTTAAAATCACTGACTTATCCGGCAATTTATCACCATATTTCTTAGCTCTTATAAAATTCATAAGACTGATTGTCGAATATCCCTGCTCAGACAGATATTCAATTTGTTTTCTGAATTCTTTCGTGGATATTGTATATTCATCATCATCAACATCATTTACTCTATGATATTCCAGAATGAGGATATTATTTTTATCCTCACCGGAAAAATATATGGCAACCACTCCAAATACAAGCAAAAAAACCAGCCCGGCAATTATAAACCAACGTAGTGACTTCATCCTTTTTCACATTCCTTCAATCGAAGTGCCATTGCCTCCAGTTTGCGCAGACGATGATTGACTCCTGATTTACCTATGCCAAGGATTTGTGCCAATTCACTTAATGAAGCATCAGGATATTCTATCCTCGTCCATGCCGTCTTTTTCAAAGCTTCCGGCAGTATTTTCATTTTTGAATCGCCCAGCAGATTTTTCATATTCTGAACCTGACGTACCGAAGCTTCTATTGTTTTTTGCAGATTTGCCGTTTCGCAATTTACCAGACGATTGACTTGATTGCGTACTTCCTTTAAATTACGCTTGCTTTCAAATTCTTCAAGTACCTGCTCTGCCCCAATCATACGCAAAAAACTTATAATCGCTTCACTTTCCTTAATATATAAAACGTAATAATCCTTTCTTGCAGTTTCCCCTACAGGAAAGTTAAATTGATTCAGTAATATTAAAAGCTGACGTGAAAATTCATAATTACTGGTGGAAAGTTCTAAATGATAACCACCATCCGGTCTGTTTACAGATCCTCCGCCAAGAAAGGCTCCGCGAAGATATGCTTCCTTACAGCAGTACTTGCTGAGGAGGTAGCTGTCCCTGCCCATATTGAATCCGTCGTCATTAATAAATTTCATATTTCTCAGTAATGCGTCTACCGCGGGTGAAGGTATCACTCTAATAATATATCGATTATTTTTTTGCAGACGGCGCGATCGTTTTACTACAAGTTCTGTGTTGATCTCACCCACACACAAACCTTTTATAAAAGCTAATGTCCTCCTGGCCACAGCTGCGTTTTCCGTTGAGAAATTAATACCCAAATGATGTTTTGCGCTGAGAATGAATGTACTGTCCATACGCAAAAGCGAAGCCAGTTCCGCAAACAGACAGCATAGACTGGTTTCATTAAAATGGGACAGTTCGTTTTTTACTTCTGTAGAAAAAGACGGCATGTGTTCACCCCATCTAATACTTTTTTTTGCGTCTTCTGTTATCTGTTTTCAAACCATAGGCCATCTGCATAATATTATGGGCAAGTTTCTCAGAATCATGATGAATGACATTGGTTTCATTTATAAGATCTGCTTTCACAAAGCCAACACCAAGTTCATGTATTTCATCCTCATCGATTATAACTGGATATTGTCCTTTTTGAGCATAAAACTCTTGCAGTGAAGGTGAAATCGGCTTATTATTTGCCAAAACATAGTCTACACTGCCAATGCCCGCATGCTCTAAAATAGCCTTTACATGCATGGAAACCGTATAGCCGTCTGTTTCTCCCGGCTGAGTCATAACATTGCATATGTATATTTTTATTGCTTTGCTTTTTCTGACAGTTTCAGCCACGTTGTTGACGAGCAGATTCGGCATAATACTCGTATACAAGCTGCCTGGGCCTAGGATTATAGCTTCAGCATTTTTTATTGCACTTATCGCAGAGGCAACCGGCTCGACCTGTCTGGGAAAAATATGTACGCGTTTAATTTTTTTGTGGACAAGCGGTATCTGTGATTCTCCCTCTACTACTGTACCGTCCTGCATCGTGGCATCTAGCCTTATTTTAGCCGTGCTTGCAGGAAAAACGCGCCCTTTTACCGCTAAAACCTTACTTGATTCCATCAGTGCTTTTTCCACATCACCCGTTACCTGAGTCATTGCCGCTATAAATAAATTGCCAAAACTATGCCCGGCAAGCGCACTTTTCCCTTCAAAACGATATTGAAATAATTTCTCCATAAGCGGCTCTGTATCCGCAAGCGCTACAAGGCAATTTCTGAGATCGCCGGGCGGGATTATGCCAAATTCACTGCGCAGTCTGCCTGAAGATCCGCCATCATCGGCAACAGTAACAACAGCGGTTACGTTATTTGTTGCCTCCTTTAAACCACGCAGCAAAACAGAAAGCCCCGTTCCTCCGCCTATAACTGTTATCGCCGGACCCCTGTCTAATTTTCTTTTTTCGTAAATTAAATCGACCAGCTTTTCTGAGCTGTCCGGAAGCAAAACAGTAATTATGGACCTTATCGTCATTCGCATGGCTACAAGCATTATTACAAGCCCTATGAGAGCCACCAAAAAACCAACTACATTCGTTATCGTATAGTTATACGTCCCGGTGGCAGTATAAACTATACGGAAGATAAACTCCTCCACTCCATCAATATATTTGTAATTAAAAATAATAGTAAGGCCTATGCTTATCAAAAGCACGCCTATCGCAAACAAAAACAGCCACCGTTTGAAACGCATACCTGGGTAAAGCCATTTTAAAAGATGCATAAATGCATTGCCTCCATAATAATGCTATTGCAAATGCTCATAAACGTCATTTTTCATTAAATCGCGATGCTCTAAATTGGCCAGGTATCCTCTGTTCTTCAATAAATCAAATAAATGTCTGGCAATGAATACCGATCTGTGCATTCCACCGGTGCAGCCAATGGCTATGACTAACTGGCTCTTCCCTTCCTTTATATATTGCGGTATGAGAAAATTCACCAAGTCATCCAGTTTTTCCATAAATTGCTGAGTTACAGGCCATTTTGCTATATATTGAGCAACCTCCGGCACTGCACCGCTTTTATGGCGCATTTTTTCTATATAAAAAGGATTGGGCAGAAATCTGACATCCAAAACCATATCAGCATCGAGCGGCATACCAAATTTAAAACCGAAAGAAAGAATATTTATATTCATCTGATCAACATAAGCATCACCAAACAATCTGACTATTTTTTGCTTTAGTTCCGTTTTAAGCAGCGCTGATGTATCAATTATATATGTGGCCTTATTACGGACACCAGCCAGACGTTCGCGCTCCATGTTGATTCCTTCACTGATTCTCGAGCTTGGTGCCATGGGATGGCGCCGTCTTGTTTCTTTATATCGTCTTATTATAACCTCATCGGACGCCTCCATAAATAACAGCTCGAACGCCTTGTTTTCTTCATCCATCTGCTTTAAGACATGAACAAATGTATCAAAAAATTCGCGGCTTCTTGTATCAACTACGAGCACCACCCGGCTCACATGTCCCGCCGAGTGCATGCAAAGTTCAGCGAATTTTGGTATAAACACCGGTGGAAGATTGTCCACACAAAAATATCCCAGATCTTCCAGATTACGACAAGCCTGTGTTTTACCACTGCCGGACATCCCTGTGACAATTATAAGGCGAAAGTCTTCTTTCTGCTGCAATATTTTCACTTCCCTTCATTAAGCATAATAAATATACAACAGCCTATTTCAGTATATATTTATATATTGCCTCTGCTACGCCATCATTATCATTTGTTCCGACCAGATAATCACATACTGACTTAATATTATCAGCAGCATTTCCCATCGCTACACTTTTTCCGGCAGCTTCAAGCATTGGCAGATCATTATTGGCGTCGCCTATAGCCATCACTTCATCTATTCCAAAACCAAACTGTTTGGCCAGGATATACAGTGCATTAGCTTTGCTTACCGCAGGATTTATTACTTCAATCAACCCTCTTTTTGACTTGACCAGCATCACTTTTCCCGCAAATTTCTGTGTGAGTTCATAAATCATAGAATTTTCTTCCTGAATTTTTTCCTCCACATCTTGTTTTCCATATTCTGCCGTGACCAACAGCATTTTAGCAACATTTTCATTTTTACGGCCTAACTCCTGCCAGCCCACAGTCTCCCCCTTAATGCCTGTACTTCTTTCATAATCTGCGGAACGTTCCAGATAAACCGGAAAAAATAAAGCATCATTGCTGTTTACCTGCAAATACCATTGCTTATGCTCACAATAAGCCACAAACTCTTGCACTGCCAATGGATTTATATACTGCTCACTGTAAACTTTACCGGACGTAGATTTTATCAGCGCACCATTATAAGTTATGAGCGGCACATCGATCCCTGTCTGCCGCGCGTACTGCACTGCAGATGAATACATTCTGCCTGTAGCAAAAGTAACTATTGTACCCGCATTGACAGCTTCCTTTATAGCCGCGATATTTTTTTGAGAAATTTTATCATTGCTGTCCAACAACGTACCATCTAAATCAGTAGCAAATAATTTTATTTTCATTCTTATCCGTCCCTCACTGATCAATTTGTCTTATATAAAATGCAGAACATAAAACATACCTTTATAAAATCTTCTTCAACAATATGCACTTTAGAAATTATAACAAACCGTTTTTTAAAAATCAAACCTGCATTAATGATTACTGCACACTTCTGCACTAATATAATCTTATAATAGTAAATTATCTATAACACTTTAAATCAATCTATGCATTTGCGGATCAATTTTCGCAAAAAAGATGATATACCTCAGAGGATATGAAAAAATTGTATATTTTTTTGAAAAACACTTGATTTTTTATAGAAATTTATTTATCATAAGGAATGTAGTTAGCACTCGTTCAAAGTGAGTGCTAACAAAAATATAAATGTAATTTAGTTTTTATAAGGAGGAACATACAATGATTAAGCCATTAGGCGACAGAATTGTAATCAAAGTTTCTGAAGGAGATATGAAAACCGCAAGCGGTATCGTATTACCGGATACAGCAAAAGAAAAACCGCAAAAAGGTGAAGTTGTAGCTGTTGGCTGCGGTAAAGTCCTTGATAACGGACAAAAAGTTGCTCCGGAAGTAAAAAAAGGAGATAAGATCATTTTCTCTAAATATGCCGGCACAGAAATCAAGGTTGATGGTGTAGACTATTTAATCGTACGCGAAAGCGATATACTTGCGATAGCTTGATTTTAGGTTATTTTCAATAAAAAACTTCAGGAGGTTTTTTTATAATGGCTAAACAGATTTTATTCGGCGAAGAAGCTCGCCGCGCTCTTGGCAAGGGTGTTGATTCATTGGCAAATGCCGTAAAAGTAACACTTGGTCCAAAAGGTAAAAATGTTGTTCTCGATAAAAAATTTGGTGCACCAACAATTACAAATGATGGTGTTTCCATAGCGCGTGAAATAGAACTCGAAGATCCGTTTGAAAACATGGGTGCTCAGCTCGTAAAAGAAGTTGCGACAAAAACAAATGATGTTGCCGGTGACGGTACTACTACGGCAACTTTACTTGCACAGGCCATGATCCATGAAGGTATGCGCAATGTAGCTGCCGGTGCAAATCCTATGATCATAAAAAAAGGTATTGAAGCAGCTGTTAAGGCATTAGTCGAAGAAATAAAGGCAAAATCTCATAAGGTCGAAGGTAAAGATGCTATCGCTCAGGTTGCTACAATCTCTTCCAGCGACAAAGAAATGGGCGATTTGATTGCCAACGCTATGGAAAAGGTAGGCAAAGATGGTGTCATTACCGTAGAAGAATCAAAAGGAATGGCTACAAACCTTTCTGTTGTTGAAGGCATGCAATTTGATCGTGGTTACATATCCCCATATATGGTAACTGATACCGATAAAATGGAAGCAGTCATGGATGATCCTTATATTCTTATCACTGACCGCAAAATTTCTGCTATCGGTGACATTCTTCCTATCCTTGAAAAAGTTGTAAAGCAGGGAAAAGAAATTGTTATCATTGGGGAAGATCTTGATGGAGAAGCTTTGGCAACCATCGTTGTAAATAAATTGCGCGGCACATTTAAAGCTCTGGCAGTTAAAGCTCCCGGTTTTGGTGACCGCCGCAAGGCTATGCTCGAAGATATTGCTATATTAACAGGCGGCAATGTCATAACGGAAGAACTAGGCAGAAAACTCGACAGTGTAGAATTGGAAGACCTTGGCCGTGCCCGTCAGGTTCGTTCCTCTAAAGAAGAAACAACGATTGTTGATGGTGCTGGTGACAAAAAAGCTATCAGTGCTCGCTGTGAACAAATAAAAAAACAAGTGGCAGAAACAACTTCTGATTTCGATAAGGAAAAATTACAGGAACGTCTGGCTAAATTATCCGGCGGCGTAGCTGTTATTGAAATTGGTGCTGCAACTGAAGTAGAACTTAAAGACAAAAAGCTTCGTATTGAAGATGCGTTGAACGCCACACGTGCAGCTGTTGAAGAAGGTATTGTTGCAGGCGGTGGTACCACTTTCATTGACATCCTGCCTGCTCTGGATAAGATCAAGGCCGAAGGCGATGAAGAAACCGGTATTGCTATAGTAAAGCGCGCTATCGAAGAACCAGTTCGCCAGATTGCAAACAACGCCGGACTTGAAGGTTCCGTTGTGGTAGAAAAGGTCAAAAAAGCTGGAACAGGCAAGGGTTTTAACGCTCTTACCGGCGAATACCTTGACATGGTAGGCGCTGGCATAGTTGATCCTGCAAAAGTTACACGTTCAGCATTGCAGAATGCTGCCAGCATAGCAGCAATGGTTCTGACGACCGAAACATTAATAGCGGATAAGCCTGAAAAGGACGCACCGGCTCCTGGTGGTATGCCCGGTGGCATGGGCGGCGGCATGCCCGGCATGATGTAATACGGATCGTATAATGATTGAAAGCCTCACGGAAATTTATTGAATTTCTGTGAGGCTTTTTACTATAAATTTGGCTGTTAGCTTCTCTATATTTTTACTTCAGCCAGATAATCACACTAATCTTTTGCCGTATCCTTGCATATTTAATTATCTTTTGATAAAATCAATACCAGTAGACCTTATATTTTACAGGTGGCATATTATGGAAAATAAACTTACAATTGATATTTATGGTGAACAATATCCCATAAAGGGCGATGTTGATATTGAATACATGAAGGAATTAGCCGATTTGGTCGATGCAAAGATGCGTGAATTAGTGAAAAAAAATCAATATTTACCTATTCAGCGGATAGGTGTTCTTGCTGCGCTGCATTTGGCTGATGATTATTCCCGTTTAAAAAAAGATTATGATGATTTGATTAAGCTGCTTGATAAATAAGTTTATGGGAAAATGAGGCGGTATGGATTTCCATGCCGTTTATTTTTGTTTGCGTTTGCCAAGCTGTATTCTTAATATTTATTATTTTGGAGGTATTTTTTTGGTTGAATTACTAGCTCCTGCCGGAACATGGGAATCTTTGAAAGCAGCTGTAGAAAGCGGTGCTGATGCCGTCTATTTATCAGGGAAGACTTTTGGCGCACGTGCTTTTGCTGATAATTTTAATAAGAAAGAGTTACAAAAAGCTGTTGATTTTGCGCATATGCGCAATGTAGCAATACATGTGACAGTAAACACGCTGGTAGATAACAGCGAGCTGTCTGATCTTGCCGATTATCTCGTTTTCCTTTATTCCATTGGTGTTGATGCAATTATTGTTCAGGATCTTGGCGTAGCGAAAATAGCCTGCTCCGTTGCTCCAAAACTGACTCTTCACGCCAGTACCCAGATGAGTGTCAACAATCTTGACAGTGTAAAAATACTGGAAAAGATGAATTTCAGCAGAGTGGTCTTGGCCAGAGAGGTCAGCCTCGAAAATATAAAATTTATATGTCGGCATACGCATATTGAAATAGAAACTTTCATCCACGGCGCTATCTGTGTATGCTATTCAGGACAATGTCTCATGAGCAGTATGATAGGCGGCAGAAGCGGTAACAGAGGCCGCTGCGCACAGCCTTGCAGACTTCCTTATACTCTTGTTGATGAAAAGGGAACGGACCTTTTACAGAACGCGGATGCCGGACAATATCTGCTCAGCCCGCGCGATATGAATACTTTTGATATTATTCCAAAGCTTATTGAAGCCGGCATCTCATCCTTTAAAATAGAGGGACGCATGAAAAAACCGGAATATGTCGCAATAGTAGTGGATGCCTATCGTAAAAAAATAGATTCTTATTATAAGTCTGTTTCTTTTCAAGAAAAAGAGGTAAAAAAAGAACTCAGCCAAATATTTAATCGTGATTTTACAACTGCATATTTATTGGATCGGCCCGGCAGAAAAATGATCAGTGACAGCAAACCCAATAACCGTGGTTTACTCATAGGCCGTGTCCAAAAATACGATAAGCAGACATATATTGCCGACATAAAACTTACCGGAGATTTGAATAAAGGCGACAAAATTGATTTCTGGGTAAAAATCGGCGGACGTGTAAATACTAATGTAACGGAATTAAAAATCAGCGGTAAAAATGTAGAATCTGCACATAATGGCGAAATAGTCAGTATAAAATTACCGGGACATGTTCAAGAACACGATCGTGTGTTTAAAATTCTTGATTCCAAGCTGAACGAAAAAGCAAAGGCTTTTTTCAACAGCAGTGATCCCGTGCGCAAACTGCCGCTTGATATCAAAATCACCGCACATATCGGCGAGGCGGTGAAAATTGATATGACAGACGGCGATGAACTGAATAGCAGTTACACTGCTGATTTTATCGCTGAAAAGGCCTTAAAAAGACCGCTTACTTACGAAACAACCATAAAACAGATGGATCGTCTGGGCAATACTATTTACTACTTACGTAATTTAGATTGCGATATTGATGATTCTGTGATGGTGCCAATGAGTATTTTAAATGACATTCGCCGTCAGGCAGTGAATATTCTTGAACAAAAACGTTTGCAGCGATTTATTCCACAGGAAACAGCCATATCCGATACATGGAAACAATCGCTGCTGCCAGTGAGAAACCGTGAAAAGCATGCGGTAAAATTAGTTGTGGCAGTTGATAATATCAAAAAGCTGAATGCAGCTTTAAAGGGCGGCTGCGACGGGGTGTTATTCGGTGGTGACTCTTATAGTCATCAGAGTATCACTGAGGAAGAATACACAAATGCCGTTTTGCTGTGCAAAAATGCAGATACGCCGATTTATCTCTCCATGCCTCGTATATTGCGGCAGGAACAGTCCGGTGTCGCAGAAATGTTTTTCCGGAATCTTTCTGCTGAAAAGTTTTCCGGAATTTATGTGCACAGTATCGGTCAAATAGAACATATACAAAATTTATGTGCTCAATATGATATAAAACTGCCCATCTGGACAGATTACTCAATGAATATCTTCAACAATGCCGCAATAAAGTTTTTACAGGAACAGAATATATCCGGCTGCATGCTGTCCCCTGAATTGAATATGCAGCAAATAAAAGCTGTGCTAAAATGCTCTTCTTTGCCGCTGGAAGTATTTGTACAAGGCAATATTGAGCTTATGGTTTCCGAGTATTGTTTGCCCGGCAGTTTTCTTGGCAGTCTGGACACAGGAAAATGCAGCGCACCGTGTGCCAGCGGTAAATTTTATATAAAAGATCGAAAAAATGAACACTTTCCCGTTGTCACTGATCAATTTTGCCATATGCATGTGCTTAACGGCAGAGAACTCGTTATGCTGTCACATGTACCTGATTTATGTGAACTGGGTCTGGAGAGATTGCGCATAGACGGCAGATATATGAACAGCACCAAATTACATGAGACCGTAAAGCTTTACAGGGAAGTTATTTCTAAAGGCAAATATCATAAAATATTTCAGAATGATCTCGTTGAAAATATTGAGGGAACTAATTTTACACGTGGTCACTTTTTCCGCGGCATTTTGAGCAACGATTAATGGAGAATATATGGAACAGGCAACTCTGAAAACACTTCAGTACAACAAAATTATTGATAGACTCAGTTCGAAATCCCACACTACACAGGGCAGAGAAATAATAAAAAATCTTCTTCCGTCGGACGACTTTGAAGATGCATGTGGAAATTTGCATTATACAGAAGAAGCCGTTGCCGTATTGCATGAAAGTGAGCCCCCCTTTGGTGGAATAGCTGACATCCGCCCGGCACTGAAAAAGGCATCTATGGGTATTGTCCTGGAAGCGGAGATCTTGGTGGATATATCCGGCACAATGTATGGCATGCGTAATATAAAAAAATTTTTCAAAGAGTGTCCTGTCGAATGCCCGGAACTTAAAAGCTTGGCGGTTTTAATAGAGATTCTTGGTCAGCTTGAAAACGAAATAAATTCTGTTGTTGATGAACATGGCTTTGTGCAGGATACTGCCAGCAACGAACTCTATCGTATCAGAGCTGCCATAAAAACGGCAAAGAACAGAGTAAAATCGACAATCGATAATATTCTTAAAAATACCGATATGCAGAAATTTTTTCAGGAAAATATAGTTACCGTTCGCGACGACAGGTATGTTATACCCATAAAACAGGAATATCGACAATTTTTCCCGGGGATAATCCATGATCAATCGTCAAGCGGTTCAACCCTTTTTATTGAACCCCTGTCTATCGCCGCTTTAAACAACGATATAAAGCAATACACGCTGAACGAAAAAAAAGAAATTGAACGTATTTTGAAAATAATTTCTGTAAAAATTGCCAAAAATGCTGACCTTCTGCAGCAAAATTGCCATTTTATCGCCCAGTTGGATTTTACTTTTGCTAAAGCAAAACTGGCGTTGGAAATGAAAGCCTCGTGCCCTGTTTTAAATGAAAAGCATCAAACAGATCTGCTCAAAGCCCGCCATCCTCTGCTGGAACAGAAATCGATAGTCCCCATTGATATCAAAATAGGTTTTTCTTATAAAACACTGCTGATCACGGGACCAAATACCGGCGGTAAAACCGTCAGCCTAAAGACACTTGGCCTTCTTGCGGCAATGGCACAGTCGGGACTTTTTATACCGGCTGAAGACGGTTCTAAGCTTGCATTTTATCCGCAAATATTTGCCAATATAGGCGATGAACAAAGTATTGAACAAAACCTCAGCACATTCTCAGCACATATAACACACATAATAAATATTTTGGCTAATGCAGGAGCAAACGATCTGGTCTTGCTGGATGAGCTGGGCTCAGGCACTGATCCTGAAGAGGGTGCATCATTGGCCATGGCTGTGTTGGAAAAGTTCATGGAAATGAATGTATCTGTGGTTGCAACGACACATTATAACGAGCTGAAAACATTTGCCTACAGCCATGAAAATATAGAAAATGCCAGTGTCGAATTTGACATAAAGACCTTAAAACCCACATACAGGCTGCTGACTGGTATTCCCGGCGCCAGTAACGCTTTTGCCATAAGCAGCAGGCTTGGCCTTGCCGACTCAATAATCCTGCGGGCTAAACAACTTATCAGGGCTGATCATGCCAATTTTGAAAATGTACTTAACAGACTTGAATCAGAAAAACTCATTTATGAGCAGAAAAATGCTGTTATCCTCGAAAAAGAGCGGCATATATTCAGTTTAGAAAAAAAACTTATAGAACAAAAGGAAGAACTTTCCCGAAAAAAAAATCAGTCTATAAAAAAAGCTCAAAAAGACTGTTTTGCTGTATTGCGTGATACCAGAAGACAGGCCGAAACAATAATTAAAGAACTAAAAGCCCAATTCAATGACTCCGGCATAAAAAAACGTCAGGATACGATACAGGCAGCAAGAGAAAAATTACAGGCAGGGCTTGGAAAATTCAACAGAATTGAGCAGGATATTTCGCCGGTGCAGGGAATAGCTGCTGATCCTCATAAAATAAAACCTGGGGATATTGTATTTTTGAAAAACATCCAAAAACAAGGCACTGTGGGCGAGGTCACTGGCAATGAATTTGTTATTTTACTCGGTGGATTGAAAACCACAGTTAAAGCTAAAAATTGCCTTTTTATTTCTTCCGCTCAAAAAACACCGCAGGAAACCCATCCGGTGGCAAGAAGTAATTTTTCACAAACAGACAAAACAGCCGCAATAAGCCGCCAAATTGATATACGCGGCATGATGGTATCGGATGCGCAGGAAATATTGGACAAATATATTGATGATGCCATCATGGCCGGATTAAAGCAGATCATCATCATTCATGGCAAGGGGACTGGTGCTCTGCGCAAGGGTATACATGAATATTTAAAAAACCACCGCAGTGTTTTTTCCTATTCTTTGGCTGACATAAATGAAGGCGGCAGCGGCGCAACTGTCGTCCAGCTGCAATAACTGCCTCATTCATAAAATACCTTACAGGCAGCTGATTTCCAGAACCTGTAAGTGGTAACATTGTAAAATTTATGGTATTATATCATTTGATATTCAAATTTATTTTATATGTTCATTTTTCACTTAGGAGGGTATGCATGAGCAACCGTACACAAACGCCGGCTCGTCGCTCGGGTAACGGCGGCTGGCAGAAAACAGCATCTATTGCCGTCGTAATTTTGGTTGTCATGGTCATTGGCGTTGGTTGTGGTTTCTTGACTGCAACAATAAATACAAAACCAGACATGCTTCATAATATTGAACCACCAGCTTCATCTCAGATTTATGATATCAATGGTAATTTGATAGAAACAGTACACGCAGTGGAAAATCGCGTTCCTGTGCCTATCGCGAAAATACCGCCTGCCCTGCAGAATGCTTTTATAGCAAACGAGGATGCGCGTTTTTATGATCACTTCGGCATAGATCCTCGCGGCATACTGAGAGCTATCTGGGCAAATCTAACCAATAAAGAAATCGCAGAGGGCGGCAGCACCATCACACAACAGCTGGCAAAGAATGCGTATCTGACACAGGACCGTACATGGACACGAAAAATACAGGAAGTATTTTTAGCACTTCAGCTTGAGCAAAAATATACAAAAAAAGAAATTCTGGAAATGTATCTGAATCAAATTTATTTTGGGCAGGGGGCTTATGGTGCTCAAGCCGCAGCACAAACATATTTCGGCAAAGACGTATCTGAGCTTGATTTATCGGAATGTGCTATGCTTGCAGGAATTCCGCGCAGTCCTAATTACTATTCTCCCCTTAACAATCTGGCTGCTGCCAAGGAACGCAAGACAGTCGTACTTGAACAAATGAAAAAATACGACTATATAACACAGGCTCAACTTGCCCAGGCTGATAAGGAAGAACTAAAGCTCAGCTCCGGAAAAAAACAAACGGAAGAAGATAATACTGCTTCATATTTTATTGATTATGTCACGCAATCCTTGATAGATAAATATGGCGCCGACAAGGTATACAAAGAAGGCTTGCAGATATACACAACCATAGACATGAGTATGCAGCGTGATGCAGAAGCAGCAATGAAAAATCTTCCAAATTCACGTAAAGATCAAAATGGTCTTGAACAGCCGCAGGGTGCTCTTGTTTCAATCGATCCGCACACAGGATATATAAAGGCTATGGTCGGCGGCCGCGGCACCGACAAATTCAACAGAGCGACCATGGCTGTACGCCAGCCCGGCTCGTCTTTTAAGCCGTTTGTTTTTGCCACTGCCTTTGAAAATAACATGACCCCGAATACGCAGGTAGATGACAGTCCTGTGAAAATTGGTTCATGGGAACCGCAGAATGATGACCGGCGTTTCCGTGGCATAGTAAATATAAGGCAGATCGCCACACACTCAATAAATGTGCCTACTGTTAAACTGGCTTATTCCTTAGGAATAGATAATGTATTGGCAACCGCTCAAAATTTGGGAATCTCTACGCTGGTTATGGGCGGCAGCAAAAATGACAGAAACCTGGCTACTGTTCTGGGAGGATTGACAAAGGGCGTCACTCCGTTGGAGATGGCAGCTGCCTACAGCGCTTTCGATAATAAAGGGATATACATCAAACCAACAGCCATAATAAAAATAGTAGACCGCAACGGCAAGACCATCGAACAGCATCGTCCTGAAGAGCATAAAGCAATAAGCGAGCATAGTGCGGATGTTTTGACAAGTGTACTGCAAAATGCAATCACCGAAGGTACGGGTACAAGAGCAAATATCGGCCGTCCGGCCGCCGGTAAGACAGGCACTACCGACAATTCGCAGGATGCATGGTTCATAGGTTATACCCCTGAACTGGTAACTGCTGTCTGGATCGGCTGTGATGACAATGCCAAAATGCCCGGAATGTATGGAGGCACAACCCCTGCATTAATTTGGAAAACATTTATGTCTAAGGCTCTGTCAGGAACAAAAGCAACTGAATTTGCACAAAGCGCTCCTTCTGGCACGGGAACCAGTCAGATCCATACCGACTTGGATAAAGAGAAGGTTTTGCCAAAAGATAAAAATGATGCCAAAAATAGCGCGCAGTCAGCTGATAAAAATAAAGATGACGAGAAGAATAATCCAAAGACAGACAGCAGCGCAAAAACCAGCCCAGGAACCAAACCGACTCCGGCCATGCCTCAGGAGGCACCGGCAGTTCAACCCGGACCGGGTGAACAAAGCGGAAAAGGACAAAACTAATTGAGGAGGACTTTGATTGAACGTATATGACGTACTAAAGGAGCGCGGCTATATTGCTCAGGCTACTCACGAAGAGGAAATAAGAGCACTTTTGGCAAATGAAAAGGTGTCTTTTTATATCGGTTTTGATCCTACCGCCGACAGCCTGCATGTGGGACATTTTTTGGGCATGATGGTAATGGCTCACATGCAGCGTGCAGGACATCGTCCTATCTGCCTGATAGGCGGAGGAACGGGCACTGTCGGTGATCCTTCCGGCAGAACAGATATGCGCCAAATGCTCACGGACGACATTATAGAACACAATTGCAATTGCTTTAAAAAACAACTGCAGCGCTTTATTGAATTTGATGAAGGCAAAGCTCTTATGGTAAATAACGGAGACTGGCTGCGCAAACTCAACTATATAGAGATGCTTCGAGACATAGGTCCACATTTTTCTGTCAATCGCATGCTTGCTGCGGAATGTTATAAACAGCGTCTGGAAAAAGGCCTGACTTTTCTGGAATTCAATTATATGATAATGCAGGCATATGATTTTATGGAACTTAACCGTCGGTACAACTGTAAAATGGAGATGGGCGGTGACGATCAATGGTCTAATATAATTGCCGGCGTGGAACTATTGCGCCGCAAATATGAGACACCTGCATATGGGCTGACCTTCACTTTGCTTACAACAAGTGAAGGCAAAAAAATGGGGAAAACAGCAAAAGGTGCTTTATGGCTTGATCCATCTAAAACTTCTCCTTATGAATTTTATCAATACTGGCGCAATGTAAATGATTCGGATGTAAAAAACTGTCTGTCATTGCTTACATTTCTGCCTATGGAAGAGGTAATCAGGCTGAGCAGTCTGGAAAACGAACAGATAAACGAAGCTAAAAAAGTTTTAGCCTACGAGATTACTAAAATAGTGCATGGTGAAGAAGAAGCAGCTAAAGCACAGGAAGCTGCAAAAGCTCTATTCAGCGGCCAGGGTGTTCTTGATAATGCTCCTTCCTTAAAAATATCTGCAGAAATGCTGGGCAGCAGGCTGCTGGATCTGCTGGTAGAGGCAAAAGTATTTGCTTCTAAAGGAGAGGCAAAACGTATTATTCAGCAAAGCGGCCTTTCCCTAAACAATGAAAAAATAAGTGACATTGACAGATTGCTAACATCAGCTGATTTTTCTGATGGATTCTGCATGTTGAAAAAGGGCAAGAAAAAGCATTACCGGCTGACCCTAAGCAATAATTGATCAACAGCTAACATTTGAAGCATAAATACTAATTTATATGAGGTGTAATAAATGTCAGGACATTCAAAATGGGCAAATATAAAAAGGAAAAAAGGAGCAAATGATGCAATTCGCGGAAAAGTGACCACAAAAATAGGCCGTGAAATAACTGTTGCTGTCCGCATGGGCGGCGGTGACCCGATAGGCAATATGCGTTTAAAACTGGCTCTTTCCAAAGCTAAGGCAAACAATATTCCCAAAGACAATATTCAACGCGCCATCCAAAAAGGATTGGGGGCTGCTGACGGCAGCAACTACGAAGAATTTGTCTATGAAGGTTACGGTCCGGGCGGCAGCGCCGTCATGCTTGATATAATGACAGACAATCGCAACCGGACCGCAGCCGATATCCGCCATCTTTTTTCCAAATTTGGCGGAAATCTCGGGGAAACCGGCTGTGTGGGCTGGATGTTCAAACAAAAAGCCGTTTTTCTGATAGACAAGGAAAGTTATGACGATGAAGAAGCGTTGATGACGATCGCTCTTGATGCCGGTGCCGAGGACTTTAAAGCAGAAGAAGATTCTTTTGAAATAACGGCAGAACCCAATGATTTCGATGCCGTCATGCAAGTACTTGAGGACAATAAAATCGACACCGTCCAGGCTGAAATAACTATGGTGCCTGATACTACAGTTGCGCTTACAGGAAAAGATGCTGACAAAATGCTCGCACTCGTTGATGCTCTTGAAGAACACGATGATGTGCAAAATGTATATGGCAATTATGAAATCGAAGAAGAGTAATCAATTATGCTGGCATTAGGAATAGATCCCGGTACCGCAATATGCGGCTACGGATTCGTTGAACTTACGGGAAGCCATCTCAGGGCGATTGAATACGGTGCTATAACGACAAGCTCAAAAGCCAGGCCGCAGGATCGTCTCCTGAAAATTCACGAGGAACTTACTGCACTACTGGAAAAATACACCCCAGACGTTATGGGAGTTGAACAACTGTTCTTCAATCGTAATGTAACAACAGCCATTCCTGTGGGGCAGGCACGCGGCATCATTCTCTTGGCTGCCGCACAAAACAATATTGATTTGGTTGAACGGACCCCGCTGCAAATAAAACAATCGGTAGTCGGCTATGGTAAAGCCACCAAAGAACAGGTAATATATATGGTCAGGAAAATATTGAACCTGCCCCATCCGCCGCATCCCGATGATGTGGCAGATGCTCTTGCCGTAGCTATTTGCACTACACATTGCATCAATAATATACTATGGCGCAATCGCTGATTCTAGGAGAAAAATATGATAGGCTATCTACATGGCACAATAACTGAACTCTTCCCCGATTCCTGTTTTATAGATGTAAAAGGCGTCGGCTATCATACACTCATATCTTCAACTACACGCTCTCGTCTAAAAAAAGGGCAGGAAGCTATGGTATATACGTATCTTAATGTGCGTGAAGATGCTTTGCAGCTCTACGGCTTTTCATCGCATGCGGAGCATGATATATTCCTGCATTTGATATCAGTTTCAGGTATCGGACCAAAAGCAGCACTAAGCATTTTATCAGTGCTCTCTGCCGATAAAATTGTCTGGGCCGTACAGAACAAACAAATATCTTTATTGACTACTGCTCCTGGAATAGGAAAAAAAACTGCGGAACGGATCATTTTAGAATTAAAAGATAAATTAAGCGATACACTCACAGACGGAGAAACTTTCAATGAAAATATTTCTCCGGAGGAAACTACGTCACAGCCTGATATTTGGACGGATGCAAAGCAAGCTCTGGCTTCTTTTGGCTATACGTCCCAGGAAATTTTCAGCACTTTAAAAAAGGCCGGACATCTCAATTCTGTGGAAGAAATTATAAAATTTGCGCTGAAAGATTTAAGCAGATAAATAAAGTTCTTATTTCAAACGGCTTCCCCGCTGAAATAAGAACTTTATTTATCTGGAGAAAAGGAGTTATCCAATGCCTGTCATCACTAGTACAGATAATATACAAATAAAAAAGGCTGCTGCATTAAAACAAAAAAAATATCGCGAAAAGGAAAAACTTTTTTTAATTGAGGGTATTCGTTTGATAGAAGCTGCTCTTTTATCCGCTCAAATCACAGAATGCTTTTTTACCGCAGAAGCCGCCGCCAATAAAAGATGTGCAACTCTGATAAATATTTTGCGCGATAGGGATTGTCTTTTATATGAAGTCAGCAGCAATGTTTTCTTAAAGCTGGCTGATACAGATTCTCCACAGGGAATTGTTGCGACAGCAGTAAAAAAAGATTTTTTACTGGACGATCTTTCTAAGGAGAATAAAAAGTCTCCTATTTATATCATTCTTGATAAGCTTCAGGATCCTGGAAACGCAGGTACTATTATAAGAACGGCTGAAGCATCAGGGATTGACGGCATTATCGCTATGCAGGGAACAGTTGATATTTATTCTTCCAAGGTCGTAAGAGCAACTATGGGTGCCGCCTTCCATCTGCCTATAGTCCAAAAAATCAATGTAAACGATCTGCGCCGCTTTATCACCGAAAATAATATCTGCTTATTCTCAACAGTCCTGTCGTCTGATGCACACCCTTGTTACTCTGTAAATTACAACAAGCCCGCAGCGATAATTTTGGGCAACGAAGGCGACGGCGTTTCAAATGAACTGCTGGCATTATCACATGAACATATATATATTCCTATGTACGGTAAAAGCGAATCGTTAAATGCATCAAGTGCCGCCGCAATGATAATGTATGAAATAATGCGTCAAAGGCAGTTTAATTGACAGCTATTTTAATCAATGTTATAATGCAAATATATGTTGCTATGAGTATGAAAGATAATCGCGGGTGTTTTTAGGCATCTGAGGAAAGTCCGGGCTCCGCAGGGCAATATGCCGGATAACGTCCGGCGAGGGTAACCTTAGGGAAAGTGCTATAGAAATTTAAACCGCCTGCTTGCAGGTAAGGATGGAAAGGTGCGGTAAGAGCGCACCAGCGTGCGGGTAACTGCACGGCTTTGGTAAACCCCATATGGAGCAAGACCGAATAGGGAAGGGATGAAGCTGCCCGCTGAACCTTCCGGGTTGTGTCGCTTGAACCGGCAGGCAACTGCCGGTCTAGATAAATGATTATCACCGCTTAAGGCGGAACAGAACTCGGCTTACTGATTACTCACAGCTGAAATAAACTGCCGTCAGGCAGTTTATTTTTTATCCGCGGTTTTTTCCGATTGCTTTTGATTTAACTGCAGAATGGTGATTTTATTTACGCGAAATTTTTTCAAAAACGATATTATTATCTGATGAAGGAGCCGCCTGACGTTGAATTTTCTAGATATGCAAGAAAAATTGCAACAAAGTCTCAATAATAAGCACCGCTTTATACATTCACTCGGTGTCAGTGAAACTGCTGTGAAATTAGCCGAAAAATTTGGTGCCTCTCCTCAAAAAGCAAAAACAGCCGGTCTTTTGCATGACTGTGCACGTGAATTTCCCGTCCCCAGCCTTATTGGTGAAGCCAGAAAACGTAATATACCGATTGAATTTATAGATAATTATCAGCCCATTTTACTGCACGCTGCTCTGGGTGCTGCTCTGTCCAGTGAAAAGTACGGTATTGATGATATTGAAATTCTGGATGCAATAAAACTCCATACTACTGGTAAAGAAAAGATGAATCTTTTGGATAAGATTATTTATTTGGCTGATATGATTGAACCCAATCGTCAATATGATGGTATTGATGAGTTCCGCAGGGTCGCGGAAACTGGTGATATCGATACTGTTATGATCGCGGCATTTGACAGATCTATTTCTTTTGTAATAAAAAAGGGTCAGATGGTTCATCCTCAGACTATTCTTGCACGTAATTACCTTCTTGCACAGCATATAAATCATGAAAAATAACAGAAGTACACCTTCCCGCGGACAAAGGAGAAAACTCATACGCAGAAGGCGGCGTCCAAAACTCTTAAGGATATTTGTTTTTTTGCTCATACTCGCGGTTATCTGCTTTTGTATTTTTCGTGTTTTTCAGGCTTCATATAGCGGTGCCGTAAATTTTTATGCATATCTGAATGCTGCCTATTCAGACTATAGAGAAAAACAAGCTGCTGAAAAAGAGACAAAAATAAAAATCCCGGCCCAATTCAAAGATTTTGATACTATTTTATTTATTGGTGTAAACAAATCAAATTATACGGTCAATGCTGATGCCGACGCATTGATTCTGCTCAATGTTAATCAATATGACGGTGCTCTTTCTGCATTGCTTATACCACGCAACACTTTAGTAACCATGGGCAATAGCATTTCATCTGTAAGCTCATTTCAAAATTACGGCTCGGAAAAAACTTTAGAAGCTGTTTCTTCTCTTCTCGATAAAAAAATTGACAAATATGTAATTGTAGATGAAAATGCTTTAGCATCACTGGTTGACACATTTGGTGGTATAGATTTATATGCGGGCAGTGATATGAATTATGATGATCCAGAAGGCGGTGTTTCTATACATTTAAATAAAGGCTACCAGCATTTTGACGGAAATAAGGCACTGCAGTATTTAATGTACCGCAGCGATGATCTTGGAGATTTAGGCAGAGTTGAGCGCCAGGAAGCTTTTATAAGATCATTTTATCAACAGATATTCAATTTTAAAGCTGTTTTTTATGCCCCTGATATTGTTAATATAATAAATAATTCATTGTATACCAATGTCGATTTCTTTACTTTTACAAATTTAAAAAACTACATCAGGATTGCTGGTAAAAACTCACTTACAGTGAAGACCTTACCCGGCAGATTTTCACCGGATGGATCATCTTGGCAGCCAGATGCTGTACTGATACATGATTTACTTCAGGAAATGTTTAATTTTTCAAATTAATAAATTTTAACAACGAAAGGTATGATTTTTATAATTAATCTAAAAGATAAAGAAATGATGACTGCATTTGAAAAAAGCTGCGTAATTGCCAAAGCAGCTGATGATAAAAAAGCTGCTCGCATTTTAACAATGGATATGCGGGAGCTGACAACTTCCACAGATTATTTTATCATTTGTAATGGCAGATCCAATATTCAGGCAAAAGCAATAGCTGATAACATTGAAGAACAGCTTGGTTTGTCCGGTGAACATCTGCTGCATCGTGAAGGCTATAAATCAGGTGAATGGATATTATTGGATTACGGTGATTGCGTAGCACATATTTTTACAGAAGAAAGCCGTGAGTTCTATGGGTTAGAAAGCCTATGGGGCGATGCAGGAATTAAAGAATATGAAGAATAACGATACTGAATCAGTTAATATATTAAAACCAAGTACAGTAGCCACTTTAAAGGCAGTTCGCGAAAACGAAATGGGTGTTTTCCTGGATGCGCAGACAGGTAATACCTCCAATGATATTCTTCTTCATAAAACACAGCAAACATCCTTGGTAAAAGTCGGTGATATGGTTAAAGTTTTTTTATATAAGGATCCAAAGGGCCGTCTCACTGCCAGTATGCGTGTTCCCCATATGAAAGAAGGACAGATTGCCAGGCTGAAAGTAATAAATCTTTCAGAAGACGGGGCTTTTCTTGACGCCGGTGCTGAGAGGGGTATATTTCTGCCGTTTGCGGGCACACGCGGTGCGTTGAAACTTGGGGACTATGTCTGGGCTAAATTATATACAGATAAATCCGGCCGGCTGGCTGTTACCATGAAAGTAGAAGACGAGATGCGCCGTGCATCAAAGCCTGCCGCTGATACGGTTAAAATCGGCGATACAATAGAAGGCTCTGTTTATAATCTTACAGATCAAGGTGCCTTTATTTTTACTACAGAAAGATATATAGCCTTTATTCAGGAGAAAGAAATGCCGGAACATCCTCATGTAGGCGCTAATGTAACTGCCAGAGTCACATATATACGAGAAGACGGTCGTCTCAATGCTTCACTTCGGCCTATTAAAGAGAAAGCTATATATCTTGATGCAGAAACATTGCTTAAAGAAATTGCTGCCCATAACGGCAAAATTCCATATAGTGATAAAACACCGCCAGAAATAATAAAAGACCGTTTTCATATCAGTAAAGCTGCTTTTAAAAGAGCTGTCGGTCATTTATTGAAAACCAGTGCTGTCGTTGAAAAAGACGGGTGGATCATTTTAGTCGACGATCTGAAAGATTGATTATAATTATTTTTTTAGAGGATTTAGTATAGAATTACCGAATTATCAGGTAATGACTCTTTTATCCGGTACCAATCCAAGTCAAATTTTATGAAAACTGTATTATCGGATAATAATCGTATGATTAAAAATCGGAGGTATAAGCATGCAGAAACTAGAAGCGGAAGTATTGGACAGCAGCGACGACAATAAAAAAGGGATTCTTCTGGAAAGCGGCACAAATGAATTTGAAATAGTTGAATTTAATATAGGTGATGTTTATTATGGCATCAATGTGGCTAAAGTCCGTGAAGTTATTACCAGAGTGCCAGTAACAGCAATGCCATCAGCGCATTCTTTTGTTGACGGCCTTTTCACATTGCGCGGCAGAGCTATTCCGCTGGTAAGCCTGGCTCGCGCTATAAATGTGAAGGAATCCGAGGATCCTAAAAACATTATAGTTACCGAAATAAATAATTATAATATAGGGTTTTTGGTGGACAGTGTGTCCCGTATTCACCGAATTTCGTGGAAAAATATGGAACCATCACCAGAAGTCGGCAATGAAGCAATGATTGTCGGTGTTATAAAGATGACTGATAAAATTGTACTGCTTTTGGATTTTGAACGCATTATAGCGGAAATAAACGCGGAAATAAATCATAAACTTTCTACCGTGGAAAAGGCAGACAGTTCGGTAGAAGCTGGCAGAAGAAAGAAGCATGTGGTTATTGCTGAAGATTCAAAAATGCTGCGCGATCTGCTCGTTAACACGCTTCACGAATCTGGTTATGAATTTGTACGTGATTTCAATAATGGTAAATCTACATATGATTATCTCCAAACGTTGAAGAATGCAAATGGTCCTATCACCGATCATGTTAATATGATCATCTCTGATATTGAAATGCCCCAAATGGATGGACATCGTTTATTAAAGCTTATTCGTGAAGATAATGTACTGGGAGATGTTCCTGTTATCCTCTTTTCCTCACTTATAAATGAAGAAATGCGTTTGAAGGGTGAACGCCTTGGTGCCACCGCTCAAATTTCCAAACCAGAAATAGGCGAATTGATAAGCTTGATGGATGATATAGTTTTTAAAGCTAATAAATAAATACATCTATATATTAAATAAAGAACAGGCATACTTTCACTTGTAAAGATGCTTGTTTTTCTATACACTATTTTATCATTAAATCAATATACTGCTGCGCTTGGTAAGCATCAGTCAAATGTAGATTTTTAAATATATATTCAAGATATTTATAAGCATCTATTTTATCTACTTTGCAGGTTCCCATTATGCTGTATAATGTATATTGTTTTTGCTCTTTTTATGCGGCCTTTTGCTTTCGTCTGATTCATTTTATGTACTGCCAGACCTCGATGGAAATGCAAATTAAGTTGATTTTAAATTGCTTACTGCTTTTTGTTAAGTTAATACGAAAAAAATAGTGTATGGATATAAAAGAAATATTTTTCATTTCGACATAATGAATCGGTATGATTCTTATAGATACAATGTAAAGCTTTTATATTTTATGAATAAGACACTAGAATAAAGGATTGTTTTAGTTATGCTTCATTTTAAAATCAAAAATAAAATATTAATCTTCATTATTGTTATTATAGTAATATGTGGGTGTTTTTACAAAGTTTTTAATAATTTTGCTGCTTTAAAAGAAGGTAAGTTGGTTGATATACAAAATAAACCAGAGGGTGTTTCTCGAAATTCCTTTAGTCAAGAAGCAATGTGTAATCCGTATAATTTGACATGGACGGGTATTACACTTATCAACAATACATTTAAAGTGCTCCATAACCCTAAAACATCAATATCAGATATATTTGATGGCAATATTATGAAACTTCCCAATGATGAATACTATGCAGGTGCATATACGTTACGTGATAATTTACAGTGTCCATTATTTTGGATATCGAATAATGATGAACTTTCTTTAGGATTTCAACTAGAAGGATCAGATAAAAACATTCAATCCATTTTTTCTACACTTTTTGAAAATTTAGGCGAGACTACACAAAAAGAAGAAACGGATTCGCAAAAAAAATATTATTGGCTCAATAAAATTTATAGAGGAAAAAAATATTTTATTGAATGTGATATATCTACCAACAATGATAATAGTTTATTATTAGTAGTATTTCATCCTCAAATTTATCATTAAATATAATAAATAAGGCCTCCTACATGCTCATCGACGTTGATTTAGACATATGTACCCACAAAGATGTGAAAAATACTGACCTATTTAAAACCGGTCTGTACGGCGACAGCTGGGTCATTGGCACTGTAAATATTGGAAAGTTCTGAAATTAAACAAAGGCAATAACCACCTTCTGATAGTTAATTTATGGCGGTCCAATTAACCGGAACTATCAACTTTTTTCAAATATCCACCGGAGATTTGAAAGATTATTTGTACAACCAATATGATTAAAAGCTACCACCGGTAGCTTCGAAAAGTGACAAAGAGGATGTGACAAAATGATTTCTCATTTTGTCACATCCTCTTAAAATTGCATATATTCCTTTCAAGCACAAAAAGTTTACAAAATGCGATGCATTTTTATATCAGCCTTCCGTTATTTTGATTTCATTCATGAGATCGTCTCTCGAAAGTTTTGCTTCAAGGAATGACTTCACATCCGGCGTATATAGATTCATGTGTGATTTTTGATCTATAGATATACTTACCGAATCAGTCACATAATCAAACACATGCCCGCCCCTTGACAAAGCATCATCGATAAAATGGAAATGATATCCGGCAACAGCTATCCCCTGTGCGTAGTAGGGTGTCCAAAAACCAACGATTTTTCCTTTTACATTTTCGAATTCTATCGTTTGCTGAGCAGCCACAGCCTGAGTCATCGGAATGTATTTTTCCTGATAGCTGACCGTCCTCGTGCTTACTTTTTTAAAAGTTCCTTCAATGCAAATGGCATAAAAAAGATTTTCACTGGGAACCAGATTCCTTAAAATCTTTTCAAAATCAGCTTTTGTTGTCGGCTGATCAACCAGATGCCTCAACTGAGGCTGAAAATAAGTAACCGTGCAAAAGGGCGTTGTATCCCGATCGGTCATCGGCAGAGCGAGCCCATCACGTAAATGATAAAAATTGCCGTTAAAGCCAATAAGCTCTCCATCCAAATGATCAAAGGTACCTATCCCAAAATTACCGTGCATTGCCAGATGTTCATAATTCAATACACCATCATAAACACCGTCAAGCAGCGCAGTCATTGTTGAAACTTGATATATTTCTCCATATAACCGAGATTTAGCATTCATAGTAACACCTCATTTTTTAATTATATATTAACCGTTCCAACAGATTTCGTTTCACAGCAAAATCAATTCAGCTGATTAGGCAGCATAGTTTTTCCCAATTCAATATTGTCGCTATAATCTATAGGAACATCCACTACCACAGGCCCATCCTGATAAGCCAATGCTTCCTGTATAACGTGCTCCAGATCAGCGGGTTTATTGACACGAAGCCCCTTGGCTCCAAAAGCTTCAGCATACTTTACTATATCAACAGTACCAAAATCAACACCGCTGGTTCTGCCGTATTTCATCATCTGCTGAAATGCCACCATATCATAGGAACCATCTCTCCAAACAAAATGTATGATAGGAAGCTTCAGCCGCACCGCTGTTTCAAGTTCCATAGCAGAAAAAAGAAAGCCGCCGTCGCCTGAGATAGAGATTGTTTTGGCATGATCATTGACAAGTGATGCCGCGATGGCCCACGGTAAAGCTACACCAAGAGTCTGCATGCCATTGCTGAACAGAAGTGTTTTTGGTTCATAAGTACGAAAGTGCCTTGCCATCCAAATATAATGCGAACCCACATCACAGGTAACTGTTGTATTATCAGCTATTGCCCCGCGCAATGCATGGATAAAATGCAAGGGGTGGACAAGACGCTGGCTGCTGTTTTCCGGCATACGGTCATTGCGGGCCAGCTCATCACGCATTTTATTAAGAAAGCTATGCGCTGCTGTCGAGAAATTTATAGGTTCAAGACGTTTTTCCAATTCATTGACAGTTGCCTCAATGTTGCCGATAAGCTCAATATTTGGTTGGTAAAAATTATCTATAGCAGATGATCCTTCATCCAGATGAATAATAACACGGTCCTGATTTTGATTCCAAAATTTAGGATCATATTCCACCGGATCATAGCCAATAGTCAACAATACATCCGCTTTTTCCAGTACCTGATCACCAGGCTGATTACGAAATAATCCGACTCGTCCGAGAAAATTCATTTCCAAATCTCTGGAGATAAGACCTGAAGCTTGAAACGTTTCAACTACCGGTATGCTGCACTTTCTGAGCAAAGAACGAACCGCACGTACAACAGAAAACCGGTTTGCCCTGATACCCGCAAGGATAACAGGCATTTTAGCATATTTTAAAGCTGCGACCGCCTTTTCCATAGCACTGCTGGACGCTGTGCCGAGTTCCAATTTGGCGATATGGCCAAAAGGCCTGGCAGAAGCTGTTTCTGCAAGTACGTCCTGCGGAAAGCTGACCACAGCAGCTCCCTGCTTTGAAGACTCTGCAGCCCGGAAAGCATTCATCATAACTTCCGGCACGGTATTTGCATTTATAACCTCAGCACTGAATTTTGTTATAGGCTTGAATACCGAAACATTATCCAATGCCTGATGCGTTTGTTTTAATTTATCATCACGGCTGACATTGCCCACAAGCGCAACAACCGGATCATTTTCCACATTTGCAGTAACAAGACCTGTTGCCAGATTAGTCGCACCCGGTCCTGAAGTAACCATGCACACTCCCGGTTTACACGTCAGACGCCCAACTGCAGCAGCCATAAAAGCCGCGTTTTGTTCATGGCGGCATACTATAAGTTCAGGTCCGTGATCACGCAATACATCAAATACACGGTCAATTTTCGCTCCGGGTATGCCGAATATATATTTCACACCCTGTTTTTCCAAACTTTCGACAACCAATTCAGCTCCGGTCAGCTGCTGTGCTTTTTTCAGCACTGCCTTTTTCATTTCAAGTTGTTTCATGGACCTATCCTCCCTTTGAACTATATCATAAATTTCATTAATTGATTTTGCTTTCTTCTATAAATATAATATAACATGATAAAAATGATTGTTCAATTAGTATTTTTCGATTATTATAATAGGTATAAACTATGGGAGTGATATTATGGAAATAAGAAGACTGCAATATTTTATTGCCGTATGCAAATATCTGCATTTTACAAAAGCCGCGGAAAGCCTGCATGTTGCCCAGCCGACTCTGAGCCAGCAAATTCAATTGCTTGAACAAGAAACAGGCGCTCAGCTTTTTGACAGACTAGGCAAAAAAGTAATACTAACTCCTGCCGGAAAAATATTATTCCGCCACAGTATGCGTATTTTTGATACGATGGAACAGGCAAGGACAGAAATCAGCCAGCTCAACGGACTGGAACGTGGCAGGATAAAGGTCGCCTGCCTGGGCACATATCTGGCTATGGAAACAGTCATTGCATTTCACAAACAGTATCCCAAAATACATATAGAATTGGAGCAGCTGTCTACCGGTCAGATACGGCATAAGTTACTTCAAAATGAACTCGATTTTGGCGTCGTTTTTCTTCCGCTGGCAGATAAAGAATTAGAAGCCATACCTTTATATCAAGAAAAAATGGTCGTTATGGCAGCAAAAGACCATCCGTTTGCTGCCGAAAAAAAAATCACCTTTGACCAGCTGGGAACTGTACCGTTAGTCATGATGTCAGAAAATTTTATCATCAGAAGAATATTTGATCAAGCCTGTCAGGAAAATGAGCTGGCATTTACTCCTATTCTTGAGCTGAGCCAAATGGAAGACCTGCGGGAAATGGTGGAACAAAACATTGGTGTCAGTGTGCTTCCGTATTTGTATGTACGAGATATGTGCAGCCGTTACAATATCTGCATCGTAACATTTGCGGATATATCCATAGAGCGCAGAATAGGCATCGTTTATCGCAAGGGGCGTCATATGTCTGCTGCTTCACTCGAATTGATTGAAAAATTGCGCATCTTTTTTGCTGAGCTTAAATTGGAACATGCTGTACACAAAAATATTTAAATATATTTTTTGTAACATTTGTTACGGTTATTATAAAATCATTCTGTTAAACTAAGCATATCAGATGATCAATCTTGACATTTACAGGAGGATATATTATATGAACCCATACTTTTCTCTTTCAGATAAAGTGTACGATGTGACTGAACGCTATCCGGAGCTGATTGACTGGCTGGCTGAAAATGGCTTTGAAAACCTGCGCAACGATGTTATGCGTAAAACCATAGGCAGAACAATTTCATTGGAAACTGCTTTTCGCAGTAAAGAGCTTTCTCCTGAACTGCTTGAAAAACAGATGGTTGAAATCATACAGAAAAAGTGCCAAAAAGATGATTCTGCTTCTGTTATTCAGCATACTGACAGTGATGTGATAAATGTTGCCGGTGTTCTACCGTGCCCTATTCGTGTACAGCTTTTAGAAAAACTGGATAACTGGCTGGAAAATCAAAAGGATGATATAAAATACGAATTGCCTGCGGCGAGCATGGGAATTGAATGGCTGCGGGAAAGTATCGAAAAAAGCAAAACCGATGAACTGGCAGATATTTATTTATCAGCAGGATTCAGCTTATTTTTTGATAAACATATTATGGGCAGGCATATGGATGCCGGTATTTTTTCCGATCTTACCGGAGAAAAAAAGCTCAATGCGCATTTTGATAATAATGAAATTGACCTTAAAGATCCTTTAAGGCGTTATTCTATAATCGGAGCCGTTCCCGCTGTCTTTATGGTAAATACTGAGTTATTGGGTGAACGCGCTTTTCCAAAAAGCTGGTCTGATCTGCTGAAGCCGGAATTTGCTGATACTATTGCCCTGCCTATGCAGGATTTAGATTTATTTAATGCCGTACTGTTAAACATTTATAATAACTTTGGTGAAGCAGGCATATCCAGTCTGGGAAAAAATTTATACGCAGGCATGCATCCGTCTGAAATGGTAAAATCTGCCAAGCAGAAAAAATCAGAACAGGCGCCTTTGATAACTATCATGCCATACTTTTTTACCTGCATGATTGATGAAAAAGGACCGATAAAAGCTGTGTGGCCTGAGGAAGGTGCTATAATCAGTCCGATATTTTTATTGACAAAAACTTCTTCCCAGAAAAAGATTCAACCGTTGGTTGATTTTCTCTTTTCTAAGGAACTGGGAGAATTATTCTGCCTGGACGGTAAATTTCCATCCACCCATCCCCAGGTGAACAATGGGCTCTCACCTGAGCAGAAATTCATATGGCCGGGTTGGGATTTTATCCATTCACACGATATAGGTAAGATTTTAGCTAAATCACGTCTGATCTTCAGCAAGGCATCGGGAGGAATAATATGAATTTGATAATTTTTTCAGGGCCGCCCTCATCCGGTAAAACTTCTGTTATACTGAAAGTCATAGAATCTTTCCAGAGAAGGAAAATAAATGTTGGTGCAGTGAAATTTGATTGTCTTTATACCGATGATGACAAACTTTATGAAAAAGCTGGTATTCCAATAAAAAAAGGACTTTCCGGCGCTTTATGCCCAGATCATTTTTTTGCCTCCAATATCGAAGATGTAGTCAAATGGGGGAACAAAAAAAAGCTCGATCTCTTGATAACCGAATCAGCCGGATTGTGCAATCGGTGTTCACCCTATCTTGTAGGTGTAAAGGGTGTCTGTGTTATTGACAATCTTTCAGGAATAAATACGCCGAAAAAAATTGGTCCTATGCTCAAATCCGCTGATCTGGTAGCGATAACCAAAGGGGACATAGTTTCGCAGGCAGAACGGGAAGTTTTTGCCTCCAGAGTCAGTGCAGTGAATCCCAAAGCTGTAGTCATGCATATTAATGGTCTCAGCGGGCAAGGTGCCTATGAACTCAGCACAATGCTTTATGATGAAAAACAACATCTGCATTCGGTGCAGGGGATGAAATTACGCTTTCCCATGCCGTCGGCAATGTGTTCATACTGCCTCGGTGAAACAAGAATAGGTCAAAACTATCAAATGGGCAATACAAAAAAAATGATCTGGGAAGACGGTGAAAAATGAAAAGATTAACTATAGCACAAATCTTGCATCAATATCCCTTCACGGTTGAATTTTTTCAACAGAATCGTTTGGATATAACTGGTTTTGAACAATTATGTTTTGAAGACTACCTGGAGCAACTAGATGAAAGGGAGCTTGAGGAAAAAGCCATAGATCCGAAAAATCTGCCGGAAGAGCTGAATGAGTATATCAGGCAAATGTCCATTTTCCTGGGTTTGGAAAAGAACAATAAAGTTCAGTCCCTGACTATTCTGCCGGGACATGACAAAAAGGCCGTGCCTGAAAATTTTGACGAACTGGTGATTCTGCCTTCACAGATCGTTGCCATAGTGGGCCCAACCGGTTCAGGCAAAAGCAGACTGCTGGCAGACATTGAATGGGCGGCACAGAGGGATACTCCTACAGGACGCAGCATTTTGATCAACAACACACTGCCCGACGCAAAGTGGCGCTATTCTCCCAACAATAAATTGGTAGCGCAATTATCACAAAATATGAATTTTGTAATAGATTTAAGTGTCAAAGAATTTTTACGGCTGCACGCACAAAGCCGCATGGCAGAAAATGAACAAAAACTTTCTGCAGAGATATTGGCAGAAGCTAATAAACTGGCAGGAGAATCTTTTTCGGAGGACACTCCCGTTACCAGCCTGAGCGGTGGACAGTCGCGTGCTCTTATGATAGCTGATACAGCCATTTTGAGTGCCTCGCCTATCGTTTTAATAGACGAAATAGAAAATGCCGGTATAGACAGGCGAAAAGCTCTGGAGCTTTTGATTTCACAAGATAAAATTGTTTTGATGGCAACTCATGATCCCCTGCTGGCTCTAATGGCTGACAGACGGATCGTCATCCGTAACGGCGGAATTGATGCGGTATTGGAAACAACACAAGATGAAAAGAAATTACTGGAAAAAATGAATCGTCTTGACTGTATAATGCAAACGGCAAGACGAGAGCTTCGTGCCGGAAAAACACTTCATCCCGAAAAAATCTTCGTTTAAAAACTACAGCAGTTTTATTGCCAAAGGAGGTGGCTGTTTTGCTGACAGAATTAAAAGACAGCCCGCTGTTTTCCGGTATGACAGAAGCAGAAATAGAAGATTGCCTGACTTACAGCGGTGCTAAAATAGTTGCTTATAAGAAGGATGATATAATATTCCATCAGAAAGAACTGCCCTCGAAGCTGATGATGCTGCTAGACGGAGTTGTGGTCATTGGCAATAATTCAAGTGATGGCAGAAGAAGCGTCGTTGCTACCTTTAACAGCACAGGTGAATTATTCGGAGAAGTCTTTGTTTTCCTGAATAAGAAAAGTTATGATCATTATGCACAGGCAGCCGCAGCGAGTAAAATATTGCAGATCCCCCGAAATTTTATTTACAGCGAAACAAATCAAAAAACTACTTGGCAATCTAAGATAATAGCCAATATTTTATCAATCTTGGCACATAAGGCTTATTTTTTGAATCAACGCCTGCAGGTTATGTCGTGTGCCACGCTCCGCCAAAAAACAGCAAAAGTCTTACTGCAAAATGCAGCTGCTGACGGCAAGGTAACTTTGGGAATGAACCGTGAAGCCTTGGCAGATTTTTTAAATGTAGCCCGCCCGTCATTATCCAGAGAACTGATGAAAATGCAGGAGGATGGCCTACTGCTTATAAAAAAGAAAACGATATATATCAAAAACATTGAAGAATTGAGAAATATTTTATAAATAATAAAAATTTGTAACCAGTGTTACGGATTTTTAGTCTTATGCCTGCTATGATAGATGTATTGAAGGGTTAATAAAATATTTTAGGAGGATATCATTATCATGGAAAAGAAAATGTTTTGTTTTCAGTGTCAGGAAACCGCAGGCTGCACTGGCTGCACCCAAGTAGGTGTATGCGGAAAGAAACCGGAAGTTGCCGCTATGCAGGACCTGCTGGTTTATGTGACTAAAGGTTTATCAGCAACTGCCGAACAATTGCGCAAGGAAAATAAAAAAGTGTCCCGCACTATAAACCACATGGTCACAACAAATCTTTTCACTACTATAACAAATGCCAACTTTGATGAAGCCACTATTATAAAGCGTATTTTCAGTACCTTGGAAGAAAAGGAAAAGCTTTTGTCACAGGTGGAAAATAAAGACGCTCTGCCCGATGCAGCCAGATGGACATCCGCAAGCAAAGATAATTTCCCGGAAAAGGCAGCTGCAGTTGGTGTTCTTTCTACTGAAAACGAGGACATCCGCAGTCTCAGAGAACTTATTACTTACGGTTTAAAAGGACTTGCTGCTTATACTAAACATGCCAATACGCTTTTACAGGATGATGAAAAACTGGATGCCTTTATTCAATCATCTTTAGCTAAAACTCTTGACAATTCGCTTAGCATAAATGATTTGGTGGCGCTTACTCTCGAAACAGGAAAATATGGTGTCGATGGTATGGCACTTTTGGACAAAGCCAATACGTCATCCTACGGTAATCCTGAAATAACAAAAGTTAATATTGGCGTAGGAACTCGTCCGGGAATCTTAATATCCGGGCATGATTTACGAGATATGGAAATGCTGCTTAAACAAACAGAAGGCACCGGCATAGATGTGTATACACATTCTGAAATGCTGCCGGCACATTATTATCCCGCTTTCAAAAAATACTCTCATTTTATAGGCAATTATGGAAATGCATGGTGGAAACAGAAAGAAGAGTTTGAAAGCTTCAACGGCCCTATACTCATGACCACAAATTGCATTGTTCCTCCTAAAGACAGCTACAAAGATCGTCTTTATACCACGGGGGCAGCAGGATGTCCCGGGTGTAAGCATATAGACGGCGAGGTCGGTAAAGAAAAAGATTTTTCGACTATAATTGAGCACGCCAAACGCTGTGCACCTCCTATAGAATTGGAACGCGGCGAAATAGTGGGCGGATTTGCGCATAATCAGGTATTGGCTCTGGCAGATACAGTAGTCGATGCTGTTAAAAGCGGTGCTATTAAAAAATTTGTTGTTATGGCTGGCTGCGACGGTCGTCATAAAACCAGAAACTATTATACTGATTTTGCGAAAGCACTGCCTAAGGACACTGTTATCCTGACTGCCGGCTGTGCAAAGTATAAATACAACAAACTTGATCTTGGTGCTATTGGCGGTGTGCCGCGTGTACTGGATGCGGGGCAATGCAACGACAGTTATTCGCTGGCAGTCATTGCGCTGAAACTGAAGGAAGTGTTCGGCCTTGACGATATCAACGACCTGCCCATTATATATAATATTGCATGGTATGAACAAAAAGCAGTGATTGTTCTGTTGGCGCTTTTATATCTCGGTGTAAAAAATATTCATCTCGGCCCTACTTTGCCTGCTTTTCTTTCACCAAATGTTGCCAAAGTATTGGTAGAAAACTTTGGTATTGCCGGTATTACAACTGTTGAAAACGATATAAATTTATTTTTTGATGAATCTGCCGTACAAGCATAAAAGCATATTGGACCTATGTGCCAGCCCTGCACAAATATAATTACATTATTATAAATGAGCAGCTAAAGTCCATTAAAATCATTGATTTAACCATGGTGTATATTTTAATTTCCAGACGTTTGATATTAACAATATCGAACGTCTATTTTTTATGTATTTTTAAATTATGTAAGATATGCAGCAATTAAACCATAATACACTATTTATACCATTCTTCAAAATCAAAAAAATTTGGCAATTAATTCATAATTTACGTTTATATTATCTCCAATGTATGATATTATTATAAAAATGATAGATATATTCCCCTTCCGAGTGGATTTTTGAATATATTTGAATTTTAGGGATTATCTTTCACAGAATGAAACTGCCTTTTTACTAAACCGATTCTATTAAAAAAGTAAGTGATATAGGAATTTGATCATCGGTTAAATTTTATTTTGCCTTTTATAGAAATACGGAGGAGAAAATGCAATTATTACATCTTGATAGTGATAAGCTTTTTTCAGAAAAGATAAAAAATATTGCTCAAAAAAATGGTTTTACCTATAAAAGGGCAATATCCACAAACGAAGTTTTTGAAAAATTTGATACTGGAAAAACGGGATTGCTGGTCATCGATGAAGATATTGATTGGATGCTAAACAATGAATCTGTTCGTGTCATTATCTCCAGAGATTTTATTTGCCCGCCCATTATTGTTATAACATCCAAAAAAGATCTGCGGATAAAAAAGAAATGTTTCAATATGGGAATAATGGGATATTTCGAAAAAGAATTATTCAACAGCAGCCGCTTTGTAAAATATCTCAAAACTATTCAAAAAGAAACGGGAAATATAGATCTGATACGAAAAATTCATATTGCTGTGCTTGATGACAGTCAATTTACGCTCAGAATCATGCGTGTCTTTTTTGATATGCATGGGATTAATAATGTCGCTTATTATCAAAGTCCGTCAGAATTCTTACAGCAGAAAATGGACTATGAACTTTTTCTTATTGATCTGGTTCTGCCTGAGCATGACGGAGACGATATTATTGAATACATACGAGAAAAAAATCAAGATGCAATGATCATCCTAATGACAGCTTATACTAATGAAAATATCTTGGCACACTGTTTGAGTATTGGTGCCAATGATTTTATATTAAAACCTTTAGAAATGAAAATATTTATGGCCAGGATAAGTTCTTGCATAAATCATTATTATCTCCAAAGAGAAATAAGCATAAAAAATGACCAGCTTTTTGATATGGCTACAAGGGACAGCTTGACAACTCTATATAATCGCGCTTATTTTGCAAAAATATGTGAAAAAAAAGTAAAAGAAAATTTGGCTGCTGATTTACCATTTTCTTTTATATTAATGGATATTGATCATTTCAAAACTGTTAATGATCAATATGGTCACTTAAAAGGTGACTATGTTCTTAGAGAACTTGCCAAGGTTCTAAAAGAAAATCTAAGAAATTCTGATATTATCGGTAGATGGGGCGGCGAGGAATTTACTATTTTGATGGATAATGCAACAGTAGAGTCTTCCACAGAAGTTGCCGAAAAGATAAGAGAGGTCATAGAAAAACATTGCTTCAACGGTATAAGGCAGATAACCGTTAGTATAGGTGTAGCACAATGGCAGAAAGGTGATGACAGAGAAATACTGTTCAGAAGGCTGGATCATTCATTATATCTAGCAAAACTGACAGGACGCAATAAGGTAGTAAGCAACGCTGAACTGCATATGATACAGGGAGACAAACCTATGACGATCGAGTGGGGCCTTTTTTTCAAAAGCGGCAATGACAAAATCGATGCAGATCACAGTAAATTGATCGGAATGTTAAATAAATTCATTTATCTGTGCTTTGATAAAAATAAGAAAAAAGAAATGGATAATCTTCTTATTGAATTTGCCCAAGAGATAGTTGATCATTTCGACAGAGAAGAAGAAATACTCAAAGATTATAAATATCAGAACTATAAAGACCACAAAAATGTCCATGCCGAACTTGTAACCAAAACTTTAAAACTGCTCAAGAACTATAATGATAATAATCTTGAACCTATAAATGTTGCAAAATATTTAGTGCAGGAGGTCGTCATTGGTCATATTGTCAGACATGATTTTAATTTCTATAATATCTTCACACATCATGAGAATGAAAATATGATAGTTAAGTCATAAATATTTTTCTTGGACATAGGTTATCTTTTACTAACAATTTGACTTTTTATTTAATAAATGATATATTACTAGTATAATATTATTGCTCGAGCCACTCCTCTTTACTGCCGGTTAATACCGGCAGTTTTTTTGTATAGGAATAACAATAATAGTGAATTTATCGCTGTTTTATCAAATGTCTAAAACCTATTCTTCTCTGTAATACTAATAATTTGATAAAATTTTTTTCTTTATCTATTCTTTTCCATAAAATTTTACGCAAATATTTAAAAGTTAATTTGATTCGATGCTTTTTTTATTTACTGATGTTTAAAAAATGCGGAAATAAGACTGCTGTTCCTGCATTTTTCTTCTTTTTAACCAAGTTTTTTTATATTTTGCCGCTCTGTTCAGCTGCCACATATTTTTTTAATTTTGGAACATATTTAAAGGCAGCAGTAAGTAAAACAATAGTATGGTATTTTTCACTATTTTGGAGTATAATAACAAAATGTAATAGCAATCATGATAAAAAGGAATCAGATAAATGAATCCAATAATAGGATTCTGAGTTTTTATATTGGAGAAGGGTGGATGATCATTTTGAGCAGAAGTTTTTTCAAATCTCTTCATTTTCAGGTATTGATTTCAATCATATTAGGTATTTTATTCGGGTATTTATATCCAACGCTTGGTACGGATATGAAACCGCTTGGCGATGCATTTATAAAATTAATAAAAATGATTATTGGACCGATTATATTCTGTACCATTGTTTGTGGCATTGCAGGCATGGGGGATATGAAAAAAGTAGGCAGAGTAGGCGGAAAGGCTCTTCTATACTTCGAAACGGTCACAACATTTTCTCTCTTTTTTGGTATCTTATTAGTTGAAATTTTAAAACCAGGCAAAGGGATGAATATTGATCCGTCTACACTTGATGCTTCTTCTGTATCAATGTATGCACAGGCAGCTCAAGCTCATTCTGTCGGGCAGTTTTTTATGAATATAATCCCGAATACAGTAGTTGATGCTTTCGCTAAAGGCGAAATTTTACAGATATTGCTTTTTTCTGTAATTTTCGGCTGGGCATTATCTAAAATGGGGGAAAAGGGAAAACCTCTTTTGCAAATAATCAGCGATGTTTCCCATACCTTTTTTAAGATTGTAGACATTATTATGAAACTCGCACCGATCGGAACTTTTGGCGCTATGGCTTTTACGATTGGCGCATATGGTATAGAATCGCTGGGCAGCCTGCTCAAGCTTTTAGGGACTTTCTATCTTGCCTGTTTCTTATTTTTGTTATTTGTAATCTGTCCGATAGCCAGATGGGCAGGAATAAATTTTTGGCGATACTTGTGTTATTTTAAAGATGAACTGCTTATAGTATTCGGCACTGCCTCTTCGGAAAGCGCCTTACCGCGCATGATGGAAAAATTAGAAAAGCTTGGCTGTTCAAAATCCATTGTCGGACTTGTTATTCCGACAGGTTATTCTTTCAATCTTGACGGAACATCGATCTATCTTACTATTGCAGCAATATTTTTAGCTCAGGCAACGAATACTGATTTAACATTCATGCAGGAAGCAACTATTATAGCGGTTTTACTGCTGACTTCAAAAGGCGCGTCGGGTGTCACAGGAAGTGGTTTTATAGTTCTTGCCGCAACCTTGACCAGTATGCCTTCCATACCTGTTGGCGCCTTAGCGCTTATCTTCGGAGTTGATCGTTTTATGACCCAGGGACGTGCTCTGACAAACCTTATTGGCAACGGAATTGCTACATTTGTAGTAGCTGAATGGGAAAAAGAGATAGATTACAGTAAAATGCAGGAAGTTGCCTGCGACAGCAAAAAATTTGCAGAACATAAAATGGCAATAAAATGATTTGGGGTTATAAACATATACTTCAGTGCAATATATAAACTGCCGCCTACAATAGACGGTTTATAAACATCACAAAAACCTGCCTGGCAATTCTATGCCTACAGGTTTTTTTCGTTTTCAATGCAAAGGATAAGAAATAAAAACGGCGAATTTAATTATATGTATAATATTTTGAGGTGAAAAAATGAAAGTATTGGTTACAGGCTGTACCGGACAGCTGGGTTTTGATGTCTGCCGGCAGCTCAAAGAAAAAAATATTGAATATTATGGAGCGGTAAGAGATGATTTTGATTTAAGAAATCAAGCAGCTATTGTAAGCTTCATAGAAAAAATTAAACCTGATGCGGTCATTCACTGCGCTGCGTATACTGCTGTGGACAAAGCTGAAGACGAACCGGAGCTTTGCCGTCAGATAAATGTCACGGCAACACGCACGATAGCTGAAATCTGCAAAACAATTAATGCAAAAATGCTGTATATAAGCACTGACTACGTTTTTACCGGTACAGGTGATCATTTTCAAGAGGTAAACGATAAAAAAATTGCTGTGAATGTTTATGGGCAATCAAAATTGGATGGTGAATCAGCTGTGCGCAATACGCTGAAAAATCATTTTATAGTACGTGTGTCTTGGGTTTTTGGCATAAAAGGACATAATTTTATACGTACAATGCTGAATTTGGCTCAAAATCACAGCACACTCAGAGTAGTAAATGACCAGATCGGCTCACCAACTTATACCGCTGATTTAGCCGTCTTATTATGCAATATGGTATTAAGCAATAAATACGGAACCTATCATGCCACTAATGAGGGTATCTGTTCATGGAAAGACTTTGCCGAAGAAATATTTAGGCAAGCAGCCGTTAATACAGCCGTTATCGGTCAGTTGTCAGCAGAATATCCAACCAAGGCCAGACGACCTCTGAATTCAAGATTGAGTAAAAAATCTCTGGACGATGCCGGATTTCGCAGATTACCTGATTGGCATGATGCACTGCAAAGATATTTAAAAGAAATAAACTTAGAAAAATAAAAAAACTTATCAAATTATACCAAAAAGACACTGTACTAAAATCAATGATTTTAGTACAGTGTTTTTTGGTCAGACAGTCATTCTTTACCGTCTGACGATGTGCTATCATCGGAAGATGATGATTCGGCTGATTTTTCGGCGTTTGATACACCGGAAGCAGGCACGGAAGATGAACTTGTATCAGAAGAAGTCTGTTCAGAAGATATTTTCTGAATTATATTTTGGATCTTGGCATCTTGTCCATAAGTCAGGACACTATAAAGATCCGAGCTGGTAGTGTCATTATCCGATAAATAATTTGCCAAAGAAGCATTCTGCATTTGTAATGAGGAAACATATTCATCCAGCTCTTGTGTTGCTGAAGATGTATCATTTGATGAAGTCTTCGTATCGGTCCCACCAGCCGCCGCAGAATTTTTGTTGGTGGTTTCAGATGACGATGCACTGTCTGAAAACAATGTTGATAGCAAACTATTTGATACATTGCTAATAATAGACATCCCTTACCTTCTTTCACTATGTATAACATTCATTGAAACCCTATAAATACTATCGTCAATTTGCAAAAAAATTTAAGAGATATTTACATATTTATTTAATTTGACCGCTAGGATATTATTGACATAATATTATTCTCATTTTTGCGGTAAATATCAATTTATATTGTTTTATCCTTGTCATCAAAAATCATATAAATTACATATCACATCTATATTAATAAATAATCTAAAACATTTAAAAAAAAACATCCCTTGTTAAATCTTTAATAGTATCTATTTTATATATAATAATATAAAAATAACTACTTTACTTTTATATCGTAAGATAGTATTATAATGTCATAGATAAAAAGTTACCTGATAATAAAAAATAATTAATGAGTACTAGAAAGGGTTGTTTATAATGAAAAAAAACATATTTGCTTTATCAGCTATTCTTCTTGGAGTTGCTTTTACAGGAGTAACTCATGCTAACCCCGTTGATGCACCGTTTGCGATAACCAATATGAGCAGCAGCGAAAAGGGTATTTACAGGACAGTTGACAATAATCCTACTTCCTACAGCAAGAAAGAAATTAATGGTCATATTTATGAAAGCTGGGTTGATAATAATACAGCATATACAAAAGTTGACGGTAATGTGGTTAAAGCTTATAAGATTGATAATGATTTAGAAAGAGATCCGTTCATAAATATGAGCAGTAATTTAAGATAATAATACTCTCCTTGCTTTTATAACAAGATTTGGATAATAAAATCCGAATCTTGTTATTTTTTTATTGAGAATTTTCATTAACAAAGATTAAATAATACCGAAATTATGCAAAAATCCTGAATCTAATTATTGATGTCCTATAAAACACAGCAATAATATAAGGCTGATACAAGCTTTACCTGACATGCGTTGTCTTTGTCTTTAAATTATAAAAGCGCTATAATTAATATTAATATTTTAAGAGATATTAATATGTAAATTTTGAGGGGGATTTTCATGCTAAAACAGGAAAGCTCACTTACAGGGAAACATATACTTTTTGCTGTAAGTGGGGGCAACGCCGTATGGCAAAGTGTAGAGACAGTGACAAGATTGAAGCAGGCAGGTGCGGATGTTCATGTAGTAATGACAGCAAGTGCCTTAAAGTTTTTATCACCCGTAAGTTTTCAAAGAGCTTCCGGCAATAAAGTAGAAACTGATATGTGGGAAAAATTGACCGAGATGAGTTCATCTCATATACCACTATCCAAGCTGGCCGATATTGCCATAATTGCTCCGGCAACAGGCAATATTATAAGCAAACTTTCCTGTGCTATCGCGGATGATACACTCACGACCATGCTGCTGGCCTGTGAGTCCCCTATTTTTATAGCACCATGCATGAATCCTGTCATGTATAAAAATCCTATAATGCAGGAAAATATTCTCCGTTTGAAAAAATATGACACTCATTATAAATTTATAGAACCTGATGAAGATAAAAAGAAGGGAAAAATTCTGCCGCCTCAGGACATAATAGATGAAATCGAAAAATACTGTCTAACTATCTAATATGTAGAATGTTATTATCTGATATCAGCAAAAAAAGATTTTCTATCTCTTTTTAGGAGAAGGAAAATCTTTTTTATATCAGATATGTTTTGCAGAAAATCAATAACTTTTTGCAGCTAAACGCTTATGCTCCCATCTGGCAAGCAAAGATAAACTGTAATTCAAGATAAAGTATATTAATGCAACGCAGCCCATGATCGCAAACAAGTGGCTGGTATCGCTATACCGGCCTATCAAAATCATGCTTCGTCCTGTAAGCTCTTCCGTTCCCACTGCCCACACAAAAGAAGAATCTTTTATCACCGTGGTAAACTGAGAAACCATAGGAGGGATTACATTACGATATGCCTGCGGCAAAATGATATGATATACTATTTGCCATCTGCTGAACCCTTGAGAAAGAGCCGCCTCAAACTGCCCCTTCGACACGGAATTTATACCGCCGCGCACGATTTCCGCCATGATGGCCCCTGTGAATACAGACATAGCCAGTATGCCTGACATGGTCGGCGGCAGCGGTGTCATGAACCGCGCAATCAACACACACAAAAGACAAGGTATGTTTCGTACGACATCCACATAAATACCCGCTATATGTGCTAATACGGGTATTTTCAAGTATCTGGCTATACCGATCATCGTGCCGAGCAAAACACTGAATATTATGGAAAAGAAGCCAATTTCCAAGGTGACTTTAAACCCACCCATTAAAAATAAAAAATTATTCGCTTCAAATAACTCTGCCATTCATCACACCTCAGCTTTCTTTTCCAGCTTATTGATGTATTTGCTCAGAAGAAAACATATAATCCAGTATGATACTCCTGCTGTAAAATATGCAGGTCCATAGTACATATTGCTTCCCGACCATGAGTCTGCCTGATACATCAGATCACCACCTGCTATCATAGCCAGCACCGATGTATTCTTTACAAGATTGATTGCCTGATTGGCCATAGCCGGCAGCATTACCTTCTTTGTCTGCGGCAGGATTATATACCACATAGCCTGCCAGTAATTGAATCCCTGTGACATAGCTGCTTCAAGCTGCCCTTTGGAAACAGACATGATGCCGCCGCGTACAGCTTCCGCCATATATGCTCCCGTATAAACGCCAACGCCAATGATTCCGATCAGCAAAACCGGCATCACTATGTGAATATGCGGTAAAGCATTATAAATAAAGATAACTTGTATGACCAGTGGCGTGTTCTGAAAAAATTCGACATATACACGATTCAGTGCCCGAATAACCCTATTGGGAAAAACGCCGGCGATACCAAAAACTATCCCCAATAATATTGACAGGACAAGTGCCCCCACTGTCACTTCCAGAGTTGTAGTAAGTCCGTCAATAAAAAGCTCCCGTGCATCGAATAATGCCTGCCACTTATATAGTGCAAAAGGATTGTTGACATCCATTATTTATTAAGTTTCCATTTCACAAGAAGTTGATCCAATTCGCCGGAATCTTTCATTTCTTTTACTGTATCATTAATAATTTTAGCTAATGCTTCATTTCCTTTTTTAGTTGCCGCGCCGTATTCCTGCGGTGCAAATTTATCCGGAAGAATTTTTGTTTGATCATCAATATAACCGGCGAGATTTGACGTATCCATAGCATAAGCCGAAGCACGTCCAGACATCAAAGCAGCCTTACATTCCGGATAGGTTGGAAATTCAGCAAATTTGACCTCTATACCGGCAGCCTTCGCCGCATCTTCTACTGCTTTTTTTGTCGTTGCTCCCTGAGGAACAGCAATAGTTTTACCGTTGAGATCTTTAATAGAGCTGATATTATCTGACTGTTTTACCAATAGTCCCACAGGATCGGTATAATATGGCATACTAAAATCATATTGCTTTTTGCGTTCATCATTTATTGTATAGGTAGCAATAACAGTATCCAATTCACCGCTATCCAGTAATGGCCCGCGTGTCTTTGCTACAACAGGCGTAAATTCAATTTTTGAAGGATCATTGAATATTTTTTTGGCAATAGCTTTTGCCAAATCAATTTCAAAACCTTCCAATTCACCACTATCGGGATTTTTATACCCGAACAAAGGAACATCTACTTTGCTGCCTACTTTAATATAGCCTCTGTCTTTAATTGTTTTCATAATATCGCCCGATGCTGCTGACGAAGAAGCTGATGAAGAGGAGGCCGAGTCTTCACTTCCACAGCCCGTGGCCAGTAAAGACAATCCTGTAATTGCAGTCAGAGCTAAAACCATTAATTTTTTCTTTGATAAAAACATAACTATTACCCTCCCAAATTAAAATTATTATCCTTCATATTTTTAAGATAAGTTTCTTAGCCAAATCTACTCGATAATCGAAACAACAAACTCAAAATAATGACCCTACAAAATTTTGCTGAGAAACTGCTGAGCTCTTTCATTCTGAGGATTATCAAAAAAAGCTGACGGCGTTCCCGTTTCGAGGATCTGTCCGTCGGCCATAAAAATTACATGATCAGCCACTTCACGTGCAAATCCCATTTCATGTGTTACGCACACCATAGTAATACCACTGTGTGCCAAACCGACCATAACATCAAGAACCTCTTTTATCATTTCAGGATCAAGTGCTGATGTCGGTTCATCAAAAAGCATTATTTTAGGATGCATATTAAGGGCCCGTGCAATGGCCACACGTTGTTGCTGCCCACCGGAAAGCTGTGAAGGATAAGCACTTGCTTTATCTTTCAAACCCACTCTGGTGAGAAAATCCAGCCCGGACTGTTCAGCCTCATCTCTATTTTTTCCCTGAACCAGAATAGGTGCTATGGTTAAATTTTCCAAGACAGTTTTATGCGGATACAGGTTAAACTGCTGGAAAACCATTGCCGCTTCCTGCCGTATTTTTTTTAACTGGGCTTTCGATTTCATAAGATTAATGCCGTCAACTGTTACTTCTCCACTATCGGGTTTTTCCAGTTGATTGATACAGCGTATCATTGTACTTTTTCCTGACCCGCTTGGGCCGATAACTACTACTTTTTCTGCCGGTTTCACGTGCAGATTTATATCTTTAAGAACATGATTATTGCCAAAATACTTATTAACGCCTGATAAATGTATCATTTTTTATCCTCCTTTTCTATAAAAGTATAAAAAAAAACGCCGCGGTCGAATACAGACCATAGCGCCATTGCTTAAGTATGGAATAAGTATAAATCATTAAATATATTTTGTCAACACATTCATATATGTTAAATATATTAATAAATATCACTGTTTTTTATTAAAAAATGCATACTGTTCAAATATAAAGTTTATATATTATTAATAAAGAAAAATGAAAATCCGTAAAGATAATACAAAAGAGAGAAGACTGCTCTTCTCTCTTATATATACTGTATGGAGGCGACACCCAGACTTGAACTGGGGAATAAAGGTTTTGCAGACCTCTGCCTTACCACTTGGCTATGTCGCCACTAGAACGTGTATCATTATATATAATTTTTCTCGTATTGTCAATCTTTTTTTCTTTCATTTCAATTTGCCTATTCTCTTCATAATTAATTGACGCCATATAATTTAATAGTTATACTTAATTATAGCAAATGAACTCAATAAAAACTATACTAGGAGGTATTTTTTTGAAGTATACAATAAGAATGTTGACTTTAACAGTGCTGTCTCTCTTTGTTTCACTCTCTGCAGTATTTGCTATGCCTGCAACCAAGGCCTCATTAATGGATGAATCCTTTGATTTATCTTCTATTCATTCCATTGCTGTTGCTGCACCGAATTACATTCAGACAAAAACTGGACCTGCTCCGGACGCTGTGACAGCATTAATTGCCCAGACCGGCTTTGATTCCAGAGATTTGAAGAATATTACCATAATACCCTATTCAGTAATTGCTGAAAATATGAAAAACGAATCCGGTATTGATTTACAAACTAGTGATAGAAATACGGCGAAAAAGCTGTTCAAAGAAAATGCGGCCAAATATGCCGATGCATATCTTGTAGTTACTATTGCCAACGACAGCCGTGTCGTGCTGTTTTACGATCTTTACTCTTCTAAGACGGGCTCATATCTGTACTCTTACAGAGTCATAGGCGGCGGTCAAGGTGACAACAATATAAATTCATATAAATCCTTTAATGAACTTTTCTATAAAGGATTATCTGATTCTATAAAAGAGCAGCATAAAGACGATTCTAAAACTAAAAAATAACAGGCAGGTAGCTTGGGTAAAAATTTTTCACACTAAAATTTAAAATTCATCATATTTTGATAGCTGTACATCAGCTTAAAATTGTCTGTAATAGACGAAAGATTGTCATATATGGACTCTCCTATGAGTGTTGTCATATAAAAAGGCCGTTGCATAGATGATAATTTATGCAACGGCCCTTTTTATAGAAGTTTTTAAAAGATTTATCAATAACCATGTTGCACTTTTATGCATAAAAGATGTATAATTATAAGGTAATTAGCAAATAAGGAGATGATTTATCGTATGAAGGTCAGTATAATAGGCGCTACCGGTTATGCAGGAGTTGAATTGCTGCGCATACTTCACAATCATCCAGAAGCTGATATAGCATATCTGACATCAGAGAGCAGCGCAGGTAAAAAAATATCTGACATATATGAGCATCTGCGCGGTATCTATGATCAGGTTCTTATAAGCATGGATAATATCCAACAAATCGCCGCCGAAAGTGATTTCCTTTTTATCTGTCTGCCGCATGGTCATGCCATGCAAGTCGGTAAAACAATTGAAAATCAAAATACGCGTATCATAGATTTGGGTGCCGATTATCGTTTCACGGACACAGCTGTTTATGAGGAATGGTACAGAGTAAAACATACACACAAAAATGCTGCCCGTGTTTACGGGCTTGCCGAGCTGCACAGACAAGAAATCAAAACAGCAAAAATAATAGGCAATGCCGGTTGTTATACTACAGCCAGTATATTGGCTCTTGCACCGTTGGTAAGGGAAGGTTTGATAGACCCGTCCACAATTATTATCGATGCCAAATCAGGTGTGTCCGGGGCAGGGCGTTCAGCAAAACTTGCGAATCATTTTCCTGAGCTATATGATAGTTTTAAAGCATATGCGGTCTCTTCACACAGACACACACCGGAAATAGAACAGGAACTTTCTTCTCTGGCGGGAGAACATATCATTCTCAATTTTACGCCGCACCTGCTCCCAATGTCACGCGGTATTTTAAGCACCTGTTATGCAAATTTAACTGCCAGTACAGCTTATGAAAAAATCGACGATGCTTTTATTAAAGCGTACGGTTCAGAGTTTTTTATTCGTCTTCTTGGCCGAGGTACATACCCTGCCACAAAAAATGTTCGCGGCTCCAATTTTTGTGATATAGGCTGGCATATTGATGAAAGGACCGGCCGCGTAATCGTGCTGTCAGCTATTGATAATCTGGTCAAAGGTGCAGCAGGACAAGCCGTGCAAAATTTCAACATTGCCTGTGGTTTTGAAGAAAATACTGGATTGCTGATGACACCGATATACCCTTAATTGATATAAACTACATATTTAGGAGGTTTTTTAATGTTAAAAGAAGACAAGGCAGGTATAACATATGCGAAGGGATTTAAAGCCGCTGGAATAAAAGCAGGTATAAAAAAAAGCGGCAACCCTGATCTGGCTCTTATCGTAAGCGATAACGACGCAGCTGTAGCCGGCACATTTACCCAGAATAAGGTTGCCGCCGCACCTGTTTATGTTTCTAAAAAAGTAGTCAGCTCCGGCAGTGCACGGGCAATTATTGCCAATTCCGGTTGTGCTAATGCCTGCACGGGTCAGCAGGGAATGGATGATGCAAAAAAAACTGCAGAATTAACAGCATCTCAGCTTGGCATAGAACCGGATGACGTTGTAGTCGCATCTACCGGTGTAATAGGCGTCACGCTGCCCATGGATAAAATCCAAACAGGCATAAAAACTGCTGCTGCTGTACTCAAGGCTGACGGAAGTGAAGCTGCAGCAAGTGCCATTATAACTACCGATACTTATATAAAGTCGTTGACTACCAGCATGATCATAGACGGTAAGGAAGTCCGCATCGGTGCTATTGCCAAGGGTGCCGGCATGATCCAGCCCAATATGGCAACAATGCTGTGCTTTATTACCACCGATGCCAATATAGATCAGGTTCGCCTCCAGCTCGCTCTTTCTGAGATAGTAGAAAAATCATTTAATATGATCTCGGTAGACGGGGATATGAGCACAAATGACATGGCAGTGATTTTTGCCAACGGACAGGCCGGAAACAAGAAAATTGTTAAAAATGATGCAGATTTTAAGATCTTTTATGATGCATTATCCGAACTTTGCTGTGAAATGGCTCAAAAAATCGCCGCTGATGGAGAAGGCGCCACTAAGTTTCTGACAATTAATATTCATAATGCTGAAAATTTTGCAGACGCAAAAAAAATTGGCATGTCCATAGCAAACTCTCCTTTGGTAAAAACAGCCTTCTTCGGTCAGGATCCAAATTGGGGACGTGTTCTTTGCGCTGCAGGTTATGCCGGCGCTAATATGATACCGGAAAAAACCGTGGTAAAATTCGGTAATATAACAGTTTATGAAAACGGTACAGGAGCTTCTTTTGATAAAAAAGCCCTGCAGAAAATCATGGCAGAACATGACATTATCATCGATATAGACCTCAGCCTCGGTTCTGCCGATGCCACTGTATGGACCTGCGATCTTTCCTATGAATATGTTAAGATAAATGGTGAATATCATACCTGAGGAGTTGGCTGTTGTGGAATTTTCTGCCGAAATGAAGGCATCTATTCTGGTGGATGCCTTACCGTATATACAGAATTTTTACGGAAAAACCATTGTTATAAAATATGGCGGCAACGCTATGGTCAATGATGATCTGAAAAACAAAGTAATGCATGATATTGTGCTGATGAAATATGTGGGGATCCGCCCTATAATAGTTCACGGAGGCGGCCCTGATATAACAGGTTTTCTGAAAAAATTTGGCAAAGAATCTCGGTTTGTCAGCGGATTGCGTGTTACAGACAAGGAAACTGTTCAAATTGCTGAAATGGTACTTGTCGGTAAAATAAATTCAGAAATCGTCAGCCGCCTGAATAAACTCAGCGTAAATGCCGTCGGGCTCAGCGGCAAAGATGCAAAGCTTATTATAGCAAAGAAAAAAATGGCTGTCATACATAACATGGACGGCAGCTCAGAAAAAATTGATATAGGCTTCGTAGGTGAAGTAGAAACGATTAATACAGAGCTTTTAAACGATCTTCTTGATCAAAACTATGTTCCTGTAATAGCACCGATCGGAACAGGCAGCGATGATTCCAGCTATAATATCAATGCTGATTATGTAGCGGCAGAAATTGCAGGGGCAATGCATGCTGAAAAACTGCTTCTTTTAACAGATATTGAAGGTATCTATCATGATTATAATGATAAAAACACTTTTCTTTCTACATTGACCCAAAAACAAGTAAAAGATATGATTGCCAAAGGCGAAATCAGCGGCGGCATGATTCCAAAAGTGGAAGCGTGCCTCTGTGCCCTTGAAAAAGGCACCGGCAAAACCAGTATTATTGACGGACGCCAAGCGCATTCTCTTATCTTGGAACTTTTTACTTCACAGGGAATCGGCACACAGGTAATACGCTGAGTATCGGTCTTAATATTAGGAGGTTATATAAATGAAGGCTGAAGAAATATACAGTGAAGATGCCGCACATTATCTTCCTGTTTTTGCACGTTACAAAATAATTCTTGACCACGGCGAAGGACCTTACGTATATGATATACGCGGAGAAAAATATCTCGATTATTTGGGCGGGATAGCTGTAAATGTTTTGGGCCATAATCATCCTGCTCTTGTGCAGGCAATAAGTCAGCAGGCCGCAAAAATGATCCACTGTTCCAATCTTTATTATACAGAAGCTCAGGCAACAGCTGCTGCTAAGCTGAGTGAAATAAGCGGCATGGACAGAGTGTTCTTCGGCAATTCCGGTGCAGAAGCAAACGAAGGTGCAATAAAGCTGGCCCGGAAATATGCTCACATATCCGACCCTGACAAATCACTCATAATAGCCGCAAATCATAGTTTTCACGGACGCACACTCGCCACGCTCACTGCCACAGGACAGCCCAAATACCATGAAGGCTTCGGACCTCTGCCTGAAGGCTTTACTCATGTGGACTACAATGATATAAAACAACTGGAAGAAAAGATGGATGAAAAAACATGTGCAGTCATACTGGAAGCAATTCAGGGCGAAGGCGGTGTGCATGTTCCCGACGAAGATTATCTGCAAAAAGTACGTGCGCTTTGCGATAAATACAATGCCTTATTGATATTCGATGAAATACAATGTGGGATGGGACGCACCGGCACCTTTTTTGCCTATCAGCAATTTGGGGTCAAGGCAGACATTGTAACTCTGGCTAAAGGATTGGCAGGTGGTGTCCCCATAGGAGCTTTTATGACAAGCAATAAAATTGCGGCAGCTTTTCATGCCGGTGACCACGGTACGACCTTTGGCGGCAATCCGCTTGCCTGTGCGGCAGCAAATGTTGTTTTGGATGCCATTTCCCATGACGGACTTATGGAAAATGTAAAAAAAGTAGGCGCATATTTGACAGATCAGCTGAAGATGCTGCAGAGCAAATATCCGGCTCTTATCAAAGAAGTGCGCGGACGAGGTTTAATGATAGGCATGGAAATAACCAAGCCGGGCAGAGATATAGTGGATGACTGCCTCAAAGAGGGTATGATAATTAACTGCACTGCGGGCAATGTACTGCGTTTTGTCCCTCCTTTGATAATAACCAATCGCCATGTTGATGAGTTGATCCCTGTTCTTGACGAAGTTTTCGCAAAATATTGATTTGGTTCGGCTGTCCATGGAATATGGTTCATACTTTTTCCCTGCATCAATTGCATATCCCGGAAATTGTTAATTGTTACCTGCCTGATAAAAACGACCTGCGTATGAAAACGCATATTTTTATCAGCGCATTATAAAATCATGATATATATTTTCCAAAGCAAATATTTTTAATTAAAATATAGCAATACATTATCAAGGAGGTTTTTTTATGCTTTCATGTAAAGATTTATTATCAATACATGATCTGACAGTTGAAGAGGTAGAAGAAATCCTGACCTTTGCACAAGAACTTAAGGCTATGCAGAGGGCCGGTATTGAACACCATCTGCTGGAAGGTAAAACACTCGGAATGATTTTTGAAAAATCATCAACACGAACACGTGTTTCTTTTGAAACAGGCATGTACCAGCTCGGCGGACAGGCTCTTTTCCTTTCAAATCGTGATCTGCAGATTGGCCGCGGAGAACCGATAAAAGATACAGCCCGGGTTCTGTCCCGCTATCTTGATGGAATAATGATCCGTACCTTTGAACATGAAAAGGTTGAAGAATTTGCCCATTATGCCGACATCCCTGTTATAAATGCTCTGACCGATCTGCTTCACCCCTGTCAGGCACTTACTGATCTGCTGACCATCAGAGAACATAAAGGACAGAATCTGAAGGGTTTAAAGATGGCTTATATCGGTGATGGCAATAATATGTCACATTCACTGATGTTCGCCTGCGCCAAAACCGGCATCGATTTCGTTGCCGCGACACCGAAAGGCTATGAACCCAATACTGATATACTGGTAAATGCCAAAGCTGACGCAGCTGAAACAGGTGCGACGATCACTGTTACAAATGATGTAACTGAGGCTGCCAAAAATGCCGATATTTTATATACAGATGTATGGGCCAGTATGGGACAGGAATCTGAGCATGATAAACGAATGAAAATATTCCGAGAATATCAGATAAATGCAGATATCCTAAAACTTGCAGACAAGCGCGCTATGGTTCTGCATTGTCTTCCGGCACATCGCGGTGAGGAAATAACAGATGATGTCCTAGAAGCCCATGCTGATGAAATTTTTGATGAGGCAGAAAATCGTCTTCATACGCAAAAAGCGATCATGGCTCTTTTGATGGGCGATCACCATCATCACTGATAATAAAATAAATTGAGGAGTGTTTATCAATGGAACAAATAAAAAAAGTTGTACTTGCATATTCAGGCGGTCTCGATACATCTGTTATCATTCCCTGGCTCAAGGAAAATTACGGCGGCTGTGAAGTTATAGCCGTATGCGCCGATATCGGTCAGGGTGATGAATTGAACGTTGTTCATGACAAGGCATTGAAATCAGGAGCGTCAAAAGTTTATATTGAACACCTTACACAGGATTTTCTGGAAAATTATGTATGGCCTACATTACAGGCAGGCGCAGTATATGAAGGAAAATATCTTCTCGGTACGTCATTTGCACGTCCTTTAATTGCAAAACGCCTTGTAGAAATAGCTCAAAAAGAAAATGCCGACGCAATTGCCCACGGCGCCACCGGCAAGGGTAATGATCAGGTCCGCTTTGAATTGACTGTTAAAGCATTGGCCCCCAATATCAAAATAATCGCGCCATGGCGTGAATGGACACTCAAATCCCGTGAGGAAGAAATAGCTTATGCCAACAAACATGGCATTCCTGTCGCCTCAGAAAATAAAACATACAGCATGGACAGAAATATCTGGCATCTGAGTCATGAAGGTTCTGATCTTGAAGATCCTTGGAATGCACCTAAAAACAGCATGTATCTTGTTTCCAAGGCTCCCGAAGATGCATCAGATAAACCTGAATACATATCCATTGATTTTGAAAAAGGTACCCCTGTAGCTGTAAACGGTGAAAAAATGACAGCTGTGGCTTTATTGGAAAAATTAAATGAAATAGGCGCAAAAAACGGTATTGGCATAACCGATATAGTTGAAAACCGTCTTGTCGGTATGAAATCACGCGGCGTTTATGAAAATCCGGGCGGAGCACTTCTGTATTACGCCCATAGAGAACTTGAATATCTGTGTCTGGACCGTCAGACTTTCCATTATAAAGAAACAGTTGCCATACGTTACGGTGAGCTGGTTTATGACGGAATGTGGTTCAGTCAGCTGCGCGAAGCATTGGCAGCTTTTGTTGACAGTACACAGCAAACCGTCACAGGTACTGTTAACTTAAAACTTTATAAGGGTAATATTATGTCTGCCGGCGCAAAATCTCCTTATTCTTTATACAGCCATGACTTTGTTACTTTTGAAGCAGATGATGTATATGACCAGACCGATGCTACGGGCTTTATCAACCTTTTTGGTCTGCCTCTCAAGGTACGTGCAATGATGCAGGAAAAAGCAGGTAAATAATCATATGGGTGAACAATTATGGGGTGGCAGATTTTCTAAATCGACAGACGAAATGATAAATGAGTTTCAGGCTTCCATCCAGTTTGACAAACGTATGTATCACGAAGATATCGCGGGCAGCATCGCTCATGCCCGCATGCTGGCAAAATGCGGTATAATTTCTGATGATGACTGCCTAAAAATTACAGACGGCCTAAAAGCTATATTGACCGATATAGAAACGGGGACTTTTGATTTTTCCGTTGATCTCGAAGATATCCATATGAATATTGAAAAAAGACTTACCGATAAAATCGGCGAAGCTGGCGGCCGGCTGCATACTGCCCGCAGCCGGAACGATCAGGTCGCGCTTGATACACATATCTATGTCCGCAGAGAAACAGCTGCTGTATCCCGGCTTATCCTTGAACTGCAAAAAGCTTTCGCAGAAACTGCACGTAAATACAGCGATGTTATCATGCCTGGTTATACTCATTTACAGCGGGCTCAGCCCATTTTATTTTCACATCATATGCTCGCTTATTTTTCAATGCTTTGCCGTGATTTTTCACGTTTTGAAGGAGTATATGACCGCTGTGATATAATGCCGCTCGGTGCCGGTGCTCTCGCAGGCACCACCTTCCCAATCGACAGACAACTGGTAGCTGATCAGCTCAACTTCTCATCAGTTTATGCAAACAGTCTCGACGCTGTCAGTGATCGGGATTATATAATGGAATTTCTTTCATCCGCATCAATCCTAATGATTCATCTGAGCCGTATAAGCGAAGAAATAATTTTATGGTGCTCCCGCGAATTCGCCTTTATAGAACTAGATGATGCCCACTGTACCGGTTCAAGCATGATGCCGCAGAAAAAAAATCCGGATGTTTCGGAACTTGTCCGCGGTAAAACGGGACGCGTGATAGGGCACCTTATGGCTATGCTCACCACCGTGAAAGGACTTCCTCTTGCTTATAATAAAGATTTGCAGGAGGATAAGGAAGGACTTTTCGACACCATAGATACCATAAAATTCAGTCTCGCAGTTTATGCCCAGCTCATTCGCGGAATGAAGGTAAACAGGGAAATAATGCTGAAAGCTGTCCGGGAAGATTTTTCCAATGCCACCGATCTTGCCGACTATCTGGTCAAAAAAGGTCTGCCGTTCAGACAGGCTCATGCCGTTTCAGGCAAAGCTGTCCATTATTGCATTGAACAGCACAAATGGCTGGAGGATATGACTATGGAAGAATTTAAAAAACTCTCTGACTTATTCGAGCCTGATATAAAAGAAGCAATAAAGCCGGAAACCTGCGTGAAAAATCGCGATTCTTACGGAGGTACGTCTTACAATCAGACTCAAATACAACTGGCTTCAGCAGAAGAGATCCTTTTGAAGCAGCAAAAGAAGCTTGATCTTTATCATTCCCGGAAAATAGAAATTTGATTGTTTTTCCAACCTGTAAAAAAACAGCTGTGTAGTTCTTTTTATCTTGAGTTTCATTGATCAATGTTTTTTAATTAATGCACGCTGTTCATAAAAGCGTGCATTTTTAATACAGCAAAGGATTATTTTATGAATTCAATCTTATTTATCGCACCTCATCAGGAAATAGCCGACAAAGCCCAAAATATATTAGAATACATGGGCATATCCATTCCCGTAATCACAGCGTCCAATCAAGATGCCGTACAGGCAGCCATATCATATCGGCAAGCCTCAATAGTGATAAGCCGTGGTGGTACTGCCCGTGACATACGCACAAGCACAGATAAAATGGTAGTCGACATACACACTGCATTTATAGATATAAGTACTGCTGTCCAAAAATTAGCTGCTCAAGGCAGTAAAGACATAGCCATCGTCTCTGCAAACAATATAATAGAAAATGCCCGTATCAAATTCGATTTTGGACAGACTTCAGTCAGATTATGCCCCTGCGTTGATGATGATGATATCATCAGAGAAGTAAAAGAACTCTATAGTACCGGCATAGACGGCATTGCCGGTGATATAAAAGCTATACGGACTGCCGCCGCATTAAATATACAAAACCGCGCTTACATCAAATCAGGTGATATTTCTATTACTAAGGCAATTGAAGAGGCACTGGCCCTTGCCAACTATGAACAAGTAAAACAGCTGCGCTTGAAAACAATGCAGTCTATCATTGACAATATCGACGAAGGCATAATAGTATATGATCAGAATCACCATATCATTTTTTCTAATAAAGAAGGCCAATCCATCATAAAAAATGGTTCTATATTTTCTTTATCAGACCGGCAGAAAAATTTTTCTGAACTGCTTCATGGATATAAAGGCAAAATAATGGAGATAAATTCAGAAAAAGTGTTATTGGATATCATTCAGCTTAATGTAACTAAGGATTATCAAAATGATATATTAATTTTTCAGAAAGTCAGTAATATTGAAAATTCAGCCAGAAAAATTAGATCAGCACTCCATCAGAAAGGTTTATATGCTAAAAAAAATTTTGACGATATAATTTATTCCTCCGAAAAGATGAAGATTATTCTAATGACTGCCAATAAGTTTGCCGAATCAAATTCTACAGTGCTGATTTACGGAGAAACAGGAACGGGAAAAGAAGGACTGGCTCAAAGCATCCACAATGCCAGCTCTCGCCGTGATAAACCTTTTGTGTCGGTAAACTGTGCTTCACTACCCCCAACACTTATAGAATCAGAACTATTCGGCTATGTAGACGGAGCTTTCACCGGTGCCCGGCGCTCCGGCAAAAAGGGCCTGTTTGAAATGGCACATACTGGGACAATCTTTCTTGATGAGATAGGCGATCTGCCGCTTGATATGCAAAGCCGCCTTCTGCGCGTTCTGCAAGAACGGGAAATTATGCGTATAGGCGATGATAAAATATTACCTATTGATATACGGCTTATCTGTGCCACCAATAAAAATCTCAAAAACCTTATCAGAGATGGTCTTTTTCGTCAGGATTTATATTACCGCATAAATGTTCTGAGAATTACTCTGCCCCCGCTGCGTGAGCGCAGGGAAGACATAATGCCGCTGTTTTATTTTTATCTTGATCACTATATACCTGATCGGAACGATACATCAATATCCTTACCGGTAAAAATAACTGATTATCTGCAAAATTATCCATGGTATGGGAATGTGCGTGAACTAAAAAATGCGGCAGAAGTCATGGCCTTTAGTTATAATAAAAACATATCCCTGCCGCAGGTAAAAAATATTTTAGACGATGATCTTAATGAAACAAGTGAAGACTGTATATTGAATATCAACGCCGGCGGCAATTTAAAAACAATAGAGAAAGATATAATCTATCAGCTGCTTAAAAAATATTCCGCGGACCAAGTATGCCATATGCTGAATATAAGCAGAGTCACACTGTGGAGAAAATGCAAATAAAAACAAGCAGCAGACTGTTTCAAAAACAGTCTGCTGCTTGTTTTTTTATCTTCATATTTATTATCACTCATCAGGAAATTACCTTTGACTCTTTTAACTATAGGTCAAAGCTCTTCCAGTAAAGACTTTATATTTTTTACATAACCATCTTTTGTATCATAAATTGTCTTACCGTTTTTACGCACTTTTATTTCTATCTTATCTTCTTCAACAGCCTTCGGACCTATCGTCACACGCAAAGGATAGCCAATAAGATCAGCATCCTTGAATTTCACACCGGGACGTTCTTTTCTGTCATCCAGAAGCACATCTATCCCTTCTTTTTTCAGTTCAGTATAAATTTCTTCTGCCAGTTTCATCTGTGCTTCATTTTTGGCATTTACAGGAACAAGAACAACTTCATACGGTGCGATAGCTCTTGGCCAAATTATACCATTTTCGTCATGATACTGCTCTATGGCCGCTGCCATTGTGCGGCTTACACCGATACCATAACATCCCATTACCAATGGTTTTTCCTTGCCATTTTCATCCAGAAAAGTTGCCCTCAATGCACTTGAATACTTTATTCCCAGTTTAAATACCTGCCCTATTTCTATACCGCGTGTTATATCCACCGAAGCGCCGCAATGCGGGCAGGCATCATTTTTTTGAATAAGGCGGACATCTTTTACCATCACCTCACCAAAATCACGTTTCGGATTGGCATTTACATAATGCATATCAATCTCATTTGCACCACAGCAGGCATTTTTCATTTCCATAACGGTTTCATCAACAACGACCATCGTTCCCTTTTTCAAACCTATAGGACTCATGAATCCCGGGATTCCTCCAGCAGCCAAAATCGCATTTTCATCTGCCATTCTAAGATTTACTGCCTCTACAGCGTTTTGCAATTTGATTTCGTTTACTTCATGGTCTCCTCTGACAAAAACGCAGATCAGCCGGTCTTTTTCATCCTGAAAGGCCACAGCCTTAATACTTTTTTCAATGGGCATATTCAAATACTCAATAACAGCTTCAATAGTTTTGGCATTTGGTGTAGCTGTTTTTTGCAAAGGCAGCTCATTTTCATCTTGGGGATATAAAACAACAGCTTCAGCCTTTTCTATATTGGCGGCATAATCACATTTTGTGCAGACAGCAATCTCGGATTCACCGTTTTTAGCCAGAGCCGTAAATTCATGGGTATTACTGCCGCCGATAGCACCACTGTCCGCCTCTACCGGGCGAAAAACAAGACCGCATCTAGAAAAAATTTTAGTATATGCATCATACATTTTTTTATATGATACATCCAATCCTTCTTCATCCTTATCAAAAGAGTATAAGTCTTTCATAATAAATTCACGGCCACGCATCAGACCAAAACGAGGCCGGATTTCATCACGATATTTATTTTGGATCTGATAAAGAAGCAGCGGCAGCTGCTTATATGACCGAACCTCGTTGCGCACTAAATCTGTTATTATTTCCTCATGTGTCGGCCCAAGACAAAATTCCCTGCCGTGCCTGTCATTGAGTTTGAACATTTCCTCACCGAAAACATCCCAACGGCCTGATTCACGCCAAAGTTCCGACGGCTGCATGATAGGCATAGCGATTTCCTGTCCATCGGCCCCATCCATTTCCTCACGTACAATCTTTTCTATTTTACGCAATGTTCTCCACGCCAGCGGCAGATATGTATATACTCCTCCCGCGGCCTTCCTTATAAAACCAGCCCGAAGCATCAGTTGATGACTGGGAATTTCAGCTTCTGCCGGTACTTCTCTCAATGTAGGTGCATAAAGCTTAGACGCGCGCAATTACAAAACTCCTCTTATCCGTTATTTAATAGCAATTATTATATATAAACCCCGCTTGAAAATAAATGCCTTTACAGCTGCGATATTTTATCTATTTCTTTAAATAACTGTGAAACCAAATCATTTTCCGAAACTTTCCTTATTATTTTTCCCTTACGGAACAGCAATCCTTCTCCCTTACCGCCAGCAATACCAATATCAGCATCTCTTGCTTCACCCGGACCATTTACTACACATCCCATTACAGCAACCTTTATAGGTACAGAAATATCTGCCAGCTTTCTTTCAACCTGATCGGCAATACCTGCCAGATTTATATTGCAGCGTCCGCAGGTGGGACATGAAACAAGTGTAGGTCCATATTCTCTCAGACCGAGTGTCTTCAATATCTCGTTAGCGGCTTTTACCTCGTTCACAGGATCTCCTGTCAGCGATATGCGGAAAGTATCACCAATTCCTTCAGACAACAATATTCCTATCCCCACAGCAGACTTGATAACACCTGTATTTGCCGTACCAGCCTCGGTTATCCCCAGATGCAGCGGATAGTCAGCCGTCTGACTCATTAACCTATATGCTTCTATTGTCAAGGGAACATCGTGTGACTTGAGGGATATTTTTATATCGTGAAAATCCATATCTTCCAAAATATGCACATGTTCCATAGCACTGTCTACCATTGCCTGCGCAGTAACATGTCCATATTTCAGCAGAATCTTCTTGTCAAGCGAACCTGCATTGACGCCTATGCGTATAGGTATATTTTTTTTCTTAGCAGCGCTGACAACCTTCTGAACCCGTTCTCTGTCGCCTATATTGCCCGGATTTATACGCAGAGCATCGATTCCCTGTTCTATTGCGGTCAGCGCCAGTCGATAGTCAAAATGTATATCAGCAACAAGGGGCATGGCCGTTAGATTTTTTATATTACCTATATTTTGTGCAGATTCCATATCGGGTACAGCCATGCGGACAATATCGCAGCCTGCCCTCGCCAGCGCTTTTATCTGTCCAACAGTGGCCGCTGTGTCATCAGTCTTCGTATTAGTCATAGATTGAACGGAGACAGCTGCCCCTCCGCCAATCTTTATCTTTCCTATATGAATTTGTCTGGTATACTTTCTTTCTATCATTTTTTAAATAATCTCCCAAAATTTTTTGCTGTCAGATCAACCGAACCAGCGGGAAAAATCCTGGGCGGTGGCAAAAAACATCAGCATCAGAAGCAGTGCCATACCTATAAACTGAGACCTGCGCATCAGTTCAGGGCTAAGAGGTTTTCCTCTCACTGCTTCTATCAGCAATGTAAAAAAATGCCCTCCGTCAAGCGCCGGTATCGGCAGCAGATTGATTATTCCCAAATTAATACTAAGCAGGATCATTATATTCAACACTGACTGTATCCCTACCTGTGCAGCCTCTCCGATAATAGCTGCAACTCCAATTGGACCTGCCAAATCAGCATGAACGGTACCCATAATCATACCTGCAAGAGAAGCAACCATCGTATAAATAATAAACCATACCTGTCTGGCAGCCAAAAGCAATGACTGTGGCAGACTCACAGCCGTGTTTTCTGTGGCAGCGACAACTCCCACCATGGCTTGTTTTGCGCTCTTATCATACTCCGGTATAATATTTGCCGTTCGAGTATCGCCATTACGCAAATACTCAATATGCAAAACCTTGCCATCAGCAGATTTTACTTTGAGAGCAAATTCGTTCCACGTGTTTATTTTCTCACCATCTATCGAAGTTATAATATCTCCCTTTTCAAGACCGGCTTGTGCCGCCGGACGCTGTGCCACTACATTACCAAGCTGAGCTTCCTTCACAGGCGTCTGTATGCCCGATGTAAAAAGTACAGCCGCTATCAAAACATAAGCCAGAACAATATTCATCAGCGCACCGGCAATAATAACGATCATTCTCTGCCAGACAGGTTTTGCCCAGTATGCACGTTCGCCGGCATCCTTATCATCTTGTTCCATTCCTGCGATTTTATTGAAACCGCCAAGCGGTATTCCCCTTATAGAATACAAAGTTTCCCCATATTTAAAGCTGACCAATTTGGGCCCGAAACCTATAGCAAATTCATCTACGCGCATTCCTGTAAGCTTTGCCGTAACGAAATGTCCCAATTCGTGCACCAAAACCAATATGCCGAATACAACAACCACGGCAACGAGCATAGTTATACTAAAGCCCATACTAATCCTCCATTATTTAGCAAAATAACATCCCTGCAAAGATGGCAGTTTTAATTTACTGATTCGAACAGGCTGCCGCCTATTTTCTCTATACAGCATATAGTATATCATTTTAAACCTGCTAAAGTAAAATATATTGATAAAATCGTATATCTATCCCATTTTTGACAATAAATCACAGGCAAACCTACGCACTGCCGCATCTGTAGAAAAAAGCACTTCTGCGGTTATATCATAAACAGTTTTATGTGCCTGCATAGAAGTCTCGACTATAGAATAGATATCCAGAAATTTTATCTGTCCTGCTAAAAAAGCCTCAACGGCTATTTCATTGGCGGCATTCATCGCACAAGGCATAGTCCCGCCTGTTCTGCCAGCTTCATATGCCAAATCTATTCCACGAAAAGTTTCTGTATCAGGCTTTTCAAAATCAAGCCGGGACAAATTCCAAAAATCAAGTTTTTCAGCTGCAAGCTTTGTTCTTCCAGGATAGGTAAGTGCATATTGAATAGGCAGCCGCATATCCGCAGTTCCCAATTGGGCCATCACTGTCCCATCGACATATTCTACCATGGAATGAACTATACTTTGCGGATGCACCACTACTTGAATTTTATCATAAGGTATATCATAAAGCCAGTGGGCTTCTATTATTTCCAATCCTTTATTGAGTAAAGTAGCACTGTCAATCGTAATTTTTTTCCCCATTGACCATGTCGGGTGGGCAAGACATTCCCTAGCCGTAACATACTTCAATTCCTCCGTTTTTTTACCGCGGAAAGGTCCGCCGGAAGCTGTAAGCAGAAGTTTATTAACATCTTTTTTTTCATTGCCCTGCAAACATTGAAAGATAGCGCAGTGTTCACTGTCAACCGGCAATATATGAACTTTTTTTTGTTTTGCCATCGGCATTACCAGTTCACCGGCAACCACCAATGTCTCTTTATTTGCCAAGGCTATATTCTTACCGGCTTCTATCGCCGCCAAAGTCGGTTTCAACCCCGCAAATCCCATCAAAGAGGTAACGACCGTATCGCTATTCTCGTAAGCGGCAGCGGCAATTAATCCATCTTCACCGGAAAATATCATGGTTTTGCCCGAATATCTCGATTTTAATTTTTCAGCAGCATTTTTATCACATAAAACTGCTATATCGGGTGCAAATTCTTCTATCTGTTCCTCCAACAGCTTATCATTTTTATTGGCTGCCAAAGCTTTTATTGCAAAGAGATCACGATGCTGCCTGATGACTGATAAAGTCTGAGTGCCGACAGAACCGGTCGATCCCAATACCGAAATGTTTTTCATCAAAAAATCCTTCCGCCATTTTACTGTATCTGCTGTAATAAGTATTTGTAAAAGAAAATATAAAAATAGTACACAAGCGGTGCTGTGAAAATCAAACTGTCGAAACGATCAAGAACACCGCCATGCCCCGGTATAAGATTACCCGAATCCTTAATACCTGTATACCTCTTAAATATTGACTCGACCAGATCACCCAGCGTAGCAACAACTGCCACAAGTACTCCCAAAAAGCACATCGACCACAAAGGAAACCCTGCATACCAGCCTGCCAGTGATACAGCGGCTACAGTACCGATAAGTCCGCCGACAAAACCTTCTATGGTTTTTTTAGGACTGATAAGCGGACACAGTTTATGTTTGCCCAGAAAAAAACCTATAAAATAGGCGAAAGTATCACTCGCCCATGTACCGATAAGCGTCAGCCAAATCAAATATAACCCAATATCAATTCCGCCAGCTGCCAATAGATGCCCGGTAAAACCAAGCCGCAGCTGCATTATGTAATGAAAACCACTGCCAATATAAAAAACCCCGGTAAAACCTATACCCGAAGCCAACGGTGAAAACTTTTCATAACAAAACACCATTCTAAACAAAAATACAGTCATCACAAGTGCCGCTGCCGGCATGAAAAAGCTTATATGTTCATTTATACCGCCAGATCCGCTCAGCACCAGGGAAATAACAGCTGCCGTTCCTAGCCAAAGAGGAAGCATGATATTTTTTTCGGCAAAAGCACGTACGTATTCCTGCCAAGCCAAAACAGCCAATGCGGTAACACAAAACATGTATATAAATCCGCCATACATTATGATCATGAATGCTGCCGCAATACCAATTATTCCAGATATAATTCTTGTACCCAAAAACAATCCCCCATATTACTTATCTTCCAGACCGCCAAAACGTCTGTCCCTTTTTTGATAATCATTAATTGCCCGCAAAAAATCCTCAGGCATAAATTCAGGCCAATTTTTTTCAGTAAACCAAAGTTCTGCATATGCACACTGCCACAAAAGAAAATTACTTATACGCATATCACCGCTTGTCCTGATCAATAAATCAACGGGCGGCTGCTGTGCGGTATAAAGACTGTCATCCAAAAGCTGCTCATTTATATCTTTTATTTCTATATCTCTGCTCAAAACCCTTTGCGCTATATTCCTTGCAGCCATTACTATCTCATCACGCGCCCCGTAGTTTACGGCTATATTTAAACCCAGCCCCGTGTTATCAGCTGTCTTTTTTTCTCCCTTTTTTATCTGGCTTTGCAATTCACCGGACAGCTCTGTTAAACAACCGACAAATTTAAGTCGTACGTTGTTCTTGTCCATTTCTTCAACTTCTGAATCCAGATAAACAGAAAACAGTTTCATAAGAAAGTCAACTTCAGCAGTCGGCCTTTTCCAGTTTTCTGTTGAAAATGCATAAACCGTAAGAAATTTTATATTAATGGAGCAGGCAGCTTTTACTATTTCCCGCAGTGAATCGACTCCTTTTTTATGTCCAGCCTTGCGGGGAAGTCCTCGTTTCTGTGCCCAGCGACCGTTCCCGTCCATTATAATGGCTATGTGTGACGGTAATAGGTCCGCGCTTATTTCATTGAGTTTTGCTGTCTCTCGCTTATTTTCAGTTTTACAAAAAATTTTTTTCCACATAATACTGCAACCTCTTTGTTCTTGGTAATACAAAACAAGTCCCTCTCCTTAAAAGTACAAAGAAGAAGAGGGACCCTTTCATCAGGGAGCTTCAATCGCTGATACAGGACAGCCTGCCTGACATGCACCGCATTCTACGCAGGAAGCATCATCAATTTCATAATGCTTGTCTCCTTCGGAAATTGCGCCGACAGGGCAGGTGGATGCACACGCACCGCAAGAAATGCATTCATCGTTAATTTTATATGCCATAGTTTACACCTCCTTTCTCATCTTGGCCGCGGCAATCAACTGTAAAATGCCTTTTCCAATATATCTTTCTCTTACGACATATAAAATATCGGCATCAACTTTAAAATAACCATTGTCAGGGGGAATAGTGTAATCTACAACAAATTTGATTTTTTGCTTTTGCAGATCAAAAACAGCATCTGCCAAGAGCCACCCTGCATATTTCATAACTTAAACTTCCATGATTTCTTTTTCTTTAACAGTTCTTATATTATTTACTTCATTGACATATTTGTCAACAAGTTTCTGCATATCTTCCTGTGCTTTTTTAGCTTCGTCTTCCGCAATTTCTTTTGTTTTTTCCAATTTTTTGACAGCATCGTTGGCATCACGGCGGATATTTCTCAAAGCAATCTTAGCATCTTCAGCTTTTTTATTTACTGTTTTGACCAATTCAGTACGTCTTTCCTGTGTAAGCTGCGGTATAGCCAAACGTACAACAGTGCCATCAGAATTAGGATTAAGCTCCAATTCTGATTTCATAATGGCTTTTTCGATAGCATGCAGCATGGACTTTTCCCATGGTGCGATAATAAGCATCCTTGCTTCGGGGACCGATATATTAGCTACCTGATTGATTGGTGTTGGTGTTCCATAATAATCCACCATTACTTTTTCCAGCAGGGCAGGTGTAGCTCTCCCCGCACGCAAAGACCCATATTCCCGTTTCAATGCTTCTATAGCTTTTTTCATGCGGTCCTCATTTGAAGTGAATACATCCTTTATCATTTTATTTTATCCCCCCAACCACTGTACCTATGCATTCTCCAAGCGCAGCTTTCATTATATTACCCGGTTCATCGATATTAAATACAATAAGAGGAATCTTATTATCCATGCATAAACTTGTCGCCGTGGCATCCATGACAGCCAACCCACGTTGCAGCACTTCAATATATTCCAGAGTGTCAAACTTATGAGCATTAGGGTTATTATTCGGATCACTGTCATATACACCGTCAGTATTCTTTTTCGCCATCAAAATCACATCGGCTTCTATTTCTGCCGCTCTCAATGCAGCCGTGGTATCAGTAGAAAAATACGGATTCCCCGTTCCTGCAGCAAAAATCACTACCCTGCCTTTTTCCAGATGGCGTACTGCGCGTCTTCTGATGTATGGCTCAGCTACCTGGCGCATTTCAATAGCTGATTGAACACGCGTATTCACGTCTATTTTTTCTAAAGCATCCTGCATGGCAAGTGAATTCATCACAGTTGCCAGCATTCCCATATAATCAGCTGTGGTCCGATCCATACCTTTTGCACTGCCGGCCAGTCCCCGCCAGATATTGCCGCCGCCCACTACGATACACACTTCAATACCACGCTTATATACATCTTTGATTTGATGGGCGATAGATTCAACAACCTTAGGATTTATACCAAACACCTGATCTCCCGCTAAAGCCTCTCCGCTCAATTTCAATACTACACGTTTATACTGTCTTATCGTCACTGATATATCCCCCGTCCAATATTAAATTGTGAATTCAGCACAATTTTCTTTATACCTATATGATATATCATATCTTCAAAAAAGAGAACACAAAATAGTGTTCTCTTTAAATTTTCTATAATATATCTCAGCCTTTAACTGCTGCCATTACTTCCGCAGCAAAATCATCTGTTTTCTTTTCAATGCCTTCACCAAGCTGATAACGCACAAAACGGCGGATAGAAATATTTTCACCGATTTTAGCAATTTTAGCTGTCACAAGATCGGCGATACTCTGATCCTGATCTTTAATATAAGGCTGATCCATAAGACAAATTTCCTTATAATATTTTTCAATGCGCCCGTCTACCATTTTTTCAACAATCTTTTCAGGTTTACCTTCGGCAAGAGCCTGCTCACGCAGAACCTTACGTTCATGTTCCAGATCAGCCTCATTCACTTCTTCTCTGCGAATACATTTAGGATTAGCTGCTGCTATCTGCATAGCTATATCACGTGCGAAATCCTTAAAATCAGATGTACCAGCAACAAAATCAGTTTCACAGTTTACTTCAACTAATACCCCTATACGTCCATTGCCATGAATATAAGATGTGACAACACCTTCGGCAGCAACTCGATCTGCCTTTTTAGCTGCAGAAGACAAACCCTTTTCGCGCAGAAAATCTATAGCCTTAGCTTTATCACCGTCACATGCGGCCAAAGCTTTTTTGCAGTCCATCATACCCGCGCCTGTTTGTTCCCGCAGTTCTTTTACCATTGCTGCTGTAACATTTGCCATTAATAAACTCCTCCTGTAAAAAGGGGGTAAAGGGCAACCTACCCCTTACCCCCTTTTTATTCTAATTTATTTTAGTTATCTTTTTCTTCTTCGCTGTTTTCCTGAGCAGCTTCTTCGTCTTCACCGCCCTGACGGCCTTCGAGTACGGCATCTGCCATACAGCCGGTCAGTAATTTTACGGCGCGGATAGCATCGTCGTTACCGGGGATAACATAATCGATCTCATCCGGATCACAGTTTGTATCAACAATAGCTACGATAGGAATATCAAGCTTTCTTGCTTCAGCAACGGCAATACGTTCCTTGCGCGGATCTATAACGAACAACGCACCCGGCAGTTTGTCCATTTCTTTGATACCGCCGAGAGCTCTTTCCAGTTTTTCTTTTTCACGGCGCAGCATCTGAACTTCCTTCTTTGTAAGAACCTCAAACGTTCCGTCTTCTTCCATGGCTTCAAGTTCTTTTAAACGATTGATGCTTTTTCTGATTGTGCCAAAATTGGTCATCATTCCGCCGAGCCATCTTTCATTTACATAATACATATCGGCTTTTTCAGCCTGTTCTTTGACAGATTCCTGCGCCTGTTTTTTAGTACCAACAAACAGGACCGATTTGCCTTCTTCAGCAACCGAGCGGATAAAGTTATAAGCTTCATCGACTTTTCTAACTGTTTTCTGCAAATCAATGATATAAATACCATTTCTTTCTGTGAAAATGTATTTTGACATTTTCGGATTCCAGCGTCTGGTCTGATGACCGAAATGAACGCCTGCTTCTAATAATTGTTTCATGGAAATAACTGCCATGATGGTGCACCTCCTGTTTTTTTATTCCTCCACGTATTCTTCCTGCTGCGCAAACCTTATATCAGGCACAGTAACAGCATAGACACGTGTGCGTTTTTTACACCGTCAAATATTATATCATAATTTTTTTTTTCTAGCAACTATTAAAACCATGTAAAGAAAATCATCAATGTGATCTGAACCATATGTTTTCTTGTTTTTCTGCGATAAAAAATCCTCGGATAATAAAAAACAGCCCTCGTTTATTAACGAAGGCTGTCAAATCACGATCCATCAGACCATGACCAATATTTTTTTTAAAGCTGTAAAACTCAAGATCAGAAGAAGAATTCAACGGAACCATATATTCTGTTGAAATCAGCATCTTGTCCGGAAACATCTTCGCCCAAATTCTTACCTTTGAAATAGCGTAAGGAAGCTAAGATATTCTGAGCAACGGTCCACTGACCGCCAACTTCCCAGCCTTTATAACCACGCTGTGCAGCATCATAGGTAGGTGCAAAAGTCGCAAATTCACCAAGGTAACGATATGCTGTGTAAAGACCCCAGCTGCCTGCTTTAGAAGCATCAGCGCCTTTATAGGATAAAGTTATATCATAAGCTTTATCCTGATCGTCGCCTTCATAACCGCTGTAAGCATCAAGATTGCTCTTTGCATATACACCATATATATTGAAATCTTTATTAAATTTATAGCCTAAACCAGCTGACCAAATATTGGTGTTTTCACCGCTTGCCTTTTGATAATCAGAGAATAATGCTTTTCCACCATCATTATCTCGGTTAATATTTCTCAAAGAATAATAACCTGCTACATATCCAAGACCCCTATCACCTGTTACTGCATGGCCTACTTCAAATGATGCATAATCGCCTGTTCCATCATAAGCAGTTGTTCTGCCAATATTGGCATCGGAATCAAAATCGTAACGTCCGATAACAGCCTTCACATAAGTATCCTTATTTTTGCCAAGCTTCCAATTGAACTGAGCACCGCTGACATTATCATCCATGATCATGCCTGATCCAAAAGCATCATCACTGTAGGTGTCAAGCTTACCTAATTTAGTATCAGCACCGAACAAAGGACCTTCTACATAAATACGATCAACTACAGTATCGCTTTTATCACTTTTGCCATTATTTGTGCTACCGCCGTTATTAGCAGAAGCAGAATTGGAATAGTATCTGATACGTGCATTGGCAGTCCAGCCGGAATCACCAATGAAAGCTTTTGGTTCAAGACGGAATTCATATTGGCTGTCATTTGTTCTGTCACCGCTCTGAGCTTTATCACCAGCATAATAATACTTTAATTCTCCGCCCCATTTAACGTTGTCGGATTTTTTTTCGAGATCGGCAACACGTACACCGAGGTTGTCGAGTTCTTCGGAGAATTCTGCAGCAAGTTTATCGACAAGAGCTTTATCAGCTTTGTCAATATCGGTCTTGGTCATAGCTTTTGCTATGATCTGAGCCATTTCATAACGGGTCATGGTCTGCTGGCCTTTGTAAGTGCCGTCTGGGAAGCCGTTTACAACACCGTCAGAAGCAAGCTTTGATACAGCGTCATATGCCCAGCTGTCAGCCGGTACATCACTGAAAGGATTAGCTGCAGCGAAAGTAGTGCTGGCAGCACCGATTACCAGCGCACCGGTAATCATTGATACGAGAGTTCTTTTTTTCATTAGAAATTCCTCCTAAAATTTTATGGCCTGAAATTTCAGTAAGGAAAGCCGTATGAGTATCCACGTTTCCTCAACTTTTTCATTACCTTATCTCAAGTCTGTAATCATATTAACATATTGTTAATATATTGGCAAGCATTTTTTATAATAACTCGCCTTCCTCAGATGCCCGCAGTTATAGCCTATTTTGCGTATAGCTATTAGTTATAGTCAATATTTATTTACTTTAAAAAGGATCTATATTTTTTGAAAATGTACAATAGAGGGCTGTTCTTTTTACGTCAATTGCATTTTTCTTATTTTTTTATTCATATTTGATTTTCAGCTGACCAAAATTATGTATTACAGAAATATGCCAATTATTTTTATGTAAAAAATATATTAATTATGTATTATTTTTTATAAACAAAGTTGCGTATTAATTTCCCTTTCATTTTAAGTACAAGAAATATTAAAGATTTCAGGGGGAAATCCAATGAAAAAAAGAACTCTCGTATCAATGATTACCGGTGCGCTGGTAATCGGTGCTGCCAGCACTACTTTCGCTGCAGCTAATCCTTTCAGTGATGTACCGGCTGACAGTTGGGCATATGACGCTGTATCAAAGCTTGCTTCTGACGGTGTTGTAAACGGCTTCCCAGACGGCACTTACAAAGGCCAGCAGACCATGACCCGTTATGAAATGGCTCAGATCATAGCAAAAGCTATGACCAAGACCGATATTGACAAAGCTGATAAAGCTCTTGTCGATAAACTTGCTGCAGAATTCTCCGAAGAACTCGACAACCTCGGTGTACGTGTTGCCGATCTCGAAAAAAAATCCGACAACGTTAAATGGGGCGGCAGACTCAGATATTACTACCGCGGTGTAAAAGATGATTCTGCTGCTAATAAAGACAGAACAAACGACACCCAGTATGAACTGCGCCTTGAACCAAAAGCCTTTATCGGTGATTCTGGCTGGACTGCCAATGCACGTATCAGATATTATTCCAATGCAGCCTCTGCTAATAATGGCGGCAGCACAAATAATGGTACCAGTGACAAGAGTGATACAAAGATAGACCGCATCTTTGTCGAAGGACCTTTGTTTGGTTCGGATGCAAAACTTGGTAAAGTCGGCACTTACAGTGATAATGTATTCAATACCGGTATGATTATTGATGACAGCATCAGCGGTGCTGAATTCAATTGGACGTTCGGCAAAGATAAATCCAATTACGCAAAAGCTACCATAGGCCGCTATGATTATAATTCCGGTGCTAATGTGGGCGTTTCCAACTATGCTTATGACGGCACAGGTGATTATACATCTTTTGAATTTGGACATAAAGCTAAAGACAAAGGTATCAGTGCTCTTGCCGGATATTATTCTTTAAGAAACATGGATTCCACTTTCTCCAAGTATGCTAAAGCAGATTCTGATAAAACCAATTTCTGGGTTGGCGGCTTAGGTTATAAATTTGACAAAAATATTCAGTTATTTGGACTTTACGCCAAGAGTGATATGGATGAAGCTTCTAATTATTTAGGAGACGATCAAAGCAAAGCTTATGATATTACTTTGAAATACAAAAACGCCGATATCGCTAAAGCAGGTTCATGGGATATCTATGCTGCATACCGTTATCTCGGTCAGTTTGCAACTATTGCTCCTACCTACGATATCAGTGCCCGTGATACTAAAGGCTGGCAGATAGGTACAGATTTTGTATTATCTAAAAATATACTTGCTATGGTTGAATATTACAAGGGCAAGAGATTATCTGCTGACTACAGCGGCAATGATGCTGATTATAATGCTATCTATGGCCGTGTTGACTTCTTCTTCTGATTTTTCTTTCATTCTTATTTAAAGTCAAAGCAGTTGTTTGTTGGTTCTTATCCACTTAATAATGGAAAACCCTGAGCGTGGAGATTTATCTTCACGTTCAGGGTTTTATTTTAGTCTATCAGCATAATTGATCGTTGGTAAATAATTCAGCAAAGAATATAAACAGGAAAATACAAATATCCGTTGAATTTTAATAAAGATAATTTTTTTGTGAAGTATATTTATTGTCTGCTTTAAAACAGTGCATGCAAAATATATTTTAAAAACAAAAAGGCGTCAATGATGCGCAAAGAGAACGTATTATTGATGCTTTTTATATTTATGAGGAGGATCTATTTATGAAGCAAAATTGGAAACGATTAATTGCATGTTTATTTTCATTATTACTTGCCGCTGTGGCATTTACAGGCTGCGGTAATCAATCATCTCAGGATGACAGTTCTCTGAAAGGAAAAAAACTGACAATAGGGATAGGCACTTATGCACCTTTTTCATACCAGGACCAGGATGGCAAACAAATAGGTTATGATGTGGACTTGCTGGATGCACTGAGTAAGAAACTTGAATTTACTTATGATCTGAAAGTCATGGAATATGATCCTATGCTTATCTCCATCCAAAATAAAGAAATAGATATGGCGGCAGGACAGATCAGCATAACAGATGAACGCAAACAGAAAATAGGATTCAGCGATCCATATTATTATGCTGGGCTGCATGCTGCCGTAAAAAAGGATTCATCTATAAACAGCATGGATGATCTGCATGGGAAAAAAATTGCTGTGGAAAAAGGCACAGCTGCCCATATATACGTAACAAAGAATTATTCAGATTCTGATATTATTGTGTTTCCGCAACAATCAGCCGCATATTTGGAAGTAGAAAAAGGTGCAGCTGATGCAACACTTTATGATACACCAAATGTCTTATATTATTTGCAGACTCATGCAGACAGTACTCTGCGCATAGCAGGAGAAGAAGTCCAAAAAGTGCCATGCGGTCTTGCCTTCCCAAAAGACAGCAAATATATCAGCCAGATAAATCAAGCATTGAAAGAATTGAAAGATGATGGTACTATAGATAAGATACAGGAAAAATGGCTTAGCACAAAATCTTCTTAAACTATCGCAAGAACAGGTGCAGGCTTTTGAATATCTTTCAAGAGTCTGCATTTTCTGAGTCCGCTGTTAATTTTGAGAACGATTTGCTGCCGGCAAAATCGACAAATACTGCTGCAGCCAGGGAATGAACATCGAAAAAAGGAGGGGATGCCTGTGTTTGATTGGAGCAGTGCAATAATTGTTTTTCCCCGCATTGCCGAGGGAATGAAAATCACCATATACATAGCCGTATCAGGTATCGTCATAGGATTTATAATTGGGTTAGTGACCGGTTACATACGTACTACAGAGTACAAACTTTTAAAGAAAATAATGGGGTTTTATGTATGGCTGGTGCGAAGCACACCAATAATCGTGCAGGCTTTATATATATATTTTGTACTGCCGCGATTGCTGGATATTCCTTTTGACCGCAATTTGGCAGGGATTATATGCATCTCCATAAATGCCGGTGCCTACATCTCAGAAATAGTTCGCGGAGCTATACTGAGCGTACCTGTCGGTCAATGGGAAGCGGGCTTCTCCCTGGGCATGAATAGACTGCAAGTAATAACCCATTTGATATTTCCTTTGGCATTTAAAAATATGCTGCCCGCTCTCGGCAACCAATTTATCATAACGGTCAAGGATACTTCCATACTGACAGTTATAGGTGTCGCTGAGATGACATATCAGGCGGGACAATATGCCGCTACATCATTTAATCTTGTAGAGAGCTATACAATATTGGCTTTATTTTATCTGTTCTTGATTTCAGTATTATCCGTTATTTTAAATCTCTTAGAAAAGAAAATGGGAGTTGGGACAAAATGATGGAAGTACGGCACTTAAAAAAGAAGTTTCAGGAAAATACTGTACTTGAAGATATCAATCTTTCATTTAAAAATGAGGATGTGACTTGTATACTTGGTCCTTCCGGAGCCGGAAAAAGCACATTTCTCCGCTGCCTGAATCTATTGGAAAAACCTACTGAAGGGGAGATACTATATGAAGGCAGAAATTTATTGGACAACCAATTTGACATACGACAGCTCCGGGAAGAAGTCGGCATGGTATTCCAACATTTTAATTTATTTCCATTAAAAACAGCAGCCGAAAATATTATGCTTGCTCCCCGTCTTGTCAAAAAGATGGGAAAGAAAGAAGCCCGCAAGTGTGCTGAAACGATGCTCGCTAAAGTTGGTCTGGCTGACAAGGCTGATGCAATGCCTTCGTCACTTTCTGGTGGACAGCAGCAGCGTATAGCAATCGCGCGCGCATTGGCCATGCAGCCTAAAATGATCCTTTTCGATGAACCGACATCCGCACTTGATCCCGAATTAGTCGGTGATGTCCTCTCCGTAATGCGCAACTTGGCAGATGAAGGAATGTCAATGATAATTGTTACACATGAAATGAATTTTGCCAAAGAAGTTGCTGATAGAATTGTTTTCATGGCCGACGGCAGAATTATAGAAGATTCAGCGCCTGGACAATTTTTTTCAGCGCCCAAGACAGAACGGGCAAAAACTTTTCTTTCACGCTTCCTTATTTAATTTGCACCACACAGCTATAGTTTCTTAACGAGAATTTTTTTATTGATCAGAAAAATAGATATAAATTAACCAAACAACCGCTTACCGTAATCTCGAAGCATTTATTTATTGACGCTTCACCAATAGATCTAACATTTTTAAGACTTCTCCCCCATTAAACTGAAACCAATGCCCGGCATACAATTATAAAAAAACACCCATGATATGAAGGAAATTATGCTAAAGTACTTTCATATCATGGGTATTTTTTTTATTTGCTGCATTCAATATACAATGTGCGTAAAAATTTTTTACTATTTACATGTGTCTGTACTATCTGGGGTTTTTCTTCATTTTCCATCTTGCGCATAAGTGTATATATTTCAGCCATTTCAAAGTAGCGCGATGCATAATCATCAAACTTAGGATTTGTACAATCGACAATTCCCAATGAGGCAATATTGACCATTGCCTGAAAAACAGTACGTCGCATTCTCTGCTCGGCAGCCTTTATTTCTTTTTGCGCATCTTTACCATTTTTTTCTTTTACCAATAGAGCAAATATACTTTTCAGAGACGGAAAAGCTTTAGCAGTATCAACCATTTTCTCTTGCAGACACTGAAGCAGCAACAATATTTCATGGCTGCCACTCCCGCTGTCGATCCCAAGATCCTTCATCACCGCACTGCCATGTTCAATTACGGAAAAAGATTTATCCTTCAGCTTCTTGCTTTCATCAGTATCCGGATCATAAACAGTATGAAGACTTGTCCTTATATTATCAACAAAACTTTTCAGGCAGGCATGTTCACTGACAGCGCGTATCACACCGATGATCTCGTTGCGATTTATGGGCTTTGTTATATAGTAATCCACACCAAATGCGTAGGCATCACCCACCATCTCCTTGTTTTCTACCTGAGAAAGCATGATTATTTTCCCATCGAAACCATCTTTTATGTCCTTTACGGTTTGTATACCATCCCGCACCGGCATCAGCATATCTATTATTAATATATCTATTTTTTTTATTTGCAGAAAGTTATTGTCCAGTGCCACGGCAGTATCTGCTATTTCTTCTACTTCTCCCAGCTTATAATCCTCTATAATATCCTGCAACATGGTACAAACTGCCATATCATCATCTATTATCATGAATCTCATAAACTAACGTTCATCCCTCTTCCACTTTTTCCAATGGAATATACAGTATACATTCCACATTGTCAATTCCGTCAGAATTCATTTTTACTATCCCACCAAGATATTCAACATGATTTTTTACATATGATAAACCGACACCCGTCGAAGCATTACCATCGCTGTCATATTTTGTCGTATATCCAGGCTGGAATACAAGATTCAGCCTGTTTGCAGGTATAAAGCTTCCTGTATTTACAATGGAAATACGAAGTCTGTCCTCATCTTTTTTCAAAAAAAGACTGATATTTCCTCTTTTATCAATGGCCTCTACGGCATTTGTCATCATATTGTTTATCATCGAAAACAGAGTATAAGCATGCAGTTTAGGAATCTCTTTATCCAGATGCATGCAAAACACAATTTCTTTTTCAAGTGTTCGTGCGTATTTTTTATGTAAATTCATTGCCAGTTCCATTATTCTACTTGCCGGCAAGTATTCATCAAGCTTTTTATCCTTATTGTCAGTTATTTGCATCAATCCTGAATAAACTCTCTGATTATCTTTTTTTATATTATGCAAAGTACCCGCCATATTGAGTACTTTTTGCGCTAAAAATTTTTCCTGATCGGTTTTTGCTTTTATTTTCAATTCTTCATAAATTTTATAACATTCGCGAGTAGCATTTTCGGCATTCTTCTGTGATCTGCTTAATTGTATTACTTCATTATAGACATTTGTCACTACCATCAGAATTTTTTCTTTTTCTCTTCGCTCCTGTTTCATACGAATTTCCATGGTATAAATTTGCGCTAAAAAGAAAAAACTTAAAATAAAAAAACATCGCAGTATTGCAATAATAGTTATTTTAAAAATCATGATCAGAGTAGGAAAAGACCACAATACTCCCGATAAAATACAAGTAGCCGAAAGCTCTGCAATACTAGCCGCGACCTCTGCAAAAATTGACCAACGGGCTATTTGCAGTGCTTTATCATACACGCATGCGCGGTCAAATTTGGGAATCAAAAAAAATCCTGCATACACAAAATAATAGAAAAAGGTAGACGCATGAAACCAAACAGCCTGTCCAAAGTATATGCCACCAAGATAAACATCAAGTACCGCCCTGAAAACAACTACAAACGCTCCCATACATATCCCTGTAAGAAGAAGAGACACATTGCGCATGGAAAGAATAAATAAAAGAAATACAGGCGACCCTAGGCTGATTTGGAATTTGGAAAAGATACCAGCAAAAGGATGTATTTTCAATTCCCCCGCAAGCGAAACACAGCCCAGCATAAATAAAAACATGCCCACATCCCGCTTACTGCTTGGATACATAGCAATTCCTCCATATTAATTTCATCGCACTCCCACTATGTATTGTTTATTTTAACATAAAAATTATTTATTTCATATAAGAAAAAAGTTATTAAAATAAATTTTTTCAATAATATAAATTTTTTGTAGATTACTGTCGGATTTTGTAGACCCAATTGTATATATATTATGACGTCATAAATCAATATAAATATTCATTCAAATTTCCTTGATTTTTTCTAAATATCAAGAAAATACCTATCACTTTCAAGCAAAGTGTGTCATCTGCGGCAGATTTCATTATTATCTAGTGTTTATCTGGAAAGGGATTCACAAAAATGGAAAAAGAAAATTCTTTACAAACTACATTCAAAAAAAGCCTTATCTGCGTTATCATAGGCTTGATAATTTGGTTTATCCCCATACCAAATGGTGTCAATCCGCAAGCATGGCATCTTCTGGCAATTTTTGTCGCCACCATTGCTGGTTTTATTCTTCAACCTTTGTCTATTGGTGCTGTCTCCATTATTGCTTGTACCGCTCTTGTTATATTTCATGTATTAAAAGCAGGTGAGGCTCTGGCTGGATTCAGTAATACTATTATATGGCTTATTGTTTCGGCCTTCATGTTTGCCGAAGGTTTTGTCAAAACAGGACTTGGCAACCGCATAGCTTACCAACTTCTCGCCAAGTTTGGTTCCAGTTCGCTACGCGTTGCCTATGTAATGAGCGTTGCTGATTTTATGATTGCGCCCTTCACTCCTTCAAACACGGCTAGAGGCGGCGGTATAATTTTTCCGATAGTAAACAGTATCTGTTCAGCTATCGGCGCCGCCCCGAACAAAGATACAAATCATCGTACAGCGGCATTTTTCATGTTCAGTTCCTACTGCGCGGTTATAACTTCCGCCTGTATATTTCTCACCGGTGCCTCTAACAACGCGCTTGCCGCAACTTTATCAAATACATTATTCGGTGTAACTATCACATGGACAGACTGGTTCATAGCCTGCATCGTTCCCGGTATTATACTGTCAGTACTCACTCCATTGCTGCTATACAAAATAATAAATCCGGAATTGAAATATACACCTGAAACCAAAGAAATGGCTAAAGAAAAATTGACCAAAATGGGCGCTATGTCCAGCGCAGAAAAAACACTCTGCTTGATCTTTCTTTCTGCTCTATTTTTATGGGCCACCGGACCGATACATGGCATTGATTCTGCTTTTATAGCCTTGCTTGGTCTAAGTGCCATGTTGGCAGCCCATATTATTGACTGGAACGATGTGCTGAATCAAAAAGGTGCTTGGGATGTTTTGATTTGGATGGGAATATTGGTCAACATGGCAGCATACTTAGCTAAGCTAGGACTTATGAATTATTTTGCCAAGACCGTTGGCGCCAGTCTTGACGGTATATCATGGATAATAACGCTTATTGTACTTTCTGTTGTCTATGTTTATGCTCATTATGGACTGGCAAGCAACAGTGCTCATATAATGGCTTTATTTGGAACATTCGCTTCCATACTCATAGTTGCTGGTGCCCCTGCATTAGGTATACTGATAATTTTTGGTGTTTTAGCCAACAGTTGTTCTTTCCTTACACACTATGGGTGCGGTGTCACACCGATATTTTTCGGTGCAAATTATATAAGTCAGGGCAAATGGTGGAAAATAGGTTTTCTTATTTCAACAATCCATATTATCGTATGGCTGCTTATAGGCTTACCATGGATGAAATTAGTAGGCTTTTTCTAAAATTTTATTAAAAAATATATCAATTTTTTTAAAGATGATATATAATACACGAAAAGAAGTATAATGTATACAATGTTCAATATGCATTAGTCTTTAATATAACTATACTTTTTTTAAATTAATAACTTATTTTAATTTCCAAAGAAAGGTGTACCATAATGAGAAAAGAACATGATTTTTTAGGTGAACTGGACGTACCTGACGATGTATATTACGGAGTTCAAACAATTCGTGCTAAAGAAAATTTCAATATCACAGGACAGACAATAGACTCTGATTTTATTCAGTCCTTTGCCAAGGTCAAAAAAGCTGCCGCTCTAGCCAACATGCTGACAGGACGTTTGGATAAAAAAATTGGTGATGCTTTGATCAAGGCTGCCGATGAGATAATAGCGGGTGAGCTTCTCGATCAGTTTCCCGTCGATCCTATCCAAGGCGGAGCCGGTACCTCTATAAATATGAACACCAACGAAGTTATCGTTAATCGGGCCTTGGAAATAATAGGCGAAAAAAAAGGTCGTTATGATATAATTTCACCAAACAATCATGCCAATATGGCTCAGTCAACAAATGATTCATTTCCTACCGCGATTAAAGTATGTATCAGTCATAAAAGTAAAAAGCTTATTGCCGCTCTGGAATATCTTGCCGGTGAATTGGATAAAAAAGCAGAAGAATACAAGGATATTTTAAAAATGGGACGCACGCATTTACAGGATGCCGTGCCTATTACGCTCGGTCAGGAAATGGGTTCATATGCTTCTTCTGTGCGCCGCGGTATCAGACGTATCAAGACTGCTGTTGATTCTATTCATATAGTAAATATGGGGGCAACTGCCGTAGGTACCGGCCTGAATGCCGAGCCTAAATATATAAAAGCTGTAGCACATACTCTTTCGGAAGTTACCGGAGAAACTTTCAAAACTGCCGACAATCTCATCGATACTACCAACAATACTGACGGCTTTGCTGATGTGTCGGCATCTTTGAAAGTGACTGCCCTTGTACTCATAAAAATGGCCAATGACTTTCGCCTAATGGCTTCCGGCCCGCGCTGCGGTCTTAATGAACTCAAACTGCCGCCGCGCCAGCCTGGTTCATCCATCATGCCCGGAAAAATAAATCCAGTCATAGCAGAAGTGCTTGACCAGACATGTTACCAAGTCGTAGCGAATGATTTAGCCATTTCGCTCGGCGTAGAAAATGGACAGTTTGAGCTTAATGTAATGGAACCAGTAATGGCATTTAATTTATTCAACTCAATGAACTATCTGACAAACGCAGTAAATACCTTTGTGGATAAACTTCTCATCGGCCTGCAGCCAAACAGCAAGCAATGCCACAACTGGCTTGATAAAAGTGTAGGTATTGTCACAGCGCTTTTACCGCATATCGGTTATGAAAATTCGGCAATGCTTGCCAAAGAAGCTTATACAACAGGCGATTCTATCCGTGAAATAGTTTTAAAAAAAGGTCTTCTTCCAAAAGAAAAACTGGAACATATTTTATCACCTGAACAGATGACTCACCCGGGAATTGCCGAATAACACAGATATTCCATATAATCAGCGCCATAAAAAACTCCCTGCTGTAAATACCGATGACTTTAAAAACAGATGTCGTCAATAGGTATTATAGCAGGGAGTTCTTTATATTATAGATTATTTGATCAGGTCAAAATATTAATCAAGATTCCCGATACTTTTTATAAATGGAGACTTAATTCAGACGGCGTTTTGACGCCACCTGAATGGTAGTCAAAATTATCCAAGGACTTAGCCGCTCTTTACTCACCGCTTGCAGAAGCGGGAGTATTAGAGCGGGTTAGTCATCGGATAAAAATCAGCCATTTTTTTGTGTCTTCTCACTGGATGATGCATCCAGATACTCGTTTCGCAATTGACCGCATGCCGCATTTATATCAGTTCCCATTTCTTTTCTTATCGTTGCATTGATATGCTGCTTTTGTAAAATGTCCCAAAAGTTTTTTATTTTTTTTGCTGACGGACGGGTAAAACCTCTTTCCACCACCGGATTAATAGGAATAAGATTTACATTTGCCAGCTTATTTTTAAGAAGCCCGGCTAATGACTTTGCCTGCTCAGGACTATCATTGATATCATTAATAAGTATATATTCGTAGGTCACTCTGCGTTTTGTTTTCTCCGCGTAGTCGTCGGCTGCCTTTACAACATCTATCAAGGGATAACGTTTATTTACAGGCATGAGTTCAGAACGCAATTTGTCTTCTGGTGCATGCAGAGAAAGAGAAAGTGTTATCGGCAGGTTTTCCTGCGCCAATTTCTCCATCATTGGTATTATGCCAGATGTAGATACTGTAATATTACGGTAGCCTATATTCATACAATATTTTTCGTGCACCAATCGTATAAATGCCAACACATTTTCATAGTTCAGCAGAGGCTCACCACTGCCCATTATAACTATATTTCCTATGCGCTCATTATTTTTGCTGACCAGTTCCTGACTTTTCATGGCCTGAGCCAGCATTTCACCCTTAGTCATGTTACGATCCAATCCTTTTACCGTTGATGCGCAGAACGAGCAGCCTACACTGCATCCTGCCTGTGAGGAGATACAAATGCTATTGCCATATTTTTGCCGCATCAATACGGTCTCTACTGCTACTTTATCACTAAAGCGAACCAACATTTTATTTGTTCTTCCATCCTCAGACACTTTGTTATCAACGACTTCTCCACTGTCTGCCACAAGTTTTTGACTCAGCTCCTCACGCAAGGACAGTGGTAAATTAGTCATCTCGGCAAAATTGTAAATATTTTTCTGATATAGCCATTCTAAAATCTGTGCGGCCCTGAAGGAGGGCACTTTCATCGGTTTAAGTTTTTCCCTTAACTCATCCAGAGTTAAGCCAAAGATGTTTTCCTGCAATATTTTCGCCTCTTTCCTTTTAGACTATTCTTCTCATACGTGCAATAAAAAATCCATCTGTTTTATCAATATGAGGCAGTAACTGCAGCATATCGCCTCTGCCTCGCAAACGATCAGGCAGAAATTTATCTATAGATTCAAGTTTAAAATCCTTATGCTCCGCCAAAAATTTATTCACGACATCTCCATTTTCCCGTTTAAGTATCGTACAGGTACTGTAAACTATTATTCCGCCCGTTTTGACTGCCTCAGCAGCACTTTCCAATATTTTATACTGCGTCTGCGGCAATTTCTCTATTTCGTCTTTTGTCTTATTCCAGCGTGCATCAACTTTACGCCGCAACACGCCAAAACCGGAACAGGGCACGTCTGCCAGAACCTTGTCCGCCGTTTTACTGTACAGCGCCCCTATATTGCAGGCATCCTCCACATGTATTTCTATATTATCAAGACCAAGCCGTCTTGCGTTGTCTTCTATAAGCTTCAACTTATGTTCATGTATATCATTAGCGATAACTCTGCCTTTATTTTTCATGAGTGCAGCTATATGTGTTGTTTTACCTCCCGGTGCACTGCAAACATCTATAATCAGATCCGTTGGCATGGGAGCCATAACATGCGCCACAAGCATGGAACTTTCATCCTGTACAATAGCCATCCCATTTTCCAGAAAGTCCATTGATGCCAAAGAAGGGTGTTTGGTGCAGATCACAGCATCTGCACACAGGTGCGATCTTTCGCATATGGTGCCCTTCGCTGCCAAATATTCCATCAGCTGTTCGGCTGTCGTCTTCAACGTGTTGCAGCGCAGGGAAAGCGGCGCATCCTGGTTATTGAAGCTGCACAAAGCTTCCGTCTGTTTCATACCAAATTCAGCCGCAAACAAATTTACCAGCCATTCAGGATGCCAATATTTCAAAGCGGTATAGCTTGTCGAATTTCCTGCTTTAGCAAAATCACATCTGCTGCGATCACGATCAATAGAACGCATTACAGCATTGACAAATTTTACCGTTCCTGCATGTCCATATTTTTTAGCAAGCTTGACTGACTCATTGCATGCTGCCGACACCGGAACCTTATCCATATAAATGAGCTGGTATATCCCCATACGCAATATCGTACGTATAACCGGGTGCACTTTACTTACCGGCATTTTTATATATTGTCTCAATATCCATAAAAGGGTATCTCCTGACTTGACTGTTCCATATACAAGCTGTGTGATGAACCGGCGATCCGTATCTTCCAGACTATTATTCTTAAAATATTTGCTAAGAGCAATATTTGCATAAGCTTTATTCTCATATATATCCAGCAGGATCTTCAAAGCAGCTTTTCTGTCATTCATTTATCGTTATTCCTATTCTTTTTTATTATGTATCGTTCTATTGCGACACGCACTTCTTCTAAATCTACTGTAGTATTATAACATGGACCAAAAGGCCGGCTATTAAGGACACCGACAGCGGGCAGAGGATAGACATCCTGAATGCCGCTTGCCAGATCTCTTTCACAGGCTATGGCCAAAATTAATTTTGGATGGGTGCTTTTTACCAGATTTCTTGCCAATGTACCACCCGTCACCACGTGAAAATGGAATCCCATTTCTTCAGCCATCTTAAGCATAGCGCCGATTGTACAGGCACCGCATTTATGGCAGTTATTCACATCATATGTTATTTTATATTTACATGCTGCCAGCTGGAGACAATGTGGTGAAATAACAAGCAGCTCTTCGGCATATACCTTGATATTGCTGCGCCCGATAAGCCGGTTATTGACATTGATAAATGACCGCTCTATGCTGCGGCGAGAGACACGCAAAAGTTTCCCCCACAAAAGGATCAGCGGAAACAATAGATTCACTGCTTCATATATATATTTATGTCCGAAGCTGAATCTGGACAATGGGGAAATTATAAGAATTATATTCAATAATGTCAGTAATGACAGACAAGAGATTATTATATATACGCCGAAAAAGAAAGACGGCAGATTTGCGGAAACTTCATGCAGGCCGAGATAGCTGATACGCCCTACTATTCCCACCAGCACCAAGAGTGTCGTTATACTTAAAAACATCAATAAAAGCAGCAATGTATTTTTATTTTTTTTCATAATATACTCCGCTGTGAATAAAAATTTACTTCTCCGCCTGCTTATAAAATTGCATACGATAATAACGTGCATAAAGTCCATTCATTTTTATCAATTCATCATGACTGCCACGCTCTATTATACCATGATGACGAATCACAAGAATTTCATCAGCATTTTGAATAGTACTTAACCTATGTGCTACGACAAGAGTCGTACGATTTTTCGAAAGCAGCTCCAATGATTCTTTTATATATCTTTCACTCTCGTTATCGAGCGCACTGGTTGCCTCATCCAGAATCAGGATATTGGGGTTTTTCAGAAAAACTCTAGCTATGGAAATCCGCTGCTTTTGACCGCCTGACAGACGTGTTCCCCGTTCACCGACAAGACTATCATATCTATCAGGCAGTGTCATTATAAAGTCGTGTATATTTGCCTGCTTCGCAGCAGCTGTAATTTCTTCATCAGATGCATCAGGAGCGCCATAAGCTATATTTGATTTAATTGTTCCATTAAACATATACACATCCTGTTGGACAATGCCTATGTTTCTGCGCAGCGATTCCAATGTGATCTCTCTTATATCCTTGCCATCTATGCATATACTTCCCTCCGTCACATCATAAAATCTTGGTAAAAGAGAGCATATGGTAGTTTTTCCTCCTCCGGAGGGTCCAACTAGTGCAACTGTTTTTCCTGCTTTGACATGAAAATCTATGTTTTCCAATACCTGCTGCGTTTTTTCATAATGGAAGGAAACATGATTATAAGATATATCACCTTTTGCTGTACCGATATCCTGTGCGTTTTCACTGTTTTTTATAGAAACATCGGTGTCCATTATCTCTACAAAACGACAAAAACCTGTGTAGCCTTTTTGAAATTGTTCTGTAAAATTCACCAGCATATTTATAGGATTGAGGAAAATTCCTATATAAAGAGCGAAAACTGCCAGATCTGTCGGCTGCAATGTCCTCTGAGCAATAAAATACCCTCCTGCTGACAGTACCGCCATATAGCTGAGTCCGACAAATATACCGCCGCCTGCGACAAAACGTCCCATAGCCAGATAGCTTTCCGTTTTCGAATGGAGAAATTCATCATTACTGCGACTGAATTTTGCATGTTCGAGTTTTTCATTGCCGAAAGATTTTACAACTCTTATACCTGCAAGACTATCCTGCAAGGACGAATTGACATCCGCAATTTTTCTTCTGTTATCCAAGAATACAGCCTTCATTTTTCGATTCTGGCTTATACCAAAAAACAGCATCATGCACATTATAAAAAATAATATCATTGTCAGATGGATATTTATCATACCCATTAAAATAAAAGCTCCTGTTATTTCCAGTACGGCTAAAAAAATATTTTCGGGTCCATGATGGGCGAGTTCTGAGATATCAAATAGATCAGATACCAGTTTACTCATCATTATTCCTGTATTATTCTTATCATAATAGGCAAAAGACAGTTCCTGATACTTTTCAAAAAGCCTCCTCCTCATTTCGCTTTCCATCCGTGCCCCCATTATATGTCCCCATGTAGTTATATAATGCTGGCAGTAATAGCGGATGATATACATCACTATCATAATGCAGGCTATCAGCATACAGCTCCTGAATATATCTTTTTCTCCCTGAACGAAAAGAACATGCGTAGAATAATATAGAAGCTGGGGGAATGATAAATCAACGGCGGCCACCCATGTCGCGCATATTAAATCGAAAAAAAATAACCGCTTATGCGGTTTATAAAATTCAATGAAACGTTTGAAAATATCCATAGAATACTCCTAAAACCAAATTTATATAAATACATTGTTTACCTGTCAAAGAAAATTCACTCTATCTTCAGATCTTTCAATTTATCACCAAATAAATCTCCGAGCGAGTAGGTCATTGGCCGTCTTGGCTGCAAAACTTCCAACACCGGCTTCATTACTTTTTTAAAATTTGTCTTATCTCTCGACAAAATAAAGATCCTTGCCGTATTTTCAGCATCCCAGAGCGCATCATGCATACGTCCCACGAAAGCTTCACCCATGGCGCCCACAGCAGCCTGCAAAGTTATCATACGCTGCAGTCCCAGCATAGTGCAATATTCTTTCTGCAAGTCATACCACGAACAGCGCAGCACAGAATAATCGCCCAGCTTCATCTGTTTGAGCATAAATTCCTGCTCCATCTGCCGTCGATCATTTTCACTCCAGGCATATACTGCTACCTCTTCATCGGCTGAGCAGCAATCCTTCTGCCATTGGCAAAAATTATCCATAGCATGCTTAAAATGGGGTGCATCCTTCACAAGTTCATTGGTCACACCTGTCAATTCCTCATAGCGTCTGCCGATCTCATTGTACTGAGGTTTTACATACTGTCTGTATTGACTTTTCTTTTCATAGTTTTCATCTACTAGAATGGCACCTATTTCAACTATTTCATTTTTGCATATACAGCGTTCTGCTTTAAATTTGTTTATTATTGGATTCATTTCTAAATCTAGTACGATATATTTCATAGAATGACCCTTTCATCCTGTAAGTATCATATTTTTCAGAAACGGCTGACCGCAGTATAAAATATGCCATTTATAAAAATACAACTATATATTCTTTTTCTATTTTACACCAACTTATAAAATATGTACACACAATTTACGCTTACACTATCTGTAAGGGTTTTTATACCGGGAGGACAATACAACTCATAACAAAAGGCGGAACATCATAGCGTTCCGCCTTTTTCCACATATATTCAGCAGTTTCCGAAAGTCTTCTCTGTTTAAAATCTAATCAACATTGTTGAAAATAACAGATAATGCCGGCTGTGTTTTTTCATCCAATTTGTATTGTTCACGATATTCATCAATGGTTTTTTTATCATACAGGACAGGATCAACCGGTACTGTATGCGTATCTATCGGATCAACATTTTTTATTTTCGCATCGAGCAGTATAGGCAGTTTATTGCCTTTTGCCTGCAATTCCTCAATTTTTTTAAGCGCATCTTGGAGTTCCTGTAAATTAGCTGCCCTGAATCCTATAGCACCCATGTTTTCAGCCATAGCAGCCCATTCCGCTCCCAATAGATCTATCCCGTATAAAGCTTGTCCTGCCACTATTTTTTCATGCTGGATAAAACCCAAAGATTTATTTTCTAAAACCACATTTATTACAGGTATATTGTATTTTACCTCAGTCAGAAGGTCAGGCATCACCATCGCATAACCGCCGTCTCCGGAAATAGACCATACCTGCCGCTCAGGGAAGCTTAGTTTGCCTGCCAATCCTGCCGGTAATCCGTATCCCATAGTGCCATACCATGAGGACATAGTCATTTTCTGTTTTCCGTTCAAAGGCAGCTGACGTATTGCCCATTCTGTGTTATTTCCCACATCAAGCGCAAAAACAGCATCATCATCAGCTATCGATTTTATTCCTTTTATGACCCCTTCAGCAGATAAACCTTCACTGTCGTCATCTGCCAATTTATCCAGCCATTTATCCCAGTTCTGCTTATTGACTTGTGATGCCTTCAAAAAAACTGATTCCGTCCGCTGTTTTCCTTCTTTAAGCAATGCCGAAAGAAAAGATTTCGCATCAGCAGGAACGGTAATATCCGCGTCATACTGTTTGCCAAAATCGGCTATGTCATTATTTATTTGTATAGATTTTATATTTTTGGGAAGAAATCTGGCAAACGGGTAGTTAGTGCCGACAAATATTATAAGATCTGCCATCTCACTTGTTTCAAAAGCCGGTTTGGTGCCCAGCCGTCCGCGGCAGCCCATATAATTTGGATGATCCGCAGGCATTATTCCCGTAGCAGGCGCAGTAGATAAGACCGGCATACTAAATTTCTCTGAGACAGCTGTTACTTCTTCAGCCGCATCACGTGCTCCCTGTCCTATCCATAATATCGGACGCTCTGCCTTATCAAGGCTATCAATAACGAGCCGGACATCTTCAGGCCTTGCCTGCAAAGGTTGACCGGTTCCGCTTACTTTTCGTGTTTTGGAAGGAACAAAGTCGATGATCTTCCCGGACAGATCATCGGGAATAATGACAACCGATATTGAATTTGAAGCGTACGCTGAACGAATTGCTTCATCAACGACATTTGGTATTTGTTCAGCACTGACTACTTGTTTATGAAATTGCGCTACATCGGCAAAAATAGGATCCTGATTCATTTCCTGAAAAAAATTGGTATTCATCACGCCTGTTGCAGACTGGCCGACTATCGCCAAAACAGGGACTCTATCCTGACGGGCATCATAAAGACCGTTGAGCAAATGCACGGCACCAGGTCCGGCGGATCCAAAACATACACCTATTCTGCCTGTCAATTTTGCATCAGCTGCCGCTGCCAGAGAGCCGATCTCTTCATGGCGGACTTGAATATATTTCAGATTTTTTCTTTCCTGATAGAAACCGTCTACTGTATTGTTTATAGAATCCGCGGTTATTCCGTAAATATGGTCAATCTCCCAACTAATCAACACACGTGCTAATGCCTGACCTGCTGTCATTTTTGCCATTTTTTTAACCCCTTGCCATTAATTATTGAAAAACATATAAGTAATTTACATATATAACATTATAAAATTCAATTTTTATGAAAACAATTACTTACTTTTTTATTACTATATCATTCACGATCATGTTTATTGAGAATATAATATGTTATAATTTACATAATCTCTTTGAAGATAAATATACAATAATTTATTTTGGAGGTAATTTGCAGTAATGATAACTAAAGATGAATTACCAATCTGTCCAGTGACCACAGCAATCGGCCTTATAGGCAATAAGTGGAGGCTTCATATTTTGCGTTTATTGTTCAATGATTCTTATCGGTTCAATGTTTTACTTAAAAGCATACCAGGCATCAGTCCGAAAGTACTGACCGACAATCTTCGTTTTTTAGAAGCCAACAGCCTGGTCAATCGCAAGGTATATTCTGAAATTCCTCTGCACGTTGAATATAGTCTCAGTGACTTTGGTGAGGAATTACGTCCTATTATAGCTGCCGTGCGCAGTTTCGGTATAAAATATTGTACTCTCAAACATAAAAAAATTACTGAACTGCCTTTGCCAAATAAAAAAGCTTAACAGAATAAATCACTCAGCCATATAAACAGCGGATAAAAAAGTATTTTTTCAAAAATGACAATGACAGAAAAGGAGGCAGGGTCACGCGTTCAGCGTGATCCTGCCTCCTTTCCATCTTTTTTGTTCATAAGTCACGGATAGAAGCAGCTCCGAATATTTGTTTCCAATCTGCTGCAAAATCATCGACCGCTTTTTTTATTGATGGCACAGCAAATGCTGCCAGTAAAATATCAGGACCGACAGTAGCCGTCTGCGCTCCACATTTGAAAGCGGTGTTTACCTGTGCTATATTTTTAAAGCTTGCCGCTAAAATTTGAGTATGATAACCATATACGGCTATCATATCAGCAAAAACAGCGATCGTATCCGGTGCGTCAATATCCAGGTTCTCCATACGATTAAAATAGGGTGCTATATAATCTGCGCCGGCTTCCATAGCCATAAGTCCCTGTGTTTTTGTATAAATAGCAGTGGCTGTCACTCCGACATCCTCTTTTTTCAGCAGGCGTATTGCCTTCAAACCTTCGGGGGTCGTCGGTATCTTTATGAATACATTTTTATCCACTTTATCCAATATGGTATGCGCTTCTTTCAATATACCATCGCTGTCTTCAGCCAAAATTTGAATATGGAGTGTTTTGTCTTTGCCTATTATGCTGCGTATTTTTTGAAAATGGGGGAAAAAATTTATTTTCCCTTCTTTTTTTATAATACTGGGATTACTTGTAACACCGCTTATCGGCAGCAGGTCATTGCATTTTTCAATCATTTCAAGATTGGCTGTATCAATCAAATACTTCATAGATATATTCGCTCCTTTATATATTGTTGACTGTATATTTTTATTATAACAGATTTGCAGATGATTCCGTATACTGAAATCTTTCCTGCCATGCGGAAAATTTTAATATCCGATGATCCCTGCTTCTTTTAAGATTCCGTAAAAATAAGCCATTTGCTCTGCAGTGTACATAGGCAGTTTTTCAGAAAAACAATAATCATAATCGACGTGTTTATATTTTGCCGCTGCAAGCGGATTATAATTAAGCAATTCATATTTTACGTGCTCATACCAAGATACAATCTGTTCTGCTATTTTTTGCAAGTTCTCCGGCACAGCCGTATAAAAGGGAATAAGTGGTGTCCTGATAATTACATTGTCTCTGTACGGAGATTGCAGAATAAATTTTATATTCTTTTTTATTATATCATTGTCTACTCCCGTACATTTTTTATGCAAATCATTATCATATATTTTAAAATCAGCAAACAAAGTATCTATATACGGCAACGCTTTTTCTATACTGCCGGGCCTTGTATATAAAGAAGTCTCCACTGCTGTATGAATTCCTTCTTCCCTCAGTTTTTGCAAAAGTGCCGTGCTGAATTCATTTTGAAAAAAAGGTTCTCCGCCTGAAAGAGTCACACCTCCTCCATATTTGAAAAAAACCTTATCCCGCTTAAGAATGTGTATCAGTTCATCAAGCTCATACCATCTGCTGTCCATTCTTAAAGCCCCCGCCGGACAGATCGACTCATATTCGTCAGGATTTTTTACTTTATCATTTTCAATGACAACTTGTTTTTTTTCAATGCGCACGGCGTTATCGCCTTTCTGTGCGCATTGTCCGCACAATATGCATGAACTTGCAAAACAAACTAATTTAGCATTGACGGATATACCTTCAGGATTCTGACACCATATGCAGTGCAGCGGACAGCCTTTTAAAAATACTGTGGTTCTGATCCCTGCCCCATCATTGACAGAAAAACGCTGTATATCAAAAATCAGTCCCTTCTTCATATCGCACTGTATTCCGTTCTGGCTATTATTTCATCCTGCAATTTTCTGTCCAGTTCTGTAAAATAAGCCGTATATCCGGCTACACGGACCGTAAGGCTGCTATATTTTTCCGGTTCTTTCTGCGCTTTCAAAAGATCTTCACGATGTACTACATTAAACTGGATATGCGGTATCTTCAGATCAACAAAAGCTCTCAAAAACATAGAAAATTTTTCTATACCTTCTTCAGTGGCAAAAAATTCCGGCAGAAATTTCATATTGAGCAGTCCGCCATTACTGGTCAGGACATTATCCAATCGACTAACAGACTGCAAAACGGCGGTAGGTCCGTTTTTATCGCAACCATACACAGGAGACATGCCGCCATCAGCCAATGGTTTTCCGGCAAGACGTCCGTCTGGCGAAGCTCCCACATTTTCCCCCATTGGCACATGTGCTGATACGGTATACATTCCTGTATGATATATTCCGCCCCGGCAGTTTTTATAATGAGTAAGCTTTTCTCTGAAATAATGCGCCCATTTTGCGGCAATATTATCGACCCATTCTATATCATTGCCATATTTAGGTACTTTGTTTTCCGCCATTGTCCGCACTATTTCGAAACCGTTGAAATCATTCTGCAGAGCATTGAGCATTTCGGCGCCGCTTACGTGTTTTTCATCATACACCAGTTGTTTGAGTGCCGCCATACTATCCGCAACATTGGCTGCCTGTATTATCTGAACACCCGATAAATTGTACTTTGCTCCGCCGGCTGTGACATCAACGCCATTTGCCAGGCAATTGTCTATCACTGCTGAAAGGAAGGGAGAAGGCAGCAGCGCCATATGCCCTTTTTCTACTTCTTCGCAGGCCATTATCATTTTTTCCAAAAAATAGTCAATCTGAGCAGCAAATGCTTTTTCCAGCTCTTCATACGAGCTGAACCTTTCCAAGCCTCCCATATCCGGTCCCAGCTGTTTACCGGTCAGCAGGCATCTGCCATGATTCATGGCAAGTTCAAGGGCTTTGTTCATATTAAACATCGCCGCGTCACTCCAGCCAAGATTATTCCCCTGCGTAGTAAGTTCAACACAGCCGACGATCGCATAATCCCATGCATCTTTTTTTTCTATCTTTAAGTCATTCATCATCGTTTCAATAATTGCTTCATCGTTGAAGAACTGCGGCATGCCGCTGCCTTTTGCCACCACTTTTACAGCATATTGCAAAAGCTTCTGTGATGTATTCTTATTTAGTCTGACCGACAGATTTGGCTGCGGCAGTCCCAAATCTTCCTGTGCCTTTAAAAACAAATATGACAGGTCATTTTCTGCAGTATTGCCATACTCATCCAACCCGCCTATCGCTATATTGAATCCGATGGGAAATCCGGCAAAATATTTTGCGCTGCCCTCGTTGCGCATATAGACAATCTGATTAAATTTCAGCCACAGGCATTCTATTATTTCCAATGCGTCATCCGCACTGATAATACTATTGTCAATATCATTTTTATAAAAAGAATATAGGTATCTATCCATGCGCCCCGGTGAAAAGGATGATGCGTTTGATTCCATCTGTAAAACAACAAATAAAAACCACAGAGATTGTACCGCTTCATGAAAATTTTCAGGTGGCCTTTTTGCTATATTTTCGCAATTATCCGCCATTTTCTCCAGTGAAGACGCAAATTTTCCATTGACACGAGCTGTATCTTTTAAAAGTATGCTGTATCTAAGCATAAAGGTCTGCATTCCATCCATGACTATGACTACCGACTTATAAAATTCTCTCTGTTCTCGCGTTAAAGACTGCCCGCCTGTCAATCGCTGTGCCTGCTCTTTTATTCCGGCAGGTCCTTTTTCCAGCCAGAGTAAACAATCCGGACAAATATGGCCTTGCGAATGATCTGTCTGGTTGATCTTGGCTACTTTACTGATCGCCGCAAGTTCCCTGCCATATCTTTTCTGTAATATGTCTTCCAGTGATTTATCCTGCCAATATGGTTTGATAATTTCCCTGTAGTCGTCAATATCTTTTGCATGGACTTGAAAGGGATCCTGCGGCCTGTTCGGCAGTGTCGTCAGTTCTCCATCTATCCAGGATCCTCCGCTCTCGGGTGAAACTACGCCAAATCTGACACCTCTTGTCCTGTTGCCGACAATCATTTCTTCCGGTTCGACTGCTATCTCGATCTTTTCCAGTGCTGCCTGCAAGGCTAACGCTCTTTTTATTATCACAGGTTTCTCTTCATTTTTTTTATAAACATCAGTTGTAAGAAGAGCCTGTTCAACAGACATGTATCTTTTTTGTGCCAGCATTTTTTTCTTCAGTATCTTTATTCGTTCTGACATTTTCATATTTTGCAATACGATCTCTCCTCTTTTATTATTTTATATTATTATATATTGTTTTTTATTATTTTTCAATAAAAATTATCTCCGCACAAAAACGGTACGGAGACAATAAGAGTTTCATAAATTTTTTATTCTATATTCCTTGATTTTTTTCGCAGCCTGCCGGGAAAGCGGTTTTTCCGTCACAACAGCAATAAAATCATTCAAAGAGGCATATAGAAAATTACCACTTCTCATAAACTTTTCGTTTTCCGCTAATATATACGCTTTATCTGCGGAGTCAACCGCCTTTTTCTTAGTAAGTCCGTCTTCCGGTTTATATGTATATACAGCATTTTTGTGTATATCAATGCCTACCGCCCCCATAAACGCCGCATCAAAATGCAGCTTGTCAATTAAACCATTAGCGAGTCCTCCAATAAACCCGTCTCCTGCAAAATCGAGAGTCCCGCCAATAAATGTCATTTCCGCGTATTTATGGGCTGCCAGCAGATTCATTATATCTATCATATTAGTGATAACATTTACTTTGATTTTCTTGTTCAGCAGCAGCCGGGCCAGTTCCACGTTCACCGTAGAAATATCTAAAAATATCGTATCACCGGTTTTTATAAGCTCCAAGGCTTTTTTTGCGATTATCTTTTTCTGAGCTACATTGGTATCTTTGCGCTGTTCCGCTTTGAGCTGATGTGTATTTATCCTTTCCGTTACCGCTCCGCCGTAGACTCTTTTCAGTAAACTATTTTTTTCCAATGCGGCGAGATCCTTGCGTATACAATCTTCCGTCACACTAAAGCGCATGCTTAAATCTCTTACTAAGACTCTGCCATTTTCTTCTAATAAATCTATAATTTTTTTTTGCCGTTCCTGTACAAACATTTTTGCTCCTTTGACATGGGACAGGTATCATAATTTTCCTTGTTATATATATTTTTTATTGGATTTATTATACCATAATGGCTAAAGCGGACCAAATAAATGCAGAAAACCGCCATACCAAACATTTTCTGCTCAGTACGGCGGTTTTTCATGATGTTGTTATTCTCAGACTGATGTAATTATTTCCAGTTCTCTGAGACGCATAAAATCTATAAAGGTTTTGGTTGAGGGATTCTTTCTTAAATAATATTGATGCATTTCTTCTGCCGGATAAAAGTTTACCAAGGGCAGTGCCTCCATATAACACCTGCGGGTTGCCGTCAGCATACTGTCAAAAGATTTTACGGCAGAAAATGGCGTTATAGGCAGCGATCTGTGTCTGCTTTTTATAAAGTTCATATACAGCTGAACGACTGCCTCATCTTCCCCCTCAGAATAATACACTCCGCTGCGCTGCATATTCTTCTGGCCATTCTTTATATAAGGATCAATAACAGTGCACAAGATATCCAGCAATGTGGAAAGATCTATTTTTTTAGGATCATATTCTGCTTCTATTCCCATTGCCGCTCCGGTTTTCCCTTTCAATATGTCTTTATGACAAGGATAAGCTGCAAGTGAATTTATATATCCCGTTTTTGTGGCTGTGACTCCCTTTACCCGGGAAAAAAGCTCCTGCAGTTCATAAAAGCTTCCGCCGGCAAAATAAATATTTTTAGTATACATTTTCCGTCTCCTTGGTCACCCTTCTGTTTAAATGCGCAGAATCACTGACATACTTTAGAAAATGCCGCTGTGCCTTTTGGCCGCACGTTCAATATCGAACAGATTAATCAATTCCGCAACGGCCTGAGTCGGCGATATCTTTCCCGTCAGCACGGACTGGCGAACTTCCGGCATACGTCCTGTTATTACAGGATCATCAAAAAACAAGTTATGCAGATGTTCATCAATCATGCTGTAAGTCCAGTCAAGAAGCTGATTTTCCCGGCGTTTTTGAAATGAACCTTTTTCTTTTGTCATTTTAGTAAAAATTTCTATGACTTTCCATAATTCTTTCAACCCGGTTTTTTTTATGGCTGAACAAAGATATGCATGTGTCTGCCATCCTTCTGTGGCCGGACGAATATATTCTATCATACGTTCATATTCGCCGCGGGATACTTTTGCCTTCAGCAGGTTGTCACCATCAGCTTTATTAATAACTATTGCATCGGCCAATTCCATTATCCCCTTTTTTATTCCCTGCAGTTCGTCCCCCGCACCCGTCAAAACGACCAGCATAAAAAAATCAACCATGGATCGCACCGTTATTTCTGATTGACCTACACCGACAGTTTCAATGATTATGATGTCATATCCCGCTGCCTCACACATCAGCATCGTTTCACGGCTTTTTCTTGCAACGCCGCCCAAAGTTCCGCCCGCCGGTGATGGTCTGATAAATGCATTCTGATTCCTCGACAATGTTCCCATACGTGTTTTATCGCCGAGGATGGATCCTTTTGTCACAGAGCTTGTCGGGTCGACAGTCAATACAGCGATTTTATGCCCCATATTGCACAGCATATTCCCCAAAGCCTCTATCATTGTACTTTTACCTGCCCCCGGGACTCCCGTTATACCTATCCGTAAAGCCTTTCCTGTGCGGGGCAGCAGCTGCTGCAAAACATTCTGTGCCTTGGCAAAATGGTCCGAATTGTTACTTTCTATCAACGTAATAGCGCGCGAAAGGACCATACGGTTCCCTTGTGCTACTCCATTTACATATTCTTCGACCGGTAAAACTAATTTTCTGATCGGCTTCCTGCGTCCTTTTTCCAGCTGTGGATTGATATTTCCCACTGTAGTATCGGTTATTCCCTCTATGCCGTCCATTACACTGCAGGCAAAAGCTTTATCGTTTTTTTCCGGAGCCCAGTCTGGTTTAAAACTTTTATATTCAGCCATAATTCACACCTCGGCCAGTTCTGCTTTAACCTCTTTGATCAAAAGTGTGAGCAGTTTTATACCTGCTTCAGGAATATTTGTACCCGGAGCGAATATAGCTGCCGCACCATGTTCATATAGGTAATCGTAATCCTGCACAGGTATAACGCCTCCGATAGCCACCATAATATCTTCACGCCCAAGTTTTTTCAATTCTTCCACCAACTGAGGCAATAACGTATTATGTCCTGCGGCCAACGAACTGAAGCCTACCATATGCACATCATTGTCGACTGCATCCTGCGCCGTTTCTGCAGGAGTCTGGAATAAAGGCCCTACATCCACATCCCAGCCCATATCAGCAAATGACGAGGCTATTACCTTCTGTCCTCTGTCATGACCGTCCTGTCCCATCTTGGCAACGAAAATACGCGGACGGCGGCCTGTCAGCCTTTCAAAGTCATCGGCCATGCCGCGGGCTTTTTCCAGTTCAGTCTTGTCCGTAAATTCGGATGAATAAACACCTGATATTGTGTGAACAACCGCGTTAAAACGGCCCGATACTTTTTCAACTGCATCCGATATCTCACCAAGGGAAGCATGCGCTCTTGCCGCATTTACGGCAAGCTCAAGCAGATTTCCATTGTCACGGGATTCAGCGGCATTGGTCAATGCCTCAAGACAGCTGCGCACCTCATCGGCATTTCTTTCTGCACGCAGTTTTTTCAGACGTTCTATCTGAGAATTGCGTACTGCCGTATTGTCTATTGCCAGAATTTGCAGAGGATCTTCTTTTTCCAGACGATATTTATTAAGGCCCACTATTGTTTCATTGCGTGAATCTATCTGTGCCTGACGGCGTGCAGCAGCTTCTTCAATGCGCATTTTAGGCAGCCCTGTGGAAATAGCTTTCGCCATGCCGCCTAATGCTTCTACTTCTTGGATATGCGCCCACGCCCGTCTGATTATTTCATCTGTCAATGCTTCCACATAGTAAGAACCGCCCCAAGGATCTATTATTTTGCACACACGCGTTTCATCCTGTATATAAAGCTGTGTATTGCGGGCAATACGCGCAGAAAAATCAGTTGGCAGCGCTATTGCTTCATCAAGGGCATTCGTATGCAGCGACTGGGTATGCCCAAGGGCCGCGCCCATAGCTTCCATACATGTACGAGCAATATTATTGAAAGGATCCTGCGCCGTGAGCGACCATCCTGAAGTCTGGCAATGTGTGCGCAATGCCATTGATTTACCGTTTTCGGCACCAAACGATTTGACTATCTTAGCCCAGAGTACGCGTGCCGCACGCATTTTGGCTACTTCCATAAAATAATTTTTTCCTATTGCCCAGAAGAATGATAATCGTTTTGCGAAAGCATCTATCGGCAGGCCGGCCTTCACTCCTGTACGTATATATTCCAATCCGTCGGCCAGCGTATAGCCGAGTTCTATATCAGCCGTGGCCCCCGCTTCCTGCATATGATAACCGGAAATGGAAATACTATTGAACTTAGGCATATATTTCGTCGTATATTCAAAAATATCACCGATGATGCGCATGGACATTTCCGGCGGATATATATACGTATTGCGTACCATAAATTCTTTCAGTATATCATTTTGAATCGTACCGGCCATAACGCTTTTATCCACGCCCTGTTCTTCGCCGGACAAAATATAAAAGGCCATTATCGGCAGCACCGCACCATTCATTGTCATTGAGACAGACATTTGGTCCAGTGGTATTCCGTTGAATAATATGCGCATATCTAAAATGGAATCAATAGCTACGCCGGCCTTGCCTACATCTCCCAAGACACGCGGATTATCCGAATCGTAGCCGCGATGTGTAGGCAGATCAAAGGCTATGGACAGACCCTTTTGTCCTGCAGCCAAATTGCGGCGATAAAAGGCATTTGACTCTTCCGCCGTTGAAAAGCCTGCATATTGGCGGACAGTCCACGGCCGAAATACGTACATTGTAGAATAAGGCCCGCGCAGACATGGCGGAATACCGCTGGCAAAATCCAGATGATTCATATGAGCATATTCGTCAAAATTATAAATCGGTTTAATGGGAATATGCTCCATTGTTTTACCGGCAAGAGCATCATAATTCAAACCTATTTCGTCTTTCAGCTTCTTCATCCATGCATCTTTTGAATGGAAAGATGCATCGCCGAGCCCGATCTTACTGAAATCAGGATTTCTAAATGCCATTATCCGACCATCCCTTTCTTTTTTTGCAGGAATTGCAAAATTTTATAACAGTTTGCTTTGACCGAGATAAAATCGTCAACTCCCGCATTACGATAAGTTTCTTCCAGATCCTTGGGAGCAGCTCCTGCCAGATACACTGTCACATCAGGCAGTGCCTGTTTTAGCTTCTGTGCAAGCTCCGGTACTATCTCCGGATAAGTTTTATCGGTAGAACAGATGACAACAGCATCCGCTCCCGATACCTTTGCTGCCTCGACCGCTTCATCGCTGGATTTAAAGCCTTCATTGGCAAGAACATCGAAAGCGCCTACCTGCAGGAAACTGGTAGAAAATTCCGCTCTGGCCTTATGCTGCGGTATAGGCCCCATATTCGCCAAAAATATTTTTACATTTTTTCCTGTATCTTCTTTATAATTTTCCGTCACACTGCGCAAAGCCTCATAACGTTCACTCCAGCGGTGCGGCAATATAGGAGTGATACATTCACCTGCCCCGTTTTTTCTCTTATCCATCATCTTGCGCAGCTCTGCAATTGAACTCCCTGCTTTAGCAGCTTCGATCGCATCATCTACCAGCCTTTTTTTATCGCTCATGCCAAATGCAGCCAAACATTCCTGTTTAAATATTTCATCAACATCCGATAAATAATCACCGATATCGTTCATTCTCTGTTTTTTTAAACTCTCCGCATCTTCGGGACGCTTATCAATAAGTTTTTCCGTCATATTTGGATACATATTATTACCCACAATACGATCTCTGCGGAACTCTGCATTCTTAAATCTTGCCTGAAGAATATCCGCTATCTGCTTTTGCGGATATTCTGTTTTGAGTGCTTCCAGCATCCCGCCTTTTTCTTCTACGAGCTGAAATTCTGCCCATATTTTCTCTTTTATTTTTTGCGTGAGGCTTTCAACTGCCCATGAACCTCCGGCAGGATCAATAGGTTTCAATAGACCAAATTCTTCCTGGAGGATAATTTGGACATTTCGGGCAATACGCCGTGAAAATTCATCACCCTTTCTGATAGGTTCGTCAAAAGGTGCATTTTCATAAGAATCCACACCACCTACTACTCCGGAAAAAATTTCTGTCGTATTTCTGAGCATATTTACATACGGATCATAAACCGTTTTGCAAAAGAGTGCCGGGCGGGCATGAATATACATTCTTTGAGCATCCTCACCGCCGCCAAATTCTTTTATTATCTTCGCCCATATCGGCCGCACTGCCCGCAGTTTTGCTATTTGCATAAAAAAATTAGCACCCATGGAAAAAGTGAAACTTATCTGTGAAGCTGCGGCATCTATTTCCATACCGCGTTCCAGCAAAGCGCGCAGATAAGAAACAGCCATAGAGAGTGTATATGCTATTTCCTGCACGTCATTTGCTCCGCCGCGGCTGAAAACATCACTGCGCACCATTATAGTTCTGACTTTTGGTGACTTTTCGTATGCCCATGAGGCGCATTCATACATTTCATCATACAGAGAATCAAGACCGGCATAATTTTTTCCATGACTTATCAGTTCGCCCAAAGGGTCTGCACCTATTATTCCGTGCATACCTTTTACAGGACAGCCTGATGCCTGCAATGCAGCTACGGATATGGAAAGGACAGGCAGAGATGATGCACCTGAATAAATATAAAGACCATATTTATTCAGATCCAATCCGCTCAGCAATTGATGCATATCTGCCAAGGTAGTTATGCTGCATCCTCCATCGCCTACTTTTTCAGCATACTGCGCATCCTTATTCTGCAACGTTGCCTGATCAAGCTTTATATTGTAAATTGTTGATCCCCTGTCCACTTCATGTTTCAACAGCTCATTATTCTCTTTTGGCATGCTTTCATCGCAGGCCTGAGCGATTCCCCACGGTTTTTCAATATAGCCATTTATCCTGCTGCCACGCATAAAATCGTCCATACCGGGAAAGGAATTTTTGGGCAGTATATCTTCCGTCATTATTTTCGTATACATAGGTTCAAACGTTATATCTTCATACGTCTTCGTATACATTTTTTTTTCAAATGGTGCACCTTTAAGCAGTGCTATACATGCTTCCTTCCATTCTTCATGCGTAGGCTTTGCAAATTCATCAAAGGGCACTTTAGGAAAGTCTGTCTGCTGGTCCGCCTTCTTCAAAATAGCCTGAAGATCAAGATTATCACTGTCATCTTGATTTTTTACTTCATCTTTCATCAGAAACCTCCTTTTATTGAGAAACAAAAAAATCTACCCGCAGAAAGCAGGTAGATTAAAATAGCAGTTTCAATAAAATCTCTCAGAAAATAAAAATCCGGCCTTAACAACAAAGCCGGAGAATATTACCATGTGATCCATATCCACAGTATCAAATCTCCCTCCCTATCTCTCGCAGGTATAAGTATCGGTAAATGAGCACCAACACTAACGGTGATGTTAAAACAGGCAGTTCTCCTGGCTCAGATTCATCATTTTTTCAAGCCTTCCCAAAGCTTCTGCTTCAGTGGCACAGTTTGAAAAATTCATCTTCACAGTGGCGGGACCGCTCCGGCTTCATACCGGATTCCCTATTAAGTCATTTCTGACACCTGTCTCCAACTATATTCAATTTTCATGTTAATATTAACTTTATTTATCAGGTTTGTCAATTAAATTTTCATATATTACGCTTTTTTGATTCTCACAATGTCTCCGCAACTCTGTTCATATTATCATAATGTGCAATTTTAGAAGCCAATCTTGCTTGTGTAGCCTGCATTTCAGCAATTCGTTTATCCAATCGCTTTTTTTCTTCAATAAGCAAATGTTTTCGTGCTGCCTTTGTTTTTGATCCTTCCTGCCAGAGCCGTACGTATTCAATTAATGTTTCAACCGGCAGTCCTGCACTGCGCATGCACCGAATAAACTCCACCCAGCCGCAGCTATGCTCATCATAATCGCGAACACCGCTTGGTTTACGCGGCACCGACGGAATCAATCCTACACGTTCATAGTAACGTAATGTATCCTGTGTCATACCATATTTTTCACTTACTTCTGATATTGTCATTTTTATTTCTCCCTACTTGAAGACAGCCTCTTCCCGCGGCACATTTTTATCCTAAAACGTTTCTGATATACTTTTCAATTTAAATTTTACTACATGGTGTTCACTCAAAGTCAATATTATTTATATAATTTTTTTAATATAAACATATGCTATAGTACGATACATATTGATCAGAAATCTTTTTATTCCCTGTTATCAACAATTTTAAAATGATACCGCCAGACTTTGCAATGGTTTTTCATAATTAATATTTTTTATCGCTCCAATTTCTAGTACTCCTGGCATCATAATTTCTCCGACTGATTCCCATTTCAACAACCCTATCATTTTTTCATAAGAAAATTTTATCCCCGTGAAAGTTTCCATTTGATTCTCCTCACAGCAGGTAATAAGTGCACATTTTTTATTTCCTATTCCCTGCTCTCCTACACAAAAAGAATAAAATTTGTCAATGACAGCTTTTAACTTGGCTGGAAAGGTATACCAATAAACGGGTGATACAAAAACAACTATATCAGCAGCGAGTATTGACTCTGCAATATGATTAAAATCATCCGTAAAGGAACAAGCAGTTCCTTTACTAAAACATGTATCACAAACCCGACAACCTTCGATCTTTAAAAAGGCTGTATCAAAACGTTTCACCTCATTCTCTCTTTCTTTTATAGCCGCAATAAGACAATCAGCCATTGTGTTGCTATTACCATTTCTTCGTGAGCTTCCCGTCAAAACCACAATTTTCTTCACATGAATATCTCCCTACTATTTTTTTAGTTTAGTTTCAACATCTTGCAATAATTTTTTCAGCCGCATACAAAATCGATCATCATAATACTTTTTTATATACATAGCCCGCAATGCACATCTGCAATGCCACAAGTCCTGCCAGCAGCGCAAACGATGTATAAAGACTTGTTTGATGCGCAATAAAACCGATTACTGCCGGTCCCATCAATATTCCCAAATAGCCTAATGTACTTACTGCCGATACTGCCATATTAAGCGGCATGATTTTTTGTTTGCCAAGCAATGAAAAGAATACCGGCACGATATTCGCACTGCCGATACCGATAAGGAAGAAGCCCGCATAGAGAAGCGGCTGCCATGATGCCAGAATGACAAACAGGAAACCCATGACAGACAGGAGGCTGCCGCCAAGAATGATAGGCTTGCTGCCGAGTTTTTGCACAAGCCGATCTCCTGTCAGGCGCATTATAAGCATCGCGGCTGAAAATACCGCAAATCCTGTACCAGCCATTGATATGTCAAGACCTCGTACCGATGTGAGAAACACACCGCTCCAATCCATGATAGCTCCTTCAACTAAGAAAGCAATACATGCAATTATTCCTACAAAGGCTACTATTCCGTGTGGAACAGCGAATAGCGAAGTCCCTGACTTCCCGCCCCCATAACTCAACAGGTGACGTCCAAAGAAAGACAATGAAAAAAGCATGATTATTGTCGCGCAAATAGTGGCCATAAATGGTGTGTAGCCGAAATTCAACCATATACCAAAAATACCGGCGCCCGAAAAGCCACCAACACTCCAGAGTGCATGCATTCCCGACATCAAGCGTTTTCCCGAAGATTTCTCTACGATAACCGCATGAATATTCGCTGCTACATCCACCATACCCATGGAAGCTCCAAATACTAGAAGTGCCGGTACTGCCATCCATAAAGAAGCTACCTGGCTCAAAGTCAGAAGCAGCACTGTATAAATAAAAGCTGCACTCACAAGCACCACTCGACAGCCAAAGCGTGCAACCGCAATACCAGTGAGCGGCATTGTAAACAACGAACCGATACCGATACAAAGAAGCAGCATACCCAAAACATCTTCGCCAAGCTGCAGTCTTGCTTTTAAAAACGGGACAAGAGGCGCCCATGATGCTGCCCCGAAGCCGCCGATGAAAAAAATGGCACGTGTAGCATGCCGCTGCCAAATTCCCGGAGTTTTCAGCACAGATTTTTCTATTATATCTGAAGACATCCTACCATCTCCCCGCCGCGTTCTTTGATTTTTTGTACAAGCTGCCCATATACCCTATGAGCATACGGATGCTCCAATTCTCCTAAATATATAGAAGGCTTGGTTTTACCATGAAAATCGCTTCCCGAAGTTGCGATTTTTTTATGTTCAATGCAAATTTTCGCATAAAATCTTTTAGTTTTTTCGTCGTGATAATTACTGTAAACTTCAATGCCATCAACACCGGCTTTTATAACAGATTCTATAATTTCACGATTTTGACCAATATTGGCACCTGGATGCGCAAGCACAGCCACACCGCCGTTCTTTTGAACAGCATAAACAGCCTCAGCAAGTGAAATATAACGCATAGGCACATAGGCAGCTTTTCCCTGCGAACAAAAATCCCAAAAGAAATTTACAAATGGATTGTCACTGCGTGCGCCACCGGGCCGCAAAGGTAAAAGGAGACTATTCTCATTATTATGCGGATCATTCAGTATAACCTCTGCCAGCATCTCAGCAACAACCACACCGTTTTTCGCTTTTGCCCTTACCAATTCTTCACTAAAATAAAAACCCATTTTCCGTACAAGTTCAATCAGCTTATCTGATGCAGCAATTTCCTGTTCATGTACATCCCGCTCAATTTTTCTAAAAATCACTGCATCTGCATGTATACCATATCCCAAAAGATGAAAGTTGTGCTTCTCATGTATGCAATCAATTTCTATTGCAGGAAAATATGCCAAGCCCAGCTCCACTGCGGCCTGTTTAGCATATAAAACACCACGTGTAGAATTATGATCAGCTAATGCCACCGCTTTTAATCCTGCTGCGGCGCATTTTTTCATCAAATTCTCCGGTGTAAATTCCCCATCAGCACTGTAGCTCGAATGCATATGCAAGTCAAACCATTTTTCCATAAAATCTTCTTAATTTATTTTTTATTGTTTAAATACTCTGCAGCCAAACATCGTATGCCTTTTTTATAGTCTTCATATATTTCTGATTTAATCGTAATTTCCGGCAAAAATTCTTCTGAAATTTCATGCACGCAGCATTTTCTAATAAATTCTGTCTGCGCAGGCTGAATTATTTCGCTGTAAATGACTATACGATGCGGATTCCATGTTGATACAAAAAGCAATATTGCTTGTACTGCATTTCGTATAGCTTCACAATTTACTGTCGAGGCCTTGTCTGCAAATTTGATTTTATGCTTTGGCTTAAATGTCCTAAAACAGTGTCCCATCTCTCCCGCAATCCCATCGCGTCCCCTGTAGAGATTTCCCTTTACAAAAATTCCTGCCCCCGGCAGATAATTCTGAGGAAAGTAAATACCCACAACGGTTTCTTGACGGTATTTTTCCTCCAATGAGTAAATATAGCCTGCTACTGTGACGTTGATATCGTTTTCAAAAATCACCGGGCACTGCAGCTGCGCCGAAAGACTTTGGCAAAACATTGTATCCTGCAATCCGGGATAATCGCTTATAACTAATTTTCCTTTTACTTCGACTCCCGGAAGTCCGACTACAATTACTGAAATTTGCGGATATTTATTAAAATAGGGACGAAGAACTTCAGTAAAATATTCCAGATTTATCTTTTTTGGCTGCAGCTCAGAAATTTCTAATGTATTTCCCAGCAAATCATCCACTGAAATAAACATAGTATCGCGGCCTGTTTTTTCATGCATATAAATAATCAATGCCAGGCGATGTTCCGCATTAAAACTATAAGTTTGTGCCCGCCGTCCTCCCGAGGATTCTGCTTCTTCAGCCGCAGCAGCTTCGCCGTTCAACAAAAGATCCTGTAAAAGAGAATTAACTGTAACTACACTCAACCCTGTATACTCTGCCATTTGAGGTTTAGTGGCCTGTCGAACCCGTCTGAGGCACAAACGTAAAAGCTCCAAATTTTCACTGCGCAAATCTTTTTTATGCAAAATATTCACCATCTTTATAAATTATCTTTATAAAGTAAGTTTAGCATTTCCCTGCTACATTGTAAAGTCTTTTATAAATTGTTCCAAATACGTCTCAATCGCTATCCTAATTTTTTGGTGCAATAAATTTTCTTTTTGCCCACCTATCTATTCTCCTCGTATGAACGCGCCCTAAAGTAAAACCATATAACAATAGCATCAGCAATACAGCAGTAAAGACATCAAATTGTCCAGCGTTTATAAAATTCACGATTCCCAACAACGTTTGAGGAATTACACCTGTCACGAAAAACATTACAGCCGAAATTCGGAACCAGCCTGAAGAATTCATCTTGTATCGCGCATACAGCATAAAGAATGTAATCAACCATGCCAAAATTTCTAAACAGAACAAAATAAGCCATTTTTGATCTAAAATTAAATTTATCATACTTTAGACCTGCTCTCTGCTTTGTACTAATTCTATAGCTTCCTTGCCCGTCATATGTTCTATGGTAATTTCTATCACACACGTATTATTCAATTGAGTTTGAATTTCTTTTTGGCATTCCGCTATTCTTCCCGGTGCGTATTTTTCTCCTAATCTGGACAATATTTCTATTCTTTCTGCTTCATTTTTAATAATTTTTGCTCTTCCAAAAATAATTACACTGCGAAAATAGGTCGTAAAAGTTTCCGGTACAATCTGATCTTTATCCACCACACAAAAAGACACTCTTGCATCATTTTTTAAACTGTCTATTTTATGCCCGCTACGTGCAGAATGCAGATATATTTTCCCTTTACCATACGCATAACTCACAGGCACTGCATAAGGATAACCGTTATCACCATGAACGGCAAGTATTCCTACAGTCCTGTATTTTAAAATTTCATCAATTTCTTTTTTCAACAAAAGCTGCCGCTTGCGCCGCATTTCCCTAAACATATTATTCACTCCTCAATTTCTAATAAATAAAAAACAAAAACGTCCTGTAATTATTCCTTCAAAGGCCTAACGGAATAATTACAGGACGTTACCCGGCGGTAATTTTATCTGTAAACAGTATAAATCACGCTCTAGTCAAATGTCAATACTATGCTACTCAAATTATTATCTTATGTTCTCTCAGACAGCATCAAAAGCTTGTTTCAAATCCCAAATGATATCGTCAATATGCTCAGTACCTATTGACAAACGAACGGTAGAAGGTGTAATACCGCTCTGTGCCAGTTCATCAGCACTCATCTGTGAATGAGTCGTGCTTGCTGGATGAATAACAAGCGACTTCACATCGGCTACATTAGCAAGCAATGAAAATATCTTTAAATGGTCTATGAAATTACGCGCTTCTTTTTCTCCGCCTTTTATTTCAAAAGTAAAGATGGATATACCGCCATTAGGAAAATATTTTTTATAAAGTTCATGGTCAGGATTATCAGACACCGCCGGATGATTGACCTTGGCAACCTTCGGATGAGTGCTCAAAAACTCTACTACTTTAAGTGAATTTTCTACATGGCGTTCAACACGCAGCGATAAAGTTTCTGTTCCCTGCAGTAATAAGAACGCATTAAATGGGGAAAGAGTTGCCCCCGTATCACGCAGCAACAATGCACGCAGATATATTGCAAAAGCAGGTGCACCGATATCCTTTGCGAAACTTATACCATGGTAACTAATATTTGGTTTCACCAAATGGGGGAATTTACCTGAAGCCACCCAGTCAAATTTGCCGCTGTCAACAATAACACCACCTAATGTAGTGCCATGTCCACCAATAAATTTCGTAGCAGAATGGACAACTATATCAGCACCGTAATCGAACGGTTTTACCTGATAAGGTGTAGCAAAAGTGCTGTCAACTACAAGTGGAATTTTATGCTTATGCGCTACAGCAGCTATCTTTTCTATGTCAATGAGATTGGCATTGGGGTTGCCTATAGTTTCGATGAATATCAAACGGGTATTTTCTTTAACCGCGGCATCAAATGCATCTATGCCTTCCGCAGGGTCAACAAATGTTGTAGTTATTCCGCGATCCGGTAATGTATGTTCGAGAAAGTTATATGTACCGCCATAAATAGTTGTAGCTGAAACAATATGGTGACCTGCATGCGCCAATCCCTGAAATGCATATGCTACGGCTGCCGCACCGGATGCCACCGCAAGACCGGCCACCCCGCCTTCCAATGCAGTGATGCGTCTTTCAAATATATCTTGTGTGGTATTGGTGAGGCGGCCGTATATATTTCCCGCATCTTTGAGTCCAAAACGATCACTTGCATGCTGGCTGTTTTTAAAAACATACGATGTTGTCTGATATATAGGAACAGCTCGTGAATCTGTTGCGGAATCGGCCTGTTCCTGTCCGACATGAAGCTGTAAAGTTTCAAATTTATACTGATGTTCACTCATGTTTATTACCTCTTTTTATTTTATATTTTATTAACCGCCTACCAGTTTCAGGGAAGCGGCTGCTACCTACAATAAGAAAAAGATCAAAGCATGCCCTCCGCACACTTCGACCTTTAGTTTTCTAATTAGTCAAATGTAATAATGTAATGATATGATTTATATATTAGCATGTGTTTATTAGGATGTCAATAAGAAATAACCATTATATTAAAGCCATATCCTAAACTATGGCTGCATTTTTCAGCCTGTCGATCCCTTCTCTATTTACAAAAGATGTAAAATTTTCTCCGGGCAGAGAATTTTTTTTATAAAAAAGAAGCATTTTTTCCAATATAAATTGTACTTCATCCGCATCAGTAAGATCTTTTATCTTTTCAGCGAAATGTCCGCACCCTTCCAATGTTCCTCCTGCCCATAAAGTAAAGGCATCTTTGATTCCGTCTTTTGTCTTTATCCGTCCACCCTGCAGGCTTATATCTGCAATGTGTTTCTGCCCGCACGAATTTGGACATCCCGTAAAATGAATGCGCACAGGTATTTCCATAGCAATTTTTTTATCAAGATAGCTCGTCACTTGTCTGGCTCTGTTTTTAGTCTCGACAATAGCCAGATTGCAGAATTCATTTCCAGTACAGGCTACAGTATAGCCAAGAAAATTTTTGGGCATTATGGGCAGACGTGTGAAAATGTTCTTTTTGATCAGCTGCGGAACAGCGTTATCATCAATACCGGAAATTATTATATTCTGTGACAGTGTTGTACGAAGCTTTTGATCTCCGCAGGCATCCGCTATTGAGGCAAGTTCAGCCAAATCCCTGGCAGTTATTTCACCAAAAGGAATATTAAGCCCTACAAAACTTTTTCCTTTTTGCTTTTGCGGATGAATACCATAATAATAGGATGCATTCCATGAAACTGTTTTATCAATACCCGATTTTAGCAGCGGACCGGTGAGCTCTTTTATTTTTGACTCGAATTTTTCCACGCCCCAATCATCAAGCAGAAACTTTAGTCGTGCACGGGTGCGCTTTTCTCGGTATCCATTATCACGAAAAATAATACATACTGCCTCGGTTATTTTCAAAACATCCGACTGTCTGGCAAAAATATTCAGTTTTTTTGCCAGATGAGGTGTACTGGAAAGACCGCCGCCCAGCCAAACATGAAATCCCAGAACATCTTCTCCATCAACAGTTTTGATTGCCGGAGTAAACGATATATCATTTATTTGCGCATGTGCAGTATTATAAATGCTGCCAGATATCGATATTTTATATTTTCTGGGCAGATTTGAAAAATCTCTGTTTAAAAGGAAAAAATTGTTTACTTCCTTTACTATGGAGCTGGTATCTATCAGTTCTTCTCTATCAATACCTGTCAGAGGGTTTCCTACAATAGAACGGGTACAGTCACCGCAGGCTTCAAAAGAACTCATTCCGCAGGACTTTAGTTTGTAAAATATATCAGGGATATTTTCTATTTTTATCCAGTGAAACTGCACTGATCCACGTGTAGTTATATTGGCTATGCCTCGTCCGTATTTTTCTGCTATATCAGCCAGCGTTTTTGCCTGTGCTGCATTCATAATACCAGATGTCATACGCACCCTGAGCATAAAATATCCATTTTTAGGTTTTTGCTCATAAACACCGGCCCATTTAAAAAGACCAATATCTTCGGGATATATGCTCTCATAGCCTGTTTTTGAATATTTATCGATTATTTCATTGATAATATCAAGACCATCTTTTTTCAGTTTAGTTTTTTCAACTGCATTCAGATTTTTATTTTCTGACCATATTGCACTATAAGACATATAAACACACCTTCAAATTATTTTATTATATATCGGCATTCAAAAGCTTGACCTTCGTTAATGCCTGCCGCAGATCATCGATAATATCCTCAGTATCTTCTATTCCCACGCTAAATCGGAAAAAACCTTTGTGAAATTCTTCGGGATAAAGATACTGCCGCTCATCATTTTCTCCCAAAAATACTATCAGACTTTCATCATGTCCAAGGGACACAGCGGATGTAATAACTTTTAACTGGCTGATAAACTTATTGTGTGTATCATGATCAGCATTTAATCCAAAGGACAGCACTCCGCCAAATCCCGGCGCCATCTGCGCTCTTGCAATAATATGTTCTTTATGTGATTTCAATCCAGGATATGCCACAAAACGCACACAAGAGAGGCTTTCTAAATATTCGGCAACCTTTTGGGCATTTTCGTTATGCTGTCTCATTCGTAATGGAAGTGTGACAGCTCCGCGCATAATCAACCATGCATTAAAAGGACTGATGACGCCGCCAAGATTTATTTGTGCCTGCGCCCTTACAGTATCCAAATAACTTTTTTTGCCGATGATTGCCCCACCCAATGCATCTCCATGTCCATTTATATATTTTGTAAGGCTTTCTATGACAAAATCAGCTCCCAACTCTATCGGGCGTTGATTAAACGGAGAAGCAAACGTATTATCAACAGAAAGCAGCACATTATTAGCATGCGCTACATCAGCAATTTTTTTTATGTCTGAAACCATCAGCGTGGGATTCCCCGGAGTTTCTATATGTATCAGTCTTGTATTTGATTTCAATACTTTTTTTATATTTTCCGGATCTGTGGTATCAATGATCGATGTTTCTATATTAAATTTATTATTTAGAAGCTCGTTAAACAAGCGATATACAGCTATATAGGTGACACTGGAAAAAATTACATGATCCCCGCTTTTAAGAAGAGAAAAAAATAAACCAGAAAGAGCTGCAACACCACTGGCCAATACTACACAGTCTTCCCCACCTTCCAGTGACGCTAATTTTTCCTGCAGGTATTTCTGATTATTGCCCCCATTGCGCGTGTAAATGCTTTTGTCGGCACTGCTCCAATTCATATCAGAAGGATCATACGGCAGCTCATAACTATTTGCCATCGTTATAGGCCGCTTAATAGCACCGGTTTCACTATCTACGTCATTGCCGGTATGCACAGCTCTTGTTTGAAAACCATATTTTTTCCCGTATGCTTTTTTTGCCATATTGATCATCCTCATTCTTTAAAAATATTTGCAGAAAAACAAAAGAGGTCAGAGCACATGCCTGCTGCACATACCCTGACCTTTAGTTTTTCTAATCAGCCAATGTAATCATTATTGGTATGATAGCATGCACAATCCGTTATGTCAATTGGAATACTCATGCCGTAATAACTCAATTATTACCCGCATTTTATCTTGGTAAACAAATAATACGGTCAGTTCTCCAAAAAATTTTGGTGAACGATAAAAAAATTATACTAAAAAAGATCTTCATTTCAGATTATCTTATTTGGTTATCAAACCCAGCTGATAAAAAAAAATCGCCTGCCGTTACGGCAGACGTTGTGTAGTGGATAATACAATACATATATTATTGGAGAGTTAGAAAGGAATGATATTCATTATCAAATAGATAATAACATATCATTTCGTTTTAGTCAAATTTTTTATTAATGCATATATAAAATCAGCAGGCAAAATAAAAAAATCATTGACAATTAAAAATTTATTTGATAATATATTAGATGTTCTTAAGGAGTTATTTAACAGGCAGCCATTTACGGATTGTTTCTGTTGACAATTTAATATTATGGAGTGATACTCAAGAGGCTGAAGAGGACGGTTTGCTAAATCGTTAGACCGGGTAACCGGTGCGAGAGTTCGAATCTCTCTCACTCCGCCATTTTTGTAAGGTCAGCGGCATTGGAAAGAAATTTCTGATGCCGCTTTTTTTGTGTTTATGAGCACACTTAGAGTTTCTTTAAGCAAATACTACGCCTGCCCTGCTTTGAATATATCCAACGGTATAATTCTAAATGGCCATATGGTTCACTCAGATATTCAACTCCTAGCTAAGTAGAAGATGCTTACCATCAAATACAAAGGCGCTGCATTTTTATAGATTATACTTTTAAAATTTGTCCACCTGCCTGACTGTGTTCCATCAATTCATTGTCAAAGGTTATTTTATTCCAGCATCTTCGGCAATAATTTTTGCGAGCACATTCCAGTCCAATTCAGCATAGTTACGTGAACATCCTACCAAAAGACGATCCTGTACCAATGCAGCTACAGGCATTGGTACACCAGCTTTAACTGCAATATCACGTATGAAACTAATATCCTTCAATCCTATCTGTAAACCACCTGTACTAAAATCTTCTTCGATGATTGATTTACCATAGTTTTCATATACTGGAGATCGTAAAACAGTGCCATTCACTACATTTAAAAATCGTACCGGATCAACTCCGGATTTGCGTATTAATGCAAATGCCTCTCCCAATACTTCGAGCATTGCTCCAATCATAAAGTTGCCAGTAAGCTTAATAAGATTTGCCTTCCACGCGTCTTTCCCTGTTATAAATACTGTCCCCATAAGATTCAATAACTCAGCTGCGCGCTTAATCGCCGCATCTTGCCCTGCGACAACAATGCCGAGTTGTGCGGTCTCTGCTGCCAATGGTCTCCCGAATACCGGCGCCGAAATATAATCTTGTCCATGTTCAGCGTGAGCATTCGCAAGACGTTTGGCAAATTGCGGGCTAACAGTACTCATACCTACATGCAGCTTATATCCAGATGCGCTGAGAATCCCATTTTCACCAAAGGTGATGGCTTCAACTGCCTGATCATCCCAAAGCATAGTAAAAATAATATCTGCATCGCACACTTCTGCCGGATTATTGGCAATTTTGCAGCCATAATATTGTAATGCGGCAGCACGGGATTTCGTTCGATTGTAAATTATTATTTCGTGCCCCCCACATGCCAAATGACGAACCATTGGCATCCCCATTGCACCTAGTCCTATCCATCCAATTTTCATACTAATTCTCCTCTTCAGATTTTACGTTTTGTTAACTTAAATGAAAATTGAGGCACCGAACCTTTCAATGGTACAATGTTTCTGCTAGAAAACACACCAATCGAAAGGACGATGCCTCATGCAGAAAATTATACCGATTGTATGCCCTAAATGCAACAATAATCACCATTTCCATAAGTTTGGCAAAGATAAATTCGGTAATCAAAAATATCGCTGCCTTGCTTGTAAACATCAATTTGCACCAGATGCTCTCCCCAGTGTCAGAGGTAAAAAGTATCCTCCTTGCCCTATGTGTGGAAAATCGTCTTTCTTGCATCACGATTATCGTGATTATTCTAACTTTCGTTGCTCTGATAAAAAATGTAATCATTCATTTTTTCAACCAAAATCAACTGCTACTTTGCCACCTTCTGTTTCTAAACTTTTTGGTAAATCCAATTTATCACGCATGCGTCATCCAGTTCATTTAATCATCACTGTTTTAACTCTTTTTTTCATAGGCAAAAGCTCTACTCGTAACATTTCTCTCATGCTTTATCAGCTCTACAGCATCAAGCTTTCTCATGTTAGTGTTGCTGAGTGGTGCAAAAAATTCGCTCCGCTTTTTGATAATATTTCTTTAAAGCTCATACCTTCTATGAATTTCAATTCTGATGAATGGCATGCTGACGAAACAGTGGTTAAAATTGCTGGAAAGAAATACTACATCTGGTTCATCATCGATAGTGAAACCCGCTTTGTTCTTGGTTTTCATCTTTCACCACATCGTTCTTCTCCTCAGGCACATGCTTTATTTCAGCATGTTTCCCCTTTAGGTAATCCCAATGCCATTGTTAGCGATCGCTATAGTGCCTACAAGATTCCTACTAAGTGCTACTTTCCTCATGCTAAACACATTCGTGTCGAGAGCTTTAAGGACGATATTAGCAACAATCTTATCGAAGCTTTTAACAACCGTTTCAAGGCTTGGTATAAAACCAAACGTGGCTTTCATTCTTTTCACTCTGCTAATGCTACTATTTCTGTTTTTGTCTTCTTTTTCAACTTCATGCGCCCTCATACTGGTCTTAATCATTTAACTCCTGCTCAAGTTGCCGGAGCTAACTATAATCCCAATATGAAAAACTTGTTTTCTTTAGCAAGTTGATAAAATTTAGTGCTTTTCTACAGAAACATTAGCTATCTTTTCATTTTTACTTAACAAAGCCAGATTTTATTGTTTTCTTATACAATAAATTCATTTTTTTCCGGCTTATCTGCATACACTTATTGCACACAGAGTGGAATTCAGTGCTGGAAAAATCATGCTGTTTTATGCGGCACATTAAAATATTCACTAATTTGATGCAGAGGAATTAAGTAAATTATAAAATCATATTTTAAATTTCCGGACAGCTTGCTGCAGGTCATCCGCCATTTTTGCCAAATGCTGGCTTGATGAAGCAATCTCTTCAATAGATGCTGATTGTTCCTGTGCAGCAGCTGAAATAGATTGAGTCTGCTCAGAGTTTTTTTGGCTTTCATTGTCTATTTCCTGTACAGCACTGACAATATTTTGGGTACTGCCTATCACTGCTTCAACGGCTTCTGATATTTCATATATCCGCCCGGTCATGTCGCGCACCATTGCCAATATTTTCTCAAAACTTTCTCCTGCCGTCGCTACAATTTTTGTGCCTGCATCAACTTCACCTTTACTGTCATTCATAAAAGTCACAGCACTGTCAGTTTTTGTCTGCACATCATTGACAAGCTCTGTTATTTGCTTTGCCGCTTCTTGGGATTCTTCCGCTAATTTACGAATTTCTTCTGCTACTACAGCAAATCCCCTGCCGGCTTCACCTGCTCTTGCTGCTTCTATTGCCGCATTTAAAGCCAATAAGTTCGTTTGCCCGGAAATCTTGGAAATGGCATCAACGATCTGTCCGATTTGTTCCGATTTTTCCTCCAATTCATTGACTACATTGGAGGTATCATTGGTTTTTTGTTCAATAATATTCATCTGACTTATCGCCTGCTTAACGGCATCTTCTCCGCTATTAGCAACGGATGCTGCTTTTTCAGCAGAACTGGAAACCGTTTCAGTGCTGGAAGCGACCTGGTTGATTGCATTGGAAATTTGTTGGACTGTTGTATTTGCATTGGTAGTTAATAGCAACTGCCTATCTGTACTCTGAGCAACTCCGGCAACAGCCCCTGCTACCTGATTTGAAGCTTGTGCAGACTGTTCAGTGCTTGCTGTCAGCTCTTCTGACGATGCTGCCAATGTTTCAGAAGAGTTTAGAATTTTTCTCAAAATATTGCCGATACTTTTTACCATAGTATTGACAGCACGGTAAATATCACCGATTTCGCTATTATCTCTTAAATTTTTTTCATCAATTTTGAAACTGAAATCACCGTCGGCAACCATTTCCAATTTCTCTACAAGGCTTTTTAGCGGTTTAGCTATGCCTTGAGTGATAAAAAAACCAACTGATATTCCCAAACCAGTGACGATCAAGCTGGATATTATTAAGGAAATTATCACAGCTTCCCCATTCGTATATGCCTGATCAAAACTGTTTCCCAGTTGTGTTTCACGAAACTTCCTGTAAGCATCGGAACTTTCCTGAATACTTATATCAATTGGTTCCAGCTCATTTTTGATTATTGAGGAAACTTCGGCTTCGTTATTGGTGCGTTTAGCAGGTACAAGTCTGGTGTCGACGATTTTTTTATAATTGTCTTCCAGCGTCCGTAAATCTATAGCAAGCTGTTTTCCCTGCGAAGATATTGCCCGTTGTTCAAGATAGGTGAGTAAAGTATTGTTTTCTTTATAAATATTGTTATATTGCTCAAGATATGAATCCTGTCCGGTCAAAACAAATTTATATAACATACTGGATTCATTTATGCTGTTCTGTCCGGCCTGATTAGTTTTTTCAAATAAAACAAGTTGATTGGACTGCATATATTTAGTGATGGAATTCATGCCGTTTACAAGATAAATGCCTAAAATATTGGCTATGATCGTAATAATCACAATTGCAAAGTATCCCAGAAAAATCTTCTTCCAAAGCTTCATGGTTTTTCCTCCTTGAATAGCACAAATAATAAGGTGTTTCTGTTTATCAACATATTGGATGCAAAGGTCGAGCACAATACAAATTTGATGTGCAGCTTACGCTGAGATTACTCAACATCGTGAGATATTTCTTCAACTATATACCTTGTCGGTCAAAATCTTCTGGTGAGTGCAACTAACATCGATCCTTCATATTCCTATACATTTATTTTTCTTATTTTTTTCCATAGCACTACTCCTTTTTCTGTTTATTATTGCATGTTAATATCATTTTTTAGGCATTAACATGCCGCTCGATATTATTATATCCTTAAAATAGTAATTCATGGTATAATATTTACATCAACTTATTGCATAATACTATCATTTTTATTACATATTATCTGAGTATACTATTAAGATATGACAAAAATAAAATCTGATGGAGGAGCTCGTCAATGCCTGGTTTTATAACTTTACCATCCACAAAGGATATAATTACGAAGCAACAAGAACTAGCCAGACTTATTAAGTATTTTTCTGGCAGTGACGGAGATCATGAAACTAAAATTTCATCTCTGCATCTTATTTGTGATTCAAATATTGCAGTGCCTATATGTCATATTCAAAAACCTTCTCTCTGTATAGTCGCTCAAGGAGAAAAAATAGTAATGCTGGGCTCAGAAAGTTACCGATATGGCATTTCTGACTATCTTGCGGTATCTGTTGGGGTACCAATTACCGGAAGAGTGATCATGGCTTCACGTGAATGTCCCTATTTGGCAATCCGCCTGGACCTGGATCCCAATCTTATCTTGGATATTATAAAAGGATCCGATCTTCTGCCAAATAAAATAAAAAGATCCGGTCGCAGTTTGTTTTTGAGAAAGATGCCGTTCAGCCTTCTCAATGCAGTAGTGAGACTTGTTCAGCTTCTGGACAGCCCCAAAGACATCTCTATACTTGCTCCGTTAATAATCCGTGAGATTCTCTATAGGATTCTCTGTGATGAACAAGAAGATGCTTTGAAATTAATTGCTCTGGCAGACAGCAATTTCTCTCGTATTGCGGCAGTAACCGAATATATTAAAAATAATTATGACAAGAACTTACGCATCGATGATATGGCTGTAATTGCAAATATGAGTTCTGCATCGTTGCATCGTCATTTTAAGGATGTAACTGCTATGACTCCATTACAGTATCAAAAACAAATCAGATTACAGGAGGCACGACGTTTATTGTTATCGGAATCATCTGAAGCCGCAACTGTCGCATATCAGGTTGGTTATGACAGTCCTTCACAATTCAGCAGAGAATATCTACGAATGTTTGGATTACCCCCAATTGGCGATATTAAACGGCTTCGGCTAAACTTAGCACAGAACACATAAAAGATTTCTTTATACTTTTATGTACTGCCGAAAACAGTTTCTACATCTTATTTTGAATATATTATTATTTGCTTAGTATAAATTATAATATATGGTTTTGATAACCTATGTGGCAATTAACATCGTTTGTAAACTCTTGTTTCAGTCAAATTGCAAAGATTGCTTACGATAATTTTATTTCATCTGTGCAACTTATATCAGGTAATTGTTTGCGAGAATTGTTATACTGGAAAAAGGAGTGAGGCAAATGTCTGTGCAAACAATAGAGTTAATGGTAAAGTGGATAGAAAATAACATAACGGAAAAACCAAGTCTGCAAAGCATGTCATCATATATTGGTTATTCACCATATTATTGCTCAACAAACTTTCGAAGGCACATGGGTATGACATATAAACAGTTTCTAGTCCAATGTAAATTAAAAGCTGCCGCTTATGATCTCTGTGTGACCAATGATAGAATAACTGATATTGCTTTTCGATATGGATACTTGTCATCTGAAGCGTTTGCAAGAGCTTTTTCACAGGCTTTTCAATGTTCACCACGACAATATCGGAAAGCCTGCGGTAATTTTTCTGAGCTCACCCCAGCCATAAGGTATACTGCCTCCTCAAATTTATAAATGCGGAGAGATAAAATGTCTGATAAGTTTGGAAGAAATAATTTATGTTGGTGTGGCAGCGGGCGAAAATATAAAAAATGCCACGCTTTTATTAATGAACAAATGGAAATTTATCGCTTAAAAGGATTTGAAGTACCAGACCAAAAATTACTAAAAACCAAGCAGCAAATAGAAGGTATCAGGGAAAGCGGCAGACGGAATATTGCTATACTTGATTTTATTGAAAATTTTGTGGTCGATGGAGCAGCCACCGAAGAGCTTGATCGACTCATTTATGAAAAAACTAAAGAGCTCAGAGGAATTCCTGCAGATCTTCATTACGAGGGATACCCCAAAAGCGTATGTATTTCAATTAATGATGTTGTATGTCATGGCATTCCTGCGAAACATATTCTCTTGAAAAATGGAGATATTGTGAATATTGATGTATCTACAATTTACAATGGTTTTTTTTCAGATTCTTCACGTATGTTTTGCGTTGGTTCTGTTTCTCCCCAAAAACAAAAATTGGTTGATATCGCCAAAGAGTGCTTGGATATGGGTCTTGCACAAGTAAAACCTTGGGGCTTTCTCGGCGATGTTGGACAGGCAGTAAATAATCATGCTGAGAAAAATGGCTATACTGTGGTTCGGGAAATTGGAGGTCATGGCATTGGTCTAGAATTTCACGAAGAGCCTTGGGTTAGCCATGTGACAAAACAAGGTACAGGAATGCTCCTGGTTCCAGGACTGGTTTTTACCGTAGAACCTATGATAAATATGGGAATTTCTAAAATAGTAACAGATGCAAATGACAATTGGACTATTCGTACTGCCGACGGAAAGCCCTCTGCTCAATGGGAAAAAACAGTTTTAGTAACCGAAGCGGGTTATGAGGTGCTGGCATATTAAGCAGCAAATAGATTTTCAAATTTTCTCCAGCGATCAGAGAACTATTGCCCGACAGGAGCAGTGAGCATCTCATTATAGCAAGTTGAATCGGCAGAAAAATGTATCTCCGAGCGATAAACCTTTCCGAAGACAACTATGATCCATATTGGGAATCACAAAAAAATGGCCAATGCCCATCCAGACAGGAAAAAACCTCTGATCTTTTGGAATCAGAGGTTTTTTCTTATTTTTACTTTATTTATATTTTTTGATTTATAGTATGCTGCTATTTTTTTAACAGCTTGGGGATCGGTGGAATCTGATCAAATGCATCAAGTTCTGCCGGGTTTAATTTAAATCTTTTGTCGTATTGGTCCGGGTCGGTTATATTGCTCCCCTCTGTGCTTCTCCATGAAAATTTACAGGTATCACATAGATATATTTCCCATGCATCACCGACCGGAGACTTTACCATTACGCTTACTGATTCTGAATCGCATCTGGGACATTTCATTATTTATTTCCTCCTTCTTTGACTAAATCACGAAGAATTTCTGACCATTTTTTTACATCCGCCGGCATTCCCAACAGTTCGCAATCTCTGCCGGCATCGGGAGCAACGGGTGTTGTTGCGTCAATAACCAATTTTGTATGCATACCGGCCGGTTCAGAAGACGGGTCAAGCGGCATCCCCGGAGCATATGGGATTTTAAATACGTCCTTATCCGGACGTACACGCGTTGTCAGTGCCCACATAACTTGTTTAAGGTCAAACGGATCTACAAATTCATCTACTATAATAACAATTTTTGTATAGGACATTCCGTGAGGTGTAGAAAGAAGCCTCATGGCAACCGCTTTGCCATATCCTCCAAAACGAGATTTTGTAGACACAATTGCACCGATGCCATGTGTATACATGGCGTTTACCGCTTCTACTTCGGGAAAGTCTCTCTTTAACTGCTCATAAAGGGGAATACTGGTGTTGAGTGCTACTAAGTAGTCAACCTCTGTCCAAGGCATGCCAATATACAAGTTTTCAAATATAGGGTTCTTGCGATGTGTAATCTTCGTTATTTTGATAATTGGCTGAAGCCGCGATCCTGAGTAACTTCCGGGGAATTCACCAAACGGTCCTTCAATTTCTCTTATGCGGGGTTCAATATATCCTTCCAGTACAATTTCTGAACGAGCCGGAATATCAAGACTGCTGGTTTCTGCTTTTGTAAGTTCTATTGGTTCTCCTTTTAGTGCACCGGCAAAATCATACTCTGATTGTACATATGCAATCGGTGTACTAGCCATGAAACTTAGAACGGGATCATTCCCAAGGCAGATCGCAACGGGAAGTCTTTCATTCTTCTCTTCAGCATTTTTTAAATGCACTGCAATATCGTGAAATGGCATTGGCTGAATGGCAACTTTATCTTTTCCTTTTACTTGAATACGGTACATTCCGCAGTTTTGTTCATCATAGCTATCCGGATTATTAGGATTTCTGGTAACTATAAGTGCTTTTGAAAGATAAAATCCAGCATCAAAGTCATTGATCCGAAATAGTGAAAGTACATCGAAAAGGTTGATGTCAGCTTCAACTACTACTTCTTTGACCGGAGCATCTTTTTTATCAGTCCAAACTGGTTTTACCGGATATTGATCCCATAGTTCTTTTAGTTTAAAAAATTGATCTTTTACCGGTGTATCCTTAGGCAGATTCAACATCAGTGCATGGTTCTGCCAAGAGCCATGCACGTTAAGTACGACCGAATTTTTATATCCGTTGATTTTTTCGACAAGGACTGCCGGTGCACTTTCCATGTTTGGTGCAGAACGTCCGATGGCACTAAGGTCCGGTTCAGGCATAACCTCATCTTTTATTCTGATTAATTGCTTTTCGGCTTCTAATACTTCTAGAAATTCTCTTAGGTCTCTGTAAGCCATTTTATTGCCTCCCAGTTTATTATAAAAATTTATTTGGTTCCATATCATCGTTATACTTCAGTGCATTTCATCCTTGACTTTATCAATTATATTTTCCACGAGTTCTTCGATATTTTTGCGTAATATAACAATATCTTCTTTTTCCACATCATTAATGTGAATTCCCGCTGAAACGGTGACATTGCAAAACCATAAGGCACTAAGACGCAGTGCGATGCTGCGAGCAAGCTCATCTTCTTTATGACCTGCGATGCAGATCACACTGACGCTTGCTGAATGGCTGCCGTCTCCTGTCAGACTTTTTCTTGGAACAGCAACTGCGACAGCACCAATATGAGGCACATCGCCTCCTGCAATAGATAGAATAGCGTCCTTGCCACAAAACACCGTATGGAGACAGACGTGATGCTTTCCTTCACCGACCTTTAAAGAAATTTTCTTCACGCCACTTTCCTCCTTTGCAAAACTTCCAATTATCGCTGTGAAAAATGCTGCAGGTCATTTCAAATAAAAGCATGAAATCATTTTTGGCTGCTCAGATTTTATACTTTTGGCCAGAAGCAGAGCAGCTCTCTAATAACTTTGGAATGAACAGACTGCTCTATTTTTTGATTTTCATAAACTAATTTTTTTTATCTATATTTTCTGCATATAATATTACTGCTATTTTTTTAACAGCTTGGGAATCGGTGGAATCTGATCAAATGCATCAAGTTCTGCCGGGTTTAATTTGAATCTTTTGTCGTATTGGTCCGGGTCGGTTATATTGATCCCTTCTGTGCTTCTCCATGAAAATTTACAGGTATCACATAGATATATTTCCCATGAGATTTTAAATACGTCCTTATCCGGACGTACACGCGTTGTCAGCGCCCACATAACTTGTTTAAGGTCAAACGGATCTACAAATTCATCTACTATAATAACAATTTTTGTATAGGACATTCCGTGCGGTGTAGAAAGAAGCCTCATGGCAACCGCTTTGTCATATCCTCCAAAACGAGATTTTGTAGACACAATTGCACCGATGCCATGTGTATACATGGCATTTACCGCTTCTACTTCGGGAAAGTCTCTCTTTAACTGCTCATAAAGGGGACTTCTAGAAATTCTCTTAAGTCCCTGTAAGCCATTTTATTGCCTCCCAGTTTATAGTAAAAATTTATATAATAATTTATTTAAAACAGAAAAATATCTGTTCTACAATCAGTGTTATACCTTTATGGTATATATTAAAGTATTTTTATGCCAATCCAGTCCAACGTTTTAAATCAGGGAGAATGATACCAAGTTGATCCACAGTTCTATATGCAATATGACTTACCAGGTCATCGATTGTTTCTGGATTATTGTAGAATGCCGGCATTGGCGGCAGCATAATAGTTCCCATACGGGATAATGCCAGCATATTTTCTAAATGAATTGTGTTGAGAGGGGTTTCTCTTGTTAAAAGAATCAGTTTTTTTCGTTCCTTCAAAATAACATCTGCTGCACGCGATACAAGATTATCGGCAAATCCCATACGGATGGATGCAAGTGTTTTCATGCTGCATGGGGCAATAATCATGGCATCTATCTGGAATGATCCGCTTGAGATTCTCGCGCCAAGATTTGCGATATCATACGTGTAGTCCGCAAGCAAGCCTACCCTTTCTACTGTATAGTTTGTTTCTGACTCTATAGTTTTTTTCCCCCATTTTGATAAGAGAAGATGTGTTTCTACTTCTTTAATGTTTTTCAGAATTTCTAATATACGAATTCCAAAAATTGATCCCGTCGCCCCAGTAATTGCCACTATAACTTTCAATATCTTACCTCTTTTCATCGAGTTTCTATTCTTAGTATACCTTTCAAAAAAATATATTGAAAATACTAAAAAAATGGGTCTATAATACCTTTAAGGTATTGTAGAAAGGAAATATATAGCATATGGATATTCGTCAGTTAAAATATTTTGTAGCAATTGCAGAGGAAGGGAACATTACCAAAGCAGCAAAGCGTTTATTTATGGCGCAGCCACCGCTTTCAAGACAACTAAAATTAATGGAAAATGAGCTTGGAGTCACTCTTATTGACCGCACAAACAAAAAACATCATCAGCTTACGCCACAAGGCAGAGCTTTTTTGAAAAATGCCAAGAAAATACTTTACAATATGGATGAAACTATCACCGAAATACAAGAATTTGGTCAACACATGACAAAAAATTTATCAATCGGCACGACCATTCACTGTTCAGAAATCATGCTTCCTGTTTTAAAAAAATTTCGTAAAAAATATCCTTTCATTATTCCGGAGATATATGAAGGCAATATATCTTATCTCATGGACTTATTGGAAAAACATACCATTGAATTAGTTCTTTCCGCACCGCCTTTTCACACTGAAGGATACAGGACCAAGGCTCTCCGACTTGATACTTGTGTTTTCGTTACTTCACAAGATTTCGTATGGGAGAAAGAATGCATTTCCATTGAAGAAATTTCACAAATGCCCCTCCTTCTTCTTAGTACACCGGCTTCGAACAGCTTATATCAAAGAATCATAAGTGAATTTGGGAAAAGAGAGCTGAATTTAAAGATTTCTTGTATAAGTCACGACTCAGGTCTGCTTTTAAGTATGGTCTTAAATAATTTAGGCTCAACTATTTTGCCTCGATCGATGATTAATAATATGCTAAGCGAATTTATGCATGTCATTCCAATTAAAAATGCCCCATGGGCAATACATCCAAATTTGATTTGGCACAGTGAAGGATATGTATCTTCCACATTGAAAACCTTTATCAAATTTTTTGAATCACAGTGATCAAGGCCATGCATTATTGCAAATTTTTATTATCTTCACTTTTTCTATATCGGATTTTTGCTGCGGGGCTAAACGTTATTTCATGAATCAGACCATACCAATCCCGTATTTACTTATACCCACCAAAAAAATCTTTAACATATTTCCTTCTGAGAATGCGATAACAGCTGATAGATTGAGTTATTAACAGTTTTCCCCTCTGATGGCAAGCTTTTAAAATGCTGTATCTGAGTATCTGGCAATAAGGGAATTACTAAAAAATGGCTGGAGCCAAATAAAAGTTCAGCCGGAAATCTATTTTGAAGGACATCTTTCAGACAGAGATGTTTAAAGGGCATCACTTTTACAAGCAATGCCCTTAATATATCACTATTAAATTTATATTGGTTTTTAGTGTTTACATAAAACTTGAAAAATGTTCATTTATTTATGAAAAATACCCAGCATACAAAGTCCACATTGTGTTTGTGAAATCATTAAGTGGATTTTAAATATCAAATTCCCTGTTCTGATAATAATATTTCCGGTCTTTTTCCCCGATTTCACGAAGTATCCGACAGGGATTGCCTACCGCAACTACATTGGCCGGAATATTTTTTACAACAACACTCCCCGCTCCAATCACCGAATTTTCCCCTATAGTTACACCCGGGCAGATAATTACTCCGGCACCGATCCAACAATTATCTTCAATTCTTACCGATTCTGCATACATGTATCCACGATAATCTGGATGGACAGGATGCCCTACCGTAGTAATAATGACTGATGGACCGACTAATACCTTTTTTCCAACAATAATCTTCGTGTCATCAACAAAATTACAATTGAAATTCAAATATGATCCCTCCCCAATTTCAATATTGGTTCCATAACAGAAATAGAACGGCGGTTCAATCCATGCTTTTGTCTCACGGGCAAAAATCTCGTTCAAAATTTGCTGACGTTCCATTATATCGCTGGGATAACTCGCATTAAAAGCCTGCATTTTGAGTTTTGCCTGCCGCCGTTCCTCCGGCAGCCCTTCCGTCATATCCGTAAATAACTTTCCGGAACTAATCCTCTCCCGCATCATCATATGCTATTCTCCTCATATATAAATTTTATTTTATAAAAATATTATTCACCTTATTTTTTTCAGAAAATTCTTTCTGCTGGCGACGATAGCTACTCGGGGTACAGCCCTTAGTTCTGAGGAATAGCTCTGTAAAATAGCTGGGATTTGTAAAACCGCATGCTATCGCAATTTCAGTAATACTATACGTTGCATCATTCAACAGGTTCATGCTGACCTGCAAGCGATAGGCATTTAAAAATTCTATGGGTGTCTTTCCTAAATAACTCTTGAATATCTGGCAGCACTCACTGCGGCATACCCCGCCGTTCCGGGCAATCCCAGCTAAAGTAAGCTTTCTCGCATAATTTTTATAGATGTATTCCACCATGGTTTTCTGAGCGTCTATATTTGCATCCGAAGACCGAAACTTTTGCAAAAGTTTCGGTTGCAGCAATCGGAACCAGCCCAGCCACAGCAAATACAGTTTGCTCAAGAGTTCAAGTTCATATCCAGATTGTATATTTATCGGCAATGGGAGAAATTCATCTATCAAACGCAGCATAGAACACTCTTTCGGCTGCTGCCGGGATAAATATGACTCCGTAATGTAATGATGACGTATGATCGTATCGATATATTTAGACCTAAGCTCACGATTACCCGACAAGAGTTCCGGTTTGAACAATATGCATAAAAACTCACAATCCTTTCCATCGGCTGAATAACCATAGTGCATCTGCCGCGAATTTACAATCATTGCGTCTCCTTCCTTTATCAGAAAGCTTCGTCCATTGATTTTATAAACGAAATTTCCTTGCAGCGCCTTCATAATCTCTATATCCTCATGCCAATGTCCAAGCGCCCGCATATGAGGGAATGCTGATAGTCGTCCGATTTTTACATAAATTGGTATATTCGGATCATCATAATGGATGATTTCTGAGGCATCTTCCATAACATTCAAGTCCATTCTTACAACTGCCTTTCATTTCTATATAAAATACTATTGTTATATTTTTATGGCTTATTTTGTTGGAATTCACCTATATACTTATACTATTATTATAATATAGGTATTTTATAGTACAAGTAAAAAACTGGGGGAATTACTATATGAAAAAAATTATCGCACTTGATGTTGATGGCACGCTCTACAACAATGACAAAAACATCACACCCGCTACCAAGGCTTCATTGCTCCGTGCACAGCAGAAAGGCTGTATTCTCGTGCTCGCTTCCGGCCGACTGCTGGACTCATACCGATTGCCGACAAACTTGAAATGAATAAATATCACGGCCTGCTGCTCGCTTACAACGGAGGTGTAGTGACAGATCATACGACAGAACATGTTATTTACAGCAACACGATTCCGAATTTGCTTGCCAAACGACTGTTGCGCCATCTTGAAACTTCTCCGGTCAATCCGATCGTCGATGACGGCCATACCATCTACACGACCGATCCTGAAAGTTTTATGGTTCCTTACGAAAAAAATTCCAATCATCTTGATATCAAAAAGGTCACCAACATTTGCGACGCTGTAGATTTTTCCCCAGCTAAAATATTGATCACCGCTCCACCAGAAACACTGAATATTGAAACTAAATTCATCAAGGAAACATTTAAAGATGACCTTTCCTTCGTACTATCTGCACCATTCTATCTGGAAGCTACACCCATTGGCGTAAACAAAGCTGCTTCCATGGAAAAAGTCTGCACTGAACTCAACATACCAGTGAAAGCTGTCATTGCCTTCGGGGATGCCCAGAATGACATTCTGATGCTTGCATTTGCTGGAATGGCAGTAGCTATGGGTAATGCTTGTAACCCACTGAAAAAAATTGCTGACATGATCACAACATCCAATAACGAAGATGGTATTGCCGTTGCACTTAAAAAACTCAATATTTGATTTTTTATTAACCACTAAATCTATACAAGTAATTTGTACCTAAAATTACATTTACGTTGTAACACAATCAGGAAAATATTACACTGTGCTCCTCATTTAACACTCAATAATCTGCGTTTATCTTTCTTCATTCGTAAGCTATCAATCAAATAGTGTCTAAAAAAATACCGCTAATCCTGTATCGTAACTACAAGGACTAGCGGTATTTTTTCCATGGTTATTTAAATTAATGTTGCTTTCCCTCAAACAGAAGTACAGTGCTGTGTAATTCATCAAATTCATGTTTCGACACGTTATATATCCAATAAAGACATTAAACAATTTACTGCTGATCTAAAACCAATTTATAAAGTGCCAACAAAAGAAGCTGTCTTATTTGCCTTAGATGAATTTGAGACCAAACGGAATTTTAAATATCCGTTTGGTGTAAAATCGCGGAAAGCTAATATTCTTCTATCGCAAAGCATCCATCCCACCCAGAATAAAGCGAATCAAAGTTCCCTGCATTTCGTACCATTCTTTATCCTTTTTCCACCCAAGCTTTTTATTGACACTAAATGAACCATAAATTGCAAAAAGAAAAATCATTTCAGCTTTCTCAAATGGCAGATGACAATACTGAATTAATAATGGAACCATTTTTTCTTTTTCAGCCTGAAATATCTTTTTAATAATATACTCAGATAAACTCTCATCTAAAAACAAAACACGATATTTGGGCAGATCTGCCATTCTTTGACATACCGGCAACAATGAGTCACATTCTTTTAACTTTTCTGGATCTCGTTCAGCACTCGTTATTAAATGAAATATATGTAGTATATCTTCATTCGAATGGTCTGAAACATTTTCTGTTATTTGCAGAGCATCTTCCAAAATTTCATCTAAGACCGCCGTCAGATCGTCAAAATGCAGATAAAAGGTAGCCCGAGTGACCTCTGCTTGCTTACATACCGAAGTAACCGTAATTTTTTCAAAGCTTCGATTCTGTATGATCTCCAGTAAAGCATCCTTTACGACCATTTTGGTATATATTGTCCGTCGGTCTATTTTTCGCATTACTTTTTCTGGCAAAATTATTCCCCCTCATCAAACTGCTTAACACTTTTACTATTCTGTCAGGAAATATATTATATTGAAAAAGCTGTAGTTTACGTCTTCCTAATGATTCAGTATACTAACTTCTATACAGCATGTAAATAACTATTCGTTCTGTTTAATAACGAATAGACAAAAAATGAGGAGAGATTTTAAGATGAAAATTGAGCAAATCCGTAATGCAACTATACGCATAGAATACGCAGGAAAGAATTTTTTAATAGACCCATGGCTAGCTGCTAAAGATACAATGGGCTCCTTTGCTGACCTTAAAGCTTATCGCGTTCCAAACCCAGCAAAAGCCCTTATTAAAATGCCAATGTGTGCGCTTCCAAAATCGACAGACAAAATCCTTGCCGGTATTGATATGTATCTTTTGACCCATCTGCATCCGGATCACTTTGATATGGACCTAGCAACTGGCACGGGGGGAATTTTACTCGACAAAACCGTACTTATTGGGGTTCAAAATGAAGAAGAACGCCTTTTTATGATGAAATCCAATTTTCAAAATGTTAGTCTTTTATCAGACAATTTTATGGCATTCGACGAAATCAAGATTATAAAAACCCCTGCTTTACACGGAACAGAAAAGGCTTGTGGACCATCCTGTGGCTTTATTTTTAAAACTCCGGGAGAAAAAACACTCTACATTGCTGGTGATACGATATGGTATCCTGAAATTCAGAAGATCCTTGAGACCTATCAGCCAGACATTATCATTCTCAATACCTGTGCAGCAGAACTTCTTGAATTTGGCCGCCTGATTATGGATGACAATGATGTCTATGAAGTCTATAAAATCTGCCCAAATTCAACTATTATAGCTAGCCACATGGATACTGTCAGCCATGCAACGCTTACACGCGAAACATTACGTGAAAAACTCGCGGAAAAAGGTATTAGCGATAAAATTTTACTTCCAGAAGATGGCGAAGTCTATCAATTTTAATTACTTAATATTTAGCTATATCCCTTAATTTAAATAACCCGCTCCATTTACGGAGCGGGTTATTTCTACATTTTATTATTTTTTCTTTCTGAATTTGAAGTTCAATAAAACCTCAACAAATATAATTATATGCAATGTTTTAATAAAGTTCATATTAGCTATGAATGGTCTTGAAAATTCAAAAAATTTCACTGCGCTATTTTCATAAATTAATTTCATATCTTTCATTTCACGTAAACCACCAGTTAATATAACTGGCGTATATCTATAAAAATATTTGCATTTTCAATATAATGACCAATATTTTTTCCACGTACATCATATAACTGTCCACTAATAAAATTTGCTATATGTCTCCCCTTGCTATCATGTAAATCTTTCATTTTCTGACCTTCTTTTATTAACCATCATAAATTTTAGATAGTTAGTTAATTTTTTACTTAATACAAAATCCGATTTTCTTAACCTTGTTTATAAATTCATCTTTAAAACCTTCAAGATTATTCTCATCAATTACGACCGTCAAATTTTTCCTTGCCCTAGAGCATCCCACATAAAACAGCTTATACGCCACTAATACACCATACACGGTACTATCCTTAAAACACTTTTGTGCATTACCGACATTTTGTTTGCCTAAGTATTCTTCATAATGATTTTTACATAACAACTCAAAAATTCTATTATCGCTAAAGTTATTTAACATATTTTCTGAAGCCTTTTTTAATATTAATTTATTAGTTTCATTTCTATTGTGTGACGCCGCTGTTAAATTCTTTGTTGGCATTCCCAATTTATTCTCAGTGTCAACAACAAGCTTAGCATATTTATAATAAAAGTCTTCTAATTCATTTAGAGAAAAATTCACTTTAGACCAAATTCTAAAGAAATTGTACATATGCACGATAGGGGTGTTTTTACTATCAGCAGCGACAAATAATACTGATGTATAGCTTTCACCTTTAACACCGTGCTGAGTAGATATACGAGGTTCCTTTAAATAGGCCGCTAGTTGTTTTATCTCTGCAATATCTACATTTAAAACCTCTTGATATTCACCATCATCAGTAATGCCTTGCATGAAAGTATCCGTAATAATATCTTTAGCTATAAGATCATCAAGCAGTTCTCCAATTGTAACCACATTATTATCATCAAAATATATTCCAGATAATTCTTCATAAATAGTGAATAGTCGCTTTTTATCATCATGCTTTATTATAAAATATGTGTTAGCAGAATAAAATTCTTTGTAAATTTTACATTGTGTAATCATACTTCCAAAATTTTTCTTTTGATAAAGTTTCATAATATTATCAAAAGAAAATATAAACCGCATTAATGGGTCTGGATTTTCTTGAGTATTATCAGAAAGAACATCATTTGAATGATATTTTTTAGGAAATGAGTATTTATCCATTCGACTAAATGCTCTATAAAGATTATTTGCTCCAATTTCTTTGAACTTATCATTGTTCAGTAAATATAGCACTAACGTATCTTTATGCTCGAATTGGTGTCTTTCTATTGAGCTATTGATATCATTTGAAATTATAATTTCCGGCACATAATCAGGCAGCTTATCTTTATTGTCCTTGGATACAATTTGTTTATAGTCAGGATTATTGTAAATGTTATTTAATATGTCAATAATAGCTTTTACTGATCGATGATTTGTATCTAATGAAATTGAGTCATTCAACATCATCAATTCTTCCTCAAAAGAACCATCATAATTCTTATAAATTTGCTGCATTCGATCTCCCAGTAGGTATAATTTTACTTTGGTCTTACGCACAGCGTCATAAAAAAGTTTTAAAACACAACTGGAGGTATCTTGATACTCATCAATAAATATAAAGCTATACTTATTTACAATTTTCTTGTAAATAGCAGGATATTTATCAAAAATTGCTTTAGCAAACGTTATAAGATCATCATGCCCTAAGCCGCCATAATATAATGAATTAAACGATGTCTCATTGTAACTAAGTCTTAAAATATTTTGCTTTACGGATTCTTCCGTCAGTGTTCCATATTTATCAATGTATTTTTGATTACTAGCTTCTATATTTTTATCACCTGATTCATTGCAGATTCGCGCTTTTATTTGACTACAATAAATTTCCCAAAACAAATCAATAATCTGTTTATGCATAAAAAATGGAGATATCAGCGAATGAATATAAGCATGTATCGTTCCAAAAAATATTTTATCACTATCCATCCCTCTAGCAAGTTCTTCAGCCGCTCGATTAGTATACGTAATACAAAGTATATTATCGTTAGGATTTGCAACAATAAGTTCAGACAACATTGCCTTTATTTTAGTAGTTTTGCCACTTCCTGCTGGGGCATTTACCAGGAAGATATTGTTTGATTTTTCTATTCTTGTATCAACCACAGCAATCCCTCCATAATATATTGAGGTAGCATCTTTTCTTCTAACGAATTTAGAATAACAGAATACATAAAATCCGTCTTTGATTTTGACATACTATCAAGAATATCTCTTAAAGAGAATTTGCTATCGCTTTCGTCTTTCCTATTATTAGGCAATGTAAATCGCAATTTATATTCCGATTTAATTGTTTTCCATTCACTTCTTGGCTTTGTTTCAAAAGCTTTTATTGCCACTAGTTTAGATAACATTGCCTCCTCAAGAGTACGAGCATAATATTCTTTTTCTTGGAAAACAACATAAATTAAATTTCCACATAACTTATTCTGTTCATTCTCTTTCCATTCATAAAGTTCCCTAATAGAGGGCGAATCTTCTATTTCCTCATCTTCATCGATACTTTCATGCAGAGAAACAGTTTCCCCTTTAGATATTTTATAGAAGTTATTAATGGTTGAATTGGTTGTTTTGGATGTGAGTATTTCTTCTTCCGACAATGCTGACTTTTTGTAATCTAAATCAGTAATAATCAATGTTTTAATTTTTAGAAATTCAATCAGTGCTTTATAATTAAAAGCATACGCTCCGCCAACTTGAATAAAGGCTATGTATTGCCCAGATAATTTTTTATAGAAAGGAAGAGTAATCAGTTTTTTTAAATATAATCGCTCGCTATCGCCCTCATAAAGAACCGCTTTGTCTGCAAAAATTATTTCTGAAAAACCAATTTCAAAAAACCAATCAAAAAAATTTTCCAAAATAGATATAGTTTTTGAATCAATTTTTTCGTCTACTTCTTCACTTTTATTAGTTACTAATAATTTACGAAACGCAGACAAATCAAAAATTTCACTTTTGAATATCTGTGTTTCTCTAATTACGCGTAAATGTTCTAGCCCTGCGACTCTAACCATTTCATTTGAGTGCGTTGTAACTAGTCCTTGCAATCCTATTTGTTTATATACATTCAATAAATACTTAATAAAAACACTTTGCATTTGGGGATGCATATGTGATTCAGGTTCTTCTATAAAAAATATATTAACGACAAGTGGATTTATGTCTTTTTTAAACTCTTCCAATTGCATATGAAGATATATCATATTACTATAGCCTAATCCTTGAGAAGATTCATTTAGCATATGACCTTCAAGTTGATACTTTGCACAAGTTATCTTTTTTATCAGGTCACTAACATCCTCTTCTGTAACATCCATTTCAAGCATTATATTTCCAATATGTCCACCATTTGTTTTGGCTAAAGATTTCAACGCAGCTCCCAATGTTTTAATTGAAGCTTCTCTTACAGTTTTCTTCACGCCAGAATCTTCAATTTGCGAAAATAAATTCTCTGGCAATGCACTCGTGCTTTCTTTCCATATTTTATCTTTACTAGCTAATGAAACTATACTCTTACTCAATGTTCTGGAAGAATCCGTATCGGTATCATCTAGTTGCCTAGCTGCATTTATGCTTTTGAAGTTAAATAATTTTTTTAAATCCGTACATTCCATTTTACATTTATTCTCATAATTCGAATCTGCAAAAAAACAACTTTCAACTAGGCTATTTGAATATACTTCAATCAATAAAGCCTTTATAATATTGGATAAGTCCTTTTTAATGTTAGATTTTTGCTTGCTTTTCTTTTTAAAATAACTTCTAAAGCGTTCATTAATTTTATCATAATATTGAAATAGTATTTTTTTAAACACCGATAAACTAAATATAAATGTATATATAAAATAGAATGAATGCTGTGACTCATCTAAATCCATAATATACTCTGCAAAATTTCTAATGTCATCACTTTGGGGATCATAGGTAACTTCAATTTTTATTTCACAAGGATTTATAATATATTTGGGTTTTAATTCTCCTTCACAAGTAATCTTACTTATAAAATCTTCAATTATCTGCTCTGCTTTTTCGCCGCTAGAAAAAGATTGAGAACACAACCGAAACACATTTTTTTGCCAATCAGTAACTTGACTAACAGGTATATCATTATGTGTATATTTGAGCTTATTGTCACTTAAAACTCCTTTTAGTACTGAGATCAACGTTGTTTTTCCGCTATTATTAGGACCTGCCAATATTGTAATGTCATCTTGGAAAAATAAATTAGCATTATCCAGTTGTCTATAGTTATTAACCTGTATCCTACTAAGCTTCATTACACATCCCTCCTAATTTTGCAACGTATTGATTAATTGTTCTGATCAATAATCTCATGTAATTCATATCATTAATCAATATATCTATTTATTTTACATCTTTCATGAAATCATTTCCACAATTATCCTAAAACCCCATCCTAATCCACACCGTTATTTTCATCTAGCTCCGTTTTCTGTTCTTGCTCGAACAGTTTTGTCTGGCTCTCATCCTCTAATTCACATGCTGCCGGACTCTCTTTTACAACAGGAATAATGTCATTTTTAGGCGCAACGACTTTTTTCTTTTCCGCTTTCACCGCCTGCACCGTAACTTCTTCGCCCCGGTCCTTAATCGCTTCAACTATCGAATTTTGTTCTTCTGTATCCATACTTGCGAGTTCTGCTGCAGCTGTAGCCGTAATATTACCGGCATCAACCTCGGCCTTAACTTCATAAGATACCTTCCGAATAGCCTCTTTGCGCTGTAAAGAAGTCTCCGAAATGCCAAGGATATTGGCAAAATAAGGCCGAAACTTACCATCAATATTTCCGGCTGCCTTTTGGTAATCATAAAGTTTCTTGATGATTGGCTTAATCAGTGCAATTTCATCGGCCTCCTGCGAAGGTGTCAGACTTCTGCGCTGCCCTTTATTCGGAAATACAATATTCAACGTTTCCATTTCATCGTCCGTTATGGCATCCTCAAAATCATTGATGATTTCCCGTGTAATGGTCGGAACCATCGGATTATCTGTCATTCCCTGTTCCAAGCGATACAGCTGTGCCAAGCGGCGGCGATGGCCGCTGGTAATCATAAATTTGCCATTATCCATCGCCTTTAAAATAATTGGTTCTATATTATGGGTAAGCTGGATCATCATCGCCAGCTCTTCAATATTATCCAAACTGTATTTTTCATTCTTAGGATTCGGCACCAGTTCATGAACGTCTCGCATGATGATTTCTTCCGTAGTTTTAAACTCGTTACTACTGCTGCCTTGCACCGGTTGAGAATTTTTATTTAAAAGCTTTGCGATTAAGCTTGCTGACTGTTTTTTCATGGTTTATTCCCCCGCTAAAAGTTCTTTTAAAAACTGCACAAGATCCCGTGCAAAACCACAATTGGGCGAATACTCGAAAATGGATTTTCTTTCTTCTGCCGACGCTTCCAGTTTATCTTTTGTATAACGAATTCTTGTTCTAAATAAGGGAAACTGACTCTTTAACAGCTCGATGCAACGGAATCCATGCGAAGTAGAGGAAAATTTATTGAGAAGGCAACCACGGAACCGCAGAGCAGAATTATATTCTTTAATCGCCTCGATATATTCCACCATCTGTGAAACACCACGAATACCATAAATATCCGGTGTCGTCACAATGTTAACCTCATCACTGGCTATTAACGCATTGATGACAGAGGCATTAATTGTCGGAGGATTATCGATAAGACATACATCATAATTTGCAGCAATTCTATCCAAGGCTTCCTTTAAAATGGTCTGCTGTACAATCTCTTCATCCTTTATGACGGCCACATTGGCATCCAGTAAAGCGGCACCGCTGGAAACAATATCAATTTTTGGATATCGTGTATGTTGGATAACTTCCCGAATATCCGCCTTGCCTAAAAGTATATCTGCCAATGATTTTTCTGGATCTGCATCAAAGAACTGCGAATCATTGCCCTGATCATCATTATCTATAACCAGAACTCTTAAATCGCAGCTTTCTGCTATGGCGTACGCCATATTGACCGTAATCGTTGTTTTGCCAACGCCGCCTTTTTTGTTGATGAACGAAAATGTTTTCATAAATTTTCAAGTCCTTTCGCTTAACTTTTCTATACAAATCAAGCGAAAATCTGCTATAATAAATTCTTAAGAAACGAAATTTGTTTATAGCAAATTTTCACAAGAGCACTATCAGCGGCTAACTGATAGTGCTTTTTTCATACCAAAAATCATCTACCCTTAATTCGTACTAAAGCACCTTCCAGTTTCATATCCGAACGTGCCGTAAAATAATAATCGCCGCTATATTCAATAGATGTGGGAAGCCAGGTCAGCCATTCTTCTTCATCTGAGAAATATGAAGCATAAACTTCACAACTACTACCACACGTAAATTCAATGTCTGTGCCTTCCATTTCGAACCTACCAGCTGAATTCCTGACTAAGCACCCTTTCTTTCCCACAGCTGCAAACATTCGATTTAAACGCCAATCACTCTCATCAAAGGAATTACTGCCTAAGCTTAGCAAATGCCTCACATAGGTACGCTCTTCTTCCGTTGCATTTTCCGGATTGAATTCGTTCTCAATCCATGCTAAATCATCAACAAGCTCTCGAATTATTGGAGTAGCCTTTCTAAATCGTTCAATCATACCCTGTCTTAACATTTTCTGTTCCTCCTTTTGAAAATAAAAAAGACGCCCAATACGAATATTGAACGTCTAATAATAAACTCATTATTTTATTGTAGAATCAAACTCTCTTGACTGACAAAATAAGCAATTTCTTGTGTCTACTCATACTAGGTTGATCACTACCGAGACATTGATGTAATCCTTAACTACCTTTTTACGCTCAAAACCATCCTTTTTTATAAAGACGCAATGACGGTAGAAGTAGCGGAAATTAAGGATTTCTACATAGTACGGCGTTGTATCAACGCTACAGCCTCGACGTGCGAAGTCATAGGGAACATATCCACCGGCTGAATCTGCTCCGCCCCATAACCGAGCCCGTTCAGTATTGCAATATCACGGGCCAATGATGCCGGATTGCAAGAAACGTACACTATACGTTTTGGACGCATATCAGCAAATGTTTTGAGCACAGTCGGCGTACAGCCTGCACGTGGCGGATCAACTACCACCACATCGGCGCGAACGCCCTGTTTATGGAGCTGCGGCATTACAATGGTCGCGTCGCCAACAATAAATTCAGCATTCTTTACATGATTATCGCGGGCATTCTTCTGCGCATCAATAACGGCTGGCTTAACTATCTCAATACCATATACTTTTCTGGCTTTTTGAGCCAGAAAAAGTGTTATTGTACCTGTCCCGCAGTATGCATCAATAACAGTTTCTCTGCCCGTAAGATTTGCATATTCCAATGCCTTTCTATATAAAATTTCAGCCTGATCAGTATTGATTTGAAAGAAAGAACGAGGCGATATATGAAAGGAGAGCATGCCCAATGTATCTTTTATAGTAGGTTTCCCCCACAAGAGGTTAGTTTCCCGCCCCATAATTACATTGTTACGATAAGTCTGCACATTTTGCTGAACACTGACAAGCTTCGGCAGCTTTTGCCGCAGAAGACTTACAAATTCCTTACTGCGACGCAATTCTTTTGTTGCTGTCACAAGCACAAGCATGCACTCTCCGCCCCTACCAACACGCCCGACTACATGACGCAGCATTCCCATATGACGGTCTTCATCGTATACACTGATCCCAAGTTTTTGTACAATATCACGGACTGCATTAACAATATCATTGTTCAATTCTTTTTGAATATAACAATTTTCCGTATTTATTATCTGATGACTGCCTTGTGCAAAGCAGCCAATAATTATCTTTTTTTTATCTCTGCCGACTGGGAATTGCATTTTATTACGATAATTCCAAGGATTTTGTGCTCCAAGTGTGGGATGGACAGTTAAATTCTTCTGACCGCCGATTCTTTCGACAGCATCCGTCACCTGCTGCTGTTTTATTTTTAATTGAGTTTCATAAGCAAGATGCTGCAGCTGACAGCCGCCGCATTCGTAGTAAAGCCCACAGCGTGGCGTCACTCGCTGCGGGCTGGCTGCTGTGATATGGACTATCCTGCCGATAGCATAATTTTTCTTTATTGTATGAACAACTATTTCTGCCTGTTCGCCCGCCAATGAATAAGGGACAAATACAGTAAAACCATCAATGCGCCCCACACCTTCGCCATTGCTGCCAAGGCCTGTGATATTGATCGTATATTTAGCATCTTTTTTTATTGGTACAGATTTCATTATATTGATAAAGCTCCATTTATAAAAATATTATTTTTCAACAAATATAACCTTGCGGAAAAGATCAGAAGGATGTTCTAATAAAAGTGCAGCTCCATTTGCCACAAGTTCTTCTTTAGCACGAAATCCCCACAAAACTCCTACAGGCAGCATCCCTGCATTTACGGCAGTTTGCATATCAACTGAAGAATCACCTATATACACAATTTCCTGAGGTTTCAACGCCATATTTTCAGCAATAATAAAAACTTTTTGCGGATCAGGTTTACGTTTAAAACCTGGAAGATCCCCTATAATTTCCTGAAAAGTATTTCTGGCAAATAAGGTTGCGATAATTTTTTTTGCAGCCTCATCATGCTTATTGGTACAAACTGCAAGCGGAATATTTTTTTTCTTAAGATCTTCCAACATGTTTATTATACCTTCATAGGGTGCGGTTTTATCCAGCTGATGTGATTCATACACCGTTTTAAATCTTGCCAATACTTCTTCGCGGATTTTTTCAGATACATTGGCAGGCAGTGCGCGCTCTATGAGCTTTCCTATGCCGTTGCCAACCATGATGCGATATTTATCCACAGGATGTGCAGGATAGCCATATTCCTTCAACACCACATTGACACTATCCGCCAGATCATTCAAAGAATTTACCAATGTACCATCAAGATCAAAGATGACAGCTTTGTATTCCATATACATATACCTCTATCCTTCATAAATCAAACGTTTTTATGTTCAAGCTCAAGCAAAAATTTTTTTACCTTTATATTGCGAGTATGCACCGGCAATATTCCCGCTTCATTAACAAGCCGATGACTGGGAATACATATATCTATGTGATTTTTATTTTTGGCAGTTTCCACAGCTCGTATAGCTTTCGGCTTACCGACAGCAGCTGCTAGCTCTCCATAAGAGCAGGTATACCCATATGGGATTTGTAAAAGCGCCTCCCATATTTTTTTCTGAAAGGCAGTTCCATCTTGCCGCAAGGGCAATAAAAATCCTTTTCGGACACCGCTTAGATATTCTGTAATCTGCATATAGGTTTCTCTGATCAGCAGTGTCTCTGTTTCAAGCGCCGGGGTAAAAGGTTTATGATAACTTATCCCTGTGATAAATGATTTTTCCTCTGTTATATATATATTACCAATCTTTGTCTGATAAACAAATCTTTTTTTCAAGAAAAGATACACCTCTCTCCTGATAAGGCAGCATTTTCGCCGCGAAATCTACAATGCTAAAAGTGTCTTCAGCTCATTCGCTATCTGCTTAAGCCCCCATGGCTGTGCCAGTAATACAGGAATGGCAGCCCGATACTGCTTCAGTGTAGCCATAAGGACAACATCCGTATAATCTTTACTCAGATCGGCGCAATAGCGGGAAACGGCTGCATCCCCCCCCTTGCTGAGCATTGTCTGCTTCAGTATATTGGCCGCTTTCGTTTTTACCTTATATATTCTGACAACACGAAATACTGCTTTTTCTGCCATCATTGCAGTACCCTCTTTTGTACAATCAACATCTAAAAGGATTTTTTCCGCATCTTTTTTATCATTGATTTTTATAATTTTCATAAAATATTCAGACAAAATACGGATTATTGATTTTTTCACTGCCTATGGTAGTGCTTGGGCCATGCCCCGGATAGACGATGACCGAGTCGTCCAGCGGCAGCAATTTTTCTTTGAGGTTCTCTATCAGCCCGGCAGTTGAACCGCCGGGAAAATCAGTTCTACCTATAGAACCGGCGAAAAGTGAATCACCGGAAAAAACAAATTTTTCATTTATAAGACAAATACCGCCTGGGCTGTGCCCCGGCGTATGAACCACTCTCAGTCTGCTGCTGCCGACTTTTATTATATCATCTTCATTCACAAAAAAATCTGCTTTTTTAGACAGTATATTCAATCCCCAGTATGCTGACAGATTCAACTTGGCATCGGTCAGCATAGGTGCATCCATTGGATGAATACCCAATTTGGCATCAAATTCATTGCAAATATCTGTATTAGCACCGATATGATCACTATGCCCATGCGTATTTATTACATACTTGACATCACAGTCTTCTTCTCTTACCCATTCGATGATAAGCTTTGGCTGTGATCCCGGATCAACAATAATTCCCTCCTTTGTGCCTTCATCAATAGCAAGATAACAGTTTTCTTCAAATGAACCATTCGTAAAAATTTTTACTTTCATCTTCTTAATCCTCTTTTATCTCCTTTACGCCCCCCAAAGAGCGCGCTACCCTGAATACGTCTTTATTATGCCGAAACTTACTCATTATTACTTCAGCCTGAGCCATGCTGCGTACTTCCAAACTCATTGATATATTTGATGTCTTATTTTTTCTGTTCGGCCGCGCGGCTACAGAATGGATATTTATCTTCGATTCGGAAGGTATTGCCAGCAGCGCTGTAAGAACCCCCGGATGATCATTGCAAATAATATCTATCGTTACGGTATATGTCTTATCAAGGCCCACATCCCAGCTTACATCGACAACACGTGAAAGATCATTATCAGCATTTAATACATTGGGGCAATCCGCACGATGGATAGATACCCCGCGGCCTCTTGTTATATAACCGATTATAGAATCACCTGGTATCGGATTGCAACATCGCGACAAATGCACAAGAAAGCCGCTCTCACCATCAACGAGAATCCCGTGACTGCCTTTTTTCTTTTCACCCTGTGGTTTTATTTTTTCCAGCATCTGCGATATATCGGACGGTGTAACTTCTTTCAGATCCTTTTTGTAAAGCTCGATGAGGCGGGAGATGACTCCGTTTACGGTAATACCACCGTACCCAAGTGATGCCAAAAGATCATTGGCATTTTGAATATTCATTTTCTGCGCAACTATATCAAGCCGGTTTTCCTTGAGCATTTTTTTTGAATCATAGCCGAGATGCTTAATTTCTTTTTCGATGAGAGCCATGCCAGAGTCAATATTTTCTTCACGTTTCTGCCGCTTGAACCATTGGCGTATTTTAGTGCGCGTTTCAGATGAAGCCACTATATTAAGCCAATCAGGACTTGGACCGTTATTTTGAGAATTACTGAGTATTGATACTATATCACCATTATGAAGTTTATATTCAAGAGGTACGATTTTGCCGTTTATCGTTGCCCCTACACAATGATTGCCAATATCAGTATGTATACGATATGCAAAATCAATAGGATTTGAACCTTTTGGCAGACCGATGACATCGCCCTGCGGTGTAAAAACAAAAACCTCATCAGAGAATATGTCGACCTTAAGCGCCTCAACATATTCATCAGGATCACTCAATTCCGTCTGCAGCGAAATAAGCTGACGCAGCCATGATAATTTTTGATCATAAGCATTGCTGGCATCTATGCTTTTCCCTGATTCCTTATATTTCCAATGTGCGGCAATGCCGTATTCAGAAATCTGATGCATCTGAAACGTTCGTATCTGTATTTCCAATGGATAACCATTTGCCGCGATTACTGTGGTATGGAGCGATTGGTACCCGTTGCTTTTGGGCATTGCTATATAATCCTTAAATCTGCCGGGGATAGGCTTCCATATATTGTGAATTATCCCCAAAACTGTATAACATTCCTGTACAGTTGAAACCAATACCCGCACAGCTGACAGATCATATATTTCACTTATATCTTTATTGTCCCGCTTCATTTTCCGCCATATGCTGTAAAAATGTTTGGCACGGCCTTGTATCTCAGCATCTATATTTGCTTTTTTTATTTCTTCGGACATCTCTTCCACAGAATCATCTATAAATTTCTGACGTTCCTGTCGTTTTTGTTTGACCTTTTCAACAAGATCATAATATTCTTCAGGATAAAGATATAAAAAGCACAGATCTTCCAGTTCCCATTTTATATTGGAAATCCCCAGACGATTGGCCAAAGGAGCATAGATTTCCAGAGTTTCTCTGGCTATCCTCTTTTGCTTTTCTTCCGGTACGTATTTTAGCGTGCGCATATTATGAAGCCTGTCAGCCAATTTTATCATTATGACACGTATATCCTTAGCCATAGCTAAAAACATCTTGCGATAACTTTCAGACTGCTGTACTTCCTTCGATTTAAAATGAATCTTATTTAATTTGGTAACACCGTCAATTAAAAGAGCAACCTCTTCGCCAAATTTATTTTTCATTTCTTCCAGCGTAAAGGTCGTATCTTCCACTACATCATGTAAAATAGCCGCAGCTATAGTGACTTCATCTATATGCATTTGTGTGAGTATAGCAGCCACATGCAGAGGATGAATAATATAATGTTCTCCCGAAGCTCTTTTCTGGTCAAAATGCGCTGCATATGCCAGATCATAAGCTTCCTGTATTATGTTGATATCAGCGCTCGGCTGGTATTCCTTTACAGCAGTTTTTATATCCTCTATTGTTATTTCGACGGCGTTGTCATCAATCATAATAATTACCCTCATTCATTTAAATCGCCCAACGGAAACATATTTACATTTCAACTGAACTTTTGTTATTGATTGTATCATATTAATACATTTCATAGCAATAGATTAAACATCGACATCATCCCCGGATTCATACCCGATCTGCGGCCGCAGCGTTTTTTTGATCTTATGAATCCCGGTAAACTGTTTTTATCTGTACCTTATATAATAAAGATATACACCGTTTATATATACAACTTAACAAATAAAGTTTGACTAAAAATATTAAAAATGTTATATTAACATTCATATATTATCATAAGAATTATTTAGGAAGATTTATTGCCTTACTGAACGTTTCAGAGCGGTCAGTGATTCTTTAAATCACATGAAAGGAGTCAATATATGTGAATGGCATAACAATGCTCGGTCTTGCAATTATTATCTTCATAATCGGCTATTTTACCTATGGACGATGGCTGGCAAAAAGCTGGGGAATAGATTCAAACGCACAAACACCTGCATATAAGTACGAAGATGGTCAGGATTATACCCCCGCCTCCAAGTTTATGGTTTTTTCTCATCAATTTTCCTCCGTCGCAGGGGCAGGCCCTGTTACAGGTCCCATTATAGCCGCAATGTTTGGCTGGCTGCCCGCTTTTTTATGGATCGTTCTGGGCGGTCTTTTTTTTGGCGGAGTACAGGATTTTGTATCTCTTTATGCTTCGGTAAAGAATGAGGGCAAATCAATGGGCGTACTCATTGAACAATATATCGGTAAAACCGGAAAAAAATTATTCCTATTCTTTTGCTGGCTTTTTACTTTGCTTGTTATAGCAGCTTTTGCCGATATAGTGGCTACTACTTTCAACGGTTTTGCCAAAGATGGCAGCCAGTCACTGCCGGGAGCAGCGGCCGCATCAATCTCCATGATATATATCGCCGGTTCTTTGCTTTTCGGTATCTTCGTAAAAAAACTTAAACCTTCAGAGACTATCCGCTTCATCGCTGCTATTATTCTCATGGTGCTTATGATATCTGCCGGCATCGCTTTCCCTATGTATTTTACACGTGATATTTGGATCATAATTGCATTGGGATACTCATTCATAGCTTCTGTTCTTCCTATGTGGCTTTTGATGCAGCCTCGCGATTATTTAAGTACTTTCTTGTTGATCGGTATGATCATAAGCGCTGTCGCAGGTATAATCATAGCCAATCCGACGATAAATATGCCCGCCTTTGTTGGTTTTGAAGTCAAGGGGCAAGGTCTTTTCCCCATATTATTCATAACGATAGCCTGCGGAGCTGTTTCAGGCTTCCATAGCCTCGTTTCTTCAGGTACATCATCCAAAACTGTGTCTAATGAAAAAGATATGCTCTTTATCGGTTATGGCTCAATGCTTGTGGAATGTGTTCTGGGTGTTGCCGCTCTTGTGATCGTCTGCGCAGCAGCTACTAACGGACAAATGCCTGAAGGTACACCGTTTCAAATATTTTCCGGCGCTGTAGCAGGTTTTTTGAGTATGTTCGGCCTGCCTGAAGTATATTCTGTATGTGTGATAACGATGTGCGTATCAGCGTTAGCCTTTACTACGCTTGACACTGTGGTGCGGGTCGGCCGTCTTTCTCTTCAGGAACTTTGCAGCGGCGATTCTCCTGAAACAATGAATCCCATTCAAAAAATATGCGTAAATAAATACGCTTCAACATTGATAACAATAGGTATCGGCTATATGCTCTGCCGGATAGGTTATATGAATATATGGCCTTTATTCGGTTCGGCAAATCAACTTTTAAGCGCTCTTGTATTAATTTGCATGGCAGTATTTCTGCGCATGACCAATCGCAAAGGCTGGATGCTCTATATCCCCACAGTGATAATGTTTCTGGTCACACTTACTGCACTGTCACAGGCAGTTTACCGCATCATCAGTAAATTGATAACCGGCAGCGGTTTTATATTCATGATTGATGGACTGCAGTTTATTATAGCTGTGGCACTGATGGTTTTGGCTGTTTCAGTTGCAAGCCATTGCGGCAGGGAATTATTGCATGCCAAAAAAAATATATCTCCAGGCAATAGTCTGCTTGAAGACAAATAATTGATGTTTTCTTCAATGTAAAATCTGCATTTTATCTTACTAATACAGAGATTTCATTCAAATAAAAACGGAGCCTATTCGGCTCCATTTTTTTATTTGAAAAATTGCTTGATCTTATCTTGCCAGCTTTTTTGTTCAGGATTTACATTTTCGTTTTTTTCATCGGCAAATTCACGCAAAAGCTCTTTTTGTCTTGAGGTAAGTTTCTGCGGTGTCAGCACTTTCACTTTCACATGCTGATCGCCGCGTCCATTGCCGCGAAGATAGGCAATCCCCTTTCCCTTCATTCGCAGGATAGTACCGGACTGTATACCTGCCGGAACTGATATTTCCACTTTTCCATCCAGTGTAGGCACTTCTATCTTATCACCCAGCGATGCTTGTACGAAAGAAACAGGAACTTCACAAATGACATCATTCCCATTGCGATGAAAAATTTTGTGCGGTCTTACCGTAATATAAACATATAAATCGCCCGGACTGCCGCCTCTGTCACCTGCTTCGCCGCCTCCGGACACACGAATGCGCGAATTATCGTCTACCCCCGCCGGAATTTTCACATTTATCTTGCGGCGTATACGGGTATGCCCTTCACCACGGCAATCTGGACAGGGTTTCTTCACTATTTTACCTGTTCCGCCGCATCTATCGCAAGTACGTGCGTTCACCATACGCCCAAACGGCGTATTATGAACTTCCTGTACCTGACCTGTTCCATGACATTTAGGACATTCCTCAGGCTGTGTTCCGGGAGCAGCTCCGCTGCCATGACAGGTTTTACATTCTTCCGTGCGCGGGATCGTAAGTTCTGCTTCTTTACCAAAAGCAGCTTCCTCAAAATCGATTTCCAAATTATAGCGCAGGTCATCACCTCGCTGAGGGCCCTGGCGCCTGCCGCCTGATCTGCCGCCGCCACCAAAGAAAGCATCAAAAATGTCACCAAAATCAGATGAGCCGTCACCGAAACCGCCGAATCCTCCAAAACCACCGGCTCCACCGCCTCCGCCGCCTTCAAATGCCGCATGTCCAAATTGATCATATTGCGCACGCTTTTGTGAATCCGACAGCACTTCATAGGCTTCATTAGCTTCTTTAAATTTTTCTTCGGCCTCTTTGGCATTATCTTTATTAAGGTCAGGATGGTATTTGCGGGCCATTTTTCTAAATGCTTTTTTTATATCAGCCTCGGTAGCATCTTTAGAAACACCGAGGACCTCGTAATAATCTCTTTTTTCGCTCACTTTATCCACCTTGATATACAGATTAACCTGATGACTTTTATGTGAATCAAAGTCATCAGGCCATCATCCTATTTTAAATGCATTTAATTATTTTTTATCATCGTCTACTACTTTATAATCCGCATCCACTACATCGTCACCGTCTTTTTTGGCAGCATCTCCCGCAGCTTGCTGCGCATCAGGACCGGCTGGTTGGCCTTGAGCCTGGGCCTGCTGATAAGCGGCTGCACTCATTTCATAAAGAGGCTTCTGCAGTTCTTCTGTCGCTTTCTTTATAGCTTCTATATCCGTGCCTTTAAGTGCTTCTTTTACTTTATCGGAAGCCGCCTGTATTTTTTCCACAGCTGCTTTATCAGCTTTATCACCAAGATCCTTTATCGCTTTTTCTGCCTGATAAACCATACTGTCAGCTGTGTTTCTTGTATCTATTTCTTCCTTGCGTTTTTTATCTTCAGCTGAGTGAGCTTCAGCTTCTTTTACCATACGGTCAATATCATCCTTGCTCATACCGCTGTCAGACTGAATAGTGATTTTCTGTTCTTTACCCGTGCCAAGATCTTTCGCTGATACATTAACTATACCATTAGCATCAATGCTGAACGTGACTTCAATGCGTGGAACGCCTCTGGGTGCAGGTGGAATATCGGCCAATTCAAACCGCCCAAGAGTCTTGTTGCCTTCCGCCATATCACGTTCTCCCTGCAGAACATGGATATCAACAGAAGGTTGATTATCCGCTGCGGTTGAAAAGACCTGACTTTTTGAAGTAGGAATTGTCGTGTTTCTTTCAATAATTTTTGTACATACACCGCCCAATGTTTCAATTCCAAGAGACAGCGGCGTTACGTCAAGCAGCAGAACATCTTTTACATCGCCGGCAAGAATACCACCCTGAACGGCGGCACCTATAGAAACACATTCATCCGGATTTACTCCGCGGCTCGGTTCTTTGCCAATTTCTTTTTTAATAACATCCTGAACAGCCGGTATACGTGTCGACCCGCCGACAAGGATAATTTTATCTATATCATTTACTGTAAGACCTGCATCAGCCATAGCTTTTTTTGTGGGTTCGATGGTCGCGGCAACGAGATCAGCCGTTATTTCATCAAATTTCGCACGTGTCAGTGTAAGATCGAGATGTTTCGGACCGCTTGCATCAGCTGTAATAAACGGCAGGTTTATATTTGTTGAAGTCATATTTGAAAGCTCTATTTTAGCTTTTTCTGCTGCTTCGATCAAACGCTGAGCGCTCATTTTATCCTTAGAAAGATCAATACCGTTGGTTTTTTTGAATTCATCTACCAGCCAGTCCATAACTCGTTTGTCAAAATCATCGCCGCCTAAACGAGTATTACCATTAGTTGCTTTTACTTCGAATACCCCATCGCCAAGTTCCAGGATGGAAACATCAAAAGTACCGCCGCCAAGGTCAAATACAAGAATAGTTTCATCTTTATCTTTGTCAAGGCCATACGCCAAAGATGCGGCTGTAGGTTCATTAATTATGCGCAAAACTTCAAGTCCTGCTATTTTACCGGCATCCTTAGTAGCCTGACGCTGACTGTCATTGAAATATGCCGGTACTGTGATAACTGCCTGACTCACAGTTTCACCAAGATATGCCTCAGCATCAGCTTTAAGTTTCTGCAGAATCATTGCAGATATTTCAGGAGGTGTATAGTCCTTTCCATTAACTGTGACTTTATAGTTTTCACCCATATGACGTTTTATTGAAGCGATCGTACCATCTGGATTGGATACAGCCTGTCTTTTAGCCAATTGACCGACAAGACGTTCTCCGTCCTTTGTAAAACCTACTACGGAAGGAGTTATACGGCTGCCTTCCGGATTTGTAATAACAGTCGGTTCTCCGCCTTCCATAACAGAAACTACAGAATTAGTTGTACCTAAATCGATACCAATTATTTTTGACATTATAAAATTCCTCCTATATCTTTATGTACTAAATTATAGTGATTATCTTTTTTTGTTTCCCTGCAAGGCCAAGCTTTTATGCTTTCTGCTCCTCTTAGGGAAAAATACGCTGTACTTGTACTGTTAATTAGAAACTACTGTGACCATAGCCGGACGCACTACACGGCCATGAACCGTATATCCCTTTTGCAGTTCCTGCTCGATACTGTCATCTTCTTTGTCAACATCCTCTACACGCATCACCGCCTGATGAAAATTGGGATCAAATTTTTCACCGGATGTTTTTATTACCTCAAGACCATTCTTTGTAAGGACTTCCTGAAATTGATTAAGAACCATCTTCACGCCTTCCAGAATAGCCGCACCATCATCAGTCTTAGCAGTCACTGCCCGTTCAAGATTATCCAGCACAGGAAGCATATCTTTTACAAAGCCCTGCAGGATCACCTCGGAAATTTCCGATTTCTCTTGATTGCTGCGCCGGCGGAAATTAACAAAGTCGGCCTGCAGACGTTTAAAACGATCCTCTGCTTCCGCTAAAGCTTTTTCCCCGTCTGCAATTTGCTGCGCAGCCGAATCGGCATCGTTATCTTCACTGCCCGTGTTATCTTCTGCATCAGCAGCCTGCGTCTGTATATCCTGTTCCTCACTGATTTCCCTTTGCATTTCTTCCAGTTTTTCGCTGTCCTTCTTTTTCATTTCATCTTTTATATATGACATGTTTGGCCCCATCTCTTTTTTATATTTTATAAAAACCGCTTCAGCATACGAGCCATATTTTCATTCATAAACTCCAATAAAGCTATCACCTTGCTGTACTCCATCCTTGTTGGTCCTAAGACTGCTATAGTACCGAGAGGCTGTCCGTCAAAATGGTAAGTGGCTTTTATTATACTGCAGTCCTTTATCGTTGTATACTTATTCTCCTGTCCGATCGTAACAGTAAGACCGGTATCTGACTTCTGCATCTGACTGTACAGAATATCACGAAGAATAGGCTCTTCCTCAAGCATAAGCAGTATATTTTTCACTTTATTGATGTCATGAAATTCCGGCTGATCAAGCAGCTGCGGTGTTCCCTCTGTATAAATCTGATTACGTTTTTTTCCTGCCAGAGCATGCTCAACTATATCTATTATTTTATTGAAAGCAGCTGTATCAATCATCTCTGAACGCATCTTATGAATAGCGCCCATGCTGATCTCACTTATTTTTTTCCCAGATAAATAAGCATTAAGCGACTCGGCTATCTGTTCAAAATCAAGCATTGATGATCCATGAGGCATTTTTATTATTTTATTTTCAATATAACCTGTATCGCTCATAATCGCAGCCACAACATTTTGATCATCAAGCGACACAAATTTTATATAATTGAATGTAGATTCTGCCAGCTGCGGTGTTATAACCATAGAAACATTATTGGTAAGATGCGATATGATTTTGGCCGTTTCACGAAAAACACCGTCCAGCCGCTGTACTTTTGTATCATACCACTGCTGAATCGTATCCATCTCCGTAGCTGTGATTTTTGTCGGAGTCAAAAGATCATCCACATAAAAGCGATATCCTTTGGAAGAAGGAACACGTCCGGAAGAAGTATGCAGATGCTCAATATAGCCTAAAAGTTCCAAATCAGCCATTTCATTGCGTATAGTAGCCGGACTTATTCCCAAGTCATATTTTCTGGCTATAGTACGTGAACCCACAGGTTCAGCTGTTGATATATAATCATCAATGATAGCCTGCAGTATACGCTGTTTTCTTTTGTCAAGCATCATGCCACCTCCTCTTTAGCCAAATTTAAAATGCAGCGGGTATTTATTAGCACTCTCAATTAGTGAGTGCTAATTTCTAATTAAAAATATACAACCATTTAATCAAAATGTCAAGAAATTTGCCCGTAATTTTTTATCTATGAAAATATTATGTTGTTCAGCTATTCCCAGTATAAATTTAATATCAAAAACAGAAACTATATTTATTCTAAAGCGCTTGAATATATTATATAATATATTTATTTCAATATCATATGTTTGGGGAAACTTCTATGAAACAAATCAGTTCTGATTTTACGAAAGCTCTGCTCACATCTTTTGTTGATACAGACTCTCCTTCAAAAGAAACCTTGAGATCTGAGCTTGTCTACAATGATTTTGCACAAAATCGCAGCATTATATCTTCGCTGGAAAAATTATTAAAAAACTGCACAAGTTTTGATTTCGTCACAGCCTTTATTACTAAGAGCGGTTTACTGCTTCTTAAAGATTGTCTCAGCCTATTGGAAAAAAACAAAATCAAAGGCAGAATCATTACTTCTGATTACCTGAATTTTACCGATCCTTCAGCTTTGGCTGAACTGCGCCGTTTTTCCAATATTAAACTGAAGATCTACACAGAAAACAACCTGCACACAAAGGGATATATATTTTACACAAAACAAGAGGCTTCTATTATAATAGGCAGCGCAAATATAACGCAGGAAGCTTTGAAAGCAAACGAAGAATGGAACACAAAACTTATTTGTACCAAAAACAGTGAATTATACAAAAAGATTACCGATCGTTTTGCCCTGCTCTGGGATAGGTCTGAACCAATAACTGACCAATGGCTTGAAGAATACAAAAAGTATTATAATCTGCTTCAGGCTTCCCGCAAGAAATTTGAAACTGCTATTTTTCAAAAATCGCCTAAAATACGCGCAAACATGATGCAGAAAACTGTACTTGCTTCTCTGCTTCAGCTCCGCCAGCATGGGAAAGACAAGGCACTGCTGATTTCGGCAACAGGAACAGGAAAAACTTTCTTAAGTGCCCTTGATATAAAAAGCTTTAACCCACGCAGAGTCTTATTTGTAGCACACCGTGAACAGATATTGCGCCAGGCTGAAAAAAGCTATAAAAAGATTTTAGGCAATAATATTTCTACCGGTTTTCTGACAGGAAAGCAAAAAGACATTCATGCTGATTTTACTTTTGCCAGTATAAGCATGCTAATGAAGGAACATATTATAAAACTTTTCTCTCCCATAGATTTCGACTATATAATTATTGACGAAACACATCGAGCCGGTGCAGATGGATATAAGCATTTTTTAGCTTATTTCAAACCTGCTTTTTTGCTTGGCATGACAGCCACCCCAGAACGCACGGACGATTTTGATATATATGGTTTGTTTGATAATAATATTGCTTATGAAATACGACTTCAGGAGGCAATGCGTGAAAACATGCTCTGTCCCTTCCATTATTTTGGCATAACCGATATTCAACTGAACGGAAAACCTGTCAGTGATGATATTTCCTTCAGTAAATTAACCTGTCACGAACGTGTCAATCATATAATAAAAAAAGCTTCTTTTTATGGCTGCAGCGGTACACGCGTGAAAGGACTCGTGTTTTGCCGCACCAGAGAAGAAGCTTATGCGCTTTCCTGTTCATTTAATGAAAAAGGCTTCCACACACTCGCGCTTTCTGCAAGAGATTCGCAGAAAACCAGATCTGATGCAGTAAAAAAATTAGCCCAGAAAGACAGGATGACCGGCATAGACTACATTTTTTCCGTGGACATCATGAATGAGGGAATTGATATACCTGAGGTAAATCAAATAATTTTGCTGCGTCCTACCCAATCTCCCATTATATTCGTTCAGCAGCTGGGCAGAGGCTTAAGAAAATGCACAGAAAAAGATTATGTGGTTATTCTTGATTTTATAGGTAACTATACTAATAATTTTATGATTCCGATAGCTCTTTTTGGCGATAATTCTTACAATAAAGATAATCTTCGCCGTTGTATAAACTACGGTAAAAACCTTTTGCACGGTCCTTCCACTGTCAGCTTTGATCCGATAGCACGAAAAAATATTTATGCAGCTATTGATACAGCACGCTTCAATGATACAACCCTTCTCCGCAAAGCTTACGATGATTTGAAAAATAAGCTGGGGAAAATTCCGTTGCTCAGCGATTTCAGCGCTTTCGGAACGATTGACATATTGAAATACATGGAAAAATTTGGTTCATATCATTTTTTTCTGAAAAAATATGAAAAAAAATATACAGTGAATTTTTCCACTGAACAGGAAGAAATTCTTCTTTTCATTTGCAAACGTTTTGCTCATGGTAAACGGATTCATGAAATAGAAATGCTGAACCTTCTTTTAGAAAACACTGGCATCCTCTCTGCCAAATTCACGGAACGATTACGATCAAAATATGGGATAAAGCTAACTATGAACGAAAAAAAATCTGTGATCAGAAATCTGACCAATATGTTTACAATCAGCAATGAAAGGAATAAATATAAGCATTGTGTTTTTATAAAAAGCACAGGCAATAACTATATAATTTCCGATGAATTTTCTTATTATCTGCAAGATAAAATTTTTAAGGACAAACTTAAAATGCTGCTCCATTTTGCAGAAGCACGCTTTGAAAAATATTACACAAACAATTATAAAAATACCTGTCTTTGCCTCTATCGAAAATATACTTATGAAGAAGTCTGTTATCTGCTCAACTGGCCGCAAAAGATTAATCCCAATGCCATGGCAGGATATTTCTATGAGAAAACAACCAAAACCATGCCCGTTTTCATCAATTATGTAAATTCTGACAAAAAACGTGTTGCTTACGCAAATAAATTTACGGCAAATAACTGCATAAATGCTTACTCAAAATCGAACAGGAAAATTGATTCTACAGATGCCTCACACGTTTACGACACCACAGAGGGTAACCATCTTTATTTATTTGTCCGCAAATCTTATGATCAAAAGGAAGGTAAAGAATTTTATTTTCTGGGTGAAATAAAAGCTGCGGGCGGCCCCATTCCTGCACCTCAATTTAATGGCTTTGAAGTTAACTATAAATTGGAGACGCCTGTACGTACAGATATTTTTGATTATCTTACTGATTGAGAATCTATTACAGTCTTTTTTGCGCTATAACTTTTCTCATTTTGCCAATGTTTTTCATATATGAATCATGATTTTTTATTGCTATTCCTGTATATAGAAGATCAATAATCGCCATATGGATCAATCTGGATGCCACAGCCTCAGATCTGTAATGCACTTCGCGTCCCATACCATTCAATGATATATCGGCAAGCTTTGCCAGCGAAGAACGCGCGTAACTTGTTACAGCAACAATTTTTGCCTTGCTTTTTCTGGCTATCTTAACTGACTCCAGCAGCTCAATTGACTCTCCCGTATGAGATACCGCTATTACGGCATCATTTTCATTGAGGAGAGACGCCGATGTAAATTGCTGATGCGAATCACAATAAGCCTGTACGGGTATGCCAAAACGAATAAATCTTGTTTCAATATCGCGGCAGACAGTAGCTGAATTGCCAAAACCATAAGTGACTATACGTCTGGCTTTGCTCAGCAGCTCAACGGCACTTTCCACATCTTTGAAATTCAACAGCTTCAGCGTATCCTGCAGCCCATCCGAGATGTTCTTAAAGATTTTACCGGCCAGTATATCATAGTTGTCGTCAACACTTATATCCTGATATACAGTCTCGTCAGGAGAAAATATTTCTCTGGCAAGTGCTATTTTAAGCCCCTGCAGACCACTGAAACCAAGTTTTTTACAGAATCGAGATACCGTTATTTCTGAACTGCCGGTATTGGCTGCTATGTCGGATACCGTTTGTTCTATAAAATTTTTTGCATTGGCCAATATATAATCGGCTATACGCCGCTCAGATTTAGTAAGGTTATCATAGGAACTGCGCAGAATCGGCAATTGTATCTGGTTCTCTTTTTTCATTTATATCTCTCACTTTAAAGTAAATTGTATTTTTATTGTACTATAAAAAATAAAAAAAAAGAAATCCTTAAACAAATAATACAAAATAATTGAATTGCTTAAGGATTTTACATTTTAACCGACTATTATATTTTTATGCTTTTTTATATCTTCATCTACTGCACGCATATCCGGTATGACTGCGACTCTCAATCCGGCGCGTTTCTCAACCAGCTCCATCCCTCTGCAAATATCATCCAGCGCAACTATATGTGTCAAAAGTTTATCAGCATCAATTTTCTTACTTCTTATCATTTCAATGGCCAGTGCATTATGGCGTGGTGCGGATGAAAATGTTCCATACAATGTAATCTGCCGATAATGGATAAAATTAACATCAAAATTCAACAAGGGTTTATCTTTAGGAAGTCCTGCAAACAAACATACCTTTCCCATTTTACCAGATATTCTTATTCCCATGTTTTGAGCATCTGCACTTCCTGCCGTTACTATAGCAGCGTTTACGCCTAAACCTTCAGTCAGATCCATTATCTTTGTTGCTGCATCTTCTTTACTTGTATCAATATATGCATCATATTTAAAATTTTTTGCACCTTCCAGTCGCTTGCCGCTGCGATTAATCAAAAAAACTTTTCCTGCTCCGTGTGCTCTGGCAAGTTCCGCATGCATTAATCCTATAGGACCTGCACCAATCACTGCTACTGTATCTCCAAGCTGTATATTCATGGCCTCCTGACCATTTATCACACAAGCCAGCGGTTCCGCTAACGAAGCGCTCAAATAATCCACCTCATCGGGAATAAAATTAACATTTCCCGCTCGTACTGCATTTGCCGGTATCTTCACATATTCGGCAAAACCACCATTATAAATATGAGCAATTGTTTTTCTTGTCGGACATAAGTTTTGGTGACCCGATAAACAATAGGAACAACTGCCACAGCCAATTCCGGGCGCAACAATTACTCTGTTCCCTGTGTGATATCGTTCTATTCCTTCTCCTGTTTCGACAATGGCACCGGCAAATTCATGTCCCAATACAATGGGAGGCTTTATGGAATTATGTCCATGTTTAAATGTTCGTAAATCTCCTCCGCATATAGCGCAGGCTTTGACTTTTACAAGTAATTCCCCATTTCCGACCGATGGTTTTTCAATATTTTCCACACTTATATCATTAATGTCTCTGTATATCGCTGCTTTCATATTTTAAGTCATTCCTTCCGCCTCATTCAATATAATTAAATATTTTTCTGTTGAAAAATTTATTTAAATTCATCGAGAATAACATTCACTTCATCTGAGTTGACAAACCAGCGCAGATCTCCTTGCCCGGCCGCTCTTTTAATTTCCTGCAGCAATATATATGGTGTTCTATTGAATGTATCTTTTGTAGAACCCGCCAGATGAGGTGTAATGGTTACATTTGGCAATGACATGAGCGGATGATCAGCCGCTGGAGGTTCCACCCAATATACATCAATGCCTGCGCCGCCAATTTTCTTTTTTTGAAGAGCATCAATAAGTGCCTGTTCCTCGATCAATCCAGCTCTGGCCGTATTTATAATATAAGCTGTCGGTTTCATAACGGCAAATTGATCGGCCCCCATAAGCCCTTGTGTTTCATCTGTCAAACGTGCATGCATACTGATAAAATCAGAATTTTTACACAAGTACTCCAATGTTACCTTATTCCCTCCGCAAGCTTTAATATCATCATCTTTTGCATATGGATCATATACTAAAATTTTCACATCAAATCCGCTGAGTTTTTTTGCTACTAAATGTCCAATATAGCCAAAACCAACGAGACCAATTGTTTTTTCATACATATCTCCTACAAAAGAAACATTAGTATACTCTTTTTTCCAATTACCTTTTTTTAGTTCAGCATGAGCACGTGCTATATTGCGCATTTCAGCAAGCATCAATCCCACCGTATAATCAGATACAGCATGCGCGTTGCGTCCCATTGTTCTTGAAACGGCGATCCCCCTTTTAGTAGCGGCATCTACATCGATATTTTCTACACCGGCACGACATACGCCAATAATCTTACACTTTTTTGCTGCGTCAATAATTTGTGCATTGATTGGCGTATGCTGCGTAATAATCATATCCACCTCAGACACAAAGTCAAATATCTCCCGGGGCGGTTTTCCTACAGACGGACCTTGCTTTTCTACAATGCTGCGCAAATACCAAAATTCTTCATTACTGGCCGGCTTCCAATCTACACAATGAACCTTTATATTTTTTCCCAAAACATCATAAACAGCTTTTGCTAATTTCTGTGAAGATAATAATGGATCACCTATTACTAAAATTTGCATTAATAAAACCTCCAAATATTTTTATTCAAATCTTATTGTATCTCCGATCATTACACGCGGAAGGCCGTTCCCCTTCAGCATTATCTGCCCTGGTTGCTCAACCTTATCCATACCCTTGAAAACCAAAGTACAATGTCCTTTTTCTTTCAAAGTACGCATGGCCTCATCACCAACGGCTGTAACCGCATACTCCATACCTGCTATATGCAGTTTATCACCTGCTGCTATTTCTCCATCTATTTCACCCTTGTTATGTGCTACTACCATATTCATGTATTCATAGGGAACATCCTTATCAAAAAGGATCATACTGTCACGTGTCTGCATAAATTGCAGTACAAATTCACCTATATTAGTGATCACAACTTCATATTTCACTATAAATTCCTCCTCAAGGATAAAAACTTGGTCTGTATTTCAGTAACTTTTTTATTGAATTCTATAAGCGCAGGATACATCTTAGAATTTAATGATTCATAAAGCTGCATATACCTTATATGTTTTTCTGCATCAGGACTATATATTTTTTCTGGGAACGCAACTTTAGAGACCGCATCTTCAGAATTTTTGTAAATCCCCGCTCCAAGACCTGCCAACATAGCCGCTCCCAGTGCTGCAGCTTCAGGGACCTGTTTGCTTTTCACCGGAATACCCGTAACATCGGCTTTCATCTGCAGCCAAAAATCACTTTTTGTTGCTCCTCCTATAGCATAAATAGAATCAATATTTTTACCTGACATTTTCTCAATTTCTATAATGATACTATGCATTTCAAAGCACAGCCCTTCTAATATGGCTCTGACAAAATCTCCTCTTTTAGACGCTCTTGTGACTCCTAGAAACGCTCCTCTGGCACATGGATCACTGCCTAATGAATACCTGCCTGAAAAATACGGCATCAGCATGCATCCATTAGAACCGATCGGTTGTTTTTCAGCTTCCTCAATGAGTTCTTCAAAAGAAGCACACTTAAATTCTTTTTTAAACCATTCAAAAATTCCACCTGAAGAAACAATCATACCCATAATATAATATTTATCGTCTACAACATATGATACTGAAGTAAAGTTTTTACCAATAAATTCAGGATCATTTTTAGGTTCATCAACAATCGCCACTATTTGTTCACTTGTTCCGGTAGAATCTAGCATTTGACCTGATTTGATTATTCCTGTAGCGAAAGTCCCGCACGCATAATCTATTCCTCCGGCATAAACAGGCGTGCCTTCCGGTAATCCGGTAATATCTTTTATTTTTTTTGTAGTACACCCTACCAATTCTCCAGGACGGATAGGATCAACAAAAATTTCTCTGGGCAGACCTGATGCCTCAATTATTTCTTCAGACCATTGCCGTTTTCGCAGATCAAAAGCCATCGTACGGCAGGCATTTGTCCAGCTTGTTTTAGCTGTCCCTGTTAATTTATAACTGATAAAGCCCTGTATTTGTATATAGTATTTTGCTTTTTTCATAGCTTCCGGCCGATTCTTCATAATCCACTGCAGCTTCGTGATTCCGGCCACAGGATTAGGATTGATACCGGTTATATCATAAACTTTATCTACACCAAATCGGCCCCATTCTTCAGCTATTTTATCTGTACGCGTATCAAACCAACGTATCGTCGGATGAACCGGATAACCTGCTTCATCCAACAGCACATCTTCTCCGTTTGCAGCTACACCTATACCTACACATTTATCTTCTGACAATGCATCACTTACATCCTTTATACAGGCAGCGATATTTTCCCACATCTTTTGAGGATCCAATTCGGCCCACCCGTTTTCTTTATAAACCGTATTCCCCGGGCGAGTAGATACGGATAAAAAGTTGCCGTCATAGTCACAGGCAATTACTTTATAATTTGTTGAACCCACATCAATACCCATTAAATATCCCATGGTATTGTCTCTCCTTTTATAACCTTAAGGTTACACAAACATTGAAATCACCAGTACACCGATAAGTCCCATAACTGAAATTATGGTTTCCAGTGCACACCATGTCTTTACAGTTTCCTTAACAGTAAGGCCAAAGAACTCTTTAAAAAGCCAAAATCCGGGATCATTTGGCGGACTTATTATCAAACTACCCGCACCTGTAGCAAGAACCATAAGTTCAGGACTTACTCCCGTCAGAGCCACAAGAGGTGCCGCAATTCCACCGGCAGTGAGTGCTGCTACCGTAGCAGAACCGCAGGCGATACGGATGACAGCTGCAATAAGCCATGCCAGAAGCAGCGGAGACATATTCGAACCCGACAATAATTCTCCTATGTATTTGCCGACACCGCTGTCTATGAGTATCTGTTTCAGCGCTCCCCCGCCGCCGACAATCAAAAGTATCATAGCGATGGCCAGAACAGCGCTTTCCACTGTCTTCATTATTTCAGTCATTGATTTTCCGCGGCTGAGTCCAAAAGTATATATAGCAATACTCACAGAAATTGCAAGTGCCATATCAGGTGTTCCTAAAAATGTCAGAACATTGAACAGTAATGAATCCTTAGCAAGTGTCAATTTAGCTATCGCAGCGGCAGCCATCAAAACAACGGGAATGAGTGCCGTTAAAATACTGGTTAGAAAACTCGGCATTTCGTCATCCTTAAATACTTTTGGATTATATAATCCCTCTGGTATTTCCGGATTCAAACCTTTTACACAATTATAAAACAGCGGCCCGCTTACGATTGCAGTAGGAATAGCTATTATCGCACCGTACACAAGAGTAAGCCCGATATCAGCATTGTAAATAACGGCAATAGCCGTAGGTCCGGGATGCGGCGGCAAAAAACCATGTGTTACGGAAAGAGCCGCTGCCATCGGTATCCCTACTTCCAAAAGAGGGATCTTGGCTGAGGCGGCAATAGTGAATACCAGTGGTATTAACAGTACAAAGCCAATTTCATAAAATAATGCTATCCCTACAATAAATCCTGTAATACATACGGCCCATTTTACGTTCTTCCGACCGAATACATTGATAAGCGTGGTAGCGATTCTCTGCGCTCCGCCGCTTTCTGCCATAAGCTTACCGAGCATTGCGCCAAAGGATACAACTATTGCCAGCCCCCCCAGAGTCCCCCCCAGCCCCTTTTCGATCGTGGGGATGATCTGAGTAATCGGCAGTCCTTCTGCATATCCCACAATGCCTGCTACCAATACTAACGACAAAAAACTATTGAGTTTAACTTTAACGATTAAAAAAAACAAAATGGCTATTCCAATTGCTAAAATAATTAATGGCATAAATTTCACTCCTTTAAAAATGTAAATATCATTAGCAAATAACTGGTATTATATAGAACATAGTAACTCTGAACAAAATTTATATATTTAAAGTAAATACACAAATTTCCAAATATAAAATTAATTATAAATACGATTTTGTATTGCAGTTAATTTCTCTGCAGACTTACCTTACTAATCCGCAGAGAAATTATCCTTGCAATATAACTGCAAAGCTTTCACAGTTTATTTATAGTGCTCCTGCCACTCATGATGAAATACGCCTTCCTTATCAGTTCTTTCATATGTGTGCGCGCCGAAATAGTCTCTTTGCGCCTGAATCAGATTAGCACCGATCTGCGGACTGCGATGAGCATCTAAATATTGCAGCGCATTTGACAAAGCCGGTACAGGAATTCCTTTATTTATGGCAAGACAAATTATATTACGTAAACTTGACTGATTTTCATTTATATTTTCAAGAAAAAATTTGTCAAACATTAAATTCGGCAGATTCTTATTTTTCCCATAAGCTTCCGTTATCTTATTCAGAAACTCAGCCTGTATTATACATCCGGCACGGAAAATAGAAGCTATTTTCCCAAAATCAAGATCCCATCCGTATTCCTTACTAGCCGAATTATATAGAGAAAATCCTTGAGCATAAGCAATTATCTTAGCCGCATACAGACTTTTACGTACTTCCTCTATAAAAGAATCACTCATTTTTTTGTCATATACGGGTGCTTTTATTTCAGCAGAAGCTTTTTTCCGTTCTTCCCGTAAATTGGATAAGACACGTGTATTGCACGCCGCAGTGATCATGGAAATATCAACGCCCTGCTTTAAAGCCTGAATACTGGTCCAGCGCCCTGTTCCTTTTTGTCCTGCACTGTCCAATATTTTGTCTACAAGTTGTCCATCTTGATTGTTTTCGTCATTTTCAGCAAAAATATCTGCCGTTATACCGATAAGATAGCTGTGCAGCTCACCTTTATTCCACTCATGAAATATTTCCGATAATTTTTTATTATCAAAACCACCTACATGACGGAGCAGCAGATAGGTCTCTGCGATAAGCTGCATGTCGGCATATTCTATACCATTATGAACCATTTTTACGTAATGGCCAGCACCATTATCACCGATATAGGTGCAGCAGGGTTCTTCACCCACATGCGCTGAAATAGCCTCAAAAACAGGCTGCACATGTTTATATAGATCTTTATTCCCCCCCGGCATTATGGATGGTCCGAATCTTGCACCTTTTTCGCCGCCGGAGATTCCAACACCAAAATAGTTTATCCCCTTTTCCTTTAGATACGAATAGCGCCGTATAGTATCTTCAAAAAAGGAATTGCCTCCGTCAATTACTATATCGCCCTTATCAAGCTGCGGGATCAATTCTTCAATTACTGAATCAACTGGTTTGCCCGCTTTGATCATAAGCATCACTCTGCGCGGACTTTTCAGCGAATGCAAGAATTCCTGCATACTATAGAATCCTTCTAAATTTTTGTGCGGTGTATTCTTAATTACTTCTCTTGTAAGATTGGCTGTACGATTATACGCAGCTACCTTAAAACCATGATCCGCCATGTTGAGAGCAAGATTGCTTCCCATGACAGCCATTCCGATTATGCCTATATCCATTTCCGGCATTGTCATCACCTGTCCCTTTTTGTAATAAATATTATACTCTTTAATTATATTTCATGATGCGCAAAAAATATCCTTTTAACCAAAATTTTTAATGCAGTTTAGTCTGGTAAGAAACAATATCTGCAAATTCATCCTGCAAATTGAAATATAATCTGCTGAATATGTCATATAATCGCTTGTACACTTCCGTATTTTCGGCAATTGGTGCAAAAATTTTTTTTGAATTAACCAGTGCTGCCGTTTCATTTATATTCTTTAAAGTACCGTCAGAAATAAATCCAAGAACAGCTGCACCAAAGGCGGCACCTTCACTATTGCCCGGTAATATCAGCTTTTGATCGAGAACATCCGCAAGTATTTGCAGCCATAGCGGAGATTTAGTAAAGCTACCGCTTACTCTTATATCTTTGATATTGCCAAAATCCTGCAAGGCCATAAATACACTATTCAGGCAATAGCAGATTCCTTCCATTGCGGCCCGAATCATATGCGAGCGTCCATGATTTAAAGACAATCCAAAAAATATACCACGCAGTTCCGAATTCCAATAAGGTGCCCGTTCACCTGTGAAAAACGGCATTAATATCAGTCCTTCAGAGCCCGGTGCTACATGTCCCGCTTTCAACGTCATCAGATCGTACGGATCTACATCTATGTTTTCCATTTGATTTTTGCTGTAATGGCAAACCTTGTCACGCAGCCATCGCAATATCATACCGCCGTTATTTATCGCTCCTCCGGCTACCCACATTTCATCTGTCAGGTTATAGCACCAAGTTCTCATATGCTTATCGACCATCGGTTTGGTCGTCAACATACGCAATGCACCGCTTGTACCTATAGTAGCGCTCAATTGCCCCGGATTTACTGCACCTATCCCCACATTGACAAGCACGCCGTCCGTTGCGCCGATGACTACCGGCATTCCACTTTGCAGATGAAGAAATTCGGCTGCCCGCCTGCTTAAAAATGAATGATAAGTAGTAGAAACTATGGCCGGCAGTGCAGTTTTTTTTACACCTGCATACCTTAAAATTTCATCATCCCAATCCATTTTTTTTGCATTGTACATTCCGCTGGTACTGGCGGTAGAATGATCAATAACCCATTCACCCGTCAGATTATAAAATATGTAATCTTTTAATGAGCCTATATATTTAGTTTTTTTGAATATATCTTCAGCATACTTACGCAGCCATAAGATTTTTGCTAAAGGATAACAAGCATGAATGGGGCAACATGTTCTGTTATAAAAGTCCCTTGACAGCTCAGTATCTTTTTTCAATTCACGTACTATATTCAGGCTGCGGCTGTCTGCCCATGTCTGCATATTCATCAACGGTTTTTTAGCCTCATCCAGACCTGCAAAACTATGCATAACTGTACTCAGAGCTATTCCCGAAGCTTTTATATTTTTATACCGAAGCTGATCGGCGGTATTTTTTATCACTTCTTGAACAGCCTCATAAATTTGCAGCGGACTTTCCTCAGCCCAATCAGGCCGTGGTGTCAGCAGCGGATAAAATGCCTCCGACGAACCTATATTTGTAGAATCAGCCATATATGCTATAGCACGCACTCCCGTAGTGCCAATATCTACACCTATCCATACTTGATCAGGAGGATCTTTTTTCATTGGAATACCTACCTTCCTTTCGTCCTGAATATATTTTATTTTCTGAATAAATAATACCACATGATTATATTTTTTGCAATAAATAAATCATTTTAAATATTTTTTTTTGATATAAAAATATCATATCTATTATTTCATATGTTTTGAAACATAATAAAAGCCCCTGTTAAAATAACAGAGGCTTCTTGCTTCCCAATCGGAAAACATGTTTTCATTCTTATTTAGTTCAACAATTCTCTGACGACATCATTTACCAATTTTCCATCAGCTTTGCCCTTTACTTCCGGCATTATAAGTTTCATGACTTTGCCCATATCCTTAGCCGTTGATGCCCCGGTCTTTTCCACAGCATCTTTTACTAAAGCACGCAGCTCGTCTTCTGATAACTGTTTTGGCAAATAAGGCATTATAACAGCAATTTCTGCTTCAGTTTTTTCAACCAAATCAGCTCTGCCGCCTTTTTGAAATTCAGTGAGTGAATCATGACGCATTTTAAGTTCTTTGCTTATAATGCTGATCACCCCATTGTCGTCAAGATCAGTCTTGCCGTCAATCTCAGCCTGACGCACTGCTGAACGCATTGAACGGATAACAGTAAGACGATCTGCCTGTCTAGCCTTCATGGCTTCCTTCATATCAGCCATAAGCCTATCCTTGATTGACATTTCTTTAACCTCCGCGTTCTTTAAGCTCTGAATCTACGTTTACGAGCAGCTTCAGATTTTTTCTTACGTTTTACGCTAGGTTTTTCATAATGCTCACGTTTTCTGACTTCAGCGAGGGTACCTGCTTTTTGGCAAGTGCGTTTAAAACGACGAAGCGCACTGTCAATTGTTTCGTTTTTTCCAACTTTAACTTCTGACATTTATATCTTCCCTCCCCTCCACACGCAATGGGAGTGTATTGTTCGCTACACCAAGTAATTATAACTGACAAACAGTACAATTGTCAATAATAATTAACCCGGTGGCCATTGCATGGATCTACCGCCGATAAGATGAAAATGAAGATGATCTACAGTTTGACCGCCCTTGACTCCTGTATTCACTACAAGACGAAATCCGTCATCCGCGATCTTAAGCTTCTTTGCCAGCTCTGGAACAACATCAACCATTATATGTGATACGATATCTTTATCTTCCGGTATGGCAGTATTAAGATTTTTGATGTGCTTTTTCGGTACGATCAATATATGCACAGGTGCCTGAGGCTCCAGATCTTTAAAAGAAACGACCATATCATCTTCATAAATGATATCAGCTGGTATATCTCTGGAAACAATTTTACAAAAAATGCAATCTGACATAGCTGCACCCCCGTTCGAGGAAAAATCCTATTTTATAATAATTCGTTTTTTATTTTGCAATACCTTCTTAAATCTCAAAATAAATTCTCAGCCCACAGCCCGTCTTTATATAATTTTGTCATTTTCATAGATTGTATATTTCCTCTGTCTATTTTTTCTCGTGTATATACTTTGATATAATTGCTTGTGTGTCCGTCGGCCGTTCCATCCTCCATAGTCTTTTCAAACAATACTGACAGCGTTTTTCCCAGAAAGCGGCTGCAGTATTGTCGTGATTTTTCATCACTTAGTGCCTGCAGGATGTGCACCCGCTGCCTTTTCACAGCATCGTCCACTTGCTGCGGCATATCTGCGGCAGGTGTTCCTCTGCGTTTCGAATAGGGGAACGCATGTATGCGGCATATGGGCAGTGTTTTAATATATTCTATACTGTTGATAAATTGTTCATCCGTCTCACCGGGGAACCCTGCTATCACATCTGTAGAGACGGCAATATCCGGCACTTTATTTACAATTTTATTCAGCAGTTCCGCATAATCTTTTACCGTATAGTGTCTGTTCATTCTCTTCAAGATAACATCATTGCCTGCCTGAAGCGGCAGATGCAGATGATGGGCAAAATTATCATTGCCCGCCAGCAGTTCCAGCAGCGGTTCTGAAACTTCTATTGATTCTATTGATCCTAATCTCACTCGTTTTACTCCATCGATAGAAAGTACTGCTCTAACTGCATCTGACAGGGAACTCCCATCTTTCATATCCCGTCCATAGGAGCCAAGATGTATGCCGCCAAGAACAATTTCGTGGAAACCATTGTTTATAAGTTTTTGGGTCTCTTTCTTTATACTTTCTATCGGCCGTGAACGCAGCGGCCCTCTTGCATAAGGAATAATACAATAGGAACAAAAATTTGTGCATCCATCTTGAATTTTTAAAAAAGCTCTTGTCCTGGATTGCATGCCAAACATTGGTATATCTTCAAAATCATGGTCCTGCATAACATTTTTTACGCTTGTCACGAACTCATGCTTCTGAGCAGCGCGTTCCACTATTTCCACAATATTTTTTCTTTCATTAGTGCCTATTATCGCCTTTACGCCTTCAATGTTTTCTATTTGCTCCGGTTCCAGCTGCGCATAGCAACCTGTAACGGCGACAACAGCTTTTTCATTGAGGTGTATAGCCCGTCTTATCAGCTGACGTGATTTTCGCTCTCCCAAGTGCGTTACCGAGCATGTATTTATTATATAAAAATCGGCCATTTCCGTAAAATCAACTATTTCATAGTCTTTCTTCCGAAAAAGTCCCATCATTGTTTCTGTTTCAAACTGATTGACCTTGCAGCCAAGTGTAGTAAATGCAACTTTCGACATATAAATCCTTTCTTCGTACAACTATCGTCACTATAGTTAAATATGCAATTTCATATTCAAGTGCCGAGATCACCTTTTTCATACTGCAATATCGTTAACGCGGCTATTGCTGCTGTTTCCGCACGCAATATTCTTTTCCCCAGTGATACGCTTGTTATTCCTGCCCTTCTGCATTTTTGCACTTCTTCAGCAGAAAAACCGCCTTCAGGTCCTATGATAACGGCATACTTACTGCCGTTTTGCTGTTGTAAGTATTGTTTAAATGGTAAAGTATCCTCATTTTCATAACAAATGCAGGTGATATTCTTTTCAGCCGTTTCAACAGCCTCTGCAAAATTTATCACCGAACATATTTCCGGTCGTACATCTCTGGCGCATTGTTTAGCAGCTTCATCCGCAATTTTCTGCCACTTTTTCTGCCTTTTTTGACGCTTGTCAATGTCATATTTTACAACGCAATTTTGACTGGCTACAGGAATTATTTTGCTGACGCCCAATTCAACTGCTTTCTGGACGATATAATCCATCTTGTCAGCCTTCGGCAGACACTGCAGCAGAATTGTCTTTATCGGCGATTCCTGTATATTTTCCATCAGTCCCAGAACATTTAAAATTACTCTCTGCGGTTCGCATGACTCAATCTGTGTATTTGCCGTTTTGCCATTCTTATCGGATATTACTATTTTTTGTCCTGGTTTGGCACGCATAGCATAAAGCAGATGCAGCGCATCTTCACCTTCGATCACAATGCGTTCTGCCAATTCAGCTTCTATAAATAATCGGCGCATCAGTTATTTTCCCTGTACTTTATTATCAATGCTGCCCAACCGCCTTTTTCCTTTATATCAACAATATGCATATTATGTTTTTTTGCCGCTGTTTTTATATCGGGTAAACGCTCTTCTATTATTCCGCTGGCTAAAAGTATCCCTTTTTTATCAAGCTTGCCTGAAATTTCGTCAAATAACCGAATTATTATATCGGCTATAATATTAGCCGATATAAAATCAGCTTTACCTTGAAAGTTTTGCAGCAGATCGCTTTGAAAACAGTTGATTTTATCTGATACATTATTTTTTCTTATATTTTCACTTGCAACTTTTACTGCCACATTATCATAATCTGCCGCCTGTATATCTTCGACACCGAGTTTTGCAGCACATACAGCTAAAATACCGGAACCTGTTCCTACATCAAACACTTTCATATCTTTCTGCAGATATTTTTCCATAAATTTTACACACATAGAGGTCGTAGGATGAGTCCCCGTGCCAAAAGCACATCCTGGATCCAATTCTATTACCAATTCATTTTCCGTTTTCTCATACTTTTCCCAGGATGGTTTCACAACCACTTTTTCACCAATTTTTACAGGATGAAAATATTTTTTCCAATTATTTGCCCAGTCCTCTTCCTTTATATCTGAGTATGTCATTTCGCAGGGAGCAGTATTCACTGTTTTAGACAATTTTTCCAACCGAACATTCAAAGCTTTAATTCTTCCATCAAGCAGCTCATCTTTTGGCAGCCAAGCATCCACTATAACGATTTCGACATTTTGCTGCAGCGGAATATCCGTATAATCCCAAAGCTTAGAATTTATATAATCATTTATGATAGCAGGGTCTTCCATAGCTACCCCATTTGCACCAATATCGTCAAAAACAGAAGCGATAAGATCCATTGCTTCGTGCGAAGTACGAACAGAAATTTGCATCCAATCCATTTTATTGCTCCTCATATCCGAATCATTTTTATTAATTTATTATCCATTATAGCGGATTTCAAAATACTTGTCATTCCAGTCCAGTTTATTTTCACCTTTTATCGTGTCTTTATCCTCAGTCCCTCAGCATACCAGACTGCATTTCACAAAATAAAAAAGAAGAAACTCAGCTGAATCTTCTGCTGGCTCTTCTTTTAAGGAAAATCTACTAAATAATATATCTGCTGATAATACTTCATCCACTGCTAAAAAATCACTCTATCTCATATATACTTTTTGTTTCATTCAGTATCTTATCCCGCATTTCCTTAGCTACAGTAAAATAATCATACAGCTTTTCTCTGTCTTTACTTTCTATCGCTCCTGTCACTTCTGATAATATTTCCTGCAGAATCTGTAAGTTGTTCACGATGGCTGCAGAATTAGACAAGCATATATCCGCCCACATATCCGCATTGGATGAGGCAATCCTGGTCGTGTCTTTGAAACCGCCCCCCGCGAGCTTTATGCACTCGTCAAGATCGTTATAATTACGGTTCAAGAGACTCACTAATGCAGCTGCGGTGATATGAGGCACATGGCTTATCAAAGAAGCGCAGCGATCATGGCTGGCCAGATCAAGTTCAGTTATATTTGCGCCTGTCATCTTGATAAGAGCGCAGATTTTTTCCACGGCATCTTCAGAAACCGGCATAGCCGGGTCTTTAATTATCACGTAGCATTTATTTTTAAATAAATCTTTTGATGCTGCGGACACACCGCTCTTTTCTCTTCCGGCCATCGGGTGTGCCGACACGTAATGAACAGAATCCGGCAGTATCTTGCGCAAAGCATTTGCCAAATATTGCTTGGTGCTGCCCGCATCCGTTATTACAGCCCCGTTTTTCAGATAAGGTCTTATTTGTTTGACAATAGGAACCATCTGCAACACAGGTGTGCTCAGATAGATTATATCAGCATCCTTAACAGCCTCCGCATTGCTGAGAAAGCATTTATCCACTGCCCCTATTTTTTCGGCAGTCAGGCAGGATACTTCGGTACGGGTAGTCCCCGTTATATAAATATCATCTTTAAGCTTATCTTTTATTGCCATTCCAAAGGACCCGCCGATAAGTCCCACACCCAAAATCGCCAGTTTCATTTTTGCCATGTCATCTTTTTCCCATCATGGCTGCTATTGCCTTGACTTCAGTCATAGTCGATTCAAAATTCTGCGGTGTCAAGGATTGATCTCCGTCACTTAAAGCACATTCCGGATGCGGATGAACTTCTATTATAAGTCCGTCTGCTCCTGCTGCTATTGCCGCCCTTGCCATAGGCCGCACCATCTGCCATCTGCCTGTTCCATGACTGGGATCAGCAATAACGGGCAGATGCGACAGCTCTTTAACGGCAGCTACAGCACTCAGATCCAAAGTATTTCTGGTAAAAGTTTCATATGTCCTTATACCGCGCTCGCACAATATAATATTATAATTTCCTTCATTAGCTATATATTCAGCAGCATTGAGCCACTCGCTTATAGTCGCTGACAATCCTCTTTTCAAAAGCACAGGTTTGTGTGTTTTTCCCACTTCCTTGAGCAATTGGAAATTCTGCATATTTCGCGCACCAATCTGCAATACGTCCGCGTAATTACTGATCATATCTATATCATTTTGATTTACCACCTCAGTAACTACACGTAAATCAAATTTTTCACCGGCTTCTTTTAGCATAGCCAGGCCTTCCTCTGCAAGCCCTTGAAAATCATACGGAGAGGTGCGCGGTTTAAATGCTCCGCCGCGCAGGAAGGCCGCTCCTCCTTTTTTTACACATTCTGCGGCTTCCATAAGCTGTTCTCTGCTTTCCACTGCACAGGGACCAGCCATCACTGCCAAATGAGGACCACCTATCTTTACTCCATTGACATCGACTATAGTATCTTCCTGCCGAAATTCACGGCTTACTAATTTATATTTTTCTGTAATACGAATCGTTTTTTCCACCCCTTGAAAAGCATTCATCTGCAAACCAGAAATAATTTTCTTGTCGCCTATCACACCCACAATCGTCCTTACAGCACCTTCAGATAAATGATAAGATAATCCCTCTGCCTCTATTTTTTCCTCAACTTTGTTCAAATCTTCCCGCGAAGCGTCAGGACTCATTACAATAATCATCTTAATTCCTCCAAAATCATCAAAATATAAAATATGCGATGAATGCAAACAAAAAAACCCGTCCCCAAAAAGGGACGAGCAATTACCCGTGGTACCACCCTACTTGCTTATGCAAGCCGCTTATTTCAGATACTAACATATCCTAGCCCAAGATAACGGGGGCAATCCGGCACAGCCTACTGCAATTTCAGCCTGCTGCTCACAAGTGTATTTCCACCGGCATATTTATCATGTTTCACCACCCCATGACTCTCTGCAAAATACCATCCAGTGTACTTTTCCTGCTCACTGCATTTCATCTTGTATAGCAATATACCAACATTTTTTATATTTGTCAAGCAATCTTTTTGTAAAACTGTTATATGCAACGATCTTATTTAGCCGCAACAAAAAACACATTCTGTTTATTTTTACATTACAAAAAGGCAGATAAATATCTGCCTTTTTTATGCCAGTCTATCACAATATCAGCGGCTTGGCTCTATCAAACCATAGTTGCCATCTTTACGCCGATATACTACATTTACTTCTTCTGTTTTTGCATCCCGAAATACAAAAAATTCATGATTTATCAAATTCATCTGCATGATAGCTTCCTGTACATCCATCGGTTTTACTGCGAAGCGTTTTGTTTTGACGACAGGATACTCATCTTCGCTGCCGGCTGATTCATCTGCCGATATCGGCGGTACTGCTTCAATTTTAAAGCTGCCATTTCTAAAACGGCGTTCTAATTTTGTTTTATGTTTGCGTATCTGACGTTCCAATTTTTCTATAACAAGATCTATAGACGTATACATATCCATTGTCGATTCTTCGCCCCGCAGTAATATGCCCTGCACAGGAACAGTGACTTCGACAATATGCCTGCCTTTTATTACCGTGAGCAAGACTGTTATTTCTCCAACGGTGTCAAAATATTTCGTTACCTTGCCGACCTTTTTTTCCACGTAATCGCGCAAAGCTGGAGTGATTTCAATATTTTTTCCTCTAATAGTAAATGTTGCCATATAGCTTCAACACCTTTCTTATGATTCGTGGATCTTTATATACTATATTCTCTGACAATAATCAAAAACCTTTAAAAAATAATATTTTTAAATATTTTTTAATAACAAGATCGTAATTTTATAAATAGCAAAGCTTACTTTACAAATTTTTTTATGATTATCGATATTTTTGCAATTATTCTTTTATATGTGAGAAAAATCACAAAAGTTTGACAGTTAAATAAAAAGATCATATACTGAAAATGTTTATATTCATTTTTTAGAGGAAGTTATTATGAAAATGCTCTTTAAGACTCATCTGCCTCTGTATAAAAAACGAAAAATAATACTTTTTTCATTTCCGGCAGCAATTTTTGCTGTCTATCTTTTCCTTGAAATGGACACGCGGGAATTACCAACACAGCCATTTCAATCAAGCTATGACGCAAATGCCGCTGAAAAGCTTCCACTTTATAATTATCCTCTTCATCGCACAGAGCCGCTTCGTGATCCTTTTTCTGCCGTCCACTCTGAAAAGCACACCATTTCCAAAGCTTCAAAGGAGCTTGACTCAGCTATTGTCCCTAAAGAAGAAATTACAATTTCTTCTTCGCCTGCTGTCGCCTCCCCTCCTCCGCTGCCATTACTGGCAGGTACTTTTCTTGATCAAGATAAATATTCAGCAATCATTATCCTGGATAATAAATACTCTACAGTGACCGCAGGCAGCCATTTTTCAAACTATGAAGTAGTATCTATTGACAGAAACAGCATACATATAAAAAATATCAACGGTGAAATATTTATTTGTCGCTTAAAAGGGTTTTAATATAATTATGCGGGTGAAGATTATGATCCACAGACTATTTATATTTATTATTGTATTCATCATATGCAATTTTCCCTCCCGCGCATCAGCCATATCATTGCACTTAGCCGATGCGGATGTACGCTATATTTTAACTGTTCTTGCCTCATCAGATAATATAAACCTTATTATGGATGATAATGTATCAGGTTCCGTTTCAGTCAATATTGATGATGTACTGCCTATAGACGCAATAAAAATGATTGGTAAAATAAAAGGATTAGCTTTTGCAGAAGACAAAAATATTCTTTTCATCGGCAGTCCTAAAAATATACGCAGTAATTACGGGCAATTGCATATTTTCAAAGTGCAGTACTGCGATCTTAATACGTTGGCCAACGCCATACGTCTTTCTTTCAACACACAGCCGCCATCTGCAAATAACAAAAAAGAGAACGCTGCCGAAACAGATCAGGGAGAAAAGAATATTCTTACCGATCAAGAAAATAATACACTGCTTTTTTACGGCACCAGCAATGAAGCAGAAAAAATATCAAATTTTATCCAAAATTTTGATATTCCCAGCAAACAAGTGATGCTGGAGGCAAAAGTTATAGCCATTCAGAAAGACGCTTCTGAAAAGTTGGGCATTGAGTGGAATTGGTCACAGCTGCCCCAGTACCCTGATTATGAAAAATCCTACGAAACGATAAAAAGCACTGTAAAAAATGACGACGGCAGCTACGCAGCTGTCAGCGAAAACATACCAGTTACTAAAATAAACCGAAAAGCAGCCGGTTTTGATAATATTCCAGGTATAATCCAATTTGGTAAGGGGCCCGAGGGAATACCATTCGAATTCTATTACGGAGCAACATTAAATGCCCTTATAACAAACGGCAAAGCCAATGTTTTAGCCAAACCCAATATTATGACACTTAATAATCACAAAGCCATCATTCGTATAGGCGGCAGTGTTCCCGTTCCCAAGACAAGTGTCACTGACTCCACGACAACAACGGCTTATGAATATCATGATACCGGCATAATTCTTCAATATACGCCTTTAATAAACGATAATGGTGATATAACGGCTGATGTCCACACAGAGGTAAGCAGTCCTCTATACGTAGAGGATCTGAAAGCCTACAGATTTCAAACAAGATCAGCAGATACTGTCGTTCGTCTCAAAGATGGAGAAACAATGGTTATAGGCGGACTTATCGGCAGTGAAGAATCAAAAAGCATGAGCAAAATTCCTTTTCTTGGTGATCTTCCTATTCTGGGGAATTTTTTCCGCAGTATAAAAAAAAATAAAACTGACAGTGAAATAATTATATTTCTTACAGCCCATGTTACGGAAAATTAACTATGACATTATACCAATATTTAAGCGGACTGCATTTAATATTTATCTTTCATTTCAAAAGCTTCCATTTATCTTTTCTATTTGTTTTCTATGTTACTTAAAAATATCGAAATAATTAAAAGGAATTTCTTTATTTTATATTGAATTAATAATAATTATAAATATAAGTCTTTTATTATCTTTTCCTGTGTAGATAACTGCTTCCGATGCTTTTGATAAAAAACTGATCCGTCATCAGTTCCTAAGGGAGGTTAAAATGGATATTATAGTAGATTTACCCGCCTTAAGAATACTTTTGATCACAATAATAATTTTGTCCGTGCTGATAGAAATAAAAACAGGCGGAACGGGATTTGGCGCATTGCTTGGTATAACGGCGGCTGCTGTATTCTGGGGAAGCGGTTATATAAGTGGACTTGTGAATATATATCATATTGCCCTTTTTCTCGGCGGCATATTGTTTATAATAATAGAAGTGTTCACTCCTGCTACCGGAATATTCGCAGCACTTGGTATAGTGATGATGCTCTACAGCATAATTTTAGGATTGGGCGGAGATATCGGTGCCGTTTATATGCTGGCAGGTTCGCTGATCATTGCCGTTTTTTTGTTTATCCTTATTGTGAAAAAACTGCCTTCAAGCATTTTTTGGCAAAAAATGATTCTAAAGGATTCTTCCAGTTCAGCTAAAGGCTATATATCAAGTACAGACAGATCTTTTCTTCTGAACAAAGAAGGTGTCGTTTTGACCGAGCTTCGTCCTGCCGGGACCATTCTGATTGATGGTTCACCAATTGATGCAGTATCGGAAGGGTCGTATATAAGCAGAGGAGAAAGGGTCCGCATAATAAAGACAGAGGGCAATCGTATAATTGTCAGGCAAGTTTAAAATCCACTTATCTCGGAGGTTATAAAAATGGAACCAGTGTTAATTTCAGGCTTTATCCTCGTTCTCGCGGTCATAATCATTATGATGTTTCTTTACTTTGTACCGCTCGGCTTGTGGATTTCAGCTCTTGCCGCCAATGTTCCTGTGGGAATATTCACGCTGGTAGGCATGAGAATGCGCCGCGTAATACCGCAAAGAATTATTCTTCCTCTAATAAAAGCCAACAAAGCAGGACTTACAGTTAATTCGAATCAATTGGAAGCACATTATCTTGCGGGCGGTAATGTTGATAAAGTGATTGATGCGTTGATTGCCGCCCACCGTGCACAAATTCCTCTTCCTTTTGAACGTTCTGCCGCCATAGACCTTGCCGGCCGTGATGTCTTGGAAGCCGTGCAAATGAGTGTTAATCCAAAAGTTATAGAAACTCCTATAGTTTCTGCTGTAGCGCGAAATGGCATAGAATTAAAAATCAAAGCTCGTGTAACTGTTCGTGCCAATATTGACCGCCTCGTGGGCGGTGCGGGAGAACCCACTATAATTGCCCGTGTCGGTGAAGGTATTGTTACTACTGTCGGTTCTTCTGAAACTCATGCTGATGTTCTTGCAAATCCCGATGATATTTCTAAAACAGTTCTGGGTAAAGGACTTGATGCCGGTACCGCATTTGAAATATTATCTATCGACATCGCAGATGTCGATGTCGGCAGAAATATCGGCGCACAATTACAGACGGATCAGGCGGAAGCCGATAAACGCATAGCACAGGCCAAAGCTGAGGAACGGCGTGCAATGGCTGTGGCAAAAGAACAGGAAATGAAAGCCTATACTCAGGAAATGCAGGCACGTGTGGTAGAATCGGAATCTGAAGTTCCGCATGCACTGGCTTCGGCTTTGCGTGAAGGGAAAATGGGTGTTATGGATTATTACAACATGAATAATATCAATGCTGATACAAAAATGCGTGAGACTATCGGTAAAACCGGAGATGATGAAGCCCAAATATCCCAGCCGGTGAAATAAAATGAATACACTTATTATAATTGCTGCGATCGTTTTTTGGGTAGTCTCCAGCATGGGCAAAAAGAAAAAAACTACTTCTTCGAAGCGTCGCTTGCCTCCTATCAAGAATCCCCAATCAGAAAAGAATTCTTCTGCCGGTAAAATTACACTTGACCATATGATGAAGCACCCTCACACTGCAGCGCCCCCTGCTCCTGCTGAACGGCAGAATTCTTCCCCAGCACCTGCAGCAGCCAAAGAAATTGAGGTTCCCCCTCTGTTTTCTTCGACCATGCTTCAGAGAAATTCTACTAGTATACCACTTCGACAAGTACTGCCCCCCATGCAGGATAACAGCACTTCAATAACGTCAGCGCAGATGGATATAGACAGCAAAACAATATTGCGTGCCATTACTTATGCTGAAGTGCTAAATCCGCCCAAATCTGTAAAATATCTCAGACAATACGGCATAAAAAGATTTCCTTTAAAATAACATACGGATATTTTCTGTACTAACATCAGAGCGCAGCTTATCGGGCCATTTCTTGTGAGTGCAATTCACGGATGAAACATTTTTTATACTAACTAAATTGCAAGGTGACGATATGTTATGATTATATTACCTGTGGAAAGATTGCGCCCAGGGATGACAATTTGTCAAAGTGTCTTCGATGATAATGGTCTTTTTCTATTGCGCCGCGGCACAAAACTCAGTGAATTTTATATATTCAAGCTGAAACAGGCCGGTATCAAAGAGATTGCTGTGGTGTCAACAAACACTTATTCAAATTTCACTATTTCACAGGATATTGTATGCGAGGCAACGCGTGCTGCCGCTATAAAAAATCTTTCCAATACTATGGAGCAATTAGAAAAAAAGGGTGTTCTTCTGGTCGATAAACTTCAGCGCTCCATCTTATCAATAATAAGAGAAGTTTCTGCCAATAAGCGCACTCTTGTCCAATTAAACGACATCCGCTCACATGACGGCTATACATTAGTGCATTCTGTCAATGTAGCAATATTGTCGGCTTTGATCGGTTCATTACTTGCTTTGCCTCATAGGGATATGGAAGATCTGACCCTTGGCGCTATCCTGCATGATATAGGCAAAATAGCCATTCCGGTAGAAATTCTTAATAAACAAACTGCTCTCACGCAGGATGAATTCGAGTTTATAAAAAAGCATCCTATATTCTCCGTGCAAAAATTACGTGATGCTTCCTGTTTTAATACCAACATAATTAATATTGCCGGTCAGCATCACGAAAAAGTCAATGGTACAGGTTATCCTTACAAGCTGCACGGCAATCAGATCCACTTATTCGCAAAAATAGTCGCTATAGCAGATGTTTATGACGCCCTTACGAGCGTACGTTCGTATAAAAAGGCTTATAAGTCACATATTGCATATAATATTATGGCATCTCATTCTCCTGGTCAGTTCGACACAAATATACTGCGAAAATTTTTTGATCATATAGCGCTTTATCCCAACGGCACAATTTTAAAAACTAATTTAGGTTCCGCTATAGTGAAGGAATCTTCTTTTGGTAAAGTGCTGACGCCTGTTATATATCTTTTCACCAATACACGCGGTAATGTGCTCAAAGATCCTATTTTAGTTGATATGTCGCAAAATGACAGCTGCGTTATTGAATATGTCTATGATGATTATGAAGCGTTGAATCTGATCAAATTGATGCAGATAGATCCTGCCAGCCTTATTGATAACGATGAAACAACAAAATAATGCATCCGGTCCGTAAAACGAATTTAAAAGGCTGCAATAAATACACAAACACCCTCATATACAGAAACTATATGAGGGTGTTGTGTATTTGCGGAGACTGCAGCTTGTTGAAATACAAAACTAGAAAATGTCTCTTCACTTCCTGATAAAACTATAAATTACGGACAGGCAGCCAAGGACAAAGCCGGCAGCTGCCGGAACAGCCCAGCCCATACCGATATCAAAGAATGGTAGAAAAGAATAATAGAAGTGTATTACAGACTGGATTACATCAATATTTTTCACCACTGCCGGTGCACTATTCAAGACATCACCAAATGCTGCAAAAACAGTAAATATTGTTGTACACACATATACGGACTGCCTGTGTCCAAAAAGCGGAGACAAAAGTGACAGCAATATTAAGGTTATACATAAAGGATATAAAAACATTAAAACAGGAACGGCTAGATTAATTATTTCAGTAAGACCAATATTGCTGATAATAAAAGATATTATTGTAAATATAAACACGTATTTTCTATAGGAGACCGAATCGGGGAACATAGTGCAAAATATGTCAGAACAGGCAGTTATGAGTCCGATAGCTGTTTTTAAACAAGCCAGAGTAACTATTACAGCAAGCAATATGTCCCCTGCTGTTCCCAAATAATAATCGGCTATCTGTGCCAGTGCGATACCGCCATTATCTGATACGGGAAATTGGTTGGCGCTGAAAACACCTATATAGGAAAGACAGCTGTAAAGGATACTCATAAGTATCAATGTGATTATTCCCGCCTTCAACGCACCGACGGCTATTTCTTTTGGCTGGGAGAGCCCAAGCCCATGCAGAGTATCTATGACGATAACCCCAAATACTAATGATGCCAGTGCATCCATGGTATTATAGCCTTCGGTAAAACCACGAAAAAATGGTGCAGAAGCAAAGCCAGCCTGAGCAGGTGGGATAGCACCGTTGCCCATAGGATTACAAAAAGCAATGATAATAAGTATTGCCAGAAATATCAAAAACAAAGGATTGAGTATTTTCCCTACCCACAACAATATTTTGCTGGGCCGCAATGACAAGATCAGCGCTGCCGAGAAAAACAGTAGCGTAAAAATAAACAGTGCGATTGCCTGATGATTCGCTGCTATATAAGGTGCCAAGCCGATCTCGTATGACACTGAACCAGTTCTGGGTAAAGCAAAGACAGGTCCGATAGTCAAGTTGAGCGCTACCGTGAGCAAAAGAGCATAAAAAGGATGAATGCGTCCCGCCAATTCGTATAGGTTAGCACTGCCTGATACACCAAGTGCCAGTAGCCCCAGAAAAGGAAGCCCCACACCAGTCAGTAAAAAACCGATAATAGTCGGCAGAATATTGGTACCGGCTTCCTGTCCCATATGTACAGGAAAAATCAAATTTCCTGCGCCAAAAAATAAACCAAACAACATTGAACCAACAAATAGGTATGAAGACAGTGAAAGTTTGCTGCGGATCATTAAATTGAACACCTCTCTGATAAAATGTTTCTTCGTACAGGATACATCTTATCATATTGTAAACCTTAGAGCAAAGTCATCAGATTCTCCATTCTGTATTTGTCGATCCTATATCTTCTCTATTTTTATTAAAACTATTTCAGGAGGCGGCCCAAGTCTCACCGGCGTGCCCCAAAAACCATAGCCATTAGAGACAACAGCAGTCATTTTATCAAATAATTTTGTACCATAGTCTAAGGCATATATTCTTCTGGTTACTAATCTGTCCGGATAAAACTGCCCCGCATGTGTATGTCCTGCCAGATACAAATCATATTTGGCCGCAGAAGCAGCTTCAATTTGATACGGTTCATGTTCCATTAATATTTGAAAGAGATTATCCTCCTGTACAGGCGGTATGGGCGTGGGATGGTATATATAATCATCAAGACCGGTAATTTTGAGACAATCATCCAAAACAACTGATTCATTTTTTAGAAATCTTATATCAGCGGACTTTAACAATGATTGTTCCTTCACCAGACTGCCCCCCAAATAATCATGATTGCCATACACAGCATATTTGCCAAGAGTTGCCGTAATTTTTTTAAAAGGACTGCTGCTATTATCCCTTATGACAAACTCAAGATTTCCGTCGATGATATCTCCGCCAAAAAGGACCATATCGGAAACTTGGGCATTTATCTGCGCTGCCAGTTTTTGCGAAAAAGATTTGCCGATTATTGTCCCCAAATGGATGTCACTGACAAAGACGATTGAATAATCGCGTTTGAGCGGTTTATCAGTTTTTACAACGACCCTTCGGCAGACAGGATGAAACACATTCCACGTTCCTTTTATAATAAGGCATATAATGAGCAGCAATCCCGCCATTATAATTTTTGCCGAAATCACCTGCCAGTATTCATTCAGGCCAAAAATGTACACTATTACGTATAAAAGAAAGTAAATCAGCATCAAATATATGGAATAATAAAAAAAGATAAGCCAATACCCGCCAACAACAGAAAGCAGCTTAGCTAAAGCAAAGGGAAGTTGATTCTTTATTATATTTGGTAAAGTAAAAATGACAGGCAATAATACAAAAAATATAATCGTCCATGTATCAAAAATATTCGGCAGCATTTCATTATATATGAACCACTGTCCGATACCGATGCCCATTCCGACAAGACAAATAAAAATAAAAAAAGCTGAACGTTTTTTCATACTTAGTCATAGTCTCCCTAAAAAATACAATTGTAAAAAATGCTACCGGATAATAAATAAAGCACTATAGGAAATTATACCATAGATAAAAATAATCGCATTATTTGTCTGCGGTTCATATATAAAAAATTACGCCGGTAAAAACCGGCGTAATTTTTTATATTATCTTTTCTCCATTATATTTCTCACCATCGGCATCCGGTAAAATACCATAGCCTTCCGTCCACGCTGTTTTATATTTTACAGCCTGAGAATGTATCCTGGCAAATGCCTTTTCATCAAGTGTTTTCACGATTTTTGCCGGTACGCCGAGAACAAGTGAATGAGGAGGCACTATCGTATTTTTGGTGACGAGCGCTCCCGCACCTACGATAGATCCCTCCCCTATGACCGAGCCATCAAGCACTGTAGCACTCATGCCGATAAGGCAGTTATTTTCAACTGTACATGCATGCAGTACAGCACTGTGTCCCACCGTAACAAAATCCCCCAAAACACAAGGCAGATCATCAGCAACATGAAGTACAGCATTATCTTGAATATTAGTATATCGGCCTATTTTTACAGGTGCTATATCGCCTCGCACGGTGGCATTGAACCAGACACTGCTGTATTCAGCCATCTCTACCATGCCCACTACACATCCTTCTTGAAAAACATAAGCCTTACCGTCAATAACAGGTTTTTTCCCGTCAAAATCTCTGATCATATATGATCACCCTTTCCTCATCGTTGACCAAACACATGTAATATTAACACAATTTATCTTATAATTCTATTTTTCTGCAGGGAAATTCTCCGGCAGAAAGCGATCTCTAAGCAATTTTATCTCTGCGGCATATCCGTCATGATCGTTGGGTGTCTCCAGAATAAACGGCAGTTTGCGCAATTCAGGATGGTTTATAACTTTAACAAAAGTATCCAAGCCTATATACCCTTTTCCTATTTTTTCATGGCGATCTTTGTGTGACCCCATGGGATTTTTACTATCATTCAAATGCACCGCCTTAAGCTTTTCTAAGCCGATAATGTCATCGAAGTCCCTGATAACATTGTCTAAATTATTCACTATGTCATAACCTGCATCAAAAATATGGCAGGTGTCCAGACAAATGCCAACGTTGTCCTTAAATTCCACCTTATCTATAATTGATTTCAGCTGCTCAAAGCTGCTGCCTATCTCCGTTCCCTTTCCCGCCATTGTCTCAAGGAGAATTATAGTATTCTGCTGTGGTGTTAAAACAGCATTCAGACATTCGGCAATTTGCCCTATTCCTTCTTCCACTCCCTGGCCGACATGACTTCCAGGATGAAAATTATAATAATTTCCGGGAATATATTCCATTCTTTTCAGATCATCAAGCATTGTTTCTTTGGCAAATAAACGCAGGTCTTCTTTATTGGAGCAGGCATTGAGTGTATAAGGCGCATGTGCTATCAATTTTCCCATATTATTCTCTGTGCAAAAAGCATTAAATTTATCAATGTCGTCCTGATCTATTTTCTTTGCTCTTCCTCCGCGCGGATTGCGTGTAAAAAAAGCAAACACATTGGCATCAAGAGAAATGGCTTCCTTCCCCATAGCAGAAAAACCGCCGGCCGACGAAATATGATTTCCGATATTGAGCATTATATAACCTCTTTTAATTTCTGTTCATCAGTATTATATAACAAAAACTGGCTGCCGCAGCAGGTTGAGCTGTTGACTAAAATAGCTGCAATTTCCATGGCATAAATATATTAAGAAATACTTCAAAAATTTTGGGGGAATGTTTCAGACCCGTTCGCTTTACATAAATAACCAATCAATTGCAGGCAAGCCACAAAATTTTTCTAACGGAACTATTTATGTTATGAAAAGTATAACACAAAATAATCATCTATAAATTGACAGCTAAAAAAATATATGTATTAATCATTTTATGTCATTATGTTTTTTAATTTTGAGAAAAATGTCTTGATTTTTGTCTCAAAATGATATAATATGAAAAAGCCCCAAAATTTAATAATTGGCAATGATGCCATAACTGAAATTTGCATTTCAGTTATGGCATTTTTTTAATTTTGGTGACATTTTGACTTAAAGGGGAGTAAATATGGAAATTATATGGGGTATTTTTATTTTTTACATGATAGCCAATCTGGCCATCGGGATCTACAGCCAGTCCAAGGTGAGCAGCAGTGCTGATTACCTACTGGCAGGAAGAAGAATAGGTTTGCTGATGACAGCCGGAACTTTAGCTGCCACAGAAATAGGCGGAGGAAGCACTGTAGGTGTTGCCGCCAAAGCTTATGGCAGCTGGGGGCTTTCAGCTGGATGGTATGTAACAGCAGCTGGATTAGGGATTATACTTGTTTCTTTTATCGCTCCGAAATTAAGAAGAGCGATGGCTACAACAATGCCCGAAATCATAGGCCGCAGATTTGGGAGGCCCAGTTATATAATCACTTCGTTGCTTTCACTTTTCGCTAACCTGGCTTTAGCCGGAGTACAGATCACTGCATCTGCAACAATTATCAGTGTTTTGACAGGACTTTCCCAAAATACAGGCATTTTAATTTCCGGCATCATTCTGGTTCTGTATACAACTGTAGGCGGTATGTGGAGCGTCACGCTGACGGATATCATCCATTTTTTTGTATTGATTATCGGTTTTGCACTTGCTGTTCCATTCGCAATACATAATGCAGGCGGCTGGACACATATAGTCAGTCAGCTGCCACCCGAACAGCTGGGCTTTACAAAAGTAGGCTGGAAAACTATCATCGGGCTTGTGATTATGTATTTTATGACTTTTTCTACCGGACAGGAAGCAGTGCAGCGATATTATGCAGCTAAAAATGAAAAAACAGCTGTATGGGGCTCTGTATTATGCGGTGCCCTCATGGCGTTATATTCTTTTGTTCCGGCAATTTTAGGATTAGTCGCACTGGCCGTGTATCCTCAGATAAATCCCAATGATGCCATAGCAACGGTTTCCATTCATCTTACGCCTTCCTTAATAGCCGGTTTAGTGATGGCGGCTGTCATCTCCGCAACATTATCAGCCGGTTCGGGAGATCTTCTGGGTGCGGCTACAGTATTTACCAAAGACATCTGGCAGCAATATGTGCACAAGAATATGACAGACAAAGAAATCGTCAAATTCAGTAAAATTACAGTTTTTATCTTTGGTATAATAGCTATTGCTGTTTCCATGTACAGCAAACAAATAATACCGATGCTCGTTTTTGCTTTCACTATGCGGTCAACAGGACCATTCGCCGCATTCATACTTGGTCTGAACTGGAAGGGAGCCACTCCTTATGCCGGAATCTGGTCGATCATCCTTGGTACCGTGGCCGGATTATACTGGCAGTATATAAATGAACCATATGGCATAATGGCCATTATTTTTGGTTCGATAGTAAGCTGTGTAACATTTATCATTGTAGTATGGATAGAAAAAATGCTTCATCACGACCCCGCCCCTCCGGCATTACGCTGACATACAGCGCCGAATTTCGTAAACAGTGCTCTGCTCATGAGAAACCTATATCAGCCACAGGCATCAGAAATATATGCGTTTTTTTATCCATCCCAATAGATATTTTTTATGCCGGTCATAAAAAATCACAGAATTTTTTCTGCTGAAATTTACAACAGCTATAAAAGATGTTATTATTGTCCCCAACAGATAATCTTATCAATCAAGTGGTGAATACAATGAATAAACTTTCTCATTTCGATAAAAACGGCAAGGCCGTCATGGTCGATATAAGTGATAAGCCTGTTACAAAACGTTCGGCAGTGGCAGTAGGACGCATTTATGTCAGTCCGGAAATATTCACCGCCGTGAAAAACGGCACTGCAAAAAAAGGTGATGTTTTGGGGACGGCCCGCCTTGCCGGAATAATGGCTGCAAAAAAAACCAGCGATATCATTCCGCTGTGTCATCCCATACCCATAAGCAATATTTCTGTCGATTTCACTTTGGAAGCGGACAATCTTTCTATATATGTTCAGTCCGAAGCAAGAACTACGGGCCAGACAGGCATTGAAATGGAGGTTCTCCATGCCGTTTCCGTCTCTTTGCTGACAATTTACGATATGTGCAAAGCAATCGATCACAGCATGAAGATTGCCGATATCCATCTGATTTATAAGGATGGCGGGAAAACCGGAATCTACGACACGGGAGAAAGATAGCATGGGAAGAATAAAAGCTATATGTATAAGTCCCAAACGGGGCACGGTAAAAAACGCGGTGAACCTGGCAAAAATGCTGCCTGATTTTGGACTGGAAGACGATGCCCATGCCGGTACATGGCATCGGCAGATAAGTCTGCTCGCCAATGAAGCTGTCAGAAAGTTCTCTGATGCATACGCACTTGATCTTTCTGCCGGAGCTTTTGGGGAAAATTTACTCATCGAAGGCATTGATCTGAAATGTCTTCCCATCGGCACAAAACTAAAATGTGCCACAGAAATTTTGTTGGAAGTAACCCAGATAGGAAAAACCTGTCATCTGGGCTGCGATATCCAAAAGCGTACAGGCAAATGTATAATGCCAAGTGAAGGTATATTTGCCAGAGTTTTGTGCGGCGGTACAATACAAACCGGAGATTCTATAACAGTGCTGTCCCGTTGACAGATTTTCAGGAGATGACATAATATGTTCAAAACAGCCATAATAACCGCCAGTGACAAGGGCTTTGCAGGACTCAGAGAAGACTTGAGCGGACCTTTAATAAAACAACTGCTGGCAGATACTGTTTATGATATTGTCAGCTATGAAATTCTATCTGACGATAAGGATTATCTGACAAAACGTTTAAAAGAATTATGCGATACTGATATATCCCTTATCCTTACCACCGGAGGCACCGGATTTTCGCCGCGTGACAATATGCCCGAAGCCACAAAAGCGGTCATAGAAAAAGAAACCCCCGGCATACCGGAAGCGATGCGGGCCTACAGCATGAAAATAACTCCGGCCGGTATGCTGAGCAGGGCAGCGGCAGGAATAAGGAAACAAACACTCATAGTCAATCTTCCGGGCAGCCCCAAGGCTGTGAAGGAATGTCTCGGCTGTATCCTGCCTTCATTGGAACACGGCTTAAAAATAATGTGCGGTCTGGACAGTGAATGTGCCCGTACCTGACTTTTAAAATAAAAAATCTGCAGAAATGATATGAATTCATCTCTGCAGATTTTTTTATTATTGTCCTTCAACAAACGGCTTCAAACAGGACTTTTACATGCCCGCCGCATATCATCCCCAAATCGCTTGTGTTCTGCAGCCCCAGATCATATTCAATGACAGCCGCCTGTTTGCTGACCGCTATTTCGGCGCATTTTTTCTGAGCGGCAAATTCGACAGCACCGCCGCCTATCGAGCCGAACACTTCTCCGCTTTCGGTCACCAGCATCTTGCTGCCTGCGCCGCGCGGTGATGAACCGTGCTTATCTATTATAGTTGCCAACGCGGCGTTCTGCTTTAACTGCCCGGCGGATATCTTTTCCATGGCAGCAAATACATTATTCTGCGATCTGTCACCAATAAATGCGCTTTTCACTTCAATAATTTCTGCCAAAATACTCACGGCTATTTCTTCCGGTGTAATTGCGCCTATCGGCACTCCTATAGGTGCGTGCACCTGCGCCAACACCTCCTTTGAATATCCTTCCTGCTCAAGTTTATGCATGGTGATGCCGACTTTTTGCCTGCTGCCTATCATTCCCGCATAGCGATAATACTTCTTGGCCAAAACCGCTGACAACGCCCGGAAATCATCTCTGTGTCCTTTTGTCACAATTACATAATAGGCATTATCGCCAAAATCGCGCTGTAAGGCAGCTTCGACATCCTCGACATATCTTTTGGCATGCGGGAATCTTTCCTGTGTAACAAATTCGGCCCTGTCATCTATCACTGCTGTATCAAATTCAAGGAATTCCGCCAGCCTGGCAATAGCGCAGGATACATGCCCTCCTCCCGCAATAACGATTATCGGTATATCATTTATACTTTCTATAAAATATTTTTCTTCAGCTTCGGTAAAAACAAACGGCAATTTCTTTTTTCCGGCTTTAAGCTCCATTTTTTTTAGTTGCTCTCTGCCGATCAATTTTTTCTCGCCTATTTGTGTACTGAGCGAAGTCATTGTATAAAAGATTTTTTTCTTTTTATATAAAGCTAAAATTTCTTCATAAATTGCTTTCATTAAGAACCTCCGTCACAGCTTCTCAGAATATCCTTCCGTTTCCAGTAATCGCCTATATTCCTCGGGAGTGTCAACGTCCACGTTCAGTCCGTCATCCGATATTTCTATGAGAAATGCTTTTTTTTCGAGTTTATTCAGTATGCCGCGCATGCCATTTTCTCCCGAAAAGGATATGATATCCGCGAAATATCTTCTGCCGATCAGCGGCGGATGTTTCCAGCGGCCATTTTGAACGGGAATGATCAGCTCTCCTTTATTCGCCTGCCATGCATTAGTAATATCGGCAAAAGTCTGCAGCGAAATAGCCGGCATATCTGCCGGCATAATGAATGCCGCAGCTGCTTTTTTTATATTTTTTATACCGCATTGCAGAGAATAAAGCATATCTCTTTCCCTGTAATGCGGATTATAGACAATTTTTAAAGAACTGTCCTTAAAGTATTTCCTGATTTCCTCATGACGATGTCCTGCCACAATTACTATTTCTTTCGCACCGACTGCCCGCAGTTTTTCCACGGTCGCCGCTAAAATAGTCTTTCCCCTGTACGGAAGCAGCGGTTTGAAATCTCCCATGCGGCTGGACAGTCCGGCCGCCGCAATTACTGCACCCAGCATAATATACTCCTTACTTCTTGTAATATGTCTGCCTCAAAGGAAGCGATGTCCTGAATTTTTTATCGAAGCGATAATAAGCATGCGAGCATGCCGGCGATGTCGGTATGAGACAAAGCTCACCCACACCCTTTGCGCCGTAAGCATAGGGTGATTTTTTCCCCTTTGCCTGTACGAGTTTAACATCTATAGGCGGCACTGCCGTTGCCCGCATCAGATTAAGTGCGGCCATATTCATCTTGGGATAGCCGTCTTCCACCACAAAATCCTCTGTCAGCGCAAAGCCCAATCCCATAACGATACCGCCTTCGATCTGACCTTCGACGGAAGGAACATTGACCGGAGTCCCCACATCGTATGCCGCTTCGACCTGTTGCAGTTTTCCGCCGTCATCGATAACTATCACCTGTGCCGCATAACTGTAGCTTACATGACTTACAGGAAACGGCTTTGGCGAGCCCATCGGATCGGTCTTGGCCGAAAATTCTCCATAGAAGCTTTTCCCTTCCAAGTCGTCCAATGTTTTTCCTTCTAAGGCTATCTTCAATTTTTCTGCCGCTCTGTGCACCGCTTCTCCGGTAACTACTGTTTGCCTTGAAGCTGTACTCGTTCCGGAATTGGGCGTTCTTATTGTATCCGGTGCTTCATGTATCAGTAATGAAGGTGCTATCCCCGCAGTCTGATATACCATCTGTGTGCACATGGTGGCAATTCCCTGTCCCATGCAGGCTGCCGATGTACGTATATGAACGCTGCCTTTTTCAACGGACAGGATACATCTGCCTATATCCTTCAAACCCACACCGGTGCCGCTGTTTTTAAAAGCACAGGCGATGCCTGCATAAGGGTTTTTTTCGTATATTTCCCTCACCGCTTCAAGACATTCCCGCATGGCACAGTTTTCATCGGCTATCTGCCCGTTAGGCAGAACCTGCCCTGGTTTTATGGCATTGCGCCAGCGTATTTCCCAAGCGGATATACCGACCTTCTCCGCCAGAAGATTTATATTGTTTTCTATGGCAAAGCAGCTTTGCGTCACTCCGAAGCCTCTGTACGCTCCGCTTACCACATTGTTTGTATATACGGACATACCTAATATATCTATATTCTGGTAATTATATGGTCCGCCGGCATGAGTACATGCTCTTTGCAGCACCGGCCCGCCCAGCGACGCATACGCTCCGGTATCCGCTATAATAAACGCACGCATGGCCGTGAATATTCCATTTTCATCGCAGGCCAGTGTAAATTCCATATCCATGGCATGACGCTTTGTGTGATAGTCAAGGCTTTCCTGTCGGGAGAATTTTACCTTGACCGGTCTTTTCGTATACCACGCTGCCAAAGCGGCATGATGCTGCACACTCATGTCTTCTTTTCCGCCAAAGCCGCCGCCTACCAGCATAGAGTGGCAGTGCACCTTTTCAGGAGAAATGCGAAGCATATTCGATATTTCCCGCTGTTCGTCATACACGGACTGTCCGCCCGTATAGAGCAAAAGGCCGTCTTCTCCTTCCGGCATGGCGATGGCGCATTCCGGTTCCATGAATGCGTGATCATTGAACGGAGTATGATATTTTTTTGTTATCACATATTTGGATTCTTTCAGCGCCCCGGGCACATCGCCGCGTTTTAAATGCTCCTTGCTCATTATATTTCCTGTGGAATGAATCAAGGGTGCCTCTGCCCTTAAAGCATCCTGCGGTGATATAACAGGTTCCAGAACGGTATAGTCAACATTGATCAGTCCGATTATTTCGTCAAGTGCTTCCTTCGTACCGGCAACCACAAGTGCCAATGCATCGCCGATATACCTTGTAGTATCTCCTTCCGCTATCATGACGTCCCAGTCCTGCACTATATGTCCGATTTTATTATTGGGAACATCACCGGCTTTGAGGATTTTTATACAGCTTTTATGTTTTAGTGCTTCTGTTGTATCTATCTTATTTACAACTGCACGCGGATAGGCCGAACGCAATGCTTTTGCATACGCCATCCCAGGCAGAACAACATCATCCGCGAATTTTCCCTCTCCCAAGACCTTCTGATATGCATCAACACGTTGAAAAGCTGTATTGAGAAAGGCTTTCTGCTGTGGTTCCGGCAATTGCTTTTGTTCACGAAAAAACTCGGCGGCCATCATAATCGCTTTTTCGATTTTTATATAGCCCGTACACCTGCACAAGTTGCCGTTAATTGCTTTTTTTATTTCCGGCACTGTAGGTGCAAGATTTTTATCAAGCAGACTCTTAGCCGATATAACCATACCCGGGATGCAAAAACCACACTGTACTGCGCCGCACTGGGCAAAAGAATACGCATATACATCTTTTTCCCGTTGTGTCAGACCCTCCACTGTCACAACTTCCGCGTTATTCAGCTGAGAAAGTTTCAGCACGCAGGATTTTATCTTTTTCCCGTTTGCCAAGACCGTGCATGTTCCGCATATCCCCGCACCGCAGCCATTTTTAACTGAGGTGATACGGAGATCATCACGCAGGAAATCTATAAGTTTTTTATCCGATTCACATTTAACATTGTTTCCGTTAACTTTTAGAAAAAACATCACATGCTCCTTTTAATTCCATTTTATGCAGTTATCATACACATGATGCAGCAGATTTCTGGCCGTCTGTCTGCGGTAATCCGCCGTGGACCGTACATCATCTATAGGCTGTATGAACTTATCATATTCGCCGTAAATGGTTTTAAGCAATTCGGCATTCAATACTGCCTTTCCCTCCGCCAGCCGTTCGATTTCCGGCAGTCTGACAACGGTTGGTCCCACAGCACCTATGGCAACAGCTATTGTTTTAACATAACCGTTCTTTTTGCTGCTTCTCATTGCCAGCGATATTTTGGCTATCGCCGCGGCCCTGCGCACAGCAACTTTTTTATAAAAAACCATATCATTGTCAGGAGCCGGAAAAAACAGCTTTATACCTATAAGTAATTCGTCTCTTTTTAATACGGTCCTGCCCGGTCCCGTGATAAAACTGCTGACCGGTAATTCACGTATTCCCGCCGCTCCCTGCAGACATACAACTGCGTCAAGTGCATATAATGGCGGCAGTGTGTCACCGGCCGGAGAGGCATTGCAGATATTGCCTGCGATCGTCCCTACATTGCGTACCGCAGGAGCAGCCATTTCCAGCAGTGCCAGCCGCAAAAGGCGTGGCGTCCATTTCCATTCGATCAATTGCGCCAATGTCGTATTAGCACCTATATACAGACATGTATCTTTTTTCTGCAGAATATTCATTTCGGCAATATTTTTCGTGAACAGCATATCACCGGAAAAAGCCGGTAAAATACCGGCAGGACGACGCCAGCGGACCATAAGATCAGTACCGCCGGCAATAGGGCGTATTTCTTTTTTCTGACGCAGTTCCAATGCTTTTTCCAGATTATCCGGAAAAAAAGATTCTACCATAATCCTGCGCCCTCCCTTGCTGCCGTTCTGATCGCCTGTACGATCATATTATAACCGGTGCAGCGGCATAAATTTCCTGATATTGCCCTCCTGATCTGCGATTCATCAGGATGAGGCACTTTGTTCAAAAGAGCCTCGGCAGCTAAAATCATTCCTGGCGTGCAAAAGCCGCACTGCACGGCACCTGCTCCTGCAAAAGCATCCGCCAGCTTTTTATAACGCATTTCACCGCTGAAACCTTCGATGGTGAGTACCTCATGCCCCGCGACATTTCCCGCCGGCATTATGCAACTGTTCACCAATTTATGATCGACAAGTACAGAGCATGCCCCGCATTCACCTTCACCGCATCCTTCCTTTGGTCCTGTCAGCCCGAGAATATCACGCAGGACATCCAGCAGCCGCATCGTCGGATCTATATTCACCGATATATTTCCGCCATTCAAAAGAAACTTTATTTCACTCATTTTCCGATGCCTCCCTCATAATATATTCGGGAGTAACCGGAAGTTTTGCGATATGGATGTTCATAGCCTGTCCAACAGCAGAAGCGTACGCCGGAGCTGCCCCCAGCAGTGTAAGCTCTCCCGCCCCCTTTGCGCCGAACGGCCCGTCTTCATAGTAAGTTTTCATAAGATGATTTTCTATCGGAGCAAAATCCATAGCCGTGGGAATCGTATAGTTGGTCAGATTATTCTGACGTGATCTTCCGTTTTCGTCATTTGCCATAACTTCCATTGCTGCATAGCCCAACCCCTGAAACATACCGCCCTGTATCTGTCCCTCGACGATCATTTCATCAATCGGCTGTCCGATATCAAAAACAGACCATGCACCTGTCACGGAGGTCTCACATGTCAGCGGATCGATTTCTACCTCTACAACATTTACTCCCCACGAATAAGCGGGATAGGCATCCCCCGACGATTCTCCGCCCTTCCACTTTATCCGCTCCGGTGCTTCATAGTCCTGTATTATTTCGATATCGTTATTTTCCTGCCATCTTTTTTTCAGACGCTCGGCGGCCTTTTGCAGCAGCCGGCCCACTATCATTATTGAACGCGATGCTACAGTCGGGCCCGAATCGGGTACTCTGTCCGTATCCGGATAAGCAAAAATCACATCAGCGACAGATATATCCAATACGCTTGCCGCAATCTTCCGGAAAGTTGTCTGCAAGCCCTGCCCCATGTCGACATTTGCCGCAAAGATTTCCACCCTCTTGGAATCTTTCTTTCTGCGCAATTTCAGCTGTGCTTTGATTATGTCCCGTTCACCGCTGCCCGTAAAACCACAACCGTGCAAAAAAAGAGAAATGCCTATTCCCTTGTGCAATTCCGGGTCTGCTTGATAAGCCGCCCTTTTCGAGGTATAGAAGGAAACCTCCTGCGCCTTTTCAATCATTTCCGGCAATTTTATTTCATCATAGAACAAACCGTTCGTTGCCGTTCTGTCTCCTTGTTTTGCCATATGCCGTTTTTTATAATCAAGCACATCGTACGAAAAGATTTTTGCCAGACTTTCCATATGCATTTCTATGGCAAAAATAACCTGAGGTGCACCAAATCCACGAAAAGCACCGTTTGGTACAGTATTCGTTGCCACTGCCGCACCCGTCACACGCAGATTTTCTATATTATAAACACCGCAGATATTATAGATGCTGCGCTGCAGCACAACTTCAGATATTCCCGCATAGGCACCGCCGTTTAACTTTATATCAGCCTTCATGCCCAATATCCTGCCTTCTCTGTCCAGAGCCGTTTCCAATGTTACCTCTGCCGGATGGCGCCGCGGTGTATAAGCGGTATCTTCCTCGCGTTCATAAAGTACGGCTACGGGACGCCGCGTTTTCAAAGCCGCAAATGCGGCATGCCCGGCCAATAAAGAAGGATAATCCTCCTTGCCCCCAAAGCCGCCTCCTGTAAAAGCCTGTACTATGCGGACTTTTTCTTCGCCGACTGCCAATGCCTGAACTAAGGCATTTTTTACATAATAAGGACACTGCATCGAACCATATACAGAAATCTTACCGTCATTTTCCGGAACTGCTATCATTCCCTGATTTTCCAGATAAGCCTGTTTCTGGTAACCTGTGGAATATTTTTCTCTTACAACCTTGAATGCTGCGGAGAACCCCCTGTCCACATCTCCTTTTTCGTAATTATAAGAGGCAAATTTATTATCACTGCCGAATATCGGCGTAAAGTTATTGCTCAAAGCATCTTTTATCGTTAATATTGCCGGTATCATCTCATACTCTATATATACCCTGCCAGCCAGTTCCAATAGTTTTGCGCGATCCGGACCGACTATAAGCAGTATGGCTTCACCAAAATAATTCACTCTGTCCTTTGCCAGAAATGGCCAGTCATCTGTCAAAAATTTTATGATATTTTTACCGGGGATATCATCGGCAGTCACTGAAAAATATCCTTCCGGTAAAACAGGAATATCTATTCTTTTTATTATGCCGCGCGGACAATCCGCTCTGACTGTTCTGGCATAAAGCATACCGTCAATATGGAAATCGGCAATATATTTTGCCTGCCCCGAAAGCTTAATGTCATTATCTACTTTCCGTACAGGTTTACCAATATCAAAATCACTCATAAAAATCGGCCTCTCTTCAGTAAAACATGAACTACATCAAATATACACCATATTCTAAAGCATCATACGCATATCTTTCTTTGCGGCTTTGATCAGTTCCGCCTGATCTCTGCTATCTTCTTTTTTTGCAGCCATAATCCTTATTTTCCAATCGTCTTCTGCCTTAACCATGCCGTCATTTATTCCTGTCATATATGCCTTCAATGAGTGATAAACTGTAAATTTAGCCCTATACGGTTTACCTTCATATGGACAGAATACTGCACAGCTGCCGCACTCATTGCAAAAAGCATCAATATGCACTACTTGTTTCTTGCCGCCGGCATCAAGCATGATATTTGCTCTGTTCGGGCACACCGTTATACAAAGGCCGCAATTTTTGCAATTCAGCAGAGGAAGTTTTGCCCCCTTTTTACTGCGGACCATCTGCTTCTTGCAATAATATGCATCATTCAGAGATATTCCGGTCAAAAAACTGATCTTATCTTTTTGCGGTCTGGACACAGTCTTTTCTATTCTGCCGAAGAGATCGGCATATTCTGATAAACAGCGATACCCTTTTCCCTTCAGTAAAACAGTGGCCATCGTCAGCGGATAAATGCCGGTTTCAAATATCTGGCTGATATTATGCCCGTCCAATCCTCCCGAAAATGATACAGGCAGCTCATCCCCAAATTTTTCAGCCAACTTTTCAGCTGCCGCCAAGGATAACAGAAAGAGCGGCTTGCCCGAAAGATACATCTGTTTATCGGGCAGCTGTCCGTCTGCAGCCACCGGTAATGTATTTGTAAGCTTCACACCAAAAAAGCCTTTTGCTTTTTCTGCCTTTTTGAGCAGACGCCTGAGCATAGCTTCAGCATCGTCTTGACTCAGATCATTGACAAAATTGCTTTCGATAAGCTTTATATAAGCATATCCTCTGTCTGCCAAAATTTTTTTTGTTTCTGCCAGTCCATTCAATGTAGGATTTAATTTGATATATACAGGCAGCTTCTTTTCCGCCATTAAATATTCAGCTATTTTTTCTATTTCCTCCGCAGGACAGCCATGCATAGTGGATACTGTTATAGATTGGGCTATCTGCGGCTTTATTCGTTCAAGATCAGTCAATGAAAATTTTGAAAAGGAATCAGTCTCTTCTGCCAGGCATGCGCAGCATTCTCTGTAAACAGCAGTATTTTCCGCGTTTTTCATATTTTCGATAAAGGTATCTACTTTTTTGCTTTTTATTCCCTGCAAATCATAACCGACACTCATATTGAAGCTGAACCCGTCAGGACGACCCAGTTCAAATTCCACGGACATAAATTTCAGAAGCAGATATGCTTTCACATATTCCGCGAAAGCCTGTGCTGTTGTGAGCTCGGTAGACCATTCGATATTGTAGCATTCACATTCATCAGGCACACTTATGCAGGGTTTATTTATATGCAGCTCTTCGCCATCGATCACCTGCACTGTTTTCAGTTCAAAGAACCGCGCTCCCGCGGCATAACCTGCCGCGATATTCTGCGCCAGCTGTGTATGCGGCCCCGCCGCCGGACCGAAGGGCATTTCAATATCCATATATTCATTTTTATAGGATATTTTTCTGCTGATAATTTTTGCGGGCACACCATATACAGTCTTTTTACTATTATATTCATTTCTTATATTTTTCAGCATGACGGAAAAATCCGCCGGTATCATTTTATCACTCATATCCGCTTTCAGCGAAGCTTTTGCCAAAGCTCTGCCGCTCCCCGTCTGCAATTTTCGATTATTTTTTCTTCGTCCAAGGCGGTCAGCTGTCTGTTCTTCATCACTATCCGCCCCTGAGTCATTGTAAAGGAAATATTTCCGCCGGCAAGGCCAAAAAGCAGATGTGCCTCTGCATTTTCCTCAGTGAGCGGCGTGAGAGGCTTATAATCGGCAATTATAATATCAGCCGCAGCGCCTTTTTTTATGATGCCTGTTTCCCTGCTGAAATAACGCCCGGCAATTTTTCTGTTATTGTAAAACATCGCTTCAAACAGTTCCCTGCCCCCTGCAGCCGCATCATTCAGGACATGTTTCTGTAAAAGGGAAGCTGTTTTCCATGACTCGAGCATATCATGTGTATAACCGTCCGTACCCAGTCCGAGCAGAATATTCTGCTCCATCATCTTTATGACCGGCGGACAGCCCGCCGCATTATTCATGTTGGATTGAGCATTGTGCACTACCGCCGTACCGCTGTGCCGCAGCAGCTGCATTTCTTTTTCATTCACATGAATACAATGGGCAGCAATAGTTTTTTTCCCCAGTATGTCGAACTTGTCGAACCGTTCGACTACTCTCATGCCATGCCTTGCCAAACACTCATTCTGATCAGCCTCTCCTTCGGCAACATGCACATGATATCCCGCGTCACCGCCGTGCTCGGCACAATACAGCAATGTTTCATCCGAGAGGGTAAAGGATGCATGCAGTCCCATAATTCCCGTCAGCAGCTCAGATTTTTCTGTTTTCTTTATAAAACGTTCATTTTCTCTGACAGCTTTTTTCATTTTATCCCTGCCGGAACGATCAGATACCTCATAACAAAGACATGACTTTACAGAGAATGCTTCGGCAGCAGCAGCAATGGCCGATAAGCTGTCCTCAATTTCACCGTATGCGGCATGATGATCAATAACTGTAGTAACACCGTTTTTGACCAATTCCATATATGCAGCCATAGCACTTTTATAAACCAATTCATTGGTAAGCGCCGCATCAAGTTTCCACCATAATTTTTGCAATATCGTATTCAAGTCTGCCCGTTTCGGCAGCTCAACCGCCATGCCGCGGGCCATCATGCTGTATATATGTTCATGCGCATCAATGAATCCGGGTAATATTAAACCTCCTTCAGCGTTTACGAAGGAGGCTTTATCGTATATACTGCGCATTTGAGCAAGAGTTCCGCAGTCGATGATGGAATCCCCAGCCGTAACGACAGCACCGTCCCGCAGTACCGTATTATTATCATGTGTTATTACGGTGCCGTTTCCTATAATAAACATATGTTATATTTTCCTTAAAAATTATTTATATTCTGCCTGTCCGGCCTTTTCCTGCACAGCATTCTTTTCAATGCCCTTGTTTAAAACCGCATTCAGGATTATTGCCGTCAGACTTCCCACTGTGATGCCGCTGTCAAAAATAACCTGCATGGTCCCTGTAAGATGCGAATAAAAATTGGGCATGGCCATAGGTATCAGTCCCATCGCAAGGCTTACACCTATTATCAATACATTATAATTGCCGTTGAAATCGACCTTGCTGAGTGTTTTTATGCCGTTAGCCGCAACCATGCCGAACATTGCCAGCCCCGCACCGCCCAATACAGGCGCAGGTATTGAAGCAATCAGCGCCGCCAGCTTCGGAAAAAGTCCCAATGCTATCAAAATGACACCCGACGCGGCAACAACAAAACGGCTTTTAACATTGGTAAGGCTGATCAAGCCTATATTCTGGGCGAATGCAGTATACGGAAAAGCGTTGAATATACCGCCTAAAAAAGTAGAAAAACCATCCGCCCTGAGACCGCGTGTCAATGTTTTCTTATCGATCTCTTTATCGACTATTTCGCCGACAGCGATAAAATCCCCTGTTGTTTCTGTCATAACAACCAGCATGACCAGTATCATAGCGGCTATCGCCGAAATATCAAAGGTCGGCAGCCCAAAAGAAAACGGTGTAGTCATGCCAACCCACGCAGCACTGCCTATAGCGGAAAAATCCGTTCTTCCCAAAAATACTGCTATCACCGTTCCGGCGACAAGTCCCAGCAGGACTGAAATATTGCGCAAAAAACCTGTGAAACAGCGATAAAAACCGATAACTATAGCCAGTACCAGCAAAGCCAGCAGCAGCGAAGAAACATCACCAAAATCTTTGGCTGCCGGATTGCCGCCTCCGGCCCATCTCACTGCCACCGGCAGCAGAGATAAACCAATGATCGTAATAACCGAACCGGTCACTACCGGAGGAAAAAAACGAATCAGTCTGCTGAAATACGGTGCGATCAAAAAAACTACCAGCCCCGAGACTATCACAGCCCCATATATATCCGTCAGCCCGCCATTCTTGCCGATCATTATCATCGGTGTCACGGCAGCAAAAGTCACTCCCTGAATAATCGGCAGCTTGCTGCCGATCCTGCACGGTCCCAGTGTCTGTATCAAAGTGGCTATACCACAGGTAAACAAATCTGCATTTATTAAATAAATAAGATGTTCCGTATCAAGTCCCAGTGCATTAGCAAGAATCAACGGCACTGCCACAGCACCTGCATACATTGCCAAAACATGCTGCAGGCCGTATAAAAAAGTCTGCCCCAAAGGCAATTTTTGATCTACGGGATGTAATAATTTCTCCATCGTCATTCCCTCCAATTGATTCGGACTTAAATCTTTTTGCCAAGACAATATAAAAAGCCTGCAGACAGCTTTATTAAGCTTATCTGCAGGCTCCCTTGCCTTTTTTATATTATGAGACATATGATAACTCATTTTGAGACAGTTGTCAATCTGTAAATTTCTTTCCGTCCCGGCTGACAATAAACAGATCAGCCGCCGATTTCCGACATAAAGCCATGCTTAATATTAAAGAAAATCTTCTTCTGCATAGCGTGCTGTTCGGGTTTCCCATAAATAATTTTTTTTATTGCCGCCGTTATTTCTTTGCTTGAACAATTTTGTTTAAGCATTTGTTTTAAATCATATTCCTTATCGGAATATAAACAAGGACGCAGACAACCGTCAGCCATTAACCGGACACGATTGCAGCTGCCGCAGAATTTATGCGACATAGCTGATATAAAACCGATCTTACCGCGTTTGTCGCTGAAGTTATAATAATGAGCGGCACTTTTTCCTGATTTTTCAGCATACAATCTGCCATATCTATCAGATATTATTCCTTTTATACTTTCTTCAGACATTCCTTCATAATCTTTTGTCTGTGAAAAAGGCATCAGCTCGATAAAACGCACCGGTATATCATATTCGCGTGAAAAATCCGCCAAAGGAATAATTTCCTGTTCATTTATATTCTTCATAATAACGCTGTTTATTTTTACAGAAATATGGTTCCGTACCGACTTGATGCCTTCAATAACTTCATTTATATCGGCACCGCGTGTCATCACCGAAAAAACAGCCGGTGTCAACGCATCTATGCTGACGTTGATACTGCTCAGTCCGCTGTTTATGAGAGCAGCACTGTTTTTTCGCAGCAATACCCCATTTGTCGTCATAGCAATTTCTTTAAGATCGGGAAAAGTTCCGAGGCACTTTATAAAATTAATGATTTCAGGAAAAAGAAGCGGTTCGCCTCCCGTAAGACGAATTTTTTTTATACCGGTTTCAATAAAAATAGAAAGCAGATATAAAAGATCGTCAGACTGAATCGGCTGCACAGCAGAGAGAGCGTCCCCTTCCTTTGCCGGACGGCAGTACAGGCAGCGCATATTGCATTTATTTGTCAGAGAAACACGCAGATAATCTATACTGCGCCCCAGTTTATCCAGCATAAAAAACATCCTTTACCGAAAATCAATGCTGATCGATGGCCTCTCCGCCTGTCAACAGTTCAGCCTCTATTTTATCACCGGCTGTTATTTTTTGTCCTGCCGGCAGATATATATATGAATTGCATTTTTGCAGCAAAAACGGCCGCGTGACCGCTTTCGGGTTTATCATTGCCGCATGATACTCACCGTTTTTACTGCAGATGTGTGCCTGTACACAAAAATCAAATTCATCGGCGGCCTGAAAAGAAAAATCTGCTTTTGCAGTAATAAGAACCGCCGTTTTTTCTTTTTGTCCGTAATAGACGCTGATCAGTGAACTTAAATAAAACCGTGCGGCAAGCTCAGCGCCATTAGGCGGCCCGGCCATGCCCAGCACCGGTTTTCCGCGGAAAAAGGAAAAACTTGAATGCTTGCCCGGGCGGCACCCCAATTCATAGACCAGCACACGGCCTTCACTTTCCAATATATCCAGTGTAAAGTCCTTCGTTCCTTTTGATGAACCTGCATTTATGAGAATTATATCGGCCTGTTCTGCCGCCTCCTCCAGTGCTTTCCGCAGTGCATCTCTGTCATCTGGAACGATCGGCAATATTATCGGCTCGGCATTATATTCCTGCAAAAAACCATATATCATAACACTGTTTGATTCTATATTTTTACCCGCAGGCAAAAAGCTTTCTCTCCAGGGAGATAATTCATCACCGGTCGGTATGAATGCCACCTTAGGTTTTGCAATTACCGAAACTTTTTCGATTCCGCCGGCGGCCATGAGTCCCATAAGCGGCGGTGTTATCTGCATATTACGGGGCAGCAGGACTTCATTCCTGCCGATGCCGCTGCCCGGAAGATCCACCATTTGTCCTGCCCGCGGTATTTTTTTTATGATCGGATAGCCTTTGGAAAAATCGACGTCCTCTATCATTATCAGTGTATCATAAGGGGGCAATATAGCGCATCCTGTATTAACGAACACATATTCATTTTTTTCCTGCCATGAAGATGTATCAGGTATCCCTCCGGCAAAAGCATCCGCTCTGACACCTATTCCGTCCATCTTCCCCACGGGTACATTTGGCAGTTCTCTCTTTGTCTTTATCTCCTGTGCCGTGACCCTGCCCATACAGTCCAGCAAATCGACTTCTTCTGCACGGCAGGTAAAATCGACAGCACGTCTCAGCAATTCACGCATTGATTGTCGTGAAGGCATGGGACCTTTCTCTATATATCTGCGATATTCCATAAACATCACCATATCATAGCCGGCAAAGCGATAATTACCTGTACAGCACCCTGCCGCAGCGCTTCTGCGCTGTGATATATTTTCCTTTTTCCAGCATTTTGCATCCGTTTACAAAAACATACTCTACTCCTGCCGGATATTGGACAGGTTCAATAAATGTACCTTTATCAATAATAGTTTTTTCATCAAAGATCACTATATCGGCATAAAAACCGCTTTTGAGTTCTCCCCGTTTTTTGATGCCCAAAGCGGCGGCCGGTTTTTTCGTCATTTTATAAATTGCCTTTTCCATCGGCATCAATTTTTCTTCACGCGCATATTTTCCCAGCACACGTGGAAAAGCTCCGAATGCCCGCGGATGAGGTTTGCCGCCAAGCAGTCCGTCAGTGCACGCGTTCATCTCCGGCCGCTGCATAAACAGCTTTACATGCTCTTCCGTACCATAAAAATCTACCATGCCTACGGCATTTTCTTCCTCATATAAAAGATCAAAAACAGCATCATAAGTAGCCTTATGCCGCAGCTTGGCAAATTCTGTCAAGGATAATCCTACCGCATCCTTATTTTTTTCCGTTTTTACACTTGTGACATATATATTGTCCATTCCGGCAAAATCAATAAAATTATCCCAGCCGCTTATACCGTTTTCTATATCATGAACCATTCTCTGTCTTGCCGTTTTATCATTTAATCTTTCCAAAACCTTATTCGTACCGCCGTCATGCACCCACGGCGGCAGAATCACACCCAGCATCGTACTGCCCGCGACATAAGGATATTGATCAAAGGATACTCTTATCCCTTCTGCCTGTGCTGCATCCAGCAGTTTTACCATTTCATCAATATAATGCCAGTTTTTCTTGCCGCATACTTTGAAATGAGAAAAATGGACTCTCACTCCTGACTTTCTGCCTATTTCTATTATTTCCCTCATTGATTCTATAATAGTGTCTGCTTCACTGCGCTGATGTACGACAAATACACTGTCATACTCAGCTGCCACTTTACAAAGTTCTATCAATTCTTCAGTAGGCGCATAAGCGCAAGGCATATAAATCAATCCCGTGGACAAGCCATAAGCGCCTGCTTCAAGCTCACGTCTCAGGATTTGCTTCATCCTGTGCATTTCTTCGGCGTCGGGTGCCCTGTTGATCAGCCCCATTGCCTCCATACGCACATTGCCGTGCGGGACAAGATAACATTCATTGATGGACGGTTGTGCTTTCTCTATCATTTTTAAATAATTTTCAGCAGTCTCGTACTGCCAGTCCACCTCATTGCTGTCACCATCAAGTCCTGCCAGATTTTTTCGCCACGGATCAATATATTTTACAGGCAGCGGTGCCATCGATACCCCATCCTGCCCGAGCACTTCGGTTGTTATTCCCTGCATTATCTTTGGCAGCAGCTGCGGCTTTATCAACACATTCAGATCACTGTGGCTGTGTGTATCGATAAATCCGGGGGCAGCGCACAAGCCGGTACAATCGATAAGCTCGTCAGCCTTTGCAGAAAAACTGCCTGTTTTTACTATTTTATCATTTTCTATAAAAATATTGCCGTCAAACGGTTTTTCACCGCTGCCGTCAAATATTTTTAAATTTGTCAGCATTATTGTCATCGGCATATCCTTCTTTCTATAAACAGCCCTGTTCCTTTTTGTCCAATAAATCTGTCTTCGGCATATACAATATCACCGCGCCTTATAACCGTATCCATGCGGCCCGTCATTTTTTTCTGCCCGTAAAGAGAATAACCGGCAGATCCATGCAGTCCTGCACCGCTGAAATCGGTTTCTCCCTTTTCATTTATGATCATGATGTCAGCATCACTGCCGGGCAGCAGATTTCCCTTGCGCGGATATAATCCGTAAATACGTGACGGATTTATGCATAAAGTTTCCACAAATTTATTCAAAGTGATCTTTCCGCCCGCCACTCCTGCGGAAAATATTGCCATGACTCTTTCTTCCACACCGGGCGCACCATTCGGACATTCAGTAAAATCTCTTTCACCGCGCAGCTTATCTGCCGTACTAAACGGACAATGATCTGTGGCTATTATATCAATACTGCCGTCAGACAATCCTTTCCACAAAGCCGCTTGATCTGCTGCCTTTCGCAGAGGCGGCGACATAATGTATTTTACCGCATCCCTGTTGCTGTAGCAATTCTCATCAAGCAGCAAATACTGCGGACAGGTTTCCGTATAAATATTTCTTTGTCCTCTCGCCCTTGCCTCTCTGACAGCATTCAAACCGCCCTCTGTGGACAAATGGACTATGTAGATCGGTGCATCTCCTGCCATATGTGCAAGGCGCAGTACTCGGCATACAGCTTCCGTTTCACATTCGGCAGGTCTGCTCAATGCATGGTAAAACGGTGTTTTTTTATTTTCGGCAGCAAAACGTCCGCGCAGATAATTTATTATCGAATCATTCTCACAATGCACAGCGGTCACAGTACCAAGCTCTCCGCCCTTTTCCAGGACACGCAGAATATCTGCATCGGCAAGTGCGAAATCATATGTCATATATATTTTAAAGCTGGAAATCCCCTCAGCTGCCAGTTCGCCCATCTCCCGCAGTATATCGGCATCAACATGCTGAATAACGCCATGCAGGCCATAATCGCTTACAGCCTTGTCTTTTGCGGCTGTCTTATATTCATTTATCCTGCTGCGCAGAGAGCATCCTTCAGGTCCAAAAGCCAGATGCTCAACGACGGTAGTCGTCCCACCGCAGAGAGCCGCACGCGTTCCCGTAAAAAAATCGTCACTTGTATGATAATCCCCGGCCTGCAAATCTATATGTGTATGCACGTCGACAGCCCCTGGCATTATATATTTTCCGTCGGCATTGATCCTTTCTCCCGGCTGTTCTGCAAAATCGCTGCCGATGGCTGCGATTTTTCCGTTTTTCAGCATTATATCCGCTTTGAATATATCGCGTCCCGTGACAAGAATTCCATTCTCAATAATAAGTTCCATAATAAGTCCCCGTCATCATAAATTGAATTTTTCACTTACTTCAGCAACGCTTTCATGATAGCATTATAACATTCTGTTACCTTTATCAGCTGATCTATTTCAATATACTCATCGACAGTGTGCGCTATATTTTCTTTTGACGGTCCCATACCTATGGTCTTTATACCCGCTTCACCAGCATAATGACTGCCGTTTGTGCAGAAATTATACTGAGTGATCTCCGGTGAAAAACCGGCTGCGTTCAGTTCCGCAATTATATTTTCGATAAATTCATCATCTTCTTTATAAAGCCATCCCGGAAAAAATCTTTCACCAATGATGCAATTGCCCGTATAACATTTTTCCTGACCGACCGCATAAGAGATTTTGTATTGCGCATCTTTATCCTCGCGCATTATTTCCGTCAGCGCATTTTTCAGCGGTTCCATAACCGATTCTTTATTTTCACCGGTCAGCAGCCGTCTGTCATAGGTCGCTCTGCAATATTCAGGAACAACAGATGCACCCGGATAGGGAGCTGATTTTATATCCGTCAGTTCCAGAATCCCATCTCCCAGAACAGCATGATGCCGTGGCTTTACCTTTTTGAGCATTTCTATGGCACGGCATATTTTATATACAGCATTTATTCCTTTTTCCGGATTGGCCGAGTGACATGCTTTACCGAAAGACTCCAGCACGATTTCTGCCCGGCCTCTTTGTCCTATTTTCAAATTCAGATTTGAAGCTTCACCGATTACCACATAATCAGGCTTCACTATCCGGCTTATTTCTCTGGCAGCCACTCCCTCAAAACATTCTTCATGAACAACTCCCGCAAAATAAATATCACCGGCAAAGTCTCTGTCCGAATCCTCAGCAAAAAAACCTGCGGCAGCAACCATTGCCGCAGCAGCTCCTTTCATATCGGAAGCACCTCGTCCATATATCTTATCGCCATGAATCTCAGCCGCAAAAGGGGGATACTGCCATTTTGTTTCATCTTCCACGGGCACAGTGTCCATATGTCCGTCAAACAGCACTTTCGGCCCTTTTTTCCTGCCCTTTATATGTCCTATTATATTGCCGTATTTATCTGTCTGCACATCATCAAAATGGGCTTTTTCCATATAGCCTCGCAAAACCTGCGCGACTTTATCTTCTTCTCCCGAATAACTTTTATTTTTAATAAGCGTGCGGCAGAGATCGATTACTTCACCGCTGCGTTCTTGTTCCAGCATGATCTTTTCCCCTTTGTTTTTATCTTTACTCTGTACAGCTCGCTTCTTTGCCGTCCCATACAATTGACTGATAATTTTTTTTATCGGTAGCACCTTCCGTACTGAAGCACAGAACCACTGAATTTTGATTGAGCCCTATTCTTCCGCACAATTGCGCATATTCGGGTTTCATTAAAAGTTCCATAACAGCACCGCTCGGCGCTGCTCCGCTTTCACCGGAAATTATGCGTTTATCACCGGCAAGAGGAGCCCCCAGTGCTCTCATACCTTTCGCCGATACATTATCGGCACAGGCTATGGCAAAATCAGCATAGCCTGCCAATACTTTCCAGCCTATATCACACGGTTCTCCGCAAGCCAGCCCCGCCATCATCGTATTCATGCTGCCGCCCACAAAATGCAGCCTGCCGTCATCAGCCTTTGCCGTATCAAAAATACATGCGGCAGTATCCGGTTCTACGATTGTAACTATCGGCTTTTCCTTCCCCTTGCAGACATTGGCAAAAAATCCTGTCACGGCTCCTGCCAAAGCTCCCACGCCGGCCTGAATAAAAATATGCGTAGGTTTTTCCGGCAGCTGCTTATAAGCTTCCAGCGCCATTGTGCCGTACCCTTGAATTATCCACTTTGGTATGTCCTGATATCCCTTCCACGAGGTATCCTGCACCATTACCCATCCATATTCATCGGCATGTGAATTGGCCAGACGCACGGCATCATCATAATTAAGATCCGTGATCGTCACATCTGCCCCTTCTGCTTTTATATTTTCAAAACGCTCTTTACTGCTGCCCTTCGGCATATAAACGACGGCTTTCTGACCGAGCTGCCTTGCCGTCCACGCTACACCTCTGCCGTGATTGCCGTCTGTCGCTGTTACGAAAGTTATACTGCCCAGCTTTCCCTTTATTTCCGGTGATATCATTTTCTCAAAGGACAATTCACTTATATCCATTCCAAGCTTTTTGGCAATATAGCTGCCAATGGCAAAACTGCCGCCAAGTACTTTAAAAGCGTTGAGCCCAAACCTGTAAGACTCATCTTTTACAAAAAAGTTTTTTATCCCAAGCAAAGCTGCCATTTCTTTTAGTTCGACGAGCGGAGTTTCCTTATACATCGGAAAAGATTTATGAAAGGCCAGAACCTTATCGGCATGCTCTCTGTTTAAAAAATCAATGCTGTTAATATTTTTTATGTCTTTGGTAAATGCTGTCAACTGCATTTATAGAATATCCTCCTTTTAATGAAAAAACGCCCGGAAAATTTTATTTTCCAGGCGACTCTGCCATTAGTCTAATCTCTTTATGAGACTAATGTTATCTTATTTTGAAACAAATGTCAATATGCAATTTATTCTCAATCCGTCAAATCATATTCCTGTATCTTTCTGTACAAAGTGGCTCTGCTTATACCAAGCATTTTTGCGGCTTTTTCTGCCTTGCGCACTTCTCCCGCCACTTCCTCCAGTGCTTTTTGTATCGTACGTCTTTCCAAATCACCAAGATTGAGTTCACTATATTTTTTATTCTTGCTGACCTGTTCTTCTTCCGCCACTTCAGCAATATTTCCGGTTATAAGCTCTGCCATTTTGCCGATGAATTGCACCATCCACGGCTTATTCTCCACAAAATGCCTTGTCTGTTTTTCATCAAAACTGACCAAACCGATGACGCCGACAGTTTCTCCGTTGAAAATTATCGGTGCGGCAAGCTCCGTATACTCCGGACAATTCTGGTAATTCGGACAGGGTTTGCATAATATATGAAAACCGGGATGCTCTATCATTATCATTTTTCCGGTTTGCAATACATGATCATACACAAATCCGGCATTCATCAATTCACCGCAGTTTTCGCTGTATTTACCGGTACCGGCAATACGTATAAAATTCTTATCGGCTACCTCAACTTCAAGTCCGATAACTTCCGCTATAGCCTGAGCCGTTTTTTGTACAACCGGCTGTATCTGCTGCAACAAACTCTCCATATCCACCAACCTCATAACTCTATAATATTAAGCTTCATTTACCGGGACTGTCAGTGTTTTCCGCAGTGCCTCAATATATTTTCATATAATTCGTACGGAATACAAAGGTTATCGTCCGTTCCCGTACCCAATTCCACACCTATACGGTTTTTACCGTGAAAATCACTGCCGCCCGTTGGTAATAAATCATATTTTTCGATCATAGCCGCAGCAAAAGCTTTGTCATCCTCACTGTAATTTGTATAATATTGCTCCATCCCATCAAGCCCCATACCGTGAAGCTCAGCAATGGCATTTTCCTGCTCACGGCGGCTCATCCCCATAAGGCCTATCAATTTATGAAAATGAGCAAGCGAAAGCACCCCGCCGGCTTGATGTATTCCCTCCGCAGCTTCGGCAATGCCGATATTTTTGTTCAGACCCAGCTCCTGTATTGTCGGGTTCAGGTATGTGTCCCAAAGTTCCTGCATGGTATCGGTCAAATGCAAGGTCGTCATATAGCGCATTATAGCATAGCGCTCCATCTTTTCACCGTACACGAAAGGTCTGACTTTTTCCAGACTTATATCTACTCCTTTTTCCCGTATGCGATCGATCACCCGTTCCATCTGATTTTCCTTATGTGCACGAATATTTTTATATAAGCTCTTAAAAGCAGGATGGTTATAATCAAAGCCAAGTGCCACGGCATGAAGTTTTCTATTTCTGTAATCTATAGAAACCTCCATTCCCGGAATAAATTCTACTCCTGAACACAGAGCTTCCTGCGCAGCTTCATTAATTCCATCTATAGTATCATGATCAGACAAAGTAATCGCCGATACACCGCGTTTTTTTGCCAATTGTACTAATTCCCGCGGTGTGTATGAACCATCTGACATAGTAGAATGAACATGTAAATCAATAAATTTCATTTTCCGACACCCTTCGTTAATAATATATGCAATTCAATATAATATATTTATTGTAAAGCAATTTATTTATAAACACAACATCAGGTGTCACTTCTAATGCACAAATGATTCCTGTGCCGCAAAAAAATTATATACAGCCTGTGCTGTCGGTTTAGTCATTCCCCTTACGGCTGCCATTTCCTCCACAGAAGCTGACTTTATTTTATCCAGCCTGCCAAAATGATCCCACAAAAGCTTGCGTCGTTTGGGACCTATGCCGTCAATATGGTCAAGAATGGAAACCATATTTCTCTTGCCGCGCAGTTTCCGATGATAAGTAATAGCAAACCGATGCGCTTCATCACGTATTCGCTGCACCAGATAAAGTGCATCGCTGCGGCGAGGCAGAATGACCGGATCACTCTCCCCTTCTGTAAAAATGTACTCGAACTGCTTGGCAAGTCCCACGACCGGCACAGTCAGATGACCTGCTCCTCTTATTATCTCAAGTGCCGAACTCAGCTGCCCTTTGCCGCCGTCTATTATTATAAGATCTGGCATTTCCCCTTCATCAAGCTTTTCATAACGTCGTTTTGTGACTTCACGCATGGACATAAAATCGTCTGGTTTTCCTTCCGTGGATTTTATTTTAAACCGTCTGTAATCTGATTTTTTAGCCTCACCGTTTTCAAAAACCACCATAGATGCTACAGTTTCCGAACCTTGTATATGTGATATATCAAAACATTCCATTCTTTTTGGCAGATGCACCAGGCGCAGATATTTTCCCAGTTCTTTTACAGCCCCCATAGTTTTGGCATCTTCACGCAAAATTCTTTCTTCTTCATCTTTAAGATATTTTTCTGCATTTTCTTCGGCCATTTTTATTATATCTTTTTTTACTCCCCTCTGGGGGATATTCACTTCCACCTTTGAACCATATTCTTTTGTCAGCCAGCTTTCCAGCAGCGATTGTTCCTTTATACCGCACGGCAGCAATACTTCTCTGGGCAGTGAGGATGTCTGATTGTAATATTGCTGCAGGAATGCGGTAAGAACATCCTCGTCTGTTTCCTCTTCACTGTTTTTAAGTATAAAATGACTGCGGCCCGTCATCTTCCCATTTCTGATATAAAAAACCTGTATGCATGCCCCGCGGCCAGAACGAGCCATACCGATGGCATCCTGATTTCCTTCCCCCGTCATTATTTTTTGTTTTTCAATTGTTTTTCTGACAGATGCAAGCTGATCACGCAATGATGCCGCCATTTCAAACTGAAGATTTGCGGCTGCTTTTTCCATTTGCTGCTGCAGTGATTTTTCAAGGATATCATTTTTCCCGTCCAGAAAAAGCACTACAGAATTGACCATTTCAGCATATGCTTTCTTGCCTATTTTCCCCACACATGGCGCAAAGCATCTTTTTATATGATATTCCAGACAAGGCCGATCCACATTCATATTCTTACAGGTGCGCAGCGGAAAGGATTTCCTCAAAAGTTTCAAGCTCTCCTTAACCGCGCCAACATTTGTATATGGTCCGAAATAACGCGAACCATCCTTTTTTATATGTCTTGTCACTATTACTCTTGGAAAATCTTCTAAAAGAGTGACCTTCAAATAGGGATATGTTTTATCATCACGCAGACTGATATTGTACCGCGGATGATGCTTTTTTATAAGGTTGCATTCCAAAATCAAGGCTTCGATCTCAGATCCTGTCATTATTGTTTCAAAATCGGCTATTCTATTTACCATTGAAATTACTTTGGCAGAATGATTTTTATTGCTCTGAAAATACTGCCGTACCCTATTCTTCAGAACAATTGCCTTGCCCACATATATTATTCTCTTATTGGCGTCCTTCATGATATATACACCGGGACTTTGGGGCAGCTGCTGCAGCTTCTGCTCTATAAGCTCATTCATTTTCATCAACTACCTCCTATGCGGTCTGATTTAACGGACAATATAAGCAGAATTGTACAAGCTGCACTCAGTTCTTAAAATCTGATCAACTATTAACATTTCTACTTTAAGACAAAAAAGCCGCCTGAATGGCGGCTTGGCAATCAGCTGACAAGGGTAGGCTTCATCGACTGCAAAAAGCGCCCTTGCTGTTCAGTTAAGATTCTTGTCTTTGTAATAATTTGTCCCTTTTACTGCAACTTCCACGGCCAGGCCCTTTGTAGTCATCTGATATATCCATACTCCCGGAGACACCATCACTGCGCCTTCCAAAGAATCGCCGCTTACCCCGTCATTGGCAGCCGCTGTTGCCTGTGCACCGAAGGACCATCCTTTTTCCACAAAGGTGTTCCATGCATCTTCATTTGCAAAAACAAAAATCACTGCATACTCCTTGACTCCCAATCCCAATCCAGCCTGATATTCCTGCATACGCATGAATATTTCCTGTCCGCTGCTGTTATTTACAGCCATTCCCCGTCCGTGAGCGCTGCCCAAAAGTCCCAATTTCAAACCGGTACTGTTGAACACCGCATAACCAGCCGCATGTTCGATGACCGATTGTGCCTTAGGCTGTTCTTTATAAAGCGCATCCAGCGTTGCTGCCGTTTTCTGCCGCAATTCATCTCGTTGTGCATCTTTACTGGCGGCTGCCGCTGTTGAAGCAAATGCTATCACCAAAACAAATATCAGCCAAGCTGTCTTTCCCACTATCTTTTTCATTGGTATTCCTCCACAATAAAAAAATTTTCCTACGGGATCCTGAATAAATAATGAAGTGCACTAAGAAATTCACACTGATATTATAATAGCAAATCCCCAGTATTAGCGCAATATTATATTTTCATTAGGTTCCATATACTTGCTGCTTAGCCATCGCAGTTTATTTTATCCCATATCTTATTCCAAGATCGAAAATATCCAGCACAGAATTTTTTAAATAATATTTTGATATAAATCGTTTGTAGATACTTTAATATTTTTTCGTAAATTGCAATAGCAAATTGAACACTTTGGTAAAATGCCGATGATCTCAGGCAATATAAAGTTTATCGAGAAAAGCGTCGAACAATTCTTCCGGTGTCTGGTAGGCAAGTCGCTTGCGCGGACGGCTATTCAATTCATCGGCAAAGTGTAATATATCTTCATAAGTATATTTCTCAATCGAAACGCCCTTTGGAATATATTGACGCAAGAAGCCGTTGTGCCGTTCATTTACTGGTCGCTCCCAAGAGGAGTAAGGATGTGCATAATAAACACTGGAACCCCAGGCTTCAATCTTGGAAAATTCCTCGAATTCAGAGCCATTATCGGTTGTAATGGTTTTGAAAACAGAACTGAAACGCTCACCATATTCAGCGTGTAGTTCTTTCATCGCAGCCATGACAGACTCACTGTTTTTACCAGGAATGCGAATAGCCAGGTAATTGTTTGTAACACGCTCAATCAGAGTTAAAACAGCAGCTTCTCTGACTTTTTTTCTGCCAATCACCGTGTCAGCTTCCCAATGGCCGAATTCCGTGCGTAAATCTACGATGTCAGGACGTTCGTCAATGCTGCGACCTTTCAGACGTTTATGCTTTCGGGTTCCTTTTTTGTTTTGCTTTCGCTTTAGAATTTCAGGCAGCTCGAACAGCGATAGCGGCAAATTACCAGCAGCCATTTCGTTATATAGGGTCTTCGTGCATACCATTTCTTTATCAGCAAAGAGCTGGTGCAGGCGCGCATGACCGACGCAAGCGTCTAACGACCACTTTTTTGCCCTGACTTGCGCAACCACCCACTTAACAAAATCTGAGCAATGTGTGATATAATGCGGCCTTTTGCACTTCATTCGATTCATTTCATATACTGCAAGACCTCGTTTGGCGCTGTACTCCGGTGCACGTCCTCTATGGCTTTTGCGCAGCGGTGTACCGCGGCGCAATTCATACATGATAGTACTTGGCGAACAGTTGATTTCTCGGGCGATTGCCCGCAGAGAGTATCCTTGCTTGTTTAGTTGCTGGATCGCTCCGCGTTCTTCCCGTCCCAAGTGCTGACCACGTTTTCGTTCAGGGAATACTGTGATATAATTATGGCAGTCCATAGTGATTGTCTCCTCTTTGGTTAATGGTGCTGTGAGAACTCCATTTTACCATTTAAAGAAAAGTCACTGTGGACTTTTTGCTAACTGTTCATTTTCATTTTACAATCAACCTTTAATATTTTTTGTGATCTGTGGTACTATTATATATTGTTAGATTGATAAAATATGTGAACATACATATCTGGAGGTAATAGAATTGGAAAGTTGGCTCTTTTATGCATTGCTTTCGGCACTTAGTGCCGCGCTGGTTTCTATTTTTGGCAAGGTGGGCTTACAGGGAATCGACAGCAATGCAGCAACGGCAGTGCGCTCTATAATTATGGCATTATTTTTGATAGGCGTTACTGCTTTACAAGGCAGCCTGCAACATATTCCTGATGTTTTTGCTGATCGAAAAGCACTGCTGTTCATATGTTTGAGCGGAATTGCCGGAGCAACATCCTGGCTGTTCTATTTTTTGGCATTAAAAGTCGGAAAAATTTCTCAGGTAGCTCCGATAGATAAACTAAGTGTAGTTTTTTCTGTTCTATTGGCCATGTTGATTTTTCAGGAGAAAATAAGTCTGATTCATGGCTTAGGCATCTTACTTATTGCTTGCGGAGGACTGGTCTTAGCAATTTTTTAAAAATATGTACCGGACAGATAACGACAATTAATTATAATATATTTTATATATAACCAGGATTTCACCGTGTAAAAAAAACACTTGACTTGGTGTTGACTCCAAGTGTTACTCTTATTATGAAAAAATGAGATCAAACGGCAGTTATTTTTCAGTAATGGCTATAAGGATTGCCATGCAGAAGAAAGACACAGCTCATTGATTTTACTTACTAACAGCCAGAAATTGGAGAGAAAATTTATGAAAGTTTTATATTATGATTGTTTTTGCGGTATCAGTGGTGATATGAATATTGGCGCATTGCTTGATTTAGGTGTAGATGAAAATTACTTGAGACAGGAATTATCTAAACTCAATCTGGCTGCTGAGTACGAACTGAAGATAAAAAAAGACAAGAAAGCTGGTATCAACGGCACCAGAGTTGATGTAGTTTTAAAGCAGGAAACCATTGGCAGCCACGGACATAATACTCAAAAGCAGCCCGATATGAGTCATGATCACAAACAGGGGCATCATGATCATAGAAATTTGAAGGATATTGAAAATATCATCAACAAGAGCAGTTTAAATGCTTCTGTCAAAAAAACAAGCTTAGATATTTTTATGAAGATCGCGGAGGCCGAGGCAAAAGTTCATGGCAGTTCTTTGGATGAAGTTCATTTCCATGAAGTTGGCGCAGTAGATTCAATTATTGACATTACCGGAGCCGCTATATGCCTGGACTTTTTAAAAGCAGACAAGATCATCGCTTCAGCCGTTCAGCTGGGCGGAGGATTTGTAAAATGTGCTCACGGCATTATTCCTATTCCTGCACCGGCTACAATTGAAATCTTAAAGGATATTCCCATTAAGACAGGCATAGTCCCGTTTGAAACTACTACACCGACCGGCGCCGCTATTTTGGCGGCAAATGTCAGTACCTTCACCGACAACATGACCTTTTCAGTAAGCAAGATCGGTTATGGCATAGGACATAGAGATCTTGAAATTCCTAATGTTCTAAGAGTATATCTTGGCAGTGAAAAAACTAACAAAGACTCTGAAAAATGACTATTATGCTCGAATAATATTTATTCATCCCGAAAATATGAAAAAGAGGTTATAAACTATGAATATTGAACTTCAGTCCAAATTGGATCACTTAATAAAATTATTGACTGATCTTGACAGTGCAGTCGTAGGTTTTTCTGCCGGTGTGGACAGCACTTTTTTAACGGCTGCAGCCTCTCGCAGTCTGGGAAAGAAAGCAATAGCCGCAACTGCGTATTCGGCTACACTGCCTGTATCAGAAAAAGAGGAGGCGGTACGAATAGCCAATCAATTAGGAATACAACATATTTTACTGCCTATCGATGAATTGGCGAATACCGAGTTTGCAGCCAACACTAAAAATCGCTGCTATTATTGCAAAAAAACCCGCTTTAATGCCCTGCACCAATGGGGGATAGAACACGGTTATACATGGGTGCTGGACGGTGCTAACGCTGATGATTGCATGGATTATCGTCCGGGCATGAAGGCAATAGCCGAAATGGAAGGTGTATGCAGTCCTCTGCTGGAAGCCGGCTTGACCAAAGCAGAAATACGGGAAATTTCTAAAGAATGGGGTTTGCCTACATGGAATAAACCCAGTGCAGCCTGCTTATCATCCCGAATAGCTTATGGTCTGACTGTCACAAAGGAACGTCTGAATCAAATTGAACAGGCAGAAAAGATAGTAAAAAAATTTTGCAGCGGGCAAATCCGAGTCCGACATCATGATAATTTGGCCCGCATCGAGGTTTCTCAGGCTGATATTCCCATTCTTGCCATACCTGAAAATGCTCAGTATATATGCAACGCTTTGAAAAAACTGGGATTTAAGTTTGTTACACTGGATCTTGCCGGCTATCGCACCGGCAGCATGAATGAAGTACTGGCACAATAATTTACCTTTAAATAATTTCATCTGAAAAATCAAAAAAGCAGTATCATCTGCAGCATTGCACTGCAGATGATACTGCTTAAATATTATTATTGATCCTTTATGCTCTGTCCAAAGAGAAATAAAATTATTTTACTTCTACAGTTGCGCCAGCTTCTTCTAATTTAGTTTTAACAGTATCAGCTTCATCTTTAGCTACTTTTTCTTTGATAGGAGCAGGAGCACCATCAACTAAAGCCTTAGCTTCTTTCAAACCAAGTCCGGTTATTTCACGAACAGCTTTGATAACGTTGATTTTGCTTGCGCCAGCAGATGCAAGGATTACATCAAATTCGGTTTTTTCTTCAGCAGCAGCGCCGCCAGCGGCAGGAGCAGCAGCAACAGCAACAGGAGCAGCTGCACTAACACCGAATTTTTCTTCCATAGCTTTTACAAGTTCAGATAATTCAAGAACAGTCATTTCTTCAATGGCTTGCATAATTTCTTCTTTAGTCATTTTAATATTCCTCCAAAATTGAATGTCGTTTTATTATATAATATATAGCTTAGGCTGATTCTTTCTGTTTACGAATCGCTTCAAGCACATAAACAGCATTGCGGATCGTGCCCTGAAGTACATTGACCACACCGGAAACAGGAGCCTGCATACTGCCAAGCAATTTGGCAATGAGGACTTCGCGGGAAGGCAGAGAAGCCAAAGCCTTAACGCCTTCAGCATTAATAACCTTACCGTCAACAACACCGGCTTTAACAGTTAAAGTTTCTGTTGTTGCCAGATTGTTTTCCTTTATAAAAGTTTCAATAACTTTCGCCGGAGCAATAGCATCTTCACTGGAATAAGCAACTGCTGTCGTACCTTCCAAATATTGAATCAAATCTTCATAACCAAGATCCTTAGCCGCAAAACGGAGCATCGTATTTTTTACAACATGATAAACAACACCCGCTTCACGCATTTTTGCACGAAGCTTTGTATCCTGAGCAACAGTGAGACCTTTATAGCTGGTGAGAACAATCCCCTGTGCATTGGTAAAGCTTTCCTTAAGTTCTGCAACGATAGCTTGTTTTTCTGGACGTACTGCCATGAAAACACCTCCTCTCAAAAATTGTGCCTGCATAACAAAACAGCCTGTGGTCTTCTGCCGCAGGCTGCATTTTAGAATAATGGCATTGCCATATATATCAAAAATCCATTAAACCTCGGCAGGCAATCACAATTATACCGCGATGCGGCACCTGCTGTCTTAAGTTTCTTAAGATGTATTATTCAGCTTTAGTTGCTTTCAAAGACGGATTAACATGAACACCAGGGCCCATAGTAGCACTCAAGGTAACAGATTTCATATATTGTCCCTTTGCTGCTGCCGGTTTCACTTTTATCAGTGTATCAATCAATATCTGGAAATTTTCCAGTAACTTAGCACTGTCAAAAGAAGCTTTTCCGATAGGCACATGAATATTCCCTGCTTTATCCGTACGATATTCGATCTTACCGGCTTTTATTTCGCCGATAGCTTTTGTAAGATCCATAGTAACAGTTCCCAATTTTGGATTAGGCATCAGGCCGCGCGGACCAAGAATCTTACCTAAACGACCAACAACCCCCATCATATCAGGAGTCGCAACTGTTACATCAAAATCATACCAGCCGCCTTGAATCTTAGTAACAAACTCATCTGATCCAACATAATCAGCTCCCGCTGCTTCCGCTTCGTTAACCTTGTCACCTTTAGCAAAAACGAGAACCTTTTTAGTTTTACCTGTACCGTGCGGCAGAACTAATGCGCCGCGAACCTGCTGATCCGCATATTTAGGATCTACACCTAAACGTATTGCCGCTTCTATTGTTTCATCAAACTTAGCTGTCGCAGTTTTTTTAACTAATTCAACAGCTTCGGAAGCATCATAAAGCTTATCTTCAATAAGTTTTGCTGCATCCTGATATTTTTTGCCAAATTTGGCCATAAAATATTCTCCTTTCGTGGTTATAACGGGTATGCCTCCCACGTACTATGAAATCAATCTACGATTTCAATCCCCATACTACGGGCAGTGCCTTCTATCATACGGGTTGCTGCTTCAACATCAGCAGCATTCAAATCCTGCATTTTTGATTCAGCAATTTCTGCAGCTTTTGCGCGAGGCAGCTTAGCTACTTTCTTTTTGTTTGGTTCACCAGAAGCCTTTTCAATCCCAGCAGCTTTTTTTAATAATATTGCAGCTGGCGGTGTCTTCGTGATAAAGGTAAAAGAACGATCTTCAAACACACTGATTTCTACAGGAATTATAAGACCGGCCTGTTTGGCTGTTCGTTCATTGAATTCTTTAACAAAAGCCATAATATTTACCCCAGCCTGACCTAATGCAGGACCAACCGGAGGAGCAGGAGTCGCTTTTCCTGCTGCTACTTGCAGCTTTACCATCTTTACAACTTTTTTCGGCATATCTAACACCTCCTTAAACGAGATATATTAAATCTTCTCTATTTGGTCAAAGCCGACTTCTACAGTCGTTTCCCTGCCAAACATATCGACGATAACTTTCACTTTTGATTTATTATAATCAATTTCTGTAACAGTTGCTGCAAAATTCTCGAAAGCCCCTGAATTAATATGGACGCTTTCTCCTATTTCTACATCAATGCTGACTGTCGCCGAAACAGCTCCATCTTCTCCACAGGAACCAAGAATCTTTTTCACTTCTCCGTCAGTAAGAGGAATAGGTTTCGTTCCAGATCCGACAAAGCCGGTAACTCCCGGTGTATTTCTTACTACGTACCACGAACGGTCACTCACGATCATTTCGACAAGCACATATCCCGGAAAGACTTTATGACTTACTACCTTTTCTTTCCCGTTTTTCTTCTCAATTTCATTTTCCAAAGGAACAACTATTTTAAATATTTCACTTTCCATCCCCATGGAATGAACCTTACGTTCCAGATTAACCTTTACTTTGTTTTCATAACCGGAATAGGTATGAATGACATACCATCTTTTTTCAGTTTCCGCATTAATGGACATTCACTGCACCTCCCCGGTATCAACGCAAAATAATTTCTAAAGCCCTGGCGAAAACGGTATCGCATATCCAGATGAGAGCACACACAAATATAACTGCGATGAATACAACGACTGTATAAGAAGACAATTCCTTACGAGTAGGCCAAACCACTCTTTTCATTTCTGCTTTGACGCCAGTTAGAAATTCTTTTAGATTGAAACTCTTACTTTTTTCATTCTCAGTTGTCATTTTCCCATCAGTCAATCCATTCACATCCTAAAATAAATACAGTATAAAACTCATCATCTTCAAACATAAAAATTATTTTGTTTCTCTATGCGGTGTATGTTTCTGACAAAACTTGCAATATTTATTCATTTCCAGTCTGTCCGGATCGTTCTTTTTGTTTTTATTGGTCTGATAATTACGCTGTTTGCAAACTGTGCAGGCCAAAGTAACTGCATTACGCATTTCCTATGCACTCCTTACCGAATAATAATTCATATGATAATTTATCAAGCGCCGCAATTTTACGGCTGCATACCCGAATAAACTTTACCATAGCAAGCGATAACTGTCAATTAAAAACCGCTTTAATTTCTTACTTACATAAATAAAACCCCCATAAAAGGGGTTGTACTTGCACTTTGGTGGCGGCGCACGGATTTGAACCGCGGACACTGCGGGTATGAACCGCATGCTCTAGCCAACTGAGCTACGCCGCCGCAATTCTCTTTTTTTATGGAGCTGATGACCAGGATTGAACTGGTGACCTTATCCTTACCAAGGATACGCTCTGCCGACTGAGCTACATCAGCATAATTGGTTGCGGGGAGAGGACTTGAACCTCTGACCTTCGGGTTATGAGCCCGACGAGCTACCAACTGCTCCACCCCGCGATAATTTGGAGCTGACGAGAGGACTTGAACCTCCAACCTGCTGATTACAAATCAGCTGCTCTGCCAATTGAGCTACATCAGCATGCTATGCCTTTCAATCGAATCAGCCGTCGGTAATATATACTACCATGTTCTAAACCATTTGTAAAGAACTTTTTTCATTTTTTTTAATCCAATCAATGAAATAAATTCTTAATGAAAAAAATGGTCGGGATGACAGGATTCGAACCTGCGACCTCATCGTCCCGAACGATGCGCGCTACCAAGCTGTGCTACATCCCGTTGAAAACAAAATATATTATATCGCTTTTCAAACAATAATGCAAGCCTTATTTTAAAATTATTTCTGCATATTTATATCTTTTTCTCTGTAATTAATACGGGAACCGATTAAAAAGCAATGCACGTATTTCATATTTTAGATTCAGCGTTATTTTAAAGTTTGCATGAACATATCGGATAATCGGATATGTTCAATACAATTTCAAGGCAAACCTATCAGCAGGATATAAATTAAATATTTTTGAGATCATTTTCTTTTATTTTATAAAAACAGATTGTAATATTGCAAATATATTATGTTTTAGCTATAATAAATTTTACCGACTTTGAAGCGGCAATTATATTATATAGAAGCAGGAGAGTTTTATAATGGAAAAAACAGCAGTAAAAAAAGAGACAGTGCAGATGCCTGCACAAATTGTCGCAGAAACATCAATAGCCGATGTTTATCGCGCGGCCAAACAACTTGACGGTATAACCCGTCATACTGATCTTATTTATAGTGAATATTTCTCTCAGATTTCATCCAATGATGTATATATAAAACCAGAAAATCTTCAAAAAACAGGTTCGTTTAAGCTTCGCGGTGCATATAACTGCATCAGCCAGCTGTCTGACGCGCAGAAAAAACGTGGCGTAATTGCTGCTTCTGCTGGTAATCATGCGCAGGGAGTGGCATTTGCCGCCCAAAAATTAGGTATTAAAGCAGTAATAGTCATGCCCGCCACGACACCGATTCTAAAAGTTGAGGCGACGCGTGCTTACGGAGCAGAGGTTATCCTGTACGGCGACAGCTACGATGATGCCTGTGCAAAAGCTTATGAGTTAGAAAAAAAGAACGGTTATGTTTTTATTCATCCTTTTAATAATCTGCAGGTCTTGCTTGGGCAGGGAACGACCGCACTGGAAATTATAGACAGCCTGAAGGATGTTGATGTCATTCTTGTTCCGATCGGCGGGGGCGGTTTTGCCAGCGGGGTAGCTTTGGCAACAAAGCTTGTAAATCCTCATGTAAAAGTGATTGGGGTCGAGCCGGCAGGCGCAGCCTGCATAAAGGCGTCTTTAGAAGCAGACAGAGTAGTATCACTTGCCAGTGTGGAAACAGTGGCAGAAGGCACAGCAGTGAAAACTCCCGGTGATCTTACCTTCGCCTTCATAAAAAAATATGTTGATGATGTGATAACAGTCACGGAATTCGAAATAATGTCCGCACTGCTTTCTTTGATAGAAAAGCACAAGCTCATAGCTGAGGGAGCAGGTGTTCTTTCCTTGGCAGCTTTGCCTAAATTATCTTTCAAGGGAAAAAAAGTCGCAGCTATAGTCAGCGGCGGCAATATCGATATATCTACAATTTCAGCGCTTATAGATAAAGCATTGGTGGCACGCAGCCGTGTGTTCTGTTTCAGCGTTCAGCTGCCTGACAAGCCGGGACAGCTTCTTGCAATCTCAAAAATTCTGGCAGATCTTGATGCCAATGTCATTCATCTTGATCACAATCAAGCTAAAGTTACGGATAGTTTTCAAAAAGTATTATTGGAAGTAACCGTTGAAACTCATAACAGCGAACATGTCGCAAAAATTTCTGAGGAATTAAAAAAACATGGCTTCCAAATTACGAAAGTATATTAAAGAATGTTTTAGATCGGCAAAATAATCTCCCGGATCGACAAAAAACTGCCCCTCGAAAGTTAGATTTAGGAAATCTGACTTTCGAGGGGCAGTTTTTCATTGCACAATAGCGTTTATGTCAGTCATCGAAAAATTAAATTCAATACAGTATATGCGCTATTATATAGCCCACACAGCTGCCTGTAATAATACCGATAAGTCCGGGAAGTATAAAGCTATGATTTATTACAAACTTGCCGATGCGTGTAGTACCCGAACGGTCAAAACCAATGCAAGCCAGATCCGAAGGATATGTCGGCAAAACGAAATACCCGTAACAAGCCGAAATAAATGAGATGATTATCAGCGGATCTACACCTACACTCAATGCCATGGGGACAACAATAGCCAATGCCGCAGCCTGCGAATTAACAAGTTTTGATATCAAGAACAATACTACCGCATAGGTCCATGGATATTGGAGAACCACTTCCCCCAATACTTTTTTCATTCCCGGCAGATAGGCACCAAAATAGGTTTCTGCCATCCACGCTACACCATACACAGAAACAACAGCCACCATACCGGATTTAAATACCGATCCGTTTGTAACCTCACTTACCTTGACCTTGCACGCCAAGAGGATTACCGCAGCTATAACAAGCATAGACAACTGAATAGTAGGCGTCATTGACAATGGCTGCCATACACCTTTTCCGTCAGGTACAAACGGAAGCAGTTCTGTCGGGAAGCTGCCGAACAAGGCTATTACTACTATGCCCGCCAGAAAAATAAAAGTCGCTCTGTATGCAGTCTTTGGCAGTTTCATTTCGGCTATGGATTCACCCTGCTCTTCATAAATATAAGCACGCTGCTCCGGATCTGCCAGTCTTGCCTGAAATGCCGCATCCTTGTCCAAATCCTTGCCGCGATGCAAACTCCATAATCCGGCCACAACTACTCCGCAAAAAGTGGCAGGTATCGATACTGACAATATCTGCACAACCCCCAAAGGATGAGATGTATTTGCCAGCATTGCTACCATTGATACTACAGCCACCGACGCAGGTGAAGCGCATATTCCCATCTGTGAAGCAACGGAAGCCACAGCCATAGGGCGTTCCGGACGTATATTCTGCTTTATGGCAATATCATAAATGATCGGAAACATCGTATAAACCACATGACCTGTTCCGCATAAGACAGTAAGAAACCATGTTGTAATAGGAGCCAGGACTGTTACTTTCTGAGGATTCTTACGCAATATTTTCTCTGCATATTTCAGCATAACATCCAGTCCCTTTGATGCCTGCAAAAAACCTGAGCATGTTACGACAGCCATGATGGTAAGCATAACATCAATAGGAGGTTTACCGGGAACCAGCCCTATGACAAAGACGAAAAAAGTTAAACCGATACCTGATACTGCCGCCAATCCCAAGCCGCCATAATGCACACCGACAACGAGACAGGCGATTAGAACAATAAAACCTAAAATTTCCATAATATGAGTCCCTCCAAAATAAATTGTATTTATTATACAATAGGGTTATTATATAAATTTAAAATGGATTAGTCAAATTCATATAAACATAAAAATGGGCAATTCATATTTATGCTTATATAATATAACTGCTGAAAAACATTGTAAAGCAAATATTTCGGCATATTGTCATCTGTATTTATTTATTCAATTGTTTTTTTTATTGCATGCGATCGGTTTTTTTTATGATAAGCTGCACCGTCCTGTTCCAGCTTATATAACCTTTTTCCTGATCTGCTAAAATACTCCCGAATTTATTCTTTTACTTTTCCGATAGAATTATTTTTTTATAACACAAAAACTCCCTATAAAATAGACAAAAGAAAAATCCATTTTATGGGGAATTTTTTACATTTCCTTACTGCGGTTTTTTACTATTATAATTTACTGACTGCCGCCTTTATTTCATCAGCTTTGTTCAGCCTTTCCCATGGCAGATCCAGATCATTTCTGCCGAAATGGCCGTAAGCGGCCGTCTGTCTGTAAATAGGTCTTCTCAGTTCCAATGTTTCGATAATGGCACCCGGTCTCAGATCAAATACTGTTTTTATAACATCCACTATCTGCCCGTCGCTTATTTTTCCTGTTCCAAAAGTTTCAACGGCGACTGATACGGGTCTGGCAACTCCTATTGCATATGCCAGTTCGATTTCTATTTTATCCGCTATGCCTGACGCAACTATATTCTTTGCCACCCAGCGTGCGGCATATGCTGCCGAACGGTCAACTTTCGTCGCGTCTTTGCCGGAGAACGCACCGCCTCCATGACGGCTTGTTCCTCCGTATGTATCTACGATTATTTTTCTCCCGGTCAGCCCAGAATCTCCCTGAGGTCCGCCTATAACAAAACGGCCTGTCGGATTGATAAAATATTTTGTCTGCCCGTCAAGCAGGCTGGCCGGAATTACCTCCCGAATCACATATTTTTTTACATCTGCTTCTATTTGTTCAAGTGATATTTCTTCACTATGCTGCGTGGACAATACTATTGTATCAATTCGTTTCACATTATTATCATCATCAAATTCCACTGTCACCTGTGTTTTGCCATCAGGTTTCAGATATGGCAGAACACCCGTTTTTCTCACCTTAGCCAATTGCCTTGCCAGACGATGTGCAAAGGTAATCGCCGGCGGCAGATACTCGGGTGTTTCATTAGTAGCGTAACCGAAAATTATTCCCTGATCGCCCGCACCTGTATCAAAAGCTGATGCATTTTCTTCAGAACGCGTTTCCAGAGCTTTATCGACTCCTTGAGCGATATCCGGTGACTGCTCGTCGACCGACACCAGTACGGCGATCGAATCGGCATTAAATCCGTCTGATTTTTTATTGTACCCTATATTGCGTATTGTTTCACGGGTGATTTTAGCAATATCGACGTATGCTTTCGTAGAAATTTCTCCTACAATCAAAGCCAGTCCGGTAGCAACCGTAGTTTCTGCCGCCACTCTGGAATAGGGATCCTGTTCCAGCAGCGCATCTAATATGGCATCTGAAATCTGGTCGGCTATTTTATCAGGATGTCCTTCCGTAACTGATTCGGATGTAAATAATTTTCCCATGGTGAATTACCTCTTTTATATTATTTTTGTACTTACACGCTCATTATCCACCCACCTGATATTGCATTATTACCCGCCAAATAATTTTTATCATTTGAATGTTACTGCTTTGATCATTTTTTGCCGTTCAGATATTATATTCCACGGCCAATTCCTCTTTAGGAAAAAATTGTTCATATACCAGCCTTCGTACACGGGCAAAATCATCACTGGTTCTGTCTCTGGGTCTGGGAAGCTCCACGGAAATAACTTTTTTTACGGTTCCCGGCTTAGCTGATAAGACCACTATCTTATCCCCCATAAATATAGCCTCATCAATATCATGTGTCACCAAAATCAGCGTAGTCTTTTCTTTTTCCCAAATATGCAATACCTCTTTTTGCATATTTATTTTAGTGAATGCATCAAGTGCACCAAACGGTTCATCCAAAAGCAATGTATTTGGCCTGTTGATCAAAGAACGCGCTATGCTGACCCGCTGCTGCATACCGCCCGACAGCTGCTTGGGCAGTGCTTTTTCAAATCCGGTCAGTCCTACCAGATCGACATGTTCCCTGATAATCTTTTTTTTCTCTGATTTTGACAATGTTTGCGATATGCCGAACTCAATATTTTTTTCGACCGAACTCCATGGCAGCAGCCTTGGTTCCTGGAAAATTACACCTATGTCCTTTTCGGAAGGATGATCTATTTTTTTTCCGTTTAATTCTACGCTGCCTGATGTGCTTTGTTCCAATCCGGCTATAACTTTTAACAATGTGCTTTTTCCGCAGCCGCTGGTCCCAACTATACTGATAATCTGTCCGTCGCCAATAGAAAAATTTATATCATGCAAAACTTCGATTTTTCTGCCGTTAATAATGAAAAATTTTTGCACATTTTTTACATTTATAGCCATAGATTTATCCTTTCTTAATCCTCCTGATCCACCCAATACAATGTTTTTTTCTGTATTTTGATAACTAATATATCTATGATCAGCCCAATTATCGCGATCGAAATAATTCCCACGAATAATGTCCCAGGCTGTGCCAGCTCACGTCCATATGATATCAAATATCCCACTCCGGCCGAAGCAGCGATCATTTCGGCTGCAACCACGCAGGTCCATGCGCCGCTTATCCCCAAACGCAGTCCGGTAAATATCGCCGGAACGGCCGAAGGTAAAATAATTTTGCATAACATTATTTTTCTCGTCTTGCCGAAGGCTTTTGCTAATTCCAGAAGTTTCGGATCCGCACTGCGTATTCCCTGCATTGTATTGAGCAGTACGGGCCAAAATGCGCCTATTACAATAACTCCTATTTTTGATGCCTCACCTATTCCCAGCCACAATATAAAAAAGGGAATACAGGCGATAGCCGGAATCGGTCTCAATATGCCTATCAAAGGGTCAACCATTTTGCCGAAGGTTTTAAATAATACCGCCAGGCTGCCAAGCACAAGACCAAGCATGCTCCCTATAATATATCCATAAATTACTCTTCCCAGACTTGCTGTAACATGTTTAAAATAGCTGCCTTTCTCCACCATTTGATCAAACGAAACGGTAATAGTTTCAGGACTGGCAAATATCGATGGTTTTATAAGACCGCGATCACTTGCAATCTGCCATAAAATTATTATAAGCAGGGGCAGCACTAAGGCTAAAAATAAATTTTTAAATAACGCTTTTACCCGAAAAATATTGTGGACTGCCATGCTTTCCCCCTTCTTTCATCTAGGTATATAGATAACATTTATTGAATGCCTGCTTTTTGCAAAATTGAGGTATCAATATATTTGGCAATATCAACATTTTTTTTCAGCAGACCATATTTATAAGAGTCCTTTGCACCTTTATCAAGAGCATCTATTTTATCCTGAGTAAGTGTCAAATTCAAATCTCCTACATCTAATAATATTTTTAATCCCGGAACAGTTGCTTCTGTAGCTTCATGAGTAATTTCTATTGCCTTGTCAGGATTTGCCTTCGACCACTCTGCGGCTTTCTGCAGTGCTTTCAGCAGTTTGGCCGTTGCTTCCGGATTATCTTTGATAAATTGGTTTCTTGCCAATATTGGCGACACAAATAATTTTATACCTGTACCTCTTTGCAGAACGGATACACCGTTTCCTGTCTCTGCCGCTTGTGAAAGGTTTGGTTCCCATATAACATCAGCATCAATATCACCTGATACAAGACTTGAAACTCCATCTGACGGGCCAAGATTTACAATTTCGACATCTTTTTCGGTCAGCCCCCCTTTAGCCAGCAGCAGATATAAAAAAGGCTGAGCGTTACTGCCAAAAGGAACTGCTATTTTTTTCCCTTTTAGATCAGACAGCTGATGAATATGGGCGGCATCTCTGACAGCAATTCCCTGATTGTCGCTTGAAGCACTCGCCGAAGCTATGATCTTTATGTCAAGTCCGTTGGCAATACCTGAATAAACCGGCATATCGCCCATAAAACCGACATCCAGATTATCAGATGTCATTCCTTCAATGATCGGTGGCCCATAATTGAATGTGGAAATTTCCACATCAAGTCCCTCATCCTTAAAATAGCCTAGTTTTTCCGCCACATAAACCTGAAAATATGTTGGCTGTGATGCCAGACGTATTTTTACGTTACTGTCTTTCGCCGCTGATTTTTCTCCGTCCTCCTGCGCTGAACTGCCGCAGCCGGCAAAATAAAGCATTGATAAAAATATTCCTAATATAGCTGCGGTTTTACGTATTGCGGTAAATTTCATGGCACTCTTTCCCTTCATTCAACTTAAATTATAATATCCGCTGAATTTTAATCAGCCGCACGGTAATACCGGGGATTGACATCAATATTTTCATACAGTCGAAACAAGTCATACGGCACCGTATCGGCATTGGCGTTGGCATTGCGTATTTTCTCCCAGCTTATTCCGTATTTTCTATACATAGCTGCGGTTCTCTCAAAAACATCCCAGTGCCATTCTTCCGTCGGTGTTCTGTGTCCCTCAAGCGGTGACCCCACATTTACATACCACTGACTTGCACAGACGACTATGCCGTGTGAAATCAAATATTCTATACCTTCAAGCAGCGATTCTTTCGGCTCAATGCCCGAGACCACTGTGGACCGGACATTATACCGGCCAAATACCTGAACCTCATAATCAAGTGCATTGAGCCAGTTTTTTCTGCCGCCGCATAATTGAGCCTTACCGGGGCAGATAACATCAAATATTTTTTCATTCCATATTTCAAGATTTGTCGCCATCGTACGAAAACCTGCCTCTTTGTATTTTTCAAATACCGACAGATCCTCCGGTGCGCCCACACAGGCTGTCCCGTTAAAATCTTCAAGCCCTGTGGCTTCCTGAATAGCTTCCGCCACATCAATATAATATTCTACTTCTCTTCTCTCGGGAATAAATCCGCCGCTTATTGTCACGTGATCAAAACCCTGTTTATAGCCGACCGCAATCGTTTCACCGACCTGCTGCGGAGTTTTCCATTTTATATCCTGCGACTGTGAATAAATTTCCTTTGTTGCATTAATATTGCAGAACAGGCAGTCCATTCCTTTGTCTTTCAGCGAGCATTCATTGCTGTACGATACAAACATGCCGCCATAACCATAATCTGCCGCGACCGTGCGCATTGCTGTCCCGTCTGACGTTTTGCGGCCGTAGTATTCGGGTCTCTTAGTGAATTCAATATTTTCTATGACCAGTTTCTTCCTGTCATAGATATTATAGATTCCATCCTCATATTTCAATTTCAGCGGACTGTCTATATTCCAGCGTATCTGCACTCTGTATTTTCCCAGCGGTGTCAAAAAGCACGCAGGAAATTCAATATTGCTGTGCGCATGCCGATCATGGGTAAAAAGAACATTTACCTGCTCGATATATTTGCCGCCGATGTCCAAATGTCTGAAAACCTCAGGTGCAAATGCTATACCTTCAACCAAAATACGATTTTTTAATTTAATTTCATCTAACAATTTATGTTTTTCTTCATCGGAATAATGACTCATATTTCTAACCTCCTTAATTTTCGGTTCTTCCTGATTTTCCGCAGAAAACATAAAAACCGGAGATCTCTGCCTTAGTATGCAAAAAACCTCTGGTTTTCCAGTCGGTAATTTATTCACTGATATGCCTTCAGCTTATTCAGCAAATGGAGATCAAATGCCGCGTCCGATGCGGCTGATTTTTTCAATCAGCGCTATTGCGCCGGCGTAACCTATATCAACACCGCTGACCGCCAGCTCCCTGTTCTGCGGGTTGCCTATGACAAATAATTCTGCATTAAGCCTGGCCGCCGCACCTGCCTCCAATTCTGAACCAAAAATTATCTCATTATCCGGGCCAAGTTTTTCTTCTATTCTTTCCGTATCATCACTGTACACTATATCAGAGATAATTTTCTCCAGCGACTTCACAGGCTGCTGTTCTTGTGAATCCCCCTCATAATCTGTGATGACAGCTGTTTTTATCTGCATGCCAAGATACTTTTTGAGGAACTCCCCGTAGCGTATAACCTTGCTTTCTTCGCCGATAACAGATATTTTGCGGCGAAAATCATAGGAATAATAATATTCGGCAAACTGCCGGATTACATAGTCAAATTTTTTCTTTTCGCTGTACAGAAAATTGTCAACTACATTTTTACTGATGCCAAGCTGTTCACCGACAATTTCCACAAAATTATCGGTATCAGGTCCAAGGCCCGGATTTTCTATGAAAACATATGGCGTACCATAGGTTGATCTGAGGTTTTCAGCAGCTTTCACTCCCCATTTCGAAACTACAACATTAAGTGCGGCAGCCGGTACAGACTGCCATGACTGCCAATCCTCTCCATCACCAAAAAGTCTGTTCGTCTTCACTCCCAACGATCCCATTATTCTCTGGATCTCCCTCAGATTTCCCTGCCAGTACAGATCCTGCTGCGGTATGATGCCAAATATATTTACGGATTTAGTTTCCCTTTCCTGTTTCGGCGCTTTACCCGCAATCTGATCCAGCAGAACAGCCACGACTTCTTCATAACCCGTTCGTGCATGTCCGCGGAATCCCGGTGCTTTATAATATGCGGCCGCATACCCTTGATCCGTTATTTCCTGCGTCATTGCTACAACATCATCACTTATCATTTCTGACTCGACACCGGAAAGCACCACATAAAGCTGGCCCTCAATGACCCTCACTGTATTTTTAATTTGCTCGCGCAGCCGGGAACCGCCGCCGAAAACAATTTGTTTTTCATACATGTTGGTCGACGGCACACTATAGCCGTTTATTGACCCCACGATACCATTACCGGATTTATTTGCGGCAAAGGATTGAATCCCCAGTCCCGCAGTTCCGTGAATAATAGGCACGACTGCTTCGACAGCTTCCAATGTAGAAAGGGCTCCCTGAAGATTGCAGCCATATCTTGTCTTGCCAATCTCTGCTGTCATTATTTCACCTCTAGCTTTACATACCAGTCCGGACTTTTTTTCAGCCAGCTTGTCTTATAGGGCAGACTGTCATTTTTATATAAATAATTACCGAATTCATTTGCTGTCTGTGCCTGCCGCAAACGTTCTATAAGCTCTGCCGCTCCCTTATATCCATATAGAGTCATCTGGCTCACCGATATGGGGATTATTCCCAAAACTGCCGTCCAAGCCGCAGATCCGTCTGTTCCTATATAAAAATCAGGTTTAATTTTTCCTAAAATATTGGCCAGTTCAAAGGGTTGACCGCCGCCGATTTTGATAAAAAGATCATCCGGCAAAATCTCCAGTGCATCTTTATTCAGAGAATCTATATACGGTGCCGAAATTCCGCTGATTTCAAAACCGATTCCTCGCAGAAACAATGCCAGTTCGGCTGCTGGACGAATAGGCAGCGCGATAAATACTTTTTTTCCGGCAAACGGTTTATTTTTCAGATATTCAGCAAAAAATCTCTCTTCTTCCTCAATAACAGCATGTGCTCTATCCGCCGACTTAAAAGTATCTCCCAGCGCCGAAAGCCAGGCAGCCGTCCCTTCTATTCCTATGGGAACTCTGCTTATAATGCTTTTTACCCCGCTTTTTTCCTGCAGTCCGGACAGCAGCACCTCTGCTTCATCCGAATTAACAGCTATTGCGGCCTCTGCCCTTCCTGCTTTTGTTATATCGTCCAGGCAGGAAAATTGCGGTATTATATTGCATTTTATTTCCAGCCTGCCAGTCAATCGTTCCAATTCCCCGAGATTTTTTCTGCTTTCCGTAATGCTGATAATATCTACAATATTTATTTTTTCGCCGTATTCCGCCAAAATATATTTGGCCAAAGCATGCAGGACAATATCGATTCCATTTATTTCGGCTTTGCTTTTAAAGCCGTCAGTATATATAGATATTATTTTAACCGGCAGTTCCTCCTGCATTTCAAGAATAACAGTGCTGATATCATCATTATTAATGGCAACGACGGAAGTCCCTAAAATAAATATTGCCTTCGGCTGATGCTTTTCATATGCCCGACGCACTGTATCACGCAATTTTTCGTCACTGCCCAGAATAGTATCACGCTCATCAAGATTGGTCGAATACCATATCGGCTGTTCCTGACCGTGTATTAACGATGTTTCCAGGATTGCCGTGCCTACGACTCCATGCACAATGACAACCGTATCTCCTATTTCTGACAGGAGCCGCAAAGCTTCGTAAACTTCATCCTTTTTATCCTGTGAGAAAGTGCGTATTCTCTGCTGAATCTCCTGATCTGCTGTTACAGCCTGCAGTTCTTTTTTGCTTCCCTGATAAGCAGTGACCGCATTTGTACGCTTTTCTCTGGTCAGAATTTTTCTTTCTTCCAGCATTGTCAGCCGCTCCTTTCCATTGTCAGATATTCGCCGACTCGGCAACTATACCCGTCTCGTAATCAAAAATACGATCGCCCCATATCTTAGCCCAGTCTCTCAATTCGGAAACACTCAAGGGAGCGGGTATAGTCAGATCATCATTTTGTGCTATATACCTTGCCAGCCGTCTGTATATATCTGCATGTTTGTCATGAGGATTGGCCTCGATCACTGTTTTTCCGTACAATTCACTTTGAGATACGACTAATGAGCGGGGAATATATTCGACAGTTTTTGTACCTGTTCGATTGGTAAAATCATCCAGCAGCATCTTTGAATATCCTGCCGATAAACCGTTGCCTATTATGCCGCCAAGCCTCGCCCCTCCCGCAGGAGCATATTTGCTGATCGCTTTAAATAAATTATTAGCTGCATATACAGCCATAAAGTCTGAAGAACTTACCACATAAGCCCGATCCGTTATTCCGTCTCTTATCGGCACCGCAAAACCGCCGCAGACAACATCACCCAAAACATCATAAAGTACGTAATCAGGCTTATACTCTGCAAAAAGTTTCAATTCCTGCAGCAACGATACCGCCGCGTTGATGCCGCGCCCCGCGCAGCCGACACCCGGCACCGGACCTCCCGATTCTATGCAGAGCACTCCCCCGTAGCCTTTAGCCGATATATCAGCTAAATGTACTTTTTTCCCCGAACGCATACTGTCAAGTACTGTCGGCAGATATGCATTGCCCCGCAGCGTATTCGTGGAATCACTTTTGGGATCGCAGCCGATTTGAATTACTTTATATCCTGCTTCAGCCAATGCCGCGCTGATGTTTGATGTAGTAGTAGATTTTCCTATTCCGCCTTTTCCATATATTGCTATATGCCTGCCAAATTTTTCACCCATCTTATTTACCTCTTGCTGCTTATTAAAAGCCGCCTGTCCGGCTCGCAGCTTTCCTCAATGCTGTATTTTTTTATGCAAAAATCTCAATAGTCTAACATAGAAAATTTTTCTCTTTTTAAAATGACAGCCAAAACTATTCACACAAATCCTTTTTTACCGCCCAAATCAAAGATTCGATACATTTCTCTCTTTCAACGAATTCACTCTGTAAAGATCATCCCATGACGGTATTTCCAATGCATTGTTTTTATCCATCCTGATCAAACCTTTATCCTGAAATCGTCCTAATATCTCTGTGACGGTCTGGCGGCATGCCCCGATCATATTAGCCATTTCCTGGTGAGTAATCCGATAATCTATATAGTATTTATCTTCCTTCCTCTTTCCCGCAAGATGGCACAGCAGACTGGCCACTTTTGCTTCTGTATTGGCTGCCAGCAAATCTTCCAGTCTGTATTCATAATTTCTTACATATGAACAAAAGATCATGATCAGCTTAATAGAAATATTTATATTTTTTTCAAGGATTTTAATAAACTCATCACGTGATATCCGCCACAATACGCATTTTTCCATAGTTTTAGCAAATACTCCGCGGTTTTCCCTTAATAAAACCGCCGGCAATCCTATTATTTCACCGCTTTTGCAGATCGAAACAATAATTTCTTTGCCTGTAACGGTATTATGGTAATGTTTAATATGTCCTTTTCTAATGTAATAAATATAATCTGCCGGGCTGTCTTCATTAAAAATAATTTCATGGGAGGATAATTGCAAAATACAAGAATTCGCTTTCAATAGAGCCAGTTCTTCAAGTGTCCAATTTATTTCCTGCATCAATTACCACTCCCTAAAAAAAATAGGCCGCATATCCCTTCTGGGATCACGCGGCCTGCAGTTTACTGCTCAGCATTTATTATACTTATTATTTTGACAGTGCTCAGACATATATCCGGTAATCGGCAATATTCTCCAACGTGTCCCCGTCCAGATCATACAAATAATCAAAAAACCGGCCTTCATCATTCGTACTATTGTAGAATTGTTCATGCGTTATGCCGTTGCGCACGAGAATTTTATAGCTTCTGTGCATAAGATCTATAAACCACTCAGTAGTTGGTGCTCTATGTTCTGCCAGAGCAGAGCCTGGTTTTGGCATCCACATCTGCGGTACTGCAACTACGCCGAATGAAGATAATTCGTCCACTCCTTCCAGCAAAGTATCCTTCGTTTCAAGCCCGGCCACAAAATAGGATCTGACATTGCCTTTTCCGAACACTTCTACCTCATGACGCAGTGTATTGACCCAGTTATCATACCCGCCGCACATAGCATCCTTGCCCGGACAAATATATTTGAACAGATTTTTATCCCATATTTCCATATTCGTCGCGATCCTGCTGTACCCCGCTTCTTTATATCGTTCAATAACTGATAAATCCTGCGGCGCACCTATACAGGCCGTTCCGCCGAAATCCTGCATGCCTGTGTAGTCCTGTATTGTTTCGGCTACATCAATATAATAATCAACTTCCCTGCGTTCGGGAATAAAACCGCCCGTGACAGTCAGATGTGTACATCCTTCATTATACGCGGCTCCAACTGTTTCAGCTATCTCACCAGCATTTTTCCACTCAATATTCTGTTTTTCGGCATATTTGGCTTTAGTCTCGTTAATATTGCAAAATCGGCAGTCCATATTTTTTTCCAGCAATGCACATTCATTGCTGTAAGCGATACTTATCTTTGACGAACCGACATACTGGGCTATAGTACCCATAAATTTACCATTGGTGGTTATTTTATTATAATATTTTGGTTTATGCTCAAACTTTATCTCAAATAAATATTCTTTTGCTTCTCTAAGATAAAATTTTTCTTTCTCTTTAACAATATTGAAGCGTGATGCCGGATCGAAAGCAAATGCAAACCTATATCCGTTCGGTGAACGAAAAGCTTGTGGCAGACTGTCAGCATAGCTTATATGATTATTAAAAAAACAGGCATGGATTTGCTCCAGATATTCATTTTTAAAATCAAGATTGTGGAATAATGAAGGATCTGCATTTATTCCCTCGTTAAAAACGCCTGCTCTTATTTCCAATTCTTTCAACAGTTCCTTTTCTGATTGATTATCCCTTTTTGCGGTCATCTTCTCACTCCCCAATATTATAAATATAAGCGTCAATAATTTCTTCTAAAACAGCTTATCTTTTTTTCAATTCGTGCCGGACCTTCTGATATTTATGTCTGATAATAAAATGAGGATATACAGATATGACATCTGTATATCCTCGTCTGCAGTATTCTGCTCAACGCAATGTTTAATTGATATTGGAACATAGTATAGTGCAATTCAGAATTCGTGTAAGTCGTTCAGACGACAAGAAAAAGGATTTTATTATTCATCCATCATATAGCGGCGCCCCAACGCATTATATTTAGCGACACCAAAACGATGGTAGGGAAGCTGTTCATATACTGTTTCCGGTTTATTCGCCAAATAATTCTTTATGGCAAGCAGATCATCCGGCGAATCATTGAATCCCGGTATTACGGGCGTTCTGGCATATTTAGGCAGTTTGGGAAAATCACGACAGAGATTATCAAAATTCTGCAGTATTTTCCGATTTGTTTTTCCAGTATAGGCAATATGTTGTTGTTCGTCAAGTGATTTTATATCAAAAAGAATTGCATCCAAATATTTGGCAGCCTGCTTCAAGATAGGATAATCAGCATATCCGCAGGTTTCTATAGCCGTCGTCAGGCGCCGCTTTTTAGCCTGCCTGAGCAGTTGGATCAAAAATTCACCCTGCATCAGCGGCTCTCCGCCGCTCACAGTCAACCCGCCGTTCCCATGCCGATAGAAAATACTATCCTTCTCAACTATATCAAGGACTTCTTTGATCGAATACTGATGCCCTTCTGCTTTATATGCTTTTGCCGGACATTCATGAACACATTTCATGCAGCTGCTGCATTTATCTCTTTGGATAACAGCTTTATGCAAATCAGAAAATTCTATTGCACCGGCATCACATATCTTTTCACATTCGTTACATATTTTTTTGCCTAGGCATTTATTTGCATCATAAGAAATTTCCGGCTTGGTTTTTTGAGATTCGGGATTACAACACCAACGGCAGCGAAGCGGACATCCTTTCATAAAAACAATCGTGCGGATGCCAGGACCATCATGCAGCGAATATTGCTGGATATTGAATATCATTCCTTTTTTGTCCATAGATTATATAGCTTCATTCTGCGTTCTGGCTATAATGTCATTTTGCAAATCAATTGACAGATCTGTAAAATAAGCACTGTAGCCGGCAATACGCACAAGCAGATTACGATAATTTTCGGGGTTTTTCTGTGCCGCAATCAACGTTTCCTGGTTTATCACGTTGAATTGTATATGCCAAAGCTTTAAGTCGCGCCATGCTTCTATAAAATCAACCAGTTTTTTTGTTCCCTTTTCTCCGCGTACACAGGCAGGACTTAGTTTGACATTGAGCAGCCTTGCTGCACGTTCATGATATTGATAATTTTTCGTAGCAAAATTTGACAGCAGCACTGCTGTAGGACCATATGTGTCTGCCCCCTGAGATGCACTTGAACCATCTGATAATGGTGTCCATGCCAGTCTGCCGTTAGGTGTGGCACCAACCACTTTGCCGAAAGGAACATGCGAGGTAAACGGAACATAGCGCAAATCAAGATTCACTCCCAGCTCCGCCGAATATTTTCTGGTAAAGAGCAGCGCCTCTTTATCAAGCCGTTTGCCCAATTCATCAGCATAGGAATCATTATTTCCGTATTTCGGCGCATTTAAAAGCCTTTGCCGCAAAATATCATATCCTGCAAAATTCTTTGTCATAGCTTCCTTGATCTGAGCCAGTGTCGCTTTTCGATCCTCAAATACGATTTTTTTAATTGCTGCCAGTGAGTCAATGACTGTGGCATAACCTATAAATTCAAAATATCCCAAGTCTATGCCTCCGTCGATATGAGGCTGATGAATATCAACCAAACTACTGCGGCATAATTTGTGAAGCGCCGATCCCAGCGGACTGGCAAAATGATTTGCTCTCAGGCGGATAATTTCATGCTGCTGAATAAAAGCATGCTTGAGAAAATTTTTTTGCTGCTGCAAATATGCCGCGAAAAATTCGTCAAAAGAAGTAAAGGTATCTATTTCCCCCGTTTCTATGCCGATCAGCTCACTGCCGTATTTTGCCATACGTCCGTTATAGATAGTCATTTCCAATGCCGCAGCAAAATTTATATAAGCATTCGGACTTGTATAGGTATCACGATTGGGCATGCGGCATTCAGCGCAGCCTGACACACTGTAGTCATAGGCTTCGGCAAAATCGGCACCTTTGGCAAGCAGCAATGGTATAACTTCCTCATCATTGATAAGCTTTGGAAAACCAGATCCCTCTTTTATCGTTTCGGCAACTTCAGCCAGATACTGCTGTGTGCTGCGCGTATGAACGCGGGCTGCCAGGTCAGGATAATTTAAAGGAAATTCTCGTTTCGATTTCAATAAAACATATGTGAGATCATTGACCGCATCCTGACCATCAGGTGTCTGTCCTCCCACGGTAACCGCTTCCCAGTGAGCATAGCCTTCATTGAATGCGCCGCCTGCACTTGATATATATAAATCTATATATTGAGACATCGCTACCCATTCACAATCAAAAATCTCCTGCACATCATTATCGGTAATGAGACCTTCCTTTATATCTTTTTCATAAAAAGGATATAAATACTGATCCATGCGTCCGTTGGAGATAACTGTCCCTGTCTTTTGTTCCACACGGGAAAACAGCTGAGTAAACCATTGAGACTGAACTGCCTCGCGAAAATTACGGGCAGGATATTCCGGTACCCGTCTGCATATCTCAGCAATATTTTTCAGCTCTGTTCTGCGCGAAAGATCATTTTCCTGCAAAGCTTTTTCATCTGCCAGCTCCGCATGCCGGCGAGCCCATAGAGTTATCGCGTCACAGACAATTATGACCGCTTCGATAAATGGTTTTTTTTCTGTCTGATCAATGGGACTGAAGGGATCAAGCTGCCTCAGTTTTTCTCCCATTTCCGTGCGTATACCAAAAAAGCCCTGCTGCAAAACTATCTCATAATCATGAACCCATTGTATGGAAGACCGAAAAGATGCCGTCTCATTGACAATAAATCTTGACGAAAAATCTTTGTCATTATTATAAGTAAGTGCCGCTGTTTTCGGTGTAAGAGCTTTTATTAAATCTTCATGAAATGTTTTACCCTTCCAATACGGTGCTATCTCCTCAGCTATGAGTCTGGCATCATTGCCGTCAATATCAAAAGGAGATGTTTCTCTGTCAGGCAGCTGTCCTATAGCATCTCCCATAATATCGCCGTCAAGTTCCGGATATAATATGCCGTAACGTCCGCTTCGTCCTATTCTGCCTGCAATAAGCTGGTCATCATCAATATAGACCGTCGCTTGTTCGGCATAATACTTCAACGCTTTTGCCCAGCGCAAAATCATGGGCTGTCCTTCTGTTTCTTTAAACGACCGTGTAAAATACAAACCTCTTTCAATATCAATGACAGGCTTTTGTCCCTGTACACGCTTCAATAAAGCAAATGCGCGGTTTTTCGGCCCGTGTAAGCCGGCAATATTTTTATTTCCTTTTATTTCAGAAAGAATACGTTCTTCCTGTCCGGAAAAAATTTTTTCTTCTGTCATTTTATCCTCCAGCTTTCATTCATATAGTGTAATAAAAGGTCTGTAATTTTTCTTCAAAAAATTCTTTGTATATCTTATCTTTTTGTCTATGAAATTCAGGACTTACCCTGCTTCGCGGTATAGATTGTTCGATATTATAACTTTGCTTGATCCTGCCCGGCTGCGTATCCATGACAATAACACGCTGCCCTAAATATACAGCCTCCTCGATATCATGCGTTACTATGATCATGGTAATTTGTTCCATCTCCCAAAGGCGGAGCATCTCTTCCTGCAAATGCATTTTAGTTATTGCATCCAATGCACCGAAAGGCTCGTCAAGGAGCAATATCTTGGGCTGGTTCGACAGGGCTCTGGCAATCGACACCCGCTGTGCCATTCCCCCTGAAAGTTGTTTTGGATAAGCTTTTCTGACGTCCTGCAACCCGACTATTTCAAGATTTTCCACTATGATCTTTTCAACATTTTCCGTTGATTCCGGCAGGCTGAATTTTATATTTTCTTCCACTGTCAGCCATGGCAGCAGACGATGATCCTGAAAAATAAACCCCCGCTCGCGGCCCGGGCCTTTAATGGGCCCGTTTTCAAAATAGACGCTGCCTTCATAATCTGTATCCAATCCTCCCATAATCCTCAAAAGCGTGCTTTTCCCACATCCGCTGGGCCCGATTATCGAAATAAATTCCCCGGGATTAATTGTCAGATTAACATTCTCCAGAACTTTTTTTGTCTGCTTGCCTGAAACAAACTGCTTACTTAATTTTTCTATTTGAATAATTGGATCTGCCATATATTTCAACTCAATTCCATTTAATCATCACAGTTGACAACTTTTTCAATATATCATCCATAAATTTACCGACAATTCCTATTATGATCATACCTAAAATAACCATGTCAGGTCTTGCAAGATCACGTCCGTCCATCAGCATATACCCAACGCCTCTTGTCGCTGCTATCATTTCAGAAGCCACTACGCAGATCCACGCACTGCCCAGTCCCAGCCTGGTACCGGTCATTATAAATGGCAAAGCACCGGGTAAAACTACCTGCTTTATCACTCTTTTCTTCGAAACTTCATATACGCGGGCGAGTTCAATATATTTTCTGTCAATATTTTTTATTCCGTCCAGTGTATTCAAAAAAACCGGAAAAAATGCACCAATAAATATTATATATATTTTAGATGCCTCGCCGATACCGAACCATAAAATAGCCAGCGGGATCCAGGCAATCGGCGGAATGGGTTTCAAAACCTGAAGAATAAAATCAGTGATTATCTCAAATTTTCCTGACAGCCCGGCTGCCACCCCGACAGCCAATGCCGCGGCCAATGCCAAAAAGAATCCCTCAAGAACACGCAGTATACTGATTATGATATTTCCGGCCAAGGTCCCGTCTGCGGTTAAGGTGACTGCCGTTTGAATGACTTTATCCGGTGACGGCAGTGTGTAATTATGAATAATCCCCAATAAAGCCGCACCTTTCCATAAAAGCAGCACTAGGATGGGAAGTATCCAATATAAACTCAAATATTTAGCTGTCTGTATATATTTACTGGCTGCCATTTCTTTCATTCGCGTCTCCTCTGTTCATTTGATTAAACGGACATATATACTGCCTCTCATCGAAACAATATATATGATTACTTATCACCTATACCGGCCTCTTTTAAATATTCAAGATTAATAAAGCTGTCCATATCAATATCATTCTGAATCAGTTTCTGCTGAAGCAAATAGTCTTTTACTTTTTTTATTTCATTTACATCTTCTGTTGTCAAAGCCTGATCATAATGAAGATTCTTGAAAGTATCTTCCAATATCAAAGGATCGACTTTCATGTCTTTTGCTATTAGTTCAGCCGCTTCCTTAGGATTGGATTTGATATAATCTGACGCCCGCTGACATGCTTTAATATATGCGGCTATGATCTGCGGGTTTTCCTCTGCATACTTTTTCACGGCATAAGTAACAAGATTACCGCGTTTTATTCCTGTTCCATCGGCTATTACCTTCGCCTTTCCTGACGCTACAAGCTGCGAGATAAACGGCTCCCAAATAACGGCAGCATCAATCTGACCGCTTTCCAGCGCTGCCGGTATATCTCCGGCCGGTATATTCACTGACTGTATATCATTAAATGTCAAGTTTTCCTTTTCCAGAAGGAGCGCCAGTAAATGCTGTGCATATGTACCTTTGCCATAAGCAACCTTTTTGCCTTTCAACTGCCCTGCCGAAACAATATCCGACCCTGGGCCTGCCAGAAGTGCCAACGCTTTTTCGCCATATGCAACATCAGCAATTATTTGTATATCCTGTCCTGACGATTTAGCTAAAATAGCGGGCATATCCGCCATGAATCCTATATCATCATGCCCCGAAGCTACAGCTTCATTTACCAGAGGACCCGATTTAAAATCCGTCCATTCGTATGTAGCCCCCACTTTTTTTAATTCTTCATCGAGATAGCCTTTTTCTTTTGCTACATAAATCGATGCATATAACGGATAAGGCTGTGCCCCTATACGCAATACATTTGAACTGTTTGCTTTATCAGCTGATGACGATCCGCTGCCTTCCTCACTATTTAATCCGCAGCCGGCAACCAGCAAAGTGGCAAGTACAAATAATAAAATCACTTTCTTCATACTTTGATGCTCCCTCTTTATTTCATAATTAATATACAGGCAGGATGATCCGCAGCAAATATAAACCGTATGCCGAAAAACAAAAAGACCGGGCTAAAAAGCCCAGTCTTCATTTATTATGATCAACTGCCCGGAAAGTACAATGCATCGCAGGATAACACTTCACGAAGAACACTGCACTTCCCCATTAATTTGCTATTCTAACATATTTACAAACAAAATATTGTCGTACAGGCGACAATATTTTGTTTTTTTATTAAAACAGTATACTTTTTTTAAAAATATATTGACAAAGCAGTACTTTGTGTAATACCATTATAAAAAAATATGGTCAACTAGAAAACTAGAGACTGGTTTTGCGTACACGCAGATCTCTGGTTTTTATTTTTTAATTATGGTATACCAGAATACCACCATTAAAAACAGCAGAACCCAAAGGAGATTTTTATGTTTCAGGCAATAGATCGAGCACAAATACGTGATTTCGACGGATTTTACCACAAGATTGTGGAAGATATCAAGGCTTCAATTGTCGATGGGACTTTAAAAACCGGAATGAAATTACCTTCTGAACGCGATCTGGCAGCTCAATTCGGTGTAAGCCGTGTCCCTGTGAGGGAGGCCTTAAAAACACTGGAGTTCATGGGTATTGTTCAGCATATTCGTGGTAACGGTGTATATATTCGTTCAGTTGATATACATGATTTGCTTCAGCATATAGAATTCGCTGTGCAAAATGATAGCGATGATATCAAACAGACTTTGAATGAATTATTTGAAGTCCGCGAGGCAATTGAGGTAAAAGCAGCCCAGCTTGCAGCTGCACACAGAACAGAGAAGGATCTGCAGATTCTTCGAAATGCTGTTTTTGCCATGGAGTGTGATATCAAGGCCAATCGTAATCATAAACAATCTTCAATGGATTTTCACTCAGGTATCATTGACGCTGCACAAAATAAAATATTAAGCAGCATCAATAAAACACTCCTCAATCTACTCTGGCTTTCCCGTCAAAAATCAGCTGAGATCAGCGGACGCGGTCCCATAGCATTAGAATTTCACCGTAAATTATTCAAAGCAATTCAGGATAAAAATACTTCATCAGCCGGTGAACTTATGAAGGAACATTTAGGCCAGGCTAAACGGGCCTTGAGCTGCAATAAGGAATAATTTGATAATAGGTATATATAATACAAAGGAGAGTATTATGAATAAGAAACTTGACCAGCTAAGCTGCACTAATTGCAGTATATATAACTGCCGATACGGAGATAAAAAATTCCCGGGATTTTGTCTGACCACAAAGGACAACGGTGAACATGCCATTGCAGAGGATATTGCTGAGATAAAAAAACATTTACAGGGCGATGATCAAGATGCTATAGTAGCCAGAGCCTCTGCTCAGGTCGAAGGACTATTCTATGGCAAATTGACTAGAGTGGAGGAAATCATCGAATTTGCCGGTCGCATAGGTGCAAAAAAAATTGGTATAGCAACTTGCGCCGGATTGATAGAAGAATCAAAAATATTTGCTGAAATTCTTGAGGCCAAGGGCTTTGACTATTACAGCGCTATCTGCAAGGTTGGCGGTGTGGACAAGGCCGAAATAGGTATAAAAGAAGAACATAAAATACGCCCGGGCAATTACGAGGCCATGTGCAATCCTATATTACAGGCCCGTCTTTTGAACTATCAAAAAACAGATCTGAATGTGGTAGTCGGCCTGTGTGTGGGACATGACTCCTTATTCATAAAATATTCGGATGCTTTGGTGACGACACTTATAACAAAGGACCGTATAACCGGGCATAATCCTGCCGCTGCCTTATATACCGCTCATTCCTATTACGGCCGTCTGCTGAAGAAATAATAATTTTTTCTGTGCCGTTTAAATCCGGCATAATTTCCATTTGGCCCCAAAATTACATTTTGCTGACCGGAAAACCGGAAGCATAAAACATAAAAAAATGTTTTATGCTTCCGGTTTTTTATTACTGTGCATCATCATTTATTTTTGTAAAAACTATATATGTGTGAAAGGAATATTTTGATTATGAAAAAACATATTTTATTCTATTTCCTGCTGGCGGTTATCGCGGGAGCATTACTGACAGGCTGCGGCTCCAAGCAGGCTGCCGAACAGTCAGCCTCAGGCTCAAGTCCTCGCGAAATCTCTGTAGGTGCGGGTTCAAATTTCGAACCTTACACCTATATTGATAAGGATAATCAACCTGCCGGATATGATGTGGCTGTTTTAAAAGAAATTAATCGCAGACTGCCGCAATATCAATTCAAATATCAGTCAATTGAACTGAAGAATCTGCTGCTCAGTCTGGATGCAAAAAAAATACAGCTGGCCACTCAGCAATTTGAAAGAAATCCTGACAGGGAAAACAAATATCTATTCACCAATGAAGGCTTTGCCAATTATGACAAACGTCTTATTGTAGCTAAAGGACGCACCGATATAAAAACGATAGATGATCTTGCCGGAAAAAAAGTAGGCTGCGGACAGGGCAGCAACACAGCTGCAATACTCGAAAAATATAATCAAAGCCATGATAATAAAATAAATATCGTATATGTCCAAAATGGAAATAGTGCCGTATATGATGACATAGTGAACGGGCGCCTTGATGCCGGTGTTATGACCCGAAAAACATTCAAACGCACCAATGATGCTTTTGGCGGCGGTCTTGATATCGTTGACGACAATTTATTCAGTAAATCGGAAGCATATTTCATCCTCAGCAAAAACGAAACTCAGCTGCGCGATGATATCGATACAGTGCTCAAAGAAATGAAAGCAGATGGCACTCTGAGCAAATTATCCTATGAATACACAAATTCCGACTATAATGTCGAATAATGGTTTTATCCGGCAGCAGGAGGTCAGACAATGGGAAGTCTTTTTGATATAAGATTAGTTTTTGAATATTTTCCGACGATTATTTCCCGCTTTCATATTACATTGCTGATTGTGGTAGTCGCTATAGGTGTCGGATTACTGCTGGGTCTTTTTATTGCTTTGGCCAGAATGTATAAGATTCCCATATTAAACCAGCTTTCCATAGTTTATGTGTCGTTTATCCGCGGCACGCCGCTCATTGTTCAGTTATTTATTATTTATTATGGATTTCCTCTTCTGCTGGACGAAATAGGCATAGATGTAACTCAATGGGAAAAATTATATTTTGTCTTAATAGCTTACGGTTTGAACAACGCTGCCTTCATGTCTGAGATCATTCGCTCTGCAATTTCGAGCGTGGCAGTCGGCCAGCATGAAGCTGCTTATTCTGTCGGTCTCAGCCGTTGGCAGACACTTCGCAGAATAATATTGCCTCAGGCTTTTTTGACGGCCTTCCCTGTATTCGGAACGAGAGTGGTAACCACATTTGAATCTACGTCTTTAGCCTTCACACTCGGCATTCTTGATATGATTGGCCAGGCACAGGCTATCGGCAGCCGTACCTATCACGAATTGGAAGGATATGTCGTACTTGCGATTATTTTTATTGCCGTAAGTATGATACTCGAAAAAATATTTATATATGCGGAAAAAAGATTGATTTTGAACAGGAGATAGCAGCATGATTTTTGATTTTCAATATGTAGTCACATCTTTTACAACGGCGATCCACTACATTCCCGCTACTCTGGCATTGTCCCTGATCCCCTTGTTTTTGGGGATCATTTTTGGAACCATGATCGCTGTCTGCCGCAGATTCAGAATAAAATTTGTTGCTCCGCTTGCAGATATTGCTATTCCCGTAATGAAGGGCATCCCCTTAGTTCTTTATCTATTTATCATGAATTTCTTGATTTTCAAACCGTTTGATATGCTGGCCCAGTATTACGCCTGGGCCGATATTATACGATATATGGATAAATTGTATATCGGTATAATTGCGATCTCTATTTATGCCATTGTTATTATATCAGAAACTATGCGCAGCGCGCTTATGTCTGTAGGCAAAGGCCAGTATGAAGCCTGCTACTCAGTTGGTCTGACCCGCTGGCAGGCATTATGGCGTGTGATCCTGCCCCAATCACTTCCCGTCGCGATCCCTGTTTTGGGCAATAATCTTATCGGCCTTATCAAAGGGTCTTCTGTGGTTTACCTTATAACTGTTCTTGATGTTATGAACGGCGCCCTCACGACTGCCCAGATAAATTACCGCTTTTTAGAAGCATATATAGCTGCGGCGTTTATTTACTGGGGAATCTGCCTTTTGACTGAATGGCTTTTTACTGTATGGGAAAATCATACAAAAAAATATCAAATGAGAATTGATAAGCACAATTTACGAAAAGAGGTGTTATAAATGATCGAACTTAGAAATGTGCATAAAGCATTCGGCCAGAATGAAGTTTTAAAAGGTATCAATCTAAAGGTCAATAAAGGTGAGGCAGCCGTAATACTCGGTCCGAGCGGCTCTGGAAAAACTACACTGCTGCGCTGCATCAATTTTTTGGAAACGGCTGACGACGGTGAATTGATCATTGGCGACAGCAAAGTCAATTTTAGAAACGCAGCCAGAAAAGAAATATTGGCCGTTCGGCGCAGAACAGCTATGGTATTTCAAAACTACAATCTATTCAACAATATGAATGCTCTGGAAAATGTTATGGAAGGCTTGGTGACAGGAAGAAAATTTTCTATTGAGAAAGCAAGAGAAATTGCCAGTCAGGCTCTTGATAAAGTGGGACTTAAGGATAAATATAATGCCTATCCGCTTCAATTATCGGGCGGCCAGCAGCAGCGAGTCGGTATAGCCAGAGCTATTGCGCTTAATCCTGATGTCATTTTATTTGATGAACCTACTTCAGCACTTGATCCCGAACTGGTCGGCGAGGTGCTCGCTGTTATGCAGGCAGTTGCCAAAGAAGGCATTACAATGATTGTAGTGACACATGAAATGTCATTTGCCATGGATATTGCTCAGCATATCATTTTTATGGATGGCGGTAATATTGTGGAAGAAGGTACGCCGAAAGAAATTTTTACCAATCCCAAGGAAAATCGTACAAAACAATTTCTCGAAAGAATTCTGCCAAGGTGGAATTATACTATCTGAAATAATCCTATTTGCAGAAAGCTGCCAACATCTTTATAAAACAATACGCTCCGATAATATTTTTTACTAAAAGGATTTATATATAATGAAAAAATTTGATCATATTAAAAATCGTCTTACCGCTTTTCCCAAAGTAAAATTGGGAGCTTATCCCACTCCGCTGCACTATCTGCCCAGATTGTCATCCCAATTAGGCGTTGAGATTTATCTTAAACGTGAAGATTTATCCGGGTTCAGTCCTTTTGGCGGCAACAAAATACGCAAACTTGAATATTTATTGGGTGATGCTCTGAAAAATAACTGCGATACGGTTATTACTTTTGGTGCTACTCAGTCAAATCATGCAATGCAAACTGTCACTGCCTGCCGCAAATATGGTCTTTCTCCGCATTTGTTTCTGCGCCGTGTTATTAAGGAAGATACGGAGCTGCGTGCCAATCTGCTTATTGATAATTTAATGGGTGCGGACGTACACTATTCCGCAAGCCGGGAAGAGTCTCAGAAGCAGGCTGAACAATCAGCTGCCAGACTGGAACAGGAAGGGCACCGATGTTATATAATACCGGGTGGAGGCTCAAACGAAATCGGTGCTGCAGGATTTATCGATGCCTTTATTGAGCTGACCGAACAGCTTTCTGCCGATAACTCTGAACCTGATTATCTGTTTCATGCCACCGGTTCAGGCGGTACACTTGCCGGACTGCTGGCCGGGAAAAGTCTGTCCGCTTCATCAGTGAAGATAATTTCCATAGCAGTGGGTGAAAAAGACACTAATGCCTATGCAGAAACTATACTGGATCTCGCCCGCAGAACCATAGCCTCTACAGGTATCCCTGCAGATTTGTCGGCCGGTGATATTCATATTGACCACAATTTTTACCGGCCCGGTTACGAAATGCCTAATGACTCAGCGACTGAGGCCATTCATTTGCTGGCTCGCACTGAGGGCATCCTTCTGGATCCTGTATATACAGGCAAAGCATTCGCCGGCATGCTGCATTACATCCGCAGCAGAATAATTCCGCAGGGAAGCCGAGTCGTCTTTCTGCACACCGGCGGCACTCTAGCTCTATTTGCCGAAAAGGCCATTACAGGAGATTTATGAAAGAGGCTAAATTATGATAAGAGATTTTGATCAGCTTCATAAGTATGATAATCTATTTTCCAATAAGTGGAATTTATGCGAAGAGAAAACACAGGAGAAAGATATTCTGCCTATGTGGGTGGCAGACATGGATTTTGAAACAGCACCTTCTGTTGAGGAAGCTTTAAAAAAGCGGGTGGATACAGCCATATACGGTTATGCTTCTGAGACCAAAGAATATTTTAATGCCATTTGCCAATGGTTTTCCAGACGCTATGACTGGCATTTTTCTGCGCTTGACATAGTACATACTCCCGGGATAGCAAGTGCCCTGGTTATCGGACTCCACACTTTTTCCCAAAAAGGAGACGGTGTCTTAATTCTGACACCTGTATACCACAAATTTTTTTATATAATCCAGCATACGAAGAGAACTCTTGTTCAAAGTGCACTTCGGGAAACATCTGATGGCTATGAAATCGATTTTGCTGATTTTGAAAATAAAATAAAAACTCAGCATCCCAAAATATTTATACTCTGTAATCCGCATAATCCTGTCGGTAAAGTATTTACCAAAGATGAACTGAACAAAATGGTTCAAATCTGTCTCAAATATAAGGTAATGATATTTTCTGATGAAATCCATGGTGATCTTGTTTTCGAAGGTAAAAAATATACGCCGCTGGCTGCTCTATCCGAAGAGACAGCCGATAGGATCATCGTGTGCACGTCCCCCAGCAAGGCTTTCAATATGGCTGGACTGCGCAGTTCCAGTGTAATTATCAGCAATCCGGATATTCGCCGGCGATTCAAAAATAAAATGGATTTTCTCGGTTATCCCAAGATCAATTTATTTTCCCTGCCGGCTACCATTGCCGCTTATACTAAAGGTGAAGAATGGCTTGCCAGTGCACTGGCATATATTGAGCAGAACAGAGATTTTGCGTTGTCTTATTTAAACCAATATCTCCCCAGACTGCTTGTTCATAAGCCTCAGGGAACCTATTTTCTCTGGATCGATTTTCGGGCATATGATGTCAGCAGCACACAATTGGAGCAATTTTTGCTTCATAAAGCAAAGGTTTGGGTCAATCAGGGATATTCCTTTGGCGACAGCGGTATCGGTTTTGTTCGTATGAACATCGCCTGTCCCCGCAGTATTTTGCAAAAAGCGCTGGAAAGAATCAAAAACGTCATCGATAAAATTGATATTGTCTGAATGATTATTCTCAAAATAAAAAAACTGCCGTTAAATAGTATTTTTTACGAAAATCACACTATTTGACGGCAGTTTTTTATTATTAATTTTGTAAATACGGAAAAAATAATCTCTCCGCTCTGATAAGTTTAAAATTCATATATTTTCGGCTCACCTGCAAAAGAGTATATAGTTGCCGTGACATTTTTCAGATAAAATACCTGAGTATTCCCGTCACCGGCTGCATACATTTTTTCCAGGATAGGAAATGCATCCAGCATTGATTGCTGCGCTTCCAAGCGGGTATCCTCTATAAGCACGGCATCAATCCGTATCCATGTTTCTGTACCGTACATTGCACTTATTTCTACTTTTGGATTATTGACAATCTGCATTGACACAGACTTTTTTTTGCCGGTCTGGATGTAAAGCTTCCCTTCAAATATATGGAAAGTGGTAAAAGGACGTACCCGTGCCTGCCCTGCTTTGTCATCATAAGTGGCTATAAAATAAGCCGGGCATTTTCGTACGAAATTGTATACTTCCTGAATATTCTGCACGATCAATTCCTCCATTTATTCTGTAAAATTAGTTTATAAACAAACTGTAATAATATTATAACAAATCACGATGCCAATAAAAATACAATATTTTACTATAGTAAGTATCCTAAAGCATACCTATTACAATACAAAAAGAATCAGACTCAGCAGGAATAAAAGAATTTTCACCGTTAATCCGAAAAAAAATTCTCAGTACTGCAAATAAATACAATAATGTCGCAATAGCGACTTACAGAATCAATTTTATGTATTATTATAAGTCAATAACATACAGCCTTGTAACAATAGCACAACTGCTGAGCAGATAACTGCAGGCCATAAATATTTACGGCACCTCGTAAATATTTATGGCCTGTTTTGTGCTATAACACAGTACTAACTATGTTGGGGATAGTATACTTTAGAGAATTTAAGGGGGGAAAATCAATGAGTTATAAAATAGCAGCAGCTTCTTCTGATGGAATATATGTAGACCGCCATTTCGGGCATGCAGATCTGTTTTATATCACAGAAATTTCTGATGGCGGCATGTGCCGCTTTCTCGAAAAAAGGACTGTACTCTCTCCGTGCCGGCATGGTGTGCACGATCTTCAAATAATGCAGGAGGCAGTGAAGCTAATTGCCGACTGTCAATATGTCCTGTGCGAAGCTGTCGGCGCGGGAGCCGCAGCAATATTGGGACAGCATCATATTACACCTCTGGAAACGGATGAAAGTATTGATAACGCAATAAGAAACATTATTTTATACAAAAAACGGGTAAAAAATTTACAGCGTACTTGCAGTTAATTGTTTACCGTAAAGCACATAAAATTGAGGTGACCGAAAATGAAAAAACTAAACAGCATACGCGAACTGCATCCGTGTTTCGGTGCCAAGAACAACCGCGGCAGAATGCATTTGCCCGTTTGTCCCGGCTGTAATATTTTCTGCCGTTTCTGTGAACGCAGCATCAATAAAGACGAAGACAGACCGGGTGTTGCGGCAAAGGTGATCACACCGGAGGCAGCTTGCGAGTATGTGGAACGGGCCTTAAAATTTTGCCCGGATATCACAGTCGTAGGCATAGCCGGACCGGGCGATACACTGGCGACCGATAATGCGATAAAAACGTTTAAGCTTATAGGGGAAAAATTTCCTGCCCTGCTAAAGTGCATGAGTACAAACGGTCTGCTGCTTAAAGAAAGACTACCGGATATTTTGGACGTAGGTATAGATACACTGACTGTCACCGTGAATGCCATAGATCCGTACATTGAGGCACAGCTTAACGACGGAATCATTTATCACGGCAAAAGGATTATGGGTGAAGCCGGCGCGGAAATACTCATCAATAATCAGCTTGCCGGCATTCAGGCGGCAGCGGAAACAGGAATGACAATAAAAGTCAACACTGTTTTAGTCAATGAAATAAACAGATTTCATATAAAAGATATCGCCAAAGCCGTTTCTGAACGCGGTGCAGCGATCTATAACATCATACCGCTTATTCCCCAGCACAAGCTGAGAGACCTTTCAGTTCCCGGCTGTATCGATATAGAGACTGTCAGACATGAAGCCGGCAAATATATAGATGTATTCAGACATTGCCAGCACTGCCGGGCGGATGCTGTGGGTGTTCCCGGCAAAAATAATTTCAGCCGCCAGGTTTATCTCGGTGAGCTGCAGAGTCGCGAAACTTTTTCGCACGGGTGAAGAGAGAATTTTCGTTTCACAAATCAATCATACGATTCTCTTTTATGAGAAGATTCATCATAGGATAAAAAACAAAGGAGAAAGAATTTTATGACAGACAAAAAGATTCGACAGATAGCAATATATGGAAAAGGCGGCATAGGCAAATCGACTACCACGCAGAATTTGACTGCCGGCCTTGCTGAACAGGGAAGACAAGTCATGGTCGTTGGCTGCGATCCGAAAGCGGATTCAACCCGCCTTTTACTTGGGGGACTCGCCCAAAAAACAGTTTTGGACACGCTAAGAGAAAAAGGACAGGATTTTGATCTTAACAGCATTGTAAAAGTGGGATTCAAGGGAATACGCTGCGTGGAATCGGGAGGTCCTGAACCGGGTGTAGGCTGCGCAGGACGCGGCATCATAACATCGATAGGTTTGCTGGAAAGAATGGGCGCATACACTGAAGATCTGGATTATGTATTTTATGATGTTCTGGGTGATGTCGTATGCGGCGGATTCGCCATGCCGATCCGTGAGGGCAAGGCAAAGGAAATATATATCGTAGCCAGCGGAGAAATGATGTCGCTTTATGCCGCCAATAATATTTCCAAGGGCATACAACGCTATGCCCTTAAAGGAGGCGTCAGGCTCGGAGGTATAATATGCAACAGTCGCAATGTGGACAGGGAAATAGAGCTGCTCAGAGCATTTGCCCGGGAACTTGGAACGCAGCTGATTCATTTTGTACCGCGCGACAATATAGTACAGCATGCCGAAATAAGGCGCAAAACTGTTATTGAATATAATCCAGAAGCAAAACAAGCGGAAGAATACAGAGAACTGGCTTCCGAAATAGAGGAAAACAAATTATTTGTAATACCAAAGCCAATGGAACCAGATGATCTTGAAAAGATTTTGATGGAATATGGTCTGTATGACAATATTGAAAGCAATTATGCTATTTGATCTTGCAAGTAAATTTTTTTGAATAGGAGAGAATAAAAATCATGTCAGGGAAATGTTGTTTTATGGAAAATTGTATTTGTAAATTAAAAACGAGTACATTGCGGCTTCTTGCCGATAGACAGCTATAGAGAGATGTCTGTCATCGGCTTTCAGGAAAAAGAGGCGGGTAATGTCTAAACTTACCATGCCTTATTTTTTTTGGCTTCAAACATAAGATATATGATATGCAGTGTATTAATATGTAAGATATTAAATTATGTGCGGACATTGAAAAGTAATCTATTGTATATGTGTCAACTAAATTAAGGGAGCATTTACGGTGAAAGGAATTATAGGAAGGATCAATTATCATTTTATTGATATATCGGGGATATTGATTTTTTTGTTGCTATGGGAAATTTTGCCGCGTGCGGGCATTATTGACGGTCAGTTTATTCCGCCTCTCTCAGAGGTGATCGCGGCAATTGCCAGACTTTTTATCGCCGAGCACCTGATGCTGCATATTGCAGCAAGTCTGCAGAGAGTATTTATCGGTGTTATTTTAGCAGTGATTTTGGCTGTTCCTCTGGGATTCTCACTGGCAGCTTTTAAAAAAGCTGCTGCTTTTTTACAGCCGCTTTTGAAAATAGGCAGTCAGATCAATGCTTTTGCTTTATTTCCGATCTTTATTTTACTGTTTGGCATAGGTGAAACAGCAAAAATAAGCATTATCTTTTGCGCTGCTTTTTGGCCTGTATTATTCACCACTTTGGCGGGAGTGAGACAAATCGATCCCTTATATGTAAAAAGTGCCAGATCGATGGGTGCAGGACGGCTGACGATCTTTAAAGAAATCATCCTGCCCGGGACAGCCTCGTCTATCTTTACCGGCATCCACAGCGGCACCACGCATGCTTTCCTGATGCTGATTGCCGCCGAAATGATCGGTGCCAAGGCCGGTCTGGGATGGATCATCCTCAATTCGACGGCAAACAGTTTAATGCCGCGTTTGTTTGCAGCCGGCATTATCATTGCCCTGTTGGGAATGTTTCTGAGTTATTTTATTCACTGGCTCGAAAAAACTATAGTCTATTGGCAGGAAGATGCCATTTAAATTTTGGCAAAATGGTGAGGAGGCAGTTTTATGCAAACCATAGTGAAAGAGTTTTCTGTTCAAAAGGATCGTCCGTTGAAAATCAGGTTTTTAGGAACAGCAGTAAAAAAATTCATTGCTGCCAATATTTCTATCGCAGCATTTTTTGTTATCTGGGAAATTTTTGTGGATACAGGAGTACTTAAGGACACATTTGTAGCTGCTCCGTCGATGATAGCGGTCACTATAGTACAGCTGCTGGAAAACGGTACACTTTTAGGGCACATTGGCATCAGCTTGTTCCGGGCTATAGGCGGTTTTATTCTCGCGGCAGTGATCGCCATTCCTCTGGGATTTTTTTTGGGCGGTTCATTTCATATGTTCCGGCGGGCAGTTACTCCATTGGTCCGTTTGCTTAGCGCAGCTAATCCATTCGCGCTGCTGCCTGTGTTCATTCTGTTGTTTGGGATCGGTGAAATATCAAAGATAGCCATTATCTTCTGGGTATGCCTGTGGCCGATTTTACTCAATACTATCACGGGCATACAGAATGTGGACCGTCTGTTGGTAAAATCAGCCCGTTCGATGGGTATGCAGGGGACGGCCCTTTTTTTTAAAGTGATTTTACCGGCAGCAGCGGCACCCATTTTTCACGGTCTTAAAATGGGCTGCGGAACAGCTTTTTTTATGCTGATCGCTGCGGAAATGATCGGAGCAAGCACCGGTTTGGGATGGATGGTCTGGAACGCTCAGATAAATTATCAGATTCCTAAGCTGTTCGCCGTAACATTCATCATTTCTGTGCTTGGTCTGCTTTTGAATTATTTATTTGCCAGAATAGAACGAAATATTCTTTCATGGCAAACAGAATCACCGGAATATTAATTTAAATAATAAATAGAAAATGTATTGAATTAAAAGAGAAGGGATTGCGATAATGAGCACGCAAAGAGGATTAAAAAAATTTCTGGCCGGTATAATCGGTGTGGCAGTTATCGGTGCTGTATTTTACGGCGCAAGTCACAGCGATCAGGCTCAGAGCGGCGGTCAATCCGCTGCCGCAAGCAGTGACGGTCTGTTTCCGATAAAGACATGGTCCCAGACCGACTGCTCATCGACACCATGGGTCGTAGCTGACCAAAAGGGCTTTTTTGCCGAGGAAGGGCTTAAGGTGGTTTATACCGGCGATACTCAGCCGGCACAGCAAATTCCCTCCGTTATAAACGGTGATAACGATGTCGGCGGCGGTACGCATCCCAATACTCTTGCCGTGGCTATTAACGGCGGAGCAAAAATCAAGGCCGTAGTCGCCGGAGGTATAGATCCTGCCCCCGATCTTGATCCCAAGCTGCGCCACATGGCATGGTATGTGACTCCGGAAAGCGGCATAAAATCATTCAAGGATTTGAATAACATTCAGGGAAAAGTTAAATTTTCCACAATAACGACCAATATCTGCGCCGATTTTTTGGCTAATAATATCGCCGACAGAAACAATGTATCGCGCGATAAAATCGAATGGGTATCAATGCCTGACATTCAGGCAGTACAGTCCGTAAAACAGGGACTGGTCACTGTAGCCGGAGTTCATCCTCCATACTACAAATCCATGGAGGATGCCGGCATGATAAAGATCGCCGACAGCTTTGATGCCGGCCTTGGTCCTGAAGCCGGAGTATCATATTATTACTTCAGCGAAGATTTCATTAAACAGCATCCCGACGTAGTCAAAAAATTTTCCAAGGCAATGGTCAAGGCTGAAAAATGGTCCAATGATAATCCCGAAGAAGCGCGATTATTGACTGAAAACTGGATACATGTTCCGGTCTCGGCAACGCATTATTATTATACCAGCACTGACTTAAACCCGCGCCTGATCGATCCGTGGATCAAAGATTTGGAAAATAATAAAGTGATCCCTGCCGGTAAGATCAAAGCAGAGGATCTGCTGGCACTGAATCTGGTACAGTAACCGAATTATGAATTGACAAACCTGCCTAATGACAGAAAGCAGATGATATTCTGGCTGATTTTAAATAAGTAAAAACCATATTGATTAGCAGGAGAGGGACTTGTGATAATGAGTACGAGAAGAGGATTAAAAAAGTTCATAGCGGGTATAATCGGCGTGGCAGTTATCGGTGCGGTATTTTACGGGGCAAGTCACAGCGATCAGGCCCAGAGCGGAGGGCAGGTTTTGGCAGCAAGCAGCGACGGTCTGTATCCGATAAGAACGTGGAATCAGACAAACTGCTCGTCGACACCGTGGATAGTGGCCGATCAAAAAGGTTTTTTTGCCGAGGAAGGCCTTAAGGTAGTTTATACGGGCGATACCCAGCCGGCACAGCAAATTCCCTCTGTAATAAACGGTGATAATGACGTCGGTGGTGGCAATATGCCCAATACTCTCGCCGTGGCCATTAACGGCGGCGCAAAAATAAAGGGTGTTGTGGCTGGTACCACAGATCCTGCCCCTGAGCTTGATCCCCGGCTGCGCCATATGACATGGTACGTAACTCCAGAAAGCGGCATAAAATCATTCAAGGATTTGAATAATATTCAGGGAAAAGTCAAATTTTCCACAATAACGACCAATACCTGCGCCGATTTTCTGGCTAACAATATCGCCGACAAAAGCGGTGTTCCGCGCGATAAAATTGAATGGGCGACAATGCCCGATATACAGGCAGTACAGGCAGTAAAACAGGGACTGGTCACTGTGGCCGGTGTTCATCCTCCCTACTATAAATCCATGGAGGATGCCGGCATGGTAAAGATCGCCGACAGTTTTGATGCCGGTCTTGGACCGGAAGCAGGAATATCACTTTTTTATTTCAAGGAAGATTTCATTAACCAGCATCCCGACGTAGTTAAAAAATTTTCCCGGGCAATAGTCAAAGCTGAAAAATGGTCGAATGACAATCCGGAAGAAGCACGGTTATTGACCGAAAACTGGATACATGTCCCGGTTTCGGCGACGCATTATTATTACGCCAACCCCAATATAAATCCGCGCATGTTTGATACATGGATCAAGGACTTGGAAGATAACAAGGTGATTCCTGCCGGCAAGCTCAAAGCGGAGGATCTGCTGGCACTCAATGTGGCGCAGTAACTGAATTTATAAATTGGGAAGACTGCTCAATTGCAGAAGGGGTGATTATATTATGACTGATTTTACCGATGATACCGTTGCTGTACATGACGAAACAGAAAAAATCGTTGCTGTCAATATAAACAAAATATATAAAGTAAGACAGAAAGACAGCGAAAAGCTAACAGAATTTCAGGCTCTGAAAAATATAAATCTGACAGTGAAAAAAGAAGAATTTCTTGTTATTGTAGGACCAAGCGGCTGCGGTAAATCAACTTTTCTGGATATGGTCGCTGGTCTCGCACACCCGACATCGGGTGAAATATACATGGATGAAAAGCTGATTACGGGTCCCGCTCTGGACCGGGGAATTGTATTGCAGGGATACGCTTTATTTCCCTGGCGGAGTATACGGAAAAATGTGGAATTTGGTCTGGAAATAAAAAAGATACCAAGAAAGGAACGGACTGAGATCAGTCAGCGATTTATTGATCTTGTCAATCTGCATGGATTTGAAGACCGTTATCCTCACGAACTGTCCGGTGGTATGAAACAGCGGGTAGCAATTGCCAGAGCGCTGGCTTATGATCCTGAAGTGCTGCTGATGGACGAACCGTTTGCAGCTGTCGACGCACAGACCAGAGAGTCTTTGCAGGAAGAACTGCTGCGCATCTGGGAAAAAACAAAAAAAACCATTATTTTTATTACCCACAGCATCGATGAAGCGATATTTTTAGCTGACAGAGTTGTGGTGATGTCGGCTGATCCCGGAGAAATAAAGGAAACGATAAATATTGAGCTTCCTCGTCCGCGTGATGGAATCAGAGCGTCAGCCGAATTTGGCAGACTGCGGCAAAAAATATGGCAGCTGCTGCAAAACGGACATGCTGATACAGAAGAACTGCGGCAAAGCGACAATTTAAACGACAGGGCTGTATAAAAAAATTATGAGGAACAACGCGGTGAAGCAGCAAAATAAAATCAAACTGGAAAATATAGCTGCAAGAAGTTCTGGTATCCTATTATTTTTTCTTTTGTGGGAACTGTCTGCCCGTTTTCATCTGATCGACACGCAGTTCCTGCCGCCTATATCAGTCATACTGAATGAGCTGATACATTTGCTGATCAGCGGAGAACTTCTGCATAATTTACTGATCAGTCTGTGGCGGATAATATGCAGTCTGCTGCTGGCGGCGATCATCGGCATACCGCTGGGAATACTGCTGCAGGGTTGGTTTCCGCGGCTTGCCAGAGATATGGATTCTTTTTTCCGTCTATTGAGTCATGTGAATCCTTTTTCTCTGTCACCGTTATTCCTGGTGTTGTTCGGTGTGGGTGAAATACAGAAATTAGCTGTAATTTCCATTGTTGCATTGTGGCCGATTCTTTTTCATACAATTACCGGTGTGCGTTCTATCGAACCGGCAATCATAAAAACTGCCCGGTCCATGAAAACACCAGCTTCAGTCATGTCTGTCAAAATACTGCTCCCGGCAGCCCTACCGACAATTATGACGGGACTGAGGATAAGCACTCAATTATCAGTATTTATGCTGACAGGAGTAGAAATGCTGGATGCACGTACGGGCCTTGGTGCTTTGGTCCACGGCAGCGCAATGTCATTTGATATTCCTCGTTTGTATGCCGGCGGTGTACTGATTATTTTACTGGGAATTGCCTTGATACAGCTTCTGGCATTATTGGAAAAACAGACGCAATTGCGCTATGAGCAAATAAATCAATATTCTGATGCAGCCAGTGTCAAAAACGGACTGCACGGATATTATATACCGTTGATAGCAGGCGCTCTCTGCAGCATCATTATTTTTGGCGGCCAGCTTGTGCGGCAGACTGCCGTAATGCCGGAAATGGACCATAATATGGTACACGGCAGCGGTACGAGCCACCACATGAACGCAGACAACAGTGCTCACGGCAGTATGGACCATCACCATATGGACATGGAGCAAAATGATGCATCATACGATGTTATGCTGCATCCGCCTGACGGAGGTCCATGGCCTCCGTCATCTGCCCACAAACATATGGATAAGGCTGACCAGGGTGCCGATATGACTCAAAAGGATGCATCCGGCAGTCAAAGTGACGGTACAGTTCACATGGATACGGCCGATAACACGACTGATGACGGTATGCAACATCACGCTATGCATATGAATAATAGTCAGCAGACAAATGCGGATAATAATAATCAAGGCAGCAGCACTGACCATCATCAGCAGCACCATATGGATGAATAAAATGATGCCATCCTGATAAATAAAGACAACTGTCATATAAAGCAGCTATGGGCTGGACGGATGAAATTCACAAGAGGAGTCACGCAGATGAATAATATGTGGAAATATTTTGAAGGAAAAATAGTTATTCTTTTTTTTATATTTGCCTGGGAAATAATCGGCAGAAGCGGTTTAATCAATCCCTTGTTTCTGCCTCCTTTTTCCAAAGTGATGGTAACTCTGTGGGAATTACTGCTTGCAGGCAATTTTTCCGCTAATATACTGATCAGCCTGCAAAGAGCAGTGCTGGGTTTTATACTTGGAACAGTAATCGCCATACCTCTTGGATTTTTCTTATCTGCATGCCCGTACAGGCTCCAGCTGGCTCTTCGGCCGCTGTTCAGAGCAGCCGAGCAAGCCAATCCGTTCATTTTATTTCATGTAGTTATTCTATTCGCAGGCATTGGGGAACCTGCCAAAACGGTCATTATAGTATGGGTATGTCTATGGCCGATATTGTTCAGTATCTGCGACGGCATCAAAAATACTGACAGCGGCATGCTTAAAATTGGCACTTCATTTGGTCTGAGCCGTTGGCAGCTGTTTACCAAAATTACTGTTCCTGCCGTACTTCCGTCTATTTTTACAGGACTGCGCATCAGTTCAGGATATTCTTTTTTTCTGTTAGTAGTCATAGAAATGATGGGATCGAATTCAGGACTTGGCTGGTTTATTCTGTCCAGCCAGGAAAATTACAATATCAACTGGATCTATGCCGGTGCAGTAACAATTGCCATTTTAGCCGTTTTAATAGATCTTATTTTAAAATCAATTGAGGGGAAGCTGCTTGCAGGGCGATATCCGACAGCTGCCGATTAGGATTGTTGCATTGGAATTGTTAATGGGAGTGATCAGCAAATGAGTATTTATAAAGATACGGCGGAGGTCGAAATCAGGGAGAGAAGGCTTGACGCCATTCTTTCTTATCGGGGAGACGCCAAGACCCTCAACATACAGTCAAAGGAAAGAAAAGTCAGCTGCCCCGGCAGTTTTTACAGTCAATGCAGCCAATGCGCTGAAGGCTGCGCGGAAACAATAACCTATCATGTTATTGATGCCGCAGTGATCAGTCATGCACCGATCGGCTGCAGCGTTGGGGTGTCACCGCGGCATATTTTGGGACGTGCGGTGTCAAAGAACCGCGGTCTTCCTGAACATAAGGTCCAAATGATCAGCAGCAATATTAATGAAGAAGACACTGTTTACGGCGCTTCAAAAAAATTGCTTGCAGCAATATACGAAGCTGACAAACGGTTTAAACCAAGAACGATTTTTTTACAGGCATCCTGTGCTTCCGGCATCATCGGTGAAGATATGGAAAGCATTGCCAAACAGGCAGAGGAAAAACTGCATTATCCGGTTGTCCCCGTCTATTGCGAGGGTTTTAAATCTAATATATGGTCTACCGGTTTTGATGCCGCTTTTCACGCAGTTTTACGCAAACTGGTGAGGCCGGCGCAAAAGAAGCAGCGTGATCTGGTGAATATCTTCAATTTTGCCGGTTCAGACACATTTATACCTTTTCTGCATAAGCTTGGCCTGCAGGTAAACTACTTAATACCCATGGCTACTCTGGAGCAGATCGCTTCTCTGACGGAAGCTGCATGCACGGCGCATATCTGTGAGACGCTGGCTACATATGTAGCTGCGGCACTAGAGGAACAATACGGTGTTCCTGAAGTGAAAGTACCGCCTCCATTCGGTATCGACTGGACTGACGAATGGATAAGGGAAATCGCCAGGTATACCGATCGTGCGGAACTGGCAGAGCAGGTAATCATCCAGGAACATGAACGGATACAGCCAGAGCTGGAAAAACTCAGAGAACAATTAAAAGGAAAGACTGTTTATATAATGTCCGGAGATGCTTTTGCGCACAATCTAGCCAATATCGCCAAAGACTTGAATCTGAATGTCATAGGGTTGAGCACGTTGCATCATGATTTGCATTTTGAAACAAAAGAACAGGCAAATTCACTGGAAGCCTTAATTAAAAGTGCCGGCAATATAGAAAATGTCAGGGTCTGCAATAAACAACCGTACCGTATTATAAAGGTGCTGCAGGATATAAAACCGGATGTATTGTTAGTGCGCCATCCCAACCTTGCTCCAATCGGCATGAAATTGGGAATACCGACTTTGAGCGAGGGCGACGGAAACTACAGTATCGGCTATGACGGCGTGCTGAAATTTGGCCGCCGTTTGCTGGAACTGCTGACTGCAAAAAAATTATTCGTCAATATTGCGGCTCATGCCAGACTGCCGTACAGCAGCTGGTGGAAAGAAAATAGTGTTGATGCCTTTGACGATAATACACAGGACAATGAGCAAAGTATCGTCATATAAGTATATGAAACAAAATGATGCCCGATACGATGATGTTATCTGCAGCAATATTGGTTTGCACAGAAACGATAAGTATAGCAACAGGAGTGGTTATGTGTGAGTGTTTACAAGGATACGGCCGAGGTCGAAGTCAGGGAAAGACGGCTTGATGCAATCCTTTCTTATAAAGGAGATGCTAAAACCCTCAATGTACAGTCGAAAAAAAGAAAAGTAAACTGCCCGGAGAGCTCTTACAGCCAGTGCAGTCAATGCTCGGAAGGCTGTGCAGAAGGACTTATATGCCACATCATTGATGCTGCAGTGATCAGCCACGCACCGATCGGCTGCAGCTTGGGAGCATCATCCCGGCATATTGTGGGACGCGCGGTGTCAAAGAGCCGCGGTCTGCCGGAACATAAAGTACAGATGATATGCAGCAACATTAATGAAGAAGACACTGTTTATGGTGCTTCCAAAAAATTATTCACCGCAATATATGAAGCCGACAGGCGTTTTAAGCCAAGAGTGATCTTTCTTCAGTCGTCATGTGCATCCGGTATTATCGGTGAGGATATGGAAAGCATTGCCAGGCAGGCTGAGGAAAAGCTGCATTATCCGGTCGTTCCCGTCTACTGCGAGGGCTTTAAGTCCACTATATGGTCCACCGGTTTTGATGCCGCTTTTCATGCGGTTTTGCGCAGACTAGTGAAACCGGCGCAAAAAAAACAGAATGACATGGTCAATATATTCAACTTTACCGGATCAAATACATTTATTCCTTTGCTGCATAAACTCGGTCTGCGGGTGAACTATTTGCTGCCTATGGCTACTCTGGAGCAGATTGCATCTGTTACGGAGGCAGCCTGTACAGCGCATATCTGTGAAACACTGGCCACATATGTGGCTGCAGCGCTGGAAGAACAGTACAGTGTTCCTGAAGTAAAAGTACAGCCTCCGTTCGGTATTGACTGGACCGATGAATGGGTAAGGGAAATTGCCAGATATACCGATCGTGCCAAACTGGCGGAGCAGTTAATCGTTCAGGAGCATAAACGGATACAGCCGGAGCTGGAAAAACTCAGAGAACTATTAAAAGGCAAGACTGTTTATGTAATGTCGGGAGATGCTTTTGCACACAATCTGGCCAATATCGCTAAGGATCTGGATCTGAATGTGATCGGGCTGAGTACACTGCATCATGATTTGCATTTTGAGACAAAAGAGCAGATAAATTCACTGGAGGCACTGATTGAAAGTGTCGGCAATATAAAAGATGTCAGAGTCTGCAATAAACAGCCGTACCGCATTATAAAGGTATTGCAGCGCATCAGTCCGGATGTGCTGATAGTGCGCCATCCCAATCTTGCACCTATGGGCATGAAATTGGGTATTCCGACTTTAAGCGAGGGTGATGCCAATTTCAGTATCGGCTATGACGGTGTGCTGAAATTCGGCAGACGGCTGCTGGATCTGATAACTGCCGAAAAATTGTTCGGCAATATCGCAAAACATGCCAGACTGCCGTATAACAGCCGTTGGCGTGAAAATGATGTTGATGATGTTCTTAATAATAGGATGCTAGGCGGTGAATTATGAGCGAAATAATTGAACAACCACGTTATGGCTGTGCTTTGAGTGCACAGCAGACAGTACTGGCCATCCCGCGTGCTCTGCCTATCATTCATGCTGGACCGGGCTGTGCGTCAAAAGCCTTTTCCTTTGCAGCCACCGGTGCCGGTTTTCAGGGTGAAGGCTACGGCGGCGGATCACATATTTCCTCTACCAATACAGGTGAATCAGAGGTTATTTTCGGCGGCGAACCGAGTCTGGAGAAAGAAATAAAAGGCGCTCTAAAAATTCTGGACGGAGATCTGTTTGTTGTATTGTCCGGCTGCACCTCCGATATAGTAGGTGATGATTCTATATCCGTAGCCGAAAGATTTGCTGCCCAGGGGTATCCGGTGGTAGGGACGGAAACTGCCGGTTTTAAAGGCAGCAGTTATTATGGCCATGAAATAGTTGTAAAATCCATCATTGAGCAATTTATCGGTGATGTAAAACCGCAGGTACGGCATGGACTGGTAAATGTTTTTGCTGTAGTGCCTTTTCAAGATCCCTTTTGGCGAGGCGATCTGGAAGAAATCAAACGCATATTAACCAATATAGGCTTGGAAGTAAATATTTTATTTGGTAATGGCTCGGCGGGAATCAGCGAATGGCGTGACATTCCCAATGCGCAGTTTAATCTGTTGATTTCACCGTCAACCGGCACGGAAATAGCAGAGCTTTTAGAAGCGAAATATCAGACACCTTATCTGCAATATCCGATCCTGCCTGTAGGCGGCGTTGAAACCAGTCGTTTTTTACGGGAAGTAGCGGCTTTTGCCGGGCTTTCTTCTCTGCCCGTTGAAAAAGCAATAGAAAAAGAAGAGCGGCGTTTTTACGATTATTTTGTTGCTGTATCAGATTTTATCGGTGAATATTGGAATAACCTGCCGGTCGATCTTTATGCTGTCGGCGACAGTATTTATGCACCGGGAGTAAGTTCCTTTTTGGTTAATGAACTGGGACTTGTCCCCAGGGGAGTTTATGTAACTGATGAACCGCAGCCGGCCTGGCAATCTGTTATAACGGAGACATTAGCCGCACGCGACAGCAGACTGGCAGCTGTACTGAAGTTTGAAAATGATGGAGGAGCTATTGAAATGGATATACGGGAAAAAGACAAAAATGCCGGAAAATCAATCATTTTAGGAAGTTCATGGGAAAAATTCCTTGCAGTGGACGTAGACAGTCTTTATGCATATCTCAGCCTGCCGCTTGATGAAATAGTTATCTTAAACCATTCATACATGGGTTACAGCGGAGGGCTGCGTCTCATCGAAGAAGTATATTCTGCTGTGTTCAAGCGCAAAACGGCAACATCGAGATCTATCGTCTGAGATGCAAAACACAAAGGGTGCTGACAGCAGGGAAATCATTCATTGTGAAGCTATTTTCCTGCTTGTCACACTCGCTTGTGCTTATTACCGAGGAAACTCTGACTAAAATAAATATGGGATACATCTTTCTGCCGTATATTCCAGATCAATCAGCAGTTTCTCACATTCGGAGGAATAATTTTATTATGGAAAAGCTAAGACCGTGGCTGCCGCTGTTTTCTATATTGCTGGCATCATTTTTAGATATTTGGCTGCCCGATTCATCTTTGCACACGCCTACAAAGGCAAAGTATTTTTTATGGTTCAACATTATTTTAGGAATATTTTTTACCGCCGGTGCCATACGTACAATTTTTTGGAGAAACAAAGGGAAAAACTTTATCACACAGGCTCCATTTTATGCGGCAGTGATTTTTCTGCTGAATATATTTAATCTAGTTTCCAAAAAATATGCTTTGCTGCCGGTTATATTTTTTCCGTCGCTGGACAGAGTTTTTTCTGTTATTGTCGAAGACAGTTTTTTTCTGGCTTCCTGTCTTGCATCCTCGGCACAGCTGCTTTTTGCCGGATTTGCCATCGGCGCTGCTGCCGGAATATTAACAGGAATAGCTGTCGGCTTCAATAAAGTTTTATCATACTGGATCAATCCATTGATACGCGCCATCGGGCCCATGCCCCCGACAGCATGGATACCGATAGTACTGGTAGTGTTTCCAACGACATTTTCAGGCAGTGTTTTTTTGATTGCCCTGTCCGTTTGGTTTCCCACGACAATAATGACAGCCGGCGGCATTCAAAACATACCGAATGTTTATTTTGAAGTAGCCAGTACCTTGGGTGCGGGTAAATATTATCAAATATTGAAAGTGGGTATTCCCGCAGCTATGCCGCAAATGTTTTTAGGAATATTCAACGGGGCTGGTATATCCTTCGTGACCCTTATGACCGCTGAACTTCTTGGTGTAAAAAACGGTATTGGCTGGTACATAAACTGGCAGAAAGATATGATGGCTTATGCCAACGTGTATGCGGGCCTCATCATTATAGCAGTCAGTTTTTATCTCTTGGTAATGCTGCTGTTTAAGGTGCGCGACCGCGTTCTGGTATGGCAAAAAGGAGTCATAAAATGGTAGGAGCCGTAAATATAAATTCAGTAACCAAAAAATTTGCAGCCGATGACGGCAGTGAGATCACGGCTTTAAACGGTATAGACTTGAAAGTGAGAGCCGGTGAATTTATCTCCCTGATAGGTCCCTCAGGCTGCGGGAAATCAACTTTGCTGCGTCTTATAGCCGGATTAAGCAAACCTACCGAAGGTACTCTTTTTATTGATGAAAGTGAAATCAAGGGTACATCTTATGAACGTGGTCTTGTATTTCAAAATGCCATGCTCTTCCCCTGGCTCAACATATATGACAATATTGCTTTCGGCCTCAAAGCAAGAAAAGTCTACCGCAGCAGCAAAGACCGGGTAAAATCATTCATCAGCATGGTCTCTCTGGACGGATTTGAAAAATCATTTCCGCATCAGCTGTCCGGAGGCATGATTCAGAGAGCGGGGCTGGCCCGGGTGCTGATAAACGATCCCAAGGTGCTCCTGCTCGACGAACCGCTGGGAGCTCTCGACGCATTCACGCGCATGAATTTGCAGGATGAACTTATCCGTATCTGGAAAAAGGAAAAAATGACCATGATATTGGTTACTCACGATGTTGATGAGGCGGTATATCTGTCTGACAGAATAGTGGTCATGACCCCTCGTCCCGCCAAGATAGAAAAAATCATTGATGTCAATCTTTCTTATCCGCGGGCCCGCAGCGGATCTGAATTTCTTTATCTTCGCACTCAAATATTGAAAATATTGAACTACGCCGGAAAAACCGAGGAACCCGGTTATTATATATGACTCATATTCAAATATTGCAAGGGGAATAAATACAATGAAAAAACTCATATTATTTATGCTGCTGGTGCTGATGCTACTTTCTATAGCCGGCTGCGGCACACAAGATAAAAATACTGCGGAAGGAAATGGACCCGCACCGGAAAATGCCGATGATAAGAATTTCGTTTTAAAAGTCGGCTACAGCGGCTCGCTTTGTGAAGCACCGCTGCATATGGCAATAGAAAAAGGCTTTTTTGCCGAAGAAGGTTTGACTGTGGATGCTGTAAAGCTTGCACCGGGAACGGCTTTTGAAAGCATCAGTTCCGGAAAAACCGATGCGGGTTTCAATTTGCTGGCCAATCTGGTCCAGCCGTTATCGAACGGGCTTCCCGTTAAGCTTACGGCAGGTCTCCATACCGGCTGCGACAAAGTTCTGGTGCCCAATAACGGCAAAATAAAAACCATCGAAGACCTCAAGGGGAAAAAGATAGGTGTGCCAAGCCTTAACAGCAGTCCTATAATATTTGCCAAACGCGTTTTGGCTGCGCACGGCATAGGTGTAACGGAAAAGAATATGGAAGTTGAATTTGTCGTATTCAGCAACAGCGAATTGCCTCTTGCCCTGGAAAAAGGCGCTGTCGATGCAATAGCTGCCAATGACCCTGTTGCCAGCATAGCTGCTGACCAATACGGCCTGAATATGCTGGCCGATTCCGCTATGGATGCTCCTTATAAAGATCAATACTGCTGCACAGCTTATGTAAGCAATAAATTAATTGCGGAACATCCTGAAGCCGCCGCAAAATATACTCGGGCAATGATGAAGGCCAGCCGCTGGATACAGGCTAATCCCGACGAAACTGCCAAATTGCAGGTAGAAAAAAAATATGTAGCGGGTGATGCCGAAAAGAACGCTGCAATACTAAAAACTTTTAAATATACTCCATCCGTGCAGAAAGCTTATGATTCTTTCAGTATAGTGGCAAAGGAACTGCAGGATATCGGTATGCTGGATAAAAATACAGATATAAATACATTGCAGAAAAACAGTTTTCAATTTTTTGATGATGTCAAGGATGAATAATATAAATTACACAGGACAAGCACAAACAAAATAAAACAGTGAGGGGAATTCATATGGCAAAGGGACGAATGCACAGCTTAAACACTATTTTAATACACGGAGGCATAGATGGAGACGAACGAACAGGTGCAGTAAACATACCTGTTTACCAGACTTCTACTTACAAACAAATACGGCTTGGTGAAAATACCGGTTATGAATACTCCAGAACAGGCAACCCGACACGTGAGGCATTGGAAAAACTTACGGCAGAACTGGAACAGGGCAGGTACGGACTGGCTTTCGCTTCCGGTATGGCGGCTATAGCGGCAGTATTCACCTTATTTTCCAGCGGAGATAAAATCTTGATCTCAAAGAATGTCTATGGCGGCACATTTCGTATTCTGGACAAAATTTTTGTGAACTTCGGCATTACTTATCAATTTGTTGATACGGGAGATATAGCAGAAATAGAAAAAAACCTCACGAAAGAAGTTAAAGCTGTTTTAGTGGAAACACCCACCAATCCTCTGCTGGAAGTAACAGATATAGCAGCGGTAGCGGAAACGGCAAAAAAGCACGGAGTGCTGACCATAGTAGACAATACCTTCATGTCCCCTTACCTGCAGCGCCCGCTGACACTGGGAGCGGATATAGTATTGCACAGTGCCACAAAATATTTGGGCGGGCACAGTGATCTTATTGCCGGCATCGTAGTTGTCGATCAGGAAGAACTTGCCCAGAAATTATATTTTATTCAAAATTCTACGGGCGGTGTTCTCGGTCCGAATGACTCATTCCTGCTGATAAGAGGCATAAAGACACTGGGTGTGAGAATGGAGCGCCATCAGCAAAATGCGGGGAAAATTGCCGAATGGCTGAAAACTAAAAATTGGGTAAAGGAAGTTTATTATCCCGGCCTGCCTGAGCATCCCGGTTATAAAATACAGAACAGGCAGGCTGACGGGGCAGGTGGCATGCTGACTTTTGAATTAAAGAAAAAGTATGATTACAGAATATTTATAAACAGCCTAAAAATAATTACGCTGGCTGAAAGCCTGGGCGGAGTGGAATCTCTCATCTGCCAGCCTGCATCCATGACCCATGCATCCATACCGCCGAAAATAAGAGAACGTATCGGTATTACAGAAAATCTGCTGCGCCTGTCCGTGGGAATCGAAGACTACGAGGATCTGCTGGCTGACATAAAGCAGGCGGCTGAAAAAGCGGAGGCCTGAAATGAAATATTATAATGGCATTCATTCACTGATCGGAAAAACACCGCTCCTTAAGCTGAATAATTTGAACCTGCCGGAAAATGTCAATATTTTCGCCAAACTTGAATTTTGGAATCCGGGCGGCAGCGTGAAAGACCGCATTGGCGTCTTCATGCTCGAATCAATGGAAAAAAAGGGGAAAATCACTCCCGGAGCCACGATAGTAGAAGCTACCGCGGGAAATACAGGCATCGGCATAGCACTGGCTGCGCTCAACAAGAATTACAAAGTCATATTTGTCGTTCCCGATAAATTCTCAGCAGAAAAGCAATGCCTGATGAAGGCGCTCGGCGCACAGATAATCAACACACCGCGTGAAGGCGGCATGCTTGGCGCGGCAAAAAAAGCGCAGGAAATAAAAGACAGTATCCCCGATGCCGTCTCCTTTGACCAATTTAATAATCTTGATAACACACAGGCACACTATGAAACCACCGGACCGGAAATTTACAGAGACCTGGATGCCGAGATAGATTATTTTGTTGCCGGTGCAGGCAGCGGCGGCACATACAGCGGAGCATTGCGTTATTTAAAAGAAAAGAGACCAGCCATTAAAGGTATTCTTGCCGACCCTCTCGGTTCCACGCTTGGAGGCGGTGAACATAAGGACTACGATATTGAAGGAATCGGCAATGATTTTGTTCCCGCTACAATGGATATGAAACTTGTGGATAAAGTAATAAAGATATCCGATCAGGAATCACTGGAGTCAGTACGTTTACTGGCCCGGTACGAAGGCCTCTTTGTGGGAACATCATCCGGAGCGGCATTAGCTGCCGCACTCAAATTGGCCTTTACGATAAACAAGGGCAACATAGCAGTCATTTTTCCCGACCGCGGCGATCGCTATTTCAGCAAAAAAATATACGGATAGGCGATAATATGGCATTTATTGAAATTCACAATTTGGAAAAAAGCTTCAAGACAGACAATAAATCCTTTAGAGTCTTAAATAATATTAACCTGAGCATAGATAAAGGCGATATTTTTGGAATTGCCGGATTCAGCGGTGCTGGCAAATCGACCTTAATAAGATGCCTCAACAGACTTGAAGAGCCAGACAGCGGCACTGTAATCATAAACGGCAGGGAAATAACGTCACTTTCCTCAAGTCAGCTGAAAAAAGAACGGCGCAGCATTGGAATGATATTCCAGGCATTTAATCTGTTTGACAGCAAAACTGTAGCAGAAAATATTGCATATCCGCTGCATATAGAAAAATTTAAAAGTTCGACCATCAATGCGCGTGTCAGCGAGCTTTTACAGCTGGTAAATCTGGAGCATCGCTCCAATGCTTATCCCGGAGCCCTTTCGGGAGGAGAAAAGCAGAGAGTGGGCATTGCCCGGGCAATCGCCAATGAACCAAAAGTATTGTTAAGCGATGAGGCGACCAGCTCACTTGATCCACAGACTACTTTTTCCATATTGGAACTATTGCAGAAAATAAATAAAAAACTGGATCTGACAATTATTCTTATAACCCATGAGCTGTCGGTAATTCAATATATATGCAACAGAATGGCTATTCTTGAAGCGGGAAAAATTGCAGAATACGGTGATACTAAAAACGTCTTTAGTGCCCCTTCAAGTGAAACACTGCAAATGTTTATGAAAGTTCATCATCAATTTCAGCAGCAGTCATTATTTGTGGAGGGAGCGGGAATATGAGTCTGCGAACGCATTCACTGTATGAAGTATTGGTAAGTGCATTCGGACCGGATGTCTGGAAAATGATTATACCGGCCATCGGTGACACCTTATATATGGTGTTCTGGGCAGCTGTATTTACTTTGATAATAGGAATTTGTCTGGGATTTATTTTGACAATAACGGCTGATGACGGACTGCTGCCGCTGCCTCTGCCGCATCGCGTGCTTGGTGCTGTTATAAACGGATTGCGGTCTCTGCCGGAAATAATCATGATCATATTGATGCTGCCTATAGCCAGAGTGATCGTTGGTAAATCCTATGGTACAAATGCCTGCATAATAGCATTAGTTGCAAGCTGTGTCCCAATGTATGCGCGATTGGTGCAGGGAGCACTTGCGGAACTTTCCAAGGGAAAGATAGAAGCAGCCAAGGCGATGGGCAGCGGTATATGGAGAATAATCTTCAGCGTGATGCTGCCAGAATCAGTTCCCACACTGATACATTCCTTCACTGTGGCGCTGGTGTCAATAATTTCAATGACAGCACTGGCAGGAAGCTTTGGTGCCGGCGGACTAGGCGATATTGCCGTACGATACGGATTCAACAGATTTCAGCATGATGTGCTGATCGCCACAGTGACTGCTCTTGTGCTCATAGTTCAGGCGGTTCAATTCATAGGGGATTTATTGGCTCATATGATATTGAGAAAAAGACATATGCTTTAAAGACATATGCTTTAATGGGGGAATATGAATGAAAAAAATTATTGCAGCCTTATTGTCGGGCATGTTTATTATACTAACCGCAGGCTGTTCAAATTCCAATGCCACACAGACATCCGGACAAACAGATGGAAAAAAACTGACCATACTGGCCGATCTCGTACCGCACAGTGAGCTGCTTGAGTTTGTTAAACCAAAGTTAGCGCAGAAAGGTATTGATTTGGAAATAATTTCGGCAGCATCGGACGGGACCTGGAATTCTCGAGTAGAAAGCGGTGAAGTCGACGCCAATTTCAATCAGCATTATCCGTATTTAAAGGAATGGAATGAAAAAAACAACGGGCACGTGGTAAATGCCGGAAATATCCATGTAGAACCGATAGCAGCATACTCGGTAAAATATAAACAGCTGAGTGAAATACCCGATAATGCATCAATCGTTATCCCCAACGACGCCACCAACGAATATCGGGCACTTAAAATATTGGAACAGGCCGGCTTCATTAAGCTCCGACCTGATCTTGACTCACTCCGGGCCAGCCTTACCGATGTATCGCAGTATGTAAAACCCGTTTCGATAAAAGAAATTGATTCGGCGCAGATAATAAACATGTCGGAAGATTTTGACATTTATATAACAAATACCAATAAAATTTTAGAGGCAGGCATAGATCCGACAACTAATTTATTCCGTGAGGACGGCAATTCACCCTATGCCAATATCATCGCAGTAAAATCAGGACGGGAAAACGATTCGGCTATACAGGAACTTGTAAAAGAGCTGCGTTCAGACGATACAAAAAATTTTATAAAGGAAAAATATAAGGGTGCAGTTATTCCAGCAGCATGACAGTAAAAGGAGGTTCGGCAAATGCAAAAAAAAATTAATCTTGATATTTCGGAAGTGCAGCCGCGCGAACAACGGCTCGGAACGATCATTGCCTGGGACGGCGACATTGAAGAGCTGCACCGTCAATCCAATTTTGCGGGCAGAGCAGCAGGCTGCGGCAGCGGCAAGGGCTGCCGTTTATGTGAATTACAGGGTCCATTTTCGCAGGGATCGGTTTGCAGTGAACAGATGGTTGAATGTCAGGCCGGCAATGTCCGTGACGCCGTTTTAATACAGCATGCCCCTATCGGCTGCGGTGCCGGACAGGTGCCGTATAATTCCATCTACCGCAACGGCCTTGCGATGCGCGGCCATAAAGTAGAAAATATACGAATAATAAACACCAATCTTGGCGAAGACGATGTAGTATTCGGTGCCGCTGACAAATTACGCAGCGCCATTGATTCCGCATGGACGCGCTATGAACCCAAAGCCATATTCATCGCTACATCATGCGCGACCGGTATTATCGGTGAAGATGTCGAAAGTATTGCCCGGGAAAAGCAGGAGGAAATCGGTGTGCCGATCATACCAATGGCCTGCGAGGGATTTCGCTCAAAACACTGGAGTACAGGTTTTGACGCCACACAGCATGGCATTCTGCGGCAGCTCGTCCGCAAAAACCCTAAAAAGCAGGAAGACTTGGTCAACGTAATAAATTTATGGGGTTCCGACGTGTTTACGCCGATGCTGGCAAATTTGAATCTAAGAGTCAACTATGTTATCGATCTGGCATCTGTCGAAGATCTGGCGAAAATGTCGGAGGCTGCAGCAACTGTAGGATTTTGCTATACCCTATCCTCCTATCTGGCCGCTGCGCTGGAACAGCATTTTGGTGTACCGGAAGTCAAGGCACCGATGCCCTATGGCTTTGCCGGTACAGACGCCTGGCTGCGTGAACTGGCACGCGTGACCCACAGGGAAGAATTGGCCGAAAAATATATTGAAAATGAGCATAAAAGAGTCCTTCCCCGCATTGCGGAGCTGAAAGAAAAACTAAAAGGTATAAAAGGCTATGTAGCGACAGGCTCCGCATATTCTCACGGCCTGATACAGGTACTGCGTGAATTGGATGTCGAGGTAAACGGCTCTCTGGTTTTCCACCACGACCCTGTTTATGACAGCGGTGATGAGAAAGAAGATTCCCTGGGCCATCTGCTGAAAAATTATGGAAATGTCGAAAATTTTCATGTCAGCAACCGCCAGCAATATCAATTATATGCTTTTTTACAAAAAGTCCATCCCGATTTTATGCTCATCAGACATAACGGTCTAGCTCCTCTTGCCTCAAGGCTTGGCATTCCGGCGGCTCCTCTGGGGGACGAACATATTGCTATAGGCTATCAGGGAATAATCAATCTGGGGGAAACTATTCTGGATATACTGGCCCGCAAAAAATTTCATAACAGTATCAAGGCTCATGTTAAGCTTCCGTATACAGATTGGTGGATAAAACAAAAAGATCCGTATATTCTGGCACGACAAAACAAAATATGATTTCCACAATAGAGAGGTTTAAATATGGATATATGCAAAAATAAAAAAAACAATTCCATCAATCAGGTCCGTTACGGCTGCGCTCTGGGCGCCTTTCATTCCGTTTCGGCTATCCCCGGGGCCATGCCGATCGCTCACTGCGGTCCCGGTTGTGTTGACAAGCAGTACATGAGCCTCGGCTTTTACAACGGCTTTCAGGGCGGCGGCTATTCCGGCGGTGCAGTCATTCCCAGCACCAATCTGCAGGAAAATGATGTTGTTTTCGGCGGAGCCAAACGCCTGCAGGAATTGATCGAAGCCAGTCTCAAAATCCTCAAAGCTGATCTGTTCGTTGTATTAAACGGCTGTATTGGTGAGCTGGTCGGTGATGATGTGGGTGCCGTAGTCGACCAATTTCAAAAGCAAGGCATTCCTATCGTAAACGCAGAAACAGGAGGCTTCAAGGGCAATAATTTTATTGGTCATGAAATAGTAGTGAAGGCAATAATCGAGCAGTTCGTTGATAAATACACGACGGCGCATTCCCAAAAGCAAAAAGGTCTTATAAACGTGTGGTCAGAACTTCCCTTCCAAAATACTTTTTGGCGGGGAGATCTTGCCGAATTAAAAAGAATTCTTCAGGGAGCAGGCTTCCGTGTAAACATTCTTTTCGGCAACAATTCTGAAGGCGTAGAAGAATGGAAAAACATACCAAAAGCCCAGTTTAATTTGGTAATTTCTCCATGGCTGGGCCTTTCTACCGCAAAATATCTGGAGGAAAAATATGATCAACCATACCTGCATATTCCCGTTTTACCCATAGGTGCCGATCAGACTGCCGAATTTCTCCGAAAAGTAGTAAATTTTGCAGATCATAATAAACAAAAAGCGGAAGAATTCATTGCTGCTGAAGAAAAGGAATACTACTACTATCTGGAACATTTTACAGACTTTTATGCGGAATACTGGTGGGGGCTGCCTTCTTCCTATGCGGTTATCGGTGACAGTGCCTATAATCTGGCTATAAATAAATTTCTGGTAAAACAGCTGGGACTGATTCCGGCAAAGCAAATTATTACAGATAATCCGCCTGAACGATACCGCCCGGCTATCAGTGCGGAGTATCAAAAACTGGATACCGATGTTTCTGCAGAGGTAGTTTTTCTGGAAGATGGCTATGAAATCAACGCGTTATTGGAAAATGTAAACTACGGCCACCGTCCGCCTATAATATTCGGCACTACATGGGAACGTGATACAACAAAAAAACTGGGCGGCAGCATAGTAGAAGTGGGATTTCCTGCATCCTATGAAGTTGTTCTGAATAAAAAATATGTCGGTTACCGAGGTGCTCTCAGCCTTTTAGAAAAAATATTCACTACTGTTATAAGCAAATCGGCATAAATGCGGGGGAGAGCTTGACATGAAAAAAATAAATCTTAATATGCCGGAAGTTGAAGTCAGGGAAAATCGTCTCGGCTCCATAACGGGCTTTCAGGGAAATGCGGAAGAACTGGTAAAATGCTCCGGCAGCGGTAAGTTATGCGATCAAAAACGGTCATTCAGCCAATGCTTAGACTGCTCTATAAGCAAGGCGGCATGTATGGTGACATTGATACAGGATGCCGCGGTCATCTGCCACGGTCCTGTCGGCTGCGCTTCCTGTCTGCATGAATTTGCCTTCACCTACCGAGTAAATGCGCCATTGCGCAATGTGGCCCGCCCCACTCAGCGAAGGATATTTTCTACAAATATAGGTGAAGAAGAAACAGTATACGGGGGCGGCGACAAGCTGGCCGAATCAATCAGAAGTGTATATAAAAGAACACAGGCAAAGGCAATTTTTGTCCTGTCTACCTGTGCCGCAGCCATCATAGGCGATGATATAGAAAGTGTGACTGATGAGGCAGAAAAAGAACTCGGCATCCCAATTATAGCTATTTTTTGTGAGGGTTTCCGTTCAAAAGTATGGACCAGCGGTTTCGATGCCGGCTATCACGGCATAGCGCGCAAATTAATAAAACCGGCGGAGGTGCACAGAAAAGATGTCATCAATGTCATCAATTTCTGGGGAAGCGATGTATTTACACAATGGTTTGCCGCTTTTGGCGCAAAACCAAACTATATAACACCCTATTCGACGATAGACAGCCTTTCCCATTCCTCCGAAGCAGCTGTCACCATCCAAGCCTGCCCCACACTGGGTTCTTATCTCGGCGCAGCATTGGAACAGGAATTTGGTGTTCCTGAACTTAAAACACCACCTCCTTATGGCGTAGCACAAACTGACAGATGGTTCCGTGAACTGGGAAGGATCCTAGGAAAGGAAGAAATTGCCGAGCAGCTTATAGTGCAAAAAAAAGCAGAATATCTGCCGCAGCTGGAAAAAATAAGAGAAAAATTAAAAGGCAAGCTTGCTTATGTTACCGCCGGTGCGGCACACGGCCATGCTTTGCTTTCTGTATTGAGAGAATTAGGGTTGAGAGCTGTAGGGGCGGCAATATTTCATCACGATCCCGTCTATGACAGCAATACTGATGAAGCTGATGCCCTGGCGCAGACTGTGCGCGATTATGGCAACATTCCAAACTACAATGTCTGTGATAAACAGGAATTTGAGCTTGTGAATATGCTGCATCATTTAAAACCGGATGTATTGCTGGCCAGACACGGCGGTATGACACTCTGGGGCGCAAAGTTCGGCATACCGTCGCTGCTTATAGGTGATGAGCATTTCAGTATGGGTTATGAAGGGCTTATCAGATACGGGAACCGACTCATAGAGGTTATCGAAAATGATGAGTTTGTAAAGAATCTCGAAAAACATACGATCAATCCTTATACAAGCTGGTGGCTGGAACAAAAACCATATACATTTTTAAAGGGAGAGGGATAATGGATGGCAGGCAAGATGATTGAACAAGAGCGCTACACCTGTGCTATAGGCGCACTGCAAAGTGTGGTTGCAATACCTAAAGCGCTGCCGATACTGCATTCCGGTCCCGGCTGCGGTATGATGGTCAGAGGTTTCTTTGAACGTTCTACGGGATATGCCGGAGGAAGCACCTCTCCGTGTACTAATTTCAGTGAAAGCGAAGTTGTTTTCGGCGGAATTGAGAAGCTCCGCAAAATAATCGCCAACTCTTATAAGATACTGAACAGTGATCTGCAGGTTATTTTGACCGGCTGCACGGCTGGCATCGTAGGTGATGATATAGACAGCCTTGCCGATGAATTCCGTGAAGCGGGCCGGCCAATAGTTACAGTGGAAACAGCAGGTTTCAAAAGCAATAATTTTGTGGCGCACAGCGATGTGGTAAAGGCAATAATCGATCAGTATACAAATATATTCGTTAACGACAATCCTGTGAGAAGCGAAAAGAAGACAATCAACCTATTTGCCTCAATACCCTATCAGGATCAATTTTGGAAAGGCAATCTCAGGACTTACAAATATCTTCTGGAACAGCTGGGATTCAAAGTACATGTCTTATTCGGACCTGAATCAGACGGCGTTGCGGAATGGCAACAGATACCGCGGGCAAATTTTAATGTGCTTATCTCACCCTGGTACGGACAAAGCATTGTTGAACACCTCGAAAATATATATGAACAGCCATTCTTCAAATTTCCCCATATACCGATAGGAGCAAATGAAACAGAAAAATTTCTGCACGGTGTCCTGAAATTTGCGGAAGGACTGAATGTTCGGCTGGACTATCCTAAAGCAGAAAATTTTATAAAACGCGCGAGCGCGGCATATTACGAAGAGCTTGATAATTTGGCAACATTTTTGCTGGAATTCCGTTATGGACTGCCGAGTTATGTTCATATTATCCATGACGCAGGATATGTCACCGGTCTGGCAAAATTCTTGCTGCACGAAACGGGCATCGTTCCTAAAGAACAATTCATAGTCGACAATACCCCGGAAAAATTTCAACAAAGCATACGCGAAGATCTGCAAAGCATATCGGCAAAAAAAATTGTTCCTCTGACTTTTGAACCGGATGCGGGGAAAGTCCAGGATATTGTCAGAAATATTGTGCATGAAGGCAGAGGGCTTCTTATCGGCAGCGGCTGGGATAAGGAATTGTCCCGGGAAAAAGGATTTGATTTTATATCCGCCTCCGTACCGTCACCTTATCGGCTGGTTTTAAGTACGGGGTACGCAGGTTTTCACGGCGGCCTCAGAGTAATGGAAGACATATTCAATACCGTCCTGGCAAGTTACAGATAATGATATAAAGCTCATCATTTAAAGGAGATGTTTAATTTGACTGCACCAGATTATGGATTTGAAACAGCACAGATACATGCCGGTTATAATGCAAAGGAACATAATTATGCGGTATCACCGCCTATATATCAGTCGGCAGCCTATGATTTTGCCAGTGTACAGGATGCACGAAATCTATTTCAATTCAAAGAGGCCAGATGTGTTTATTCACGTGTCGGCAATTATACAGGAACGGTGCTCGAAGAACGGATAAAAATTCTTGACGGAGCTTCAGGAGCTCTCGCTGTCGGTTCCGGCATGGCGGCAATCGCTTATACATTGCTCAGTCTTACTGAAGAAGGCGGAAGCATTCTTACGACACCTTATCTTTACGGAGGAACGGCAGACAGTTTTAAAAAAATATTTCCGAGATTTCATGTCAATATAAATATAGCAAAAAATATCGAATCCCCGGAAAAACTGGCACAGGAAATAACGCCTGACACCAAAGCAATATATATTGAAAGCATCAGCAACCCCAACGGTGTTCTTCTGGATATTGAGGCTTTGGCAAAAATCGCACACGACAATAAAATACCGCTGGTAGTCGATAATACAGTTGCCACGCCATATCTGCTCAATCCTCTTAAACATGGAGCCGATATCGTAGTCTACTCGGCAACCAAGGCACTGAGCGGGCATGGAAATGTTATTGCAGGACTTATCCTGGAAAGCGGCACCTTTGACTGGAACAGTGGTAAATTCCCCTATTTTGCCAAAAAACACTGGACACTGCGTGATGAAAACAATAAGCCGCGCAGTTTTCTGGAAGTTTTCCCTGATGCGCCGTTTTGCTTTCAGATAAGACGTCATTATCTGGCATATCTCGGAGCGGCACTCTCACCGTTTGATGCCTATCTTGTACTGCTGGGACTGGAAACATTATCGGTGCGTGTTTCCCGGCAGACAAAAAATGCGGAAAAAATTGCCGCTTTTCTAGCAGAAAACGAACATACCGAATGGGTGCGCTACGCTTCTCTGCCAAACAGCCCCTACCACAAATTATCTGAAAAATATTTTCCAAAAGGTGTAGGCGGCCTATTGGCTTTTGGCTTCAAGGGCACCCCAAAACAGTTAGAAATATTCATCGACAGCATCAAATTATTTCATTACCACGTCAATATCGGTGATGTACGCTCTCTGCTGGTAAATTCACCCCAAACGACACACGGTGAATTAGAACCGCATGAAAAAGCAGCGGCTGATATTCCCGAAAACCTGATTCGCCTTTCTATCGGTCTTGAAGATCCTGAAGATCTCATAAATGACCTGACACAAGCATTTCATACTGCATTTAAAACGGCTGAAAAATAATGGACCGTTCCCAATGAAGAATTGGGAACGGTCCATTATTTTTCAAGATTTATGTCAGTCATATATATTTCTTTAAAGCATTTCACTGACTATACAAGACCAGCCCTTTCCCTTATAGGCATTATAACCGCGAGAATGCGCATAGCCAAATATTTCTGAACGGCCTTTGCTGTCTTCTATATGATAACCATACGTTTCACCGGAAATAGCTTTATTCACTGCCGGTATGCTTTTCAAGCTATTTTTCAGAACATTGGAATGATCTTTTGCTGCAATAACAATACCGTCTGCATTAACCACGTAAATTTGTGCCGAAGTCCCGATTTTAGCAGAATCTACTATATCATAAATATAATTCCAATTGAAACGTGAAGAAAAATAGCCTATCAGGTTACCTTTGTCATCTAAAACAGGCGAAGTATACGCAACTGTCGGACTGTCAGCTGTAGAAGATATATATAGCTCTGAGGCCGATATCTTATTCAGTTTCTTTGCGTCGCTGAACCATTCATGCGTATGCATATCCTTCCCTATAGAACTTTGATTAACGGCTGCGGCAATAATTTTTCCATCTAAATCCAATATGTAAAGATCGAGATAAACCTCATAAATATCCACAATATTTTTTAAAAATGTGCAGCCGCTCTGGATAATATCCGGACTGCCGTCAGACAGACAAAGCTTTACCGGTACGAATTCAGCCCAGGCCTGTGCATCGCAGTTCCGTTCAAAAAGATTTCGTTCTATTTTATCCATAACATCATAAGCTACATCGGCTGTACGAACACCCATTACCTCATTAGCTTTATTTACTATATTTTGAATAATAGTATCACTTTCTTTAGTCGATCCAAGACTCTTTGTGGCAAGTTTTTTTATTTCTTCCGCTACAACGCTGAATCCTCGTCCTGCCTCACCGGCCCTTGCTGCTTCTATTGCAGAATTAAGCGACAGCAGATTGGTCTGTTTTGCTATACTTTGAATAGATTTATTCACCTTTCCCATTTTCTGTGTTGCTTCTTTCAATTCTGTCAGCAAAATAGATGAATCGATTACCTTATCATTTTCCATTCAAATTGCCCCTTTTGCAAAATACCGATTTTTCGATGAATAATCCAATCTATATAATATTTACATTGATGCTTTTTGCAGAGGAATTTTATATGCAAAATCCCTTCTAAATATAGAAGTATAAAGGAATTTTTTTTCAAAATCAATAAATATTTTAATAAATATTATATTATACTTATTTAGACAAATATATCAATACAAATAAATATCATTAATACTATTTTCACTGGGATTTTTCCTGCAAAAATTGCCCTCCATAAGCTGGATTCCAGTCCAGCTTATGGAGGGCAGCTTACCACCAGTATGTTTTTAAATTTACTTTTCGAAAGCTTCGAATTATATTTTGCCGCAGCAATATTCCTTACCAAAACTCCCTATAAATTACTCAATCCATTGTCTGAATGATTACGATGCCGATTATCATGCACAACAACCCCAGCAAAGCGCTGCTCTTTAATTTTACGTGGTAAAACATAACGTCAAGAATACCGGTAATAAGCATTCCCGCAGCTCCCCATAATGCATAAGCAATACTGATATCCATTGTTTTTACAGCCTGAGCCAATAGAAAAAACGCGGTAAATATGCAGATGACAGCAAAAAATCCATATAATTTACGTTTAAAACCGGCCGAATTTTTCAGCAATATATTGGCTGCAATATCCATTATTACCGCTCCTATCAAAAATATAATGCCCTTATTCATGTTTTTCACCGCATACGGTACCAAAATTCAGCAAAATGATACCAATAAAAATTGCTGAAAAACCCACTATTTTAGCAATTGGCAGCTTTTCTTCAAATACAGACCAGCCAATAAAGGTTATAGCGGCAAGACCGACGCCCTCCCAAAAAGCATATGCTGTGCTCATAGGTATCCTTGTCACAGCCTTGGCCAGAAGGAAATAGGAGATACCTATAAAAGAAAAAATAATGCAATACATCATAATCGATTCATCATTGCCAAATTTTTTCATTATCGTAGTACCTGAAACTTCCGCAATGACAGCAAATATCAGTGCATACCATTGCTTCATAATATCGAACCCCTTACATTATCAATACAATCACTATTCTTTACATATATATAGTATCACACTAAACTATGTACTGTCCAACAGGATTAACGATCAATCTTCTGTACCTATTCCGGACTATCAATGTTTTATGCCTCTGGCTGCATGTTTCCTTATATCTCCGCTCATCTGCTCTTGTTTGCTCCTTTATAAAGCCTGAATAGTGTATATATTATTTTATTTGTATATATTATTTTATTATATTAAAATATAAGTTAAAAGAATATTGATTCTTATACAGTTAGACAAATTTTTCTTCTGTCGCTCGCAGACAGCGGGAAAAATATATTACCCATAAGTTTACATCAGATGGAGGCCATTACATGATGAATGCAAAATTTAAAGCTTATACAGCTGCGCTCATATATACACTGATCATAGGACTTTCGTTCATGTTCGTAAAAATAGCGCTGCGTACTGCAGCCCCGGTGGATATATTGGCTGACCGCTTTTCCATCGCTTTTCTGACAGGTTCTCTTATTTTTCTATTCAGCAGGAAAAAAATCCATATTGGTGTAAAAGATTTTTTTTCTATATTGCCATTGTCACTTCTTTATCCTGTTTTATTTTTCTTCTTTCAAGCCTTTGGTCTTGCATACGCAACATCTGCCGAGGCGGGAATAATTCAGGCTTGTGTTCCTATTCTTACCCTTCTGCTGGCTATAATCTTCCTTAAAGAATATTCATCTATGCGCGAAAATCTCTTTACGCTGTTATCCGTGTCCGGCGTAATATATATATTTATCATGAGCGGAAATAGAGAGCAAAACGGCAATACCCTGGGCATTATCCTTATTTTTCTTTCAACATTGGCCGCAGCGGCCTACAATGTTTTAGCCAAAAACCTGATAAAAAAATATTCTGCCACTGTTCTTACTTACTTCATGACAGCTTTTGGCATGGTAATATTCAACTGCGCCGCTTTGATTCAACATACCCTGAATAATACGCCGGTTTCTTATTTTTCCCCTTTTAGGGATAAATATTTTTTCTTTGCCATTTTATATCTTGGTATTCTATCTTCGTTCACCAGTGCTTTTCTGTCCAATTACGCACTTGGCAAAATAGATGCTTCAAAAATGAGCTTATTTGCGAATCTCGGTACTTTGATAACAATAGCAGCAGGAGTTGTTTTTTTACAAGAACCGTTTCATTATTATCAAGTAATTGGTTCCTTCCCTATTCTAATAGGAGTAGCCGGTGCAAATTATTTTGCGTCAAAAAAAAAATAAGCCTCGCTTTCAGGGCCTATTTCTGTAACTTCATGCCATTTTATTTTTATCCGATGACTAACCCGCTCTAATACTCCCGCTTCTGCAAGCGGTGAGTAAAGAGCGGCTAAGTCCCTGGATAATTTTGACTACTATTCAGGCGGCGTCAAAGCGCCGTCTGAATTAACTCTCCATTTATATTCTTCTCCCCAGTTATACATAGCCTTTAGGACAGGATCAAGACTGTAACCTGTTTCTGTAAGAGTATATTCAACATGCGGCGGCACTTCGGCAAAAACCTTACGATTGACAAGTCCTGTTTCTTCCATGGACCGCAAGTTTGCCGTTAATACTTTTTGCGATATATTGCCAATAGATTTTTTCAACTGACCAAATCTTTTTGTACCGCTTAAAAGATCACGTATTATTAGAATTTTCCAACGGTCGCTTATCAGCATTAAAGTAGTTTCTACCGGACAAGCCGGTAATATTTTTTTCATAACCGTTTTTCTCCTTGCAGTTATTAATAGTTTCATTTTAGTAACTATGTTACTCTAAGGTGCTTACTTTACTATTGTTCCTTATGGCTGTATTATAAACCTATAGAAGAAAAAACACAATTTTAATTGGAGGTAATTTATCATGAAAATCGGTATTATCGGTGCCAACGGAAAGGCCGGACGCTTAATTGTGAAAGAAGCTCTGAGCAGAGACCTTGATGTCACAGCAATCGTTCGCCATGAAAACAAAAGTGACGCTGTTAAGGCAATACAAAAGGACTTATTTGATTTAAGCTATGATGATTTAAAAGCCTTTGATGTGATCATTGACGCAGTCGGCACCACCTCGGAAAATGCTGCACAGCATATAACGTCCCTAAAGCATCTGGCTGATGTTCTAAAGGAAAAGCCTAATCGTCTGCTCATTATCGGCGGGGCAGGCAGTCTTTATACCAATGCTGAGCATACTTTAAAGCTTATCGACGCACCGGATTTTCCTGATTCTTTCAAACCTGTAGCTTCAAGCATGAGTCAAGCCCTGGACAATCTGCGTAAGATAAGTGATGTGAACTGGACTTTCATAAGTCCCGCAGCTGATTTTCGTTATGATGGTGCGCGAACCGGCAGTTATATTTTAGCAGGCGAAGAATTTACCGTTAATTCTAAAGGCGAAAGTATTTTAAGCTATGCTGATTATGCCATTGCCATGATTGATGAAGCTGTGAAGGGCAACCATATACGGCAGAGAATCTCTGTTGTTGGTAAATAAGTATTAAAAGGACGTGTCCATTATGAAGGATGTTATTGAAACTATAAAAAATCATCGCTCTATACGTCATTATCTGGACAAACCAATTCCTGACGCGGTGCTGAATGAAATTTTACAGGCAGCTCAGTCTATGCCGACATCCATAAACGGGCAGCAGCTTTCACTTATCGTGATAAAGGATAAAAATAAACGCCAAAAAATTGCTCACCTTACCGGTGATCAGCCCTGGATAGCGCAGGCTCCCGTTTTAGTCATTTTTACTGCCGATTTTTATCGCTCAGATTTGGCTTGCAGGAAGAACGGACAAAGGCAAGTGATTCATGAAAGCGTGGAAGGAACATTGGTAGGTGCTGTCGATGCGGGCATAGCTATGGGAGCAGCGATCATCGCAGCGGAGTCACTGGGATTGGGCATTGTTCCTATCGGCGCAGTGCGGCGTGATCCCGCACAAATGATCAACCTGCTTGAACTTCCCCCATATACTTATCCGTTAGTCGGACTTGTCATCGGTTATCCTGCCGATCCATCCGCTTTAAAACCGCGCTTTCCGTCCGGTACATTTGTTCATGAGGAAGTATATCAGAAAGACGGTGTACAAAATGCCATTGACGAATACGATAAAAAAATGGAAGACTATTACAAAGAGCGCGGCGACAAACAAACTGACTGGAGTTCACAGGTAACCGGTGCCTATAAGCAGGTCTACTTTCCCCAAGTTTATCCGACAATGAAAAAGCAAGGTTTTTTAAACGATAAATAAATAAAATAATAATTTGAACAAAAAAGGAGCCCAAACGGCTCCTTTTTTGTCATATCAGAAAAATCAATCCCAACAATTATAGACACCATCTTTATCCCCACCTGCTCTGCCGTATCCGCCGCAGAACTGGCTGCCCTGATCTGATGCAGCTGCAGATGAAACAGCAGCATTATTTGCATCTGTACCGGACCCGGCTGCTGCAAACGCCGTAAATGAAAAAGCTGTTATTGCCAGCGCAGCAGATAAAGAAATTAACATTTTTTTACTCTTCATAATAAAACCTCCCGCCAATTTAGATGAAGAAAGTAAATAATAACTTTTCCTAAAATAATGGTAGCAATAAATTATGACAAAACTATGACAGAAACTATTTTATCTGTGTACATTCTTTATAATTTATTTACCTGATACATGTGCATCATCTTCAAAACTTAATCTATTTTTATGAATTTATTATTTTTGGTTACCCAAAAATAAGCATTAGTAAACATTGACAAAATTTATATAATTTATTATAATTACCCATATTAATTTGATCATATATTATTTATAATATATTGTTGATTCAAACGGAGAGAATAAAATGGCAATTGCTAAAAATACAACGGCATTATCAAAAATAAATAGCGGTACTATGAAAATTATTACAAAACTGCTGAAGGACGTTTTTCACGGAGAAATTACCTTAATAGTGCAGAATTCCTGCTTGATTCAAGTGGAAAGAAACGAAAAGATTCGTTTGGCTGATATCGCCAAATATGATCAGTACGCTGCAAAGGCTACTCTTACAAACTATGATTCTATATGTAAAAAAATTCAGCAGGAGTTTAGCAGCTTGGAATATGGAAATATCGTCATAATAATAAAATCCGGGCGAGTAGTACAGGTTGAACGAACGGAAAAGCATCGTTTTCAGGGTTTTACAGGAATGGACGGCGAAGGTATTTAAAATTTGCTATATATAAAGGAAGCCGTCGGCTGAACAGCCGACGGCTTCCTTGGGGCTATGAATAAAAGTCTGTAAATAAGGTCTTCTATGATAGTTAATAAAGAATTAATAAATCGTCATTTCGTTAGAGCTATCATGCCAGTAATCTGTCAGAGTACATGATGACCAGTTCACCTCTTACCTTTCCCCAATTCCGAAGTGGCATAGTCCATTTCTTGGCAGCCTCGAAAGTGGACAGGTACAAAGCCTTGAGCAGAGCCTGTGAACTTGGGAAAACACTTCGCTGACGGTTTAAACGGCGGTAGGAAGAATTTAAACTCTCAATGGTGTTCGTTGTATAGAAAGCTGTACGAACATCTATCGAAAACTTAAAGATTGGTGTTATGACATCCCAGTGATCATGCCACCGTTTCATGGCTGCTGGATACTGGGACGTCCATTTCTGATCTACTTCCTCTAACCGTCTGACAGCGGTTTTTTCGTCAGGAGCGGTATAGATCGTCCGAAGATCTCTGGCAAAATTCTTCATGTCCTTATTGGCTACATATTTAAGGGTATTACGTACCATATGCACAATACAGCGCTGGTGTTCTGTTTTTGGGAAGGCTGCAGCAATAGCTTCCTTAAGCGCTGTGAGTCCGTCCGAGCAGAGGATAAGAATATCCTGGACGCCGCGGTTCTTAAGACCGTTCAGAACACTCAGCCAGTATTTACTGTTTTCATTTTCACCGACTTCAAGGGCGAGTACTTCTTTGTAGCCATCCTCATTGATGCCGAGCACAACATATGCAGCCAACTTGCTGACAATACTGTCATGACGTACCGAAAAATGAATGGCGTCAATAAAGATAATAGGATAGACGCTGGCAAGTGGCCGACACTGCCACTCTTCAATCTGGGGCAGGATTTTGTCAGTGACATCCGATATGAAGCCTTCTGATGCCTCAAACCCATAGATATCCTCGATGGTTTCAGAAATTTGCTTGGTCGTCAGCCCTTTGGCATACATGGAAATTATTTTCTGGTCAATGGCAGAGATGTCCTTCTGACGCTTCTTGACAACCTGTGGCTTGAATGAGGATTGCCGATCCTGAGGAACGTCAATCTGAAAGCTGCCATAACTGCTGTTCATTTGCTTTGGTTTATAACCGTTACGGGCGTTCTCGCTGTCGGAGCGTTCCGATTTGCTATAGCCCAGGTGTTCATCCATTTCAGACTCCATCATCTCCTTGATGGTGCCACCAAGCAGATCATTCAGGGCATCTTGGATGTCATTTGGTTTCTCGATGTTATACTCTTGGAAGAGCTGCTGGATAATAGCCCGCTTTCCATCGGTCATTTCAACCTTGTGAATCTCTTTGCGCTGTTTTGCCATGATAAAAAGGCCTCCTCCTATGACTAGATTGTACCATAGAAGACCTTATGACTTCGAGTGGAAGTTTGTTTACAGAGATTTTTTCATAGGCTCGCTTCCTTTATATATAGCAAATTCATCCATGTCCAAGACGTTCCAAGAAGATATCGATATTATATCATGGACGCAATATAAGACAGTTCATCATTGTTCAGATCAATTCGAAGTATTCTCCCAAATACAAGCGATGCTTCCTTCACCTTAGCCAATTTTAACGGGTCGATCGTTCCCGCGAGATCGCTGTTATATTTTATATCGTTATGTGTCACCTGCCGTTCCAGCGCACACCCTGTATGAACAACTATCTTCAATTTTTGAGCATTTGAAAACTCCGTGCCAAAACTTTTCTCCAGTTTTTCAGTAAATTCCATCAATAAATTAATTACTTTATCCGGATTCAGATATAAAAGTATTTCATTCAATGAATCAGCGCATAAATGACGCAGGACCACATTGCCATTTTCTGTACCCTGCGGAACAAAACCAGTCCCCGGCAGCTGGCATAGCAACGCGTTATCCTTGCCGCTCAATATCGTTTCCAAGGGAATAAAGGGAGCCTCTATCTGTGGATCCATAATACCGACTGAAGCCAGTATATTATATTTCTCCGATAATTTTTTTATATTTTCCTTCATATCATATATGCTTATGGGTATTATTTTAACATGCATAATTCCTGCATTGAGTAAAATATCCCGGATCATCTGTTTGAGTTTTTCGGCAGTTCCCTCACCGGAGCTGCAAATAGTAACTATTATGTCGTTTTTTTCATTGTTTGACAGAATGGTACTGTCATCATACCCGCCGAAAGATTTCAATGAATCACAAACCGCCTGCAGCGTAATTCCTGCCATATCCACTTTGCGCATTGCTTCCAATACCAACGGAGTAGTAACCATGCTGATAGTCATTACCGATATATTAAGCTTTTCCTGTATCAGCGGCCCAAAATTGCATAAGGATCCCATATCCGCCATAAGCAGCAGCCCCTGACTGCAATTGATATGCCGCAATTTTTCTACTATGCGGTCAAGCATTTCATTAGGCCGGCATTCAAGGGGCATATCAAACGCAACAAGCTTCACTTTTGTTGCACTGAATAATTTGCGGGCAACATCACAAACAGAACTGGCTGTATAATTTCCATGCATCGCAACAGCAATAACAATTTTATCCGTTATATCTTCCTGCTTTAAAGACTGTAAAAGCATAGCAAAATATTCCGTTTCTGAGACAGCGATCTTGATATTATAATGATCTTCAATCATTTTTTTGATTTCCTGTGCCAGCTCGAACTCCAACGTAGAAGTATTTACCACCCCTGACAAAGAATTACGAAATTGCTTTTTTTCTTTATTACGAGCAAATAAAGCACTTAAATGCAAGCCAAACGCATATAAAAATCTTTCCTTAGATATCAGATTTATTTTATCAGCCACTATATCAGCTACCTGCTGCGTAAAATCCACCATATCCGCATCGATTATTTTCAAAAGACGGTCATGCACGGATAATGTAACATTCTGTTTTTGTTTTATATAAAAATCCTTTAAATACGCATTAACATCAGCGATCATTACCTGCTGCACTACATCATCCGCAATTCCTTCACCCTTTAAAATTTTCACCTTATTTTCTACCATTTGATAAAGATTGAATTTCTCATCTTCAGCCTCTTTAGGCAGTTTTCCCTTGCTGTCAGGAGTAACATAAAACTCATTGCCTATTGTCGCCGAAATAGCGGCCATATCCTGTCTTTTAGTGCTCATAGCCAATATACCGGACTTTATTTGCTGCGGCAGTATATGATAATCTATTTCTATATATTTGCGGTTTTTTATATTGAGCAGCCCTTGCGCGCATAACAGCCTTATGTTGGATTCAAGCTGTCCGACATTTCCCGGGCCTATATTTCCGATCAAAGCCTTTATTGCGTCACCGCTTACCTTTATCGGTCTTTTTATGCAGCGCGATTCTTTTAAGAACAGCAGCTTTGTAATTTCCAGCTTTTCTTCTATAGGCCGTTCAGATAACGGTGGTATTTCAATAATATTCGGTATTCTCCGTTTGAATGTTCTCGTCAGCACAGAATCGGGATCTTCTGTTGTCGCGCAGACAATAAGCACACGTGCTTTTCTTTCCCGCTTTGTTTCTCCCAATCTGTTGAAGGTGCCCGTATCCATAAAATAGAATATCATTTCCTGCCCCTCCGGCGGCAGGCGATGAACTTCGTCAAGGAAAAGTACGCCCTCATCAGCTGATTCCATCAAACCGACAGCACTGGTATCCGCTCCGGTAAAAGCACCTTTAATGTGACCAAAAATATGTGATATCAAAAGTTGAGAATTATTGTAATAATCAGCGCAGTTGAATGTTACAAAAGGGGCATTCTGCTTAAATCGCCCTGCCTCTCTTCCATATTCAAACATCATGTGGGCGAACAAAGTTTTTCCCACACCGGTCTGTCCCAAAATAAGAGTGTGGAGCCCGTCAGGTGGATATATTATAGCTGCTTTGGCTTGATCAATCTGTGCATTCAGGCTTGCTCCCACAAACTTACTGAATACATTGGTCCGTTCATCATTACCCTTTACTTTTATTTTTTTCAGAGAATCTTTTACTTTACCGTCATTATAGAAATATAATACAGGTCTTCCCCTTGATTTTTCTATTTTTTTTTGTCTATAAAGTTCATTCAGCTCACGACTTACATTGCTGCGCAGAATATTTAAATGCTGCGCGATCTGAACAGCTGTTAGTCCTCTCTCCCTCAATGCACCCGTTTCATAAAGCTGTCTCATATAGGCATAAATTCGTTCGATACGTTTCATAATGTAAACTCCAATATAATTATTTTGTGCCTTCTTCCAAAATAAACACCGTGAAATAAGTTGTTTAATGTAAAATGACCTGCAAAAAATTTCATCAACATTTTGATAAAAGTTTTATCTATAAATATTCAATTCTATTGCGTCCATTACTTTTCGCCATATACATTGCCGCATCCGCATCTTTTTTAATGTCCTCTATTGTTTTATGATGCGGCTTGTTGGCAGAAATACCGATACTGACAGTAACAGTAACAATTATTTCTTCCGCATCAAACTTTGATTGCTCAATGTATGTTCGTATTTTTTCCGCCAGGGCAACTGCACCATAGCAATCAGTCTGCGGCAAATAGACTGCAATTTCTTCTCCGCCGACTCTGCCTACAATATCACTTTTTCTGCAATTTTCTACTATACATTCTGCCACTCTCTTTAAAACTATGTCACCGACTGCATGTCCATATGTATCGTTTACTTTTTTAAAATAATCTATATCAATAAACATGACAGAGAACGGAGTATTTTCCCGTCGTGCCAGATTTATCAATTTATTGCATATTTGACAATAAGAACTCTTATTAAGCAGATTTGTCAACCCATCGCGCGAAGCCAAATATTTCAATTTCTTATTCAATTCAGCGAGTTTATGTTCAGTATCTTTGTTTTCTGTAATATCCGTCAATACTACTAATTCTGCAAATGCATAACCCGATTCATTTCGCAGAGGTGTGACACTTACTTTATAAATTTTATCATTGATAACTAATTCGTGTGTCGGGACCGTTTTATTCTGATCAAAAAGTTTAAAGTCACGTTCTATATTTTGTGCGCCTTCCGGACTCATTTCAGAGACCTTACGCCCCGCCAGATCTTGGACCTTAGGATTATTAACAGCTACCAATGCCTGGCTGTTTAATATATGGTCTCCTTTTCTATCTACCAGCACGACCGATACAGGAATAGCCGCAAATAACTGTTCGAGTGTGATAATTTCTCCGCCCACTTCAATTAAGTTTTTTTTATTTTTATACTTATCCGCCCCCAGGCTCACCATCCAGTCACCAGCTTTCAATAATTTATTAGAAAACGTTATAAGACGATTATAATACTTTCGAATGACTCTAAGCAATGGCTATTATAATGAAACTGTTATTCTTCACATCTTCGGTACTGCCTTGCAGAGTGAATCGCGCAAATACTCCAGAATAATAAAACTAAGATTTTCTGTACCTTGAGCAAACAGATATTTAAATCTGAGCATAACAAAAAACTGTCGTTCTGTAACTCGACAGTTTTTTGTTATGCTCAGATTTAAATATCATTATTTGACTGAATAAACCACAATTAATGCTTCACAAATTTGCTTAATCCAAGACCAATGAAAAGTCCTTTTTAATTTCTGCAATACTGACAGGTCTGTTTTTTTCGACCGATTTTTTTGCGGCAAGTCCTATAAGAACCGGCTGCAAACCATCATTTGCATTTACTGCCGTTGGTGTGTCATTACATATTGCATCAACAAATGAATTTATTTCAGCAGCATATGCCAGCATATACCGTTCGAGGAAAAAATACATTGGCTTTTCACTTAATACACCATCCTGATTGCTTATGACAGCTGAAGAATTGCTGTCATTACCGATGGAGATCGCACCTTTTGTACCAAACACTTCAGCCCGCTGATCATATCCATAGACAGCCTGACGGCAATTATCAATCACTGCGGTGGCACCATTTGCCAGTTTCATCGTAATTACAGCTGTATCTATATCACCTGCTTTGCCGATTTCAGGATCAACTGTCACAGAGCCGACAGCAAATACTTCTTCCACTTCACTGCCAGATAAATAACGGACCATATCAAAATCATGTATCGTCATATCCAGAAAAATACCGCCCGATACTTTCACATACTCTATAGGAGGAGCTTCCGGATCACGAGACGTTATTTTTATTATCTGCTGCTTACCGATCTTCCCTGCTTCTACTGCATCTTTTATTGCTCTAAAATTATGATCGAAACGGCGATTAAATCCTACTTGATATTTCAATCCCGATTTTTCCACAGTATCCAATACTTTTCTTATTTTTTTCACATCATGGTCAATAGGCTTTTCACAAAATACGTGTTTTCCCGCATTTATCGCTTCAATAGATATGGGGGAATGCGTATCCGTTGATGAGCAGATAAGAACTGCATTTATTTCAGCATCTGCCAATATCTTTTTATAATCTGTGTAAACATTTTCAATCCCCAATGATGCAGCCCATTTTTTACCATTATCATTTAAAAACGGGTCCGCAACAGCTTTTATTTTCGCGTTTTTTACAAATTTGGTAATACTTTCTCCATGAACTCGGCCAATACGTCCTATGCCAATAATACCAATATTTACCATTTATATCACCTGATTAATAAATTTTAGAATCTTTTTCAGAAACAATTTTCAATATATCTCGCTGACAACTCTGTTACGTGCGCAGTTCACGATAGATATCGATCATTTGTTCTATCAGTTTTTTATTAAGTATAGCATTATTCACATACCCTTGTGCATGTATCAGCAGTACGGACAGTTCATTTTTAACTCCATTCGCTTCATCTTTAATAAGATTTGTCTGCAATTCATGCGCTTTGAGAAGTAACTCATCAGCTTCTCCCAAAATTTTTTCAGCAGCTCCAAAATCAGCTTTTTTTGCATCTTCCAGGGCTTTAAACTGTAAAGCTTGCGCATCACCTGCAGAAGCAATCATACTATATGCCATTTGTGTAATATTGGACATAATTCAACTCATCTCCTTGATTAAATATTTTATTTTTGGTTAAATAATGATTAACTATTGAATATAAAATAGCATTATATATAGTAATTGTCAATAAAAATAATAATATTTTGAAATAAAACAATTGACTAAATAACGTTTATATAATAATATTATTATCATAAAATCATCATAATATTATTATAATATAACTATATAGATTTCATAGTACAGTCATTTATATGTAATAATTATATACTTGTAGATGATTTTATTCATAAATTTACGGGAGGTCCTAAAAATGTCAACACAAAGACTAAAATATTTTGTAGATGGTCAATTTAAAGATTCCGTATCAACCAAAATAGTTGATGTTTACGATCCGAGCACAGGTAATGTACTAGCGCAAATGCCCTGCTGCACAGAAGATGAAGTAAACGAGGCAGTGTCTGCGGCAAAGAAAGCATTTATCTCCTGGTCGATGACAGCTCCATCGAAAAGAGCAGCCATCATGTTCAAAGTTAAACAATTACTTGACAGTCACTTGGATGAGTTGACCATGCTGGTTGCCAAAGAAAATGGCAAATGCTGGTCGGAAGCAAAAGGGGATGTACTCAAAGCGATTGAGCCTACCGAATTAGCCTGCGGCATTCCTTCACTTCTTGCCAGTGAAGGGGAAGCATTATTCGACGCGTCCCGAGGTTATGATACTATTCGTTATCGCGAACCATTAGGTGTTTTTGCCGGTATTGCTCCGTTCAATTTTCCTGCAATGATTCCAATGGGCTGGATGACACCAATGTGTGTTGCCTGCGGTAATACAATAGTATTAAAAGTTTCCAGCAACACCCCGATGACTTCTTTAAGAATAGCCGAATTATACAAAGAAGCCGGCATTCCCGACGGCGTGGTAAATATAGTTCCCTGTACGCGCAATGAAGCCGAAATGCTTCTTTCTCACCCTGACATAAAAGGAATTACTTTTGTCGGTACAACTGGAGTGGGACTTCATATTTACTCAGAAGCCGCAAAATCCGGCAAACGTGTTCAGGCGCTGTGTGAAGCAAAAAATCATGCTCTTGTCCTGGAAGACGCCCCTATTGAAAGAACGGCAGCAAGCATCATCAACGCAGCATACGGCTGTGCAGGCGAACGTTGTATGGCTCTGCCTGTGGTAGTAGTACAGTCAAGCATAGCTGACAAATTAGTCGAATCAATAGCAGAAAAAGCGAAAAAAATGAAAATCGGTCCCGCCTATGACAAAACCAGTAAGCTTGGACCTGTTATAGACGAAAAACACCGTCAGCATATTATTCAATGGATAGAAAAGGGTCTTGACGAAGGAGCAAAGATGGTCCTCGATGGACGAAATGTCACCGTACCGGGCTATGAAAAAGGATTTTATCTTGGCCCCACGGTCTTAGATCACGTAACGGATAAAATGACTGTCGGACAAAGAGAAATTTTTGGTCCTGTTCTGTGCATAAAACGGTGTAAAGATTTTGAAGAAGGCCTGGCAATAATGAATAATAATCCTTTTGCCAATGGTTCTGCCATTTTCACCCAGAATGGCCACTTCGCAAGAGAATTTGCCCGGCGCACAGACGGCGGCATGGTTGGAATAAATGTCGGTATCCCTGTGCCGGTCGGGATGTTCCCCTTCAACGGACATAAACAGTCCTTCTTTGGTGATCTTCACTGTCTGGGCCGTGACGGAGTCAGATTCTATACAGAAAGCAAAGTTGTAACTTCCCGCTGGTTTGACGAAGAAGCAAAAAAGGAAAAAGAAGTTTCCACATGGGACGGAACTATCTGAGCAGTCTGCTTATCATTAAATAAATTTTTCAATTTGATATTGCTGAAAAATTACGTTCGATGAAATTTTGATTTTATTGAACGTAATTTTTCTGTAATATAGAACTCAATAAAATATTAATATTTATACATAGAAGGTGTTTTATTTGAAGGCAGTCATTTATGAAGGCAATGGCACTATGAAAGAAAAAAACGTTGACTTGCCAATATTGGAAAACAACGAACTGTTGTTGAAAGTACAGGCCTGCGGTATTTGCAGCAGCGACCTGAGAACTCTTTTATATGGAAGTCGTTCCGTCGTACCGCCTGTAGTGCTGGGGCATGAGATTGCCGGTGAAATAGTTGATAAAACCTTACGGGGAACAGAATATAATCTGGGCCAAAGAGTAATCGTATCTCCTGCAATAGGATGCGGACGATGTATATTTTGCAGAACAGGTCAACAGAACCATTGCAATGACGTCAGGAAAATAGCCAGTCATTATAATGGAGGATTTGCGGAATATATAAAAATACCCGCTCAAGCGATATACGGAGGCAACATAAATATCATACCAAAAAATATTGATTATCTTGAAGCCTCTTTATCAGAACCTTTGGCCTGTGTGATAAACGGTCAAGAAAATCTGAATATCGGTCCCGACGACACGGTTGCCGTGATTGGCGCAGGCCCTCTCGGTCTTTTGCACGCAGAAGCTGCCAGACTAAGCGGTGCAAAAAAAATTCTGCTTATCAACAGGAGCTCGAAACGCTTAAAACTAGCAGAATCATTTCATTATGATGCCTATATTGATCTATCAGCCGAAGATGGAATAAAAGCAGTAAATGATATGACTGATGGAAAAGGCGCGAATGTCGTCATTGTAACAGTAAGTTCAGCACAAGCAGTGGAAATGGGAGTAAATATGGCATCGCACATGGGGAGAGTATGCCTGTTCAGCGGTTTTCCTTACGATAAATCAAAAAACAAACTGGATCTTAATATTGTTCATTATCGTCAGATAACTCTGTACGGAGTATTTTCCTCTGCACCCAGACATAATGAAGCGGCACTGAATTTGATCACAGACGGAAAAATTAATATCAAAAAAATTATTACGCACATTGTCTCCCTCAGCAAAATAGACAGTGGTTTTGATATTGTCCGGGCACATGACGGACTAAAAGTTATTGTTGTGCCGGATATGGAGGATTTACAGGAAGATATAAAGAATTATTCCAGTGCAAAGATTATTGTCTGATTCTATCTATGATCTTAGTCAGATAATATATTAAAAATACTAATTATTTTCAATATACTAATAATATTATACAGTATTATTACTGTAAATGATTATACAAACAGAAGGGATTGATGAATGTGCGGAAAAGGAACTCTGTTATTATTTTTGGTGTTTTGATTTTGGCAATCGCTATTGCAGGTTTTATATTTGGAAAATTTCAATACGGCGGCTCTACAGCAAACGGAAAATTTATCGTCGCTTATCTGAATTCATCTGATTCGGATAATTTTCTGGCTACCATCAAAGCAGGTTTTGATGAATCAGCCAAAAAAGATACGGGAATAGAGGTTAAATTTGCCGACGGAAAATCAGATGTAAATCTGCAGATAGATCAAATGAATCAATTCATAGCTGAAAAGGTAAACGCAATCTGCATTAATGCCGTCGATCTGGAAGCTGTTGTCCCTGTTATAGAAAAAGCCAACGCGGCAGGAATACCGGTCATAGCAGTTAACAGAGCACCCAAAGGAGGCAATTACATGCTTGCGGCTTCAAAAGACTATGAAGCCGGAGTGCTGCAAGGACAGTATATGATCAAAGCTTTGCCTCCCAACGCCAAAATCTTATACTTAGAGGGGACACGCTCACAGGAAAGCGCTCAGCAAAGATGGACCGGTTTCTCCGATGCATGTTTAAAGCAGAGGCCGGATATACAAGTTTTAAGTAATCTTGACGGCAATTATGACAAGGCCGAAGGTATGAAAATAATGTCAGTATGGCTGCAAATATTCCCTCATTTTGACGCTGTTGTCTCAGGCAATGATCAAATGGCACTGGGTGCCATAAAAGCTATGCAGGCTGCAGGGCGCCAGGGTGTGGCTGTCTCCGGTGTTGATGGTACAAGTGAAGCCTTAAAAGCCATTTCAGAAGGACTTATGGCCCAGTCAGTAAAACAGGATGGTGTAAAGCAAGCACAGGAAAGTTTTAAACTGGTAGAGATGATAAAGGAAGGAAAGACTCCTCCAAAAGAAAATATGATTCCCTTTACTTCAATTACGAAAGAAAATCTTAATGAGTTCTTAAAGTGAGGAGGTTTTAAACATGCTGCAAAATCAAAAAGTAAAAAATAAAATTTTGGGACTGGCATTTATTATGATCCTGATATTATGTATGATCGGCGGTGCAGGATATTTTTTCATATTGCAATCAAAAAACACTATAGATGATCTTTATAATTATAATTTGATGTCCACGCAATATCTTAACGATGCGGGCAATCAGATGCGCACAATCGAAGTTGATGTTTCCTATATATTGCTCCAAGGTAAAAACAGTCTTGATCCCAAAGTTCTTCAGGAGGATATCCTGCAGAAATCTGCCATATTAAAAAACGATATAGACAAACTTAAACAAGTCGACAGAAGTGATAAGGCACAAAAAATATTGGAAAAAGCTGACGCGGATATCAATGATTTCATCGCAAAAGTAAAAACTATTGATCAATTGAAGGACACACCGGAAGATAAGGTAAAATTATTTGAAAATTTATCGGCAATAAGAGCCTTAACCGATGATTTTTCATACTTGAATCCTGACAATGTAATGCAGGGAAAAACCCTATTTGATGCCAATAATACAGCTTATCAGACCTCTATCAAGATCTTTTTCGCTATTTTACTGCTGGGAATTTTTATAAGTGTGATACTGTCCGTTATAATTTCTAAAAATATTTCTAAACCGCTGTATACTGCAGTGATGCACTTGAATCACGTCGCTGACAAAGATTTTGGCAATGATATCCCCAATGATCTACTTTACCGAAAAGACGAGATCGGTGACATGATGCAGTCCCTGAATAATATGAAAACAACGCTCAGAAATATTTTACAGAATTTCCAGACCGAATCTCAGAAAAATGCCCAAATGGCATTGGAAATTAAGGAATCAATAAAAAATCTAAATGACAATACTCAAGATATCTCGGCAGTAACCGAACAAATGTCGGCAAGTATGCAGCAAACAGCAGCCTCGACTACTGAAATCAAAAATATGAGTGAACGGTTGAAAACAAGGATGACTGATACTGCAGAAGAAGCAGAAAAGAGTGAAAAATACGCACAGGAAATCAATGAAAGAGCAGGTACACTAAAAGAATCTGCCGAGGTTTCAATAAAAAATTCCAATGAAATATACGCTAGAACAAAAATGGAATTGGAAAACGCAATTGAAGATTCCAAAGTGGTCGGGCAGATAAATACGCTGACAGAGGATATACTGTCAATAGCCTCTCAAACAAATCTTTTGGCACTCAATGCTGCAATAGAAGCAGCGCGGGCCGGTCAGTCTGGCAGGGGATTTGCGGTTGTCGCTGATGAAGTCAGAAAACTTGCCGGACAGTCGAAGGACACCGCTGACAAAATTCAAAACATAGCCGTGCAGGTCAATGATTCGGTGGCAAATTTATCACAGAGTTCCTTTGATATACTAAAATTTATAGACGGTGCTGTAAACAATGATTATAAAGCACTGAATGTCACAGCGGAAAAATATAAAAAAGACGCTCAATATATAAATAATTTTTCGGCACAGAGCAATGCCTCAGCTAAGCAGCTTATAAAAGAAATAGAATCTATGTCTGTCTCCATGGAAGAAATTGCCAAGGCCACACAGGAAAGCGCCACAGGTAATTCCTCCATAGCTGAAAAAGTTACGGATGCAGCCCAGAGCTGTGAGGATATATTAGGCAGGGTAGATCAAACGCACAAAGGTGCGAAAATATTGCTTGAAGAAATATCAGAATTTAAACTATAATGTCAGTGCTGACAAAGCTTGATGATACTGCCGATTTTATATCAAAAAATTAAATAAATTTATTAAAATATATTGGTGAACGGCAATGAAAAAAAACTTTCCTTTTAATGAAGATCATATTGAATTGAAAAATTCTTTTTATGTAGATGAAAATTACAGCGAAAAGCATGTCCATATGATTCACTCTCATGAGAATGTACTTGAGCTGCTTTATATTTACAGCGGAGAGGGAAGATATTTTGTCAGAGACAGAGAATATGCCGTGCATTCCGGAGACCTCATGATATGCAACGCAGGTGTATTACACGGAGAATCACCGTTACAGAAACATACCATGCAAACATACTGCTGTGCTTTTTCCGGACTGGAGACAGAATCTGACAAAAAATTGCTGGCTTATGAAGAAAAACCTCTTTTTTCTCTGCCCGCAGAAAAGTCGGAATGTTTCAATGCTTTAATGCCGATAATCTATAATGTTTTTTCCGGATCGAAGATAACGGCGCACTATCTGTCGATGGGGCTACTGTCTATGGCCTGTGAGGAGATCTTAACAAGAATGACAGCCAGAACAGCATTATATGAGCAAAAAAACGAAAATCTCGTTCGAAAAATAACAGCTTATATTGATAAAAATTACAAAGAAAGTATATCACTTGAAAAAATCAGCAGAGATCTTTACATTAGTCCTTCAAGATTATCTCACGTGTTTAAGGAAGAGACAGGCCTGTCACCGATTCAGTATGCTATTCACAGACGGATCGGTGAAGCGCAGAGCCTGCTTGTGGAAACTGATGAACCCATATGCTTTATTGAGGAATCGCTGGGCTTTTGCAGCAGTGTCCATTTCAGCATGATGTTCAAAAAACACGTGGGTATTTCGCCTAAAGCGTACAGGCAGCATTTTTGTAAATAAATTTTCATTTCAAAGCATCACTCGAAATGCCGGAACAAGAAAATTTTGTTCCGGCATTATTTATTGGTGAAAATCAGATTATTTTGTCATATAGAAAAGCTCTCAGATAAATATACTTTGCAATATTTTATAATAACCTATAAAAAAAATTTTCGATCCATTGATTGGCAGCATTCATAACAGCAGGATATTGATAACATATAAGACCGATATTTGCTATACTTTAAATAAAGTTAATGAATAATTTAAATTAATTAAATATTTTGTTGCAAGCAAGATTACTTAATTTTGTGTTTAAAATTAATGTTTTAGGAGGATGCTTCATGGAGAAAAATTTAAATATCGGTATTGTGGGAACGGGCGCTATCGGTCGTACCCATATCGAAAGGATCAATCGAAAGTTACAGGGAGCAAAGGTCACCGCCTGCGCGGATGCCAATTTAGATTTTTGCAGATCTGTAGCTGAAAAATATGGACTGAAGGTTTATGAAAACGGAGAAGATATGATTGCAGACGATAAAATCAATGCAGTTATCGTAACGACTTTGGACGCTTTTCACGAGGAATATGTTCTAGCGGCGATAAAAGCAGGAAAATTTGTCTTCTGTGAGAAACCGCTTGCACCCGAAGCCCAGGCGTGCAGGCGGATTGCAGAGGCCGAAATTGCTGCGCGCAGGCAGCTGGTGCAGGTTGGCTTTATGCGGCGTTACGATCCGGGGTACCGTCAGCTGAAAGCCCTGATCGAGTCAGGCGAATACGGCAGTCCGCTGATGCTGCACTGTGCACATCGAAATCCTGACGCTCCCGGATTCACGACAGATATGCCTGTAGAAAATTCAATGATACATGAGATCGATGTTTTGCGCTGGCTGATCGGTGAAAATTATATCAGCGCAGAAGTGGTTTTTCCGAAGACTACCAAATATGCGCAGGGAGCCTTGAAAGACCCGCAGATAATGTATCTTACAACTGAATCAGGAATAAGGATCGATGTTGAATCCTTTGTTAACTGCCGCTACGGATATGATATAAAGTGTGAAGTTGTATGCGAAGAGGGTTCATTAAATCTGCCGGAGCCTGCAAATGCCATGGTCCGCAGCAAAGCTTCACGCATGACGCCTATTTGCCGCGACTGGTCGGAGCGATTTATTGAAGCCTATAATGTAGAATTTCAGGAATGGATAAATTCCTGCCGGGCAGGAGTGGTGAACGGGCCGTCGGCATGGGACGGCTATCTGGGACAGGTAGCTGCCAAAGCCGCATCAAAAGCGCGTGACACCCAAACCAGAATCGCAATAAAGACCGAACCGACACCGGATTTTTATAAAAAGTAATTTACAAAACAACAGCCGAATAAGACAGCCGCTCTTGTCAGTCTGTGTTTTTTATACCATAACTATGGCTGTACCAGAGATTTTTATAGCATTTCAACTGTTGTCATAATGTAGAATAAGCGTTGTTTTATTTATAATCCTGTTCTATAAAAAGTTGAAAAATATTGTATTATTCATCTATTCTTGAAAAACATTGATAAAAAATTTATATGGACAGAGACATCAAATGATTTTCCCAAATGATGCCCCTGTTTTTTTATGTCCAAAAAGGCGGATTTTTTCCTGCGGCTGTTCTTAACGATCAGTCAGCGGATATAGCTTACCGTGCCTATTCGGCGCTTGGGAGCTGGCTGCAGAGCGGTACCGGCATCCTTATAGCCGAGCGCAACGGCAAAATATGGCTGATAGCTGTCCGGGATGCCCAGCTCTCTTACTTCCGGCAATTCAAAAAAGAAATTGACCAGTCCCAGCCAGCAGCTGCCTATTCCCAGACTTTCCGCGGCCAGCAAAATATTTTCGATAGACGCGGCGCAGTCTACCAGCGGCGTGTAATGAAAGTCAGTCCCTGCCAACGGCAGTGGTGAAGTGGCAGTTTTGTCGCCCGAAACTATCACCACGGTGGGAGCGTGGTGGAACACATTATACTGATCTGAGGCACCCATTTTATTTGCCCATTTATGTAAAGGCAAAATCATTTGCTGTTTGATTTTTTCATTCATTGATTCGATCAACAGCTTATTTTGAATAATGGTAAAATGCCAAGGCTGACAGTTATGACCGCTGGGAGCATAGGTACCTGCTTCAATTATGGCATTTAATTCTTCTTCTTTGATTTGTTCAGGCAGGTATTTTCTTATGCTCCTCCTGCTTTTTATTACGTTAAAAATTTGATTCATTTTGAATCCTCCCCATCATCAGCAATAAATTTTTAATACCAGACTATAAAATATGCTCAGGCATTGACCACTCTTCAAAGCTTTTACTGAATTGGAAAAGCAGTATTACATTCTTAATGTGCCTTTATTGATATTATACAATATTGGTAAAGTATATTCTATTCCTCCCATACTTAATTTTCGCCTTGATGAGAAATCGCAATGTCACTCATTACAAACAAAAATTCATATATCTTGCAAAATGTATTTTGGGACAATGACACAACACTAATTAGCAAAACAGAAAACTATATAGTTAATAACATCCTCATTTATATGGATATTATGAGTAATATTTTTACCATAAATTTAATTTTTTTAAAAAAATTATATAATTTATGGTTTTATGTTGATGATAAAGGTGATAAGTTATAAGATATAAATCAAATTCAAAGAGGAGGAATTATCATAGACACTTCAAAGCAAAAAAAACTGCTGTTTGCCATTGTGACAATGTTCTGGTTTGCACAATACGTATACGTACCATATCAGACACCCTATCTTTTGATGAACCAGGTTGCTTTCTCTGCTACTGGCATCATTATGGGAGCATATGGCTTTTCTCAATTGGTATTGCGAATGCCTATAGGTGTCATGGCAGATAAAAATGGCAATCATAAATTATTCATCATAATAGGCGTGGCAGCATCTGCTCTGGCGTCTGTATTCAGGTTGACAATGCCGCCAGAAACAGGATTTTTCTGGGGAAACATTTTATCGGGACTCGCTTCTGCTATGTGGCTGTCCTTTATGCTGCTTTATTCCGAATTTTTCAGGAAGGAACATATGCAAAAAGCAATGGGACTGATGATGACGGCCAACAGCATAGGAATTTTTATGGGATTTATGCTTTCAACAATATTGTATGGAGCTTATGGAATGAATCTGCTGTGCTATCTCAGCGTCATTGCCGGAGGAACGGCAATGTTTTTATCATTTTTTCTTAAGTCGGCTGATAGTCATAATAAAACGGTTTCTGTTAAAAATCTTCTTACCGTCTATTGGAATAAAAGGCTGATATTCTTTGGTCTTCTGGTATTCATTCAGCAGGGTATACTCATGTCTACCTGCATGAGTTTCACGATGCAGATAGCGCAGCAAAATGGTGCTTCTTCAATACAGATCGGCATGTTGTCAATAGTATACATATTATCTGCAATATTCTTTTCATATTTCGCATCATCCAAACTGGCACAAAAGCAAAGTCCTATGTTCTGGCTATTGACTACAATGCTTTTAATGGCTGTATACTGTTTTTCAGTACCCCATCTAAAAACAGGTCTGATAATTATTTTTCAGATTCTTATGGGCATGTCCACAGGTATTTTAGTTTCCTTCTGTACCTCTGAAGCAATAAAGGAAATACCTCAAGGCAAGCGTTCAACCGCAATGGGATATTTTCAGGCTATATTTGCCGCAGGCATGACAATCTTACCTGCATTGGCAGGAAAAATTGCCGAAAATTATGGCGTACAGTTTTCTTTTTATGTAGAAGGTATTATAGCTGTAGCCGGAGCTGTACTTACAGTATATTACTACCGGCTGCCAAAGAAAACTATTGTGTAAAAAATATAATTATACTATAATGTTATCAACAAATACCAAAAATAGTGTTAATATATAGTAATGAATTCTGCTCAAATCAAATTTGGAAGGGATGCCAGCATATGAAAATAGATCGCATAAACCGTATTAAGGAAATGTTGCAGGAGTCAAATACTATCTCAATTGATAAACTTTGCTCTGCCTTTGAAGTGTCCAAAAATACAATAAGGCGCGATATTACAGAATTGGAAAAACAGGATGTAATAAAAAAAATATACGGCGGTATCATGTTAAAACAAAATAGAGGAGAGCCGGAACCTTTCGCATCCCGTGAAGTAAAAAATTCAGCAGAGAAAAAAATTGTAGCAAAACTGGCTGCTGGTTTTGTGAAGGATAACGATGTAATATTTATTGATTCGGGAACAACAACGATGCATCTCATACCATATCTGGCAAATATTAAAAATCTTACTATTCTGACCACAAGCCTTTATATAATCAATGCGGCTGCAAATTATTCTCAGTTTAATATTATTTGCACAGGAGGGACTTTCTATTATCCTTCCAAAGCCTTCATCGGTTCCAGTGTTCTAAAATGCCTTGATAATTATAATATATCAAAGGTATTTTTGGCATCTGCGGGTGTCTCACTGGAGAATGGAGTCACCAACACGTCATCTCTTGAATGTGAAACAAAAAAATTTTTAATGTCTAAAAATACTCCTAAAATATTGCTCATAGATTCTTCCAAACTTGATACGGCTTCTTTAATGACTTTTGCACAACTCAAGGATTTTGACGATGTGGTTATAGACAATAAACCGCCTCAGAAATACATTACGTATTTTGCTGATAACAACGTTAACTTATGGTATTCAAAAAATCGGGACTGAAATCAGACCACCGCCTTAATCTGACTCTGCCATATAATATATTATAAAATTTAAATATTTATTGTATCAGCAAAAAGCCTCGGTTTATAACCGAGGTTTTTTGCTGTATTAAAACATTTATGGTTAAATTATGATAATATTATTGACTTTTATTCAGTTTTATATTATTTTATAATCACAATATTATCAAGTTAGTTCACATTCAAACTATAATATTAAAAGCTCAATTAGGAGAATAATGAAATTTGAGCATAGGATCTATACAAATTTAAGTAAATCACAGATTCAACAAAGAAAAGAAGGTAACTAAAAATGGGACTTATTATAATTGTTATTGCACTAATTGGCTTAATGTATTTTGCATACCGAGGATATTCGATCATTTTAATCGCACCCATATTTGCTGTAATAGCAGCTATTGGTAGTGGTTACGCCGTAATGCCGATATATAGTGAGCTTTATATGACCAAAGCAGCCGAATATATTAAGAACTATTATCCTATTTTTTTATGGGGAGCCGTATTTGCAAAAATTATGGAGGTTGGCGGACTGGCTGCTTCTGTTGCAAGCAAGATTGTAGAAACACTGGGTAAGGATAGAGCCATTTTAGCTGTGCTTTTAGGCTGTGGAGCATTAAGTTACGGGGGACTTAGCGTATTTGTTGTCGCATTTGTCATGTATCCCTTTGCCGCCATTTTATTTCGAAAAGCACAAATTCCTAAACGATTATTACCGGCAACACTATGGATGGGTATATTGACTTACGCAATGATTGCCATTCCAGGAACTCCGCAGATTCAAAACATCATACCAACGGCTTTTTTCGGAACAACGACCTGGGCAGGAATTCATACGGGACTTCTGGCTGCAATATTGTATTTTGCCATAGCATGGCTGTGGATTACATATCGTTATAAGAAACTTGCGTCTGCCGGCGAAGGATATGGCTCATATACTTTAAATGAACCAGAAGATATAAGGCATGATGATTTGCCGCGATGGTATCTGGCAGTGCTGCCTCTCATTTTGGTAGTGATCATTAATTTGCTCATCAGCAATCCTTTTTCCTGGCAATGGGCTTATTATTGGAACAGCCAAAGCCTGGCACCTTTTTCGGCATTAAACCTGCCTCTTTTGGCTCCCAGTGTAAATCGTGTGCAGGCAATATGGTCCATTAATGTTGCTCTCATCGTCAGCAGTATTGTTGCAGCGTACATAGGACGCAAGCGATTAAAGACAAAAGGGGGGTTAATTTTTTCTGTCAATGATGGCGCTATAGCATCTGCTTCAGCAGTTTTAAACGTAGCATCAGGGTATGCCTTTGGTTCTGTTGTCGCATTGCTGCCGGGTTTCCAAGCTGCTAAAGACGCATTGCTGCATATTAATAGCAGCGGCAGTCCGTTACTTTCTGCTATTATTACCACAAATATTATGACCGCTATTACTGGATCGGCATCCGGCGGCCTGACCATAGCCTTGGGTATGCTGGGAGACGAATGGCTGACCTGGGCGCACAGCATTCAAATGTCACCGGAGATTTTACACCGAATTATCTGCATTGCTTCAGAAGGGCTGGATACTATGCCTCATGCCGGCGCTCTGGTTACATTGATTGCTGTATGCGGACTTACCCATAAAGATTCCTATTATGATGTATTTGTACTTACATTGCTTAAAACAACAATTGCCTTTATTGTATGGGGTTTTTACAATTTAACGGGTTTGAATTGAATAAGAAACAAATTATCCAGCGTTCATAAATTATATATGCAAATCCTATACATATAAGAAAAACCTTGCTCAGAAACCAGCGGATAAATTTTCTCCTGTGCTGCTTATTTTAAGGAATGAATATGAACAAGTATTTTCTGAAATATTGAGCCATAACACAAAATAATTTCAACCGTATCTTAAAAAACCTTGGTTTACAGACCGAGGTTTTTGCTGTTTAAGAACACTTATGATGAAAACATGATAAAAGCTATTGACATTTTTGTCATTTTGTATTATTTTATAACCATAATATAATCAATTTAAAAACATATTAATTCAAAACTTACTCAGAAGGGGAAAGAAAATGTCAAAAATATTTTTTGTTCCAAACAAAATATTATCAGGTGAAGGTGCTGTGAAAGATATCGGTCAATATTTGAGCGGTAAAGTAAAAAAAGCTCTTCTTGTCACTGATAAATTCATGGTACAGTTTGGCAATGCGAAGAAAGTCACCGATGCGCTCGACGCATGTTCTATAGACTATATACTTTACGACGGAGTAAACGGTGAACCAACCGAAAGTATGGTGGAAAAGGGTGTTTCCTTGTATAAGGAAAATAATTGTGATTTTCTTATTGGTCTGGGCGGCGGCAGTCCCATGGATACAGCCAAGGCGATAGGTTTTATGTCTGTGAGCAAAGGACAATTAAGTGATTATATGCATAAGTCTATCGATACGCCTGTACCTTATCTTGTTGCCATACCGACCACAGCCGGTACAGGTTCGGAAGCTACACAATTCACTATTATAACCGACACTAAAAACAATGTGAAAATGCTTCTGGCCGGACCATCCATTCTGCCTCAGTTAGCCATAATAGATCCTGATTTCACACTGACAGCGCCTGCTAAAGTCACGGTAGCAACAGGTATTGATGCCCTTTGCCACGCCGTAGAAGCATACACTTCAAGGAAAGCGCAGCCTTTGTCCGATATATTTGCATTATCCGCAATAAAGCGGATACATAAAAATCTGCCGCTTTGCTTTGCCGACGGAAAGAATGTTGAAGCAAGAATGCAGATGTCACTCGCTGCCACAGAAGCAGGAATATCATTTAATAATTCATCGGTAACTATTGTTCATGGTATGAGTCGGCCGATCGGTGCCCTTTTTCATATAGCACATGGAGTTTCCAATGCAGTTCTGCTCGTTGCCTGTATGGAATTTGCCGTTAAAGAAAATACAGCGCGCTTTGCGCAGATAGCCCGGCTGATGGAAGTGGCAGGCGAAAGTACACCCGATCATGAAGCGGCAGAATCACTAGTTAAAGAATTATCACGTTTTTGCAAAGCTTTGGAAGTACCGACCTTGGCTGAGCTCAATGTGAATAAAGAAGATTTCATGGAACAGCTGGAAAAAATGGCAGCAGATGCACTTGACAGCGGCAGCCCTGCCAATACTATGCGCCAGCCTGCCAAGGAAGATATCATTGCAATATACAAAAAACTATTTTGAGCTTGAAAATACAGTAATAAAGGGGGAAAATGTAAATGTCGCTTGTAAAGATGAGTGAGCTTTTGCATTCGATAAAAGATAATTCCTATGCGATCGGCTCTTTCAATGTTTCCAATATGGAGATGGCAATGGGAGCGATAAGAGCTGCAGAAAAAATGAATGCTCCTATCATGATACAGATAGCTGAGGGCAGACTGAGGTATTCACCGCTTGAGCTGCTGGGTCCGGTAATGGTCGCTGCTGCAAAATATGCGTCTGTTCCCATTGCAGTTCATCTTGACCATGGCGGAACGATGGAAACTATTAAGCTGGCTCTTGACATCGGCTTCACGTCCGTGATGTTCGACGGTTCGAAATATCCGCTGGAGGAAAATATAAAGCTGACAAAAGAGGTAAAGGCTCTTGCCGATGGATACGGGGCAGATGTTGAAGGTGAAATAGGCAAGGTCGGCGGCGCAGAGGGAGATTATAAGGAGGTGGATATTGCAATCACCAGTGTTGAAGAGGCTGAACGATTTGCAAAAGAGACCGGGATCAACGCGATGGCAGTTGCTATAGGAACAGCGCACGGCAATTATAAAAGTGAACCCAAGCTCAGAATAGACCGCCTGCAGGAAATCGCAGCCGTGGTAAGCTGTCCCCTGGTGCTGCACGGAGGGACAGGACTGACAGCAGATGACTTTCACAACTGCATCCGAAACGGCATAAAAAAAATAAATATAGCAACAGCCTCCTATGACAGTGTGGCCAGGTATATAAAAGAAATGATAAGTGCCAAACCTGATGCCAATTACTTTGACATCAGCGATGCGGCAGTGAAAGCTGTAACGGAAAATATTGTTAAACATATGGAAATATTCGGATTAAAAAATAGACTTTAACAAAGGGAGATAAAAAATGGCTCTGTTAGAATTTGATAAATCAAAACCAATGGATATAATCCCAATGGGACGGGCAGCTATAGATTTCAATCCCAATGAATTGAACAGAACACTCGACCAGGTTCGCACCTTTACCATGTATTTAGGCGGAAGTCCTGCCAATATAGCAGTCGGCATGGCAGCACTCGGCAAGAAGTCAGGCTTTATCGGTGCCGTTTCTGATGATCAATTCGGCACCTTTATTGAAAATTTTTTTAAAAACAGAAATATTGATACAAGTCAGATCATAAGGGCCAAAAACGGCGAAAAACTTGGGCTGACATTCACTGAAATATCCAGCCCCACCGACAGTCAGATTTTGATGTATCGCAATATGGCGGCAGATTTTGCTGTTTCACCTGAAGATATATCAGAGGAATATATAAAGAACAGCAAAATTTTATTGGTTTCGGGAACAGCACTTGCAGCCAGTCCTTCCCGCGAAGCATGCTTTATGGCTATTCGATATGCCAAAAAACATAATACAAAGGTGATTTTCGACATAGATTACCGGCCGTATAATTGGAAAAGCCTGTCAGAAGTGAGCATATATTATTCACTGGCAGCTCAGATGAGTGATGTCATTATGGGGTCAAGAGAAGAATTTGATCTTACTGAAAATTTACAATATGGAAACAACAGCGTATCAGACTATGAAATAGCCGATAAATATATAGCATTGGGCAATAAAATAGTCATAATAAAGCACGGAAAAAAAGGATCTGTAGCTTACGGAGCAGACGGAAAAGCTTATAAGGTAAATTCCTATAAGGTGAAACTTCTGAAATCCTTTGGCGGCGGAGATGCTTATGGTTCAGCGTTTATTTATGGACTGCTGGAGCATTGGGAACTGCCGGAATGCCTGCGCCACGCTACGGCACATGCGGCAATGGTCGTGGCCAGCCACAGTTGTTCCGAAGCTATGCAGGATATAGTATCCATTGACAAATTTATCAATGAACGTAAAGATGAACAAGTGATAACGCCTGTAGATTGGAAGGTTGTATTATGAGTGAAGAAAAATTCGGCCGTTTGGGAAGAACTCTGCAGCATGGCTACAACAGCATGGTCACATGCGACAGCAATATGATGATGGATATAGGCTATCAGGTCATGAATAAAAATGACGCAATTTTCTTTGAGGAAAAGGGAAAAGAAACAGCCTATGTGATTCTTACCGGTGAAGTAGAAATTTCCTGGGAAGCGCATACGGAAAAGATGAAAAGGACTTCACTGTTTGATGAAAATCCTTACTGTCTGCATGTCCCGTCCGGAGTAAAGGTATCCATAAAAGCTTTGAATGATGCCGAAATGTTAATTCAAAAAACAGAAAATGACAGAAATTTTACCGCCAAATTTTACTATCCCAAAGATGTACAGTGTGATATCTTTGGCAAGGGACAGTGGGGCGGCTGCGCGGAAAGGACTGTCCGTACCATATTCGACTATGAAAATGCACCGTATTCCAATATGGTAAACGGAGAGATAATTAATAAGCCTGGACGCTGGACCAGCTATATACCTCATTTTCATCCGCAGCCGGAGGTATATACCTATAAATTTGACAAACCGCAAGGCTTCGGCGGCTGTTTTATCGGCGATGACGCTTTTAAAATTGCCCATAACAGCTGGTGCGCCGTCCCCGGCGGACAGACGCATCCGCAGACTGCAGCACCAGGCTACGTTATGTGGTACAGCTGGATGATAAGGCATCTGCCGGGCAACCCATGGGTAAAAACCCGTACTGACGACAGTGAGCACACATGGCTTTTGGCTGAAGATGTCAAAATCTGGCCGGATAAATAATTCGGCGAAATATGAATGAGAGGATGAATCTAATCAATGGCAAAAACAATTCGTCTGACTATGGCTCAGGCACTGGTAAAATTTTTAAATAATCAGTACATTGAGTTCGACGGAAAAGAAAACAGAATGTTCAAAGGGATTTTCACTATTTTCGGACACGGTAATGTAATTGGGCTTGGACAGGCGCTGGAAGAAGATCCGGGAGAATTGACAGTGCATCAGGGACGCAACGAACAGGGTATGGCGCATGCGGCAATGGGCTATGCAAAACAAAAACTCAGAAAACAGATTTACGCCTGCACCTCTTCTGTCGGCCCAGGAGCCGCAAATATGGTGACGGCGGCGGCTACCGCCACGGCAAACTGCATACCGGTGCTTTTTCTGCCCGGAGATGTTTACGCTACCCGCCAGCCTGACCCGGTACTGCAGCAAATGGAACAACCGTCGGATCTTTCGATCAGTACGAACGACGCATTCAGAGCAGTAAGCAAATACTGGGACAGAATAGCACGGCCGGAGCAGCTTATGTCTGCCTGTATCAGCGCTATGCGTGTTTTGACCGATCCTGCAGATACAGGAGCCGTTACCATTGCTCTGCCGCAGGATGTGGAGGGTGAAGCCTATGATTATCCGGAATATTTCTTCACCAAACGTGTTCATCGCATTGATCGCCGTCCGCCGACAAAAGCAATGATCGAAGATGCCGTTAAGGCGATAAGATCCCATAAAAACCCCATACTGATCTGCGGAGGCGGAGTGAAATATTCCGAAGCATGGGAAGAGTTCAGGAACTTTGCCCATAAGTTCAATATTCCCTTCGGTGAAACTCAGGCGGGACGCGGCGCTATAGTCTGGGATGATGAGATGAATCTGGGCGGCATTGGTGAAACAGGCGGTCTGGCCGCCAATGTGATCGCCAAAAAGGCTGACCTGGTAATCGGTGTAGGAACACGCTATACGGACTTTACTACATCCTCCAAATGGCTGTTTCAGAATCCCGATGTAAAATTTCTTAATATAAATGTATCTGAATTCCATGCTTATAAGCTGGACGGCATACAGGTAGTGGCAGATGCCAAAGCTGCACTGGAGGCAATAAGTGAAACTTTGGAAAAAACCGGAGGTTATAAAAGCACTTATACAAGTGAAATAGCTGCGGCAAAGGAAGAATATAACACAGAAATAGATCGTGTTTACGGTGTTGAATATACAGGCAAAGGATTTGTTCCTGAAATTGATGACCATCTTGACCGCGAAAAGGTATTTGAAGAGGTTCATAATATCACCGGTTCTTATCTCACTCAATCTTACGCTTTAGGTGTATTGAATGATTTCATGAAAAATGATTATGTCGTGGTCGGTTCTTCAGGTTCGCTGCCAGGTGATCTGCAGAGGGCATGGCGGGTGAAGGAACAAAACAGTTATCATGTTGAGTATGGTTTCTCCTGCATGGGATACGAAGTAAATGCGGCGCTCGGCGTAAAGCTGGCAGAGCCGGATAAAGAAGTATACAGCTTCGTCGGGGACGGTTCTTACATGATGCTTCATTCTGAACTGCCAACCTCCATACAGGAGCATAAAAAGATAAATATCATTTTATTTGACAACATGGCATTTGGCTGTATTAATAATCTTGAAATGGAACATGGCATGGACAGTTTTGGCACTGAATTCAGATTTCGTGACGAAAAGACAAATAAGCTCACCGGCGGACTGGTGCCGATAGACTTTGCCATGAACGCAGCTTCCTACGGCTGTAAAACATATAAAGTCACGACTGCCGATGAATTGAAAGAAGCTCTGGAGGATGCCGCGAAGCAGACTGTTTCAACACTTATAGATATAAAAGTACTTCCAAAGACCATGGTCCACAAATACGGCTCTTGGTGGCGTGTGGGTGTGGCACAGACGTCTAAAAATCAGCGCATTCGCAAGGTATATAAAGAAATTTCCTTGAAAATAGATGAAGCAAGAAAATATTAAACATGAGTCGGATATGCTTATACTTAAGTATATCCGACCATATGACCAGAACAGATTTCAGTATTAATAATTGTTATTTTCAGATAAGACAAATAATATTTTAAATTTTAAAAAGTCATTACTAATTATAGTGGTTATTGCGTGTGATAAAAATGAATATTTTACTTCATATAATGCATACTCAAATCTCAAAACTCAATTTATAAATTTAATTGCAAGACATATCTCATTGCTCAGTTAAGTATTATTCCTATAAAAACGCACATTTATAAATAGAAAGTTTACCCATAACGCATACTCTTTCAAAAATATCCGCTATGGGATTAAACTATATCAGCAGCTCATCAAAAAATGAAAATGTTTTACTAATGGGAGGATAAAAGATGTCTACTCACATAAATGATCAAGGACATGCATTTCTTAAAAAAATTGCTTTTTCCGCAACTTTCGGTGCTATATTGTTTGGTTATGATACAGGTGTCATAAACGGTGCTCTGCCGTTTATGTCAAGGCCCGATCAACTGAATCTGACTCCGGCCAGAGAGGGAATGGTCGCCAGCAGCCTGCTTTTCGGGGCGGCATTGGGGGCCTTCTTCGGTGGACGTATCGCAGATGCCAAGGGACGTCGCAAAATGCTTCTTATTTTGTCGGTAATATTTTTCTTATCAACTATAGGCTGTGCTCTGTCCCCCAGTTTTGAAGTCATTGTGGCTTTTCGTTTCTTACTTGGAATTGCTGTCGGCGGTGCATCTGTCACAGTCCCTGCTTACTTATCAGAAATGTCACCGGTAGAAGGGCGGGGTCGTCTAGTTACTCAAAATGAATTGATGATAGTATCAGGACAATTACTGGCATTTGTAATGAATGCTATTTTGGCAGTTTCCTTTGGCGAAGCAGGTCACATTTGGCGCTGGATGCTTTCAATAGCCACTATTCCTGCGGTCTGTCTGTTCGTCGGTATGTACCGAATGCCGGAAAGTCCGCGCTGGATGGTACGGCAGGGCAGAATTGGGGAAGCATTAGAGGTCCTAAAAAAGGTGCGTGACGAGAAACAGGCTGTAGCAGAACTTGAAGAAATTCAGACAAACATTGAAAAAGAAAGTTCAAAAAAGGAAGTAAAGCTCAGTGAATTAGGCGTTCCCTGGGTGCGCCGAATTGTGTTTATAGCAATCGGCATCGCAATGTGTAATCAATTCGGCGGTGTCAATTCCGTTATGTATTATGGCACACAAATACTGCAGAATGCCGGTTTCAGTACAAATGCTGCCATCGTCGGAAATATAGCAAACGGCATCATTTCAGTAATCGCAACCTATCAGGGCATTTATCTGATGAAAAGCCACGGTGTTCGCAAATTACTGATGCTGGGTTTTATCACCACTATGATCTGCCATATCATTATCGGCACCTCAAGCCTGCTGTTTTCGCATGAAGCATTTTTCCCATATTTTATTCTTTTTATGACTGTAATGTTTATGATGTGCAACCAGGGCCTGATAGCACCGACTACTTGGCTGCTTCTCTCTGAAGTTTTTCCGATGCGTCTGCGCGGCATGGGCATGGGTGTTGCTGTTCTATGCATGTGGCTTACCAACTTCGTAATAGGTCTGACTTTCCCTGTACTGCTGTCAATAGTGGGACTTTCTGGAACATTTTATACTTTTGCCTGCATCGGAGTAGTCGCGCTTATTTTCGTGAAACTTTGGGTTCCTGAAACCAAGGGACGTTCGCTTGAAAAAATCGAAGAAGATTTCAGAGCCTATGGTGCTACGGATGAAGAAAAAGCTAAGCAATATATAGAAAGAATTTGAATTTTACTATAAATATATCTGCTGCGATAATATTATCTGTTCAGTAATGTTGAGTGAGAGTTTTAGCGTACCGATTTTATCACGCGTTTATATAATATCAAGATTTACAATTATCGAGGGAAGCTTATCAGCTTCAAAATACAATATATCCAGAGCAGGATATAGGGGAGGCCGATATAAAAGCAATTTTATTTGTTTGAATATGCACCAGGACCCATTTTAAACTTTCTAATATATATTATAATATTTTAAAACATTGATTGAAAACAAAGGAACTGCACTTGGCAGCTGATTTTTCATTATTGATTGTTTCATCATATATACAATTGCTTTGGTGAATGATTTAAGTATAAAAAACAATTACATCGAATATAAATCGTTAATTTACAAGTAGAGAGCCTTCTATGGTTATGAATTTTAATTATAGAAGGCTTTTTGCATTTTTCAATAATAATCAGGTATAATAACTAAAAACAGTTTTGCAGATATTTCTTCGGACAAGTATGCAGAAGCATCCATTGAAATAGAACAGCTAACATCTAAAGAGGTAAAAAAATTGACAGTACAGCATTATATAAAAAAAGATTTTCAACCGGGCATTGAAAAGGATATACGATTGCTATACGTATGTGAGGCGGATGAAAGTCAGGCAAATTATCCTTCACTGCTGCACTCACACAATGATCGTCTGGAATTGGTCTACGTATATAAAGGTGAAGGAATCCACCGCATAGGCAATAATCTTTATCATACTCAGGCTGGTTATATATCAGTATTCAACAGCAATGTTCTGCATGACGAAATGGCCAGGCCTGATATAGGCATGGGTTTTTTCAATTGCGCCGTAAAAGGCCTGAAAATCAATACTCTGCCGGAGAACTGGCTTATCCCCCAAACTGTCAGCCCGATATTGAAATGCGGCGATATCAGCTGGTGTGTAGAAGATATCTTTCGGCAGATGAAATATCATTTATCCAATAACCGAGAAGGCGCAGAGCTTATATGTCAATATTTGATGGATGCACTTTTATGCATGATTATGAATCAAATTCCCTTTGAGGCAGACAAAAAAAATACAGAAGACAACGAATTGATCATCGAAGTAAAATCATATATTGATACGCATTATTCTGAAAAGCTGACATTTGATTCGTTGTGTGAAAAACTGCATATCAGTGAATCCTTTCTCTCACATAAATTTAAAAAGGTAACAGGTTTTTCTCCTGTACAATACATAACACGCAGACGTATGGGAAAAGCACAGACTCTTCTGATAAGTTCTGACGAAAGCATCACCGAAATAGGTGCTGTGGCCGGCTATGAAAATACCAGTTACTTTAATATGCTGTTTAAAAAAATTATCGGCATGACCCCACTGGAATACAGACGATACTGGGTCGGCAAGGAACAATACAGAAAGCTTGATGCATTGAATCAGGATAAGCTCTGATATTCCATAGTCAACTTGCTTCTTATATTTTTCGATGCCCAAAGCAGCTCCGTTACGGTTTCTGAAATGAGTTATTTATTATGATGCCAGATATTGATATTTTTATTTTACGGACTTAAAAAGTATATATATTTCAGGCCTGCGGTTCTGATGAACGTGCGAGATACTGCAAGTTATTTTCCCACAAAAAGCCTATAATACAAGTATAAAAACATACAGTTACAATAATGAAGGGAGTCCTTTAGTTATGAAATTAGGTATGAATGAAGCTACAGCTTTAGAAAAATCTTCTTTAAAAAAAGATTTGGAATTATGCGAAAAATATAAATATGACTATATTGAAATTCGCACTATGGACAGTCTGCCGAATTACCTGAAAAAACACAGCATTGATGATCTGGCCGAATATTTTAAAACACATAAAGTAAAACCGCTGGCTTTCAATACATTGTGCTTTTTCAACAATCGTACACCGGAAGAATATCAAAAGGTCCTGGATGAGCTGAAGTATATGTGCGAAGTGGGCAACAAAATCGGCTGCAATACGATTATAACAGTTCCGACTGTGGACCTTAAAAAAACCACTCGCACTCAGATACGCAAATCAGCAGTAAAATGCCTCAGTGAAATGGCAGATCTGGCAGCTGATTATAACATGCGGCTGTCGGTGGAATTTATCGGTCATCAGGCAGCATCAATAAACACTTTTGGTCAGGCTTACTCAATAATTGAGGAAATTGATAAAAAAAATCTTGGTATCACTCTTGATTGTTTTCATTTTCATGGAATGGCATCCAAAATAGAGGATTTGGAAAAGGCAGACGGACAGAAAATTTTTGTTGTTCATCTGAATGATACTGAGGATTTTCAGATAGGTGTGCTTTTAGATGAGGACCGTGTGTGGCCGGGAGACGGATGTATTAAATTAGGAAAGATTTTCCGCACGCTGAAAAAAATCGGCTGGAAAGAAGATGTGGTTTCTCTGGAATTGTTCCGTCCTGAATATTACCAAATGGATCCCGATGACGTATACCGTATTGGCATGGAAAAATCAAAATCGATTATCAATAAGATCAACATGATCGAAAAGGGTTGGTTTTGAGAATTTTTATAAGTATCATACAGGCTTAGTAAAAATGGGCATTCATTTATTACTGAGTTATAAAAGGCTCATTGTCGGTGCATTCTATATCAGATGCATCGATAATGAGTCTTTTCTATTTATTTTTTCATAATTTATAGATAAAACTAATAATTTTTAATATAAAAGCTTCGGGCAAACTCATTGACACCGATAATTAATATGCTATACTGATGGCAAGTAACGGAGGAGGGATAGGAAATGAAAAATCTGACATTGTTATTTACTGGAATTACACTCGTCGGTGGTGTGATTCTTTCATTGATATCTGGCTCATGGATCATGCTGGCAGCAGCTGTTATCCTGATGGGCAGCAGTTTCGTAATAAGCTATATAGGCAGTATGCTGGCCTTGTCAGGCGATGAAGCTGCAGATGATGCTGAAAGTGTCGTTTATCGGCGCGCCTGTGCAAATAAGTAGAACTCTGACTTTGGCTTCAGACGGTTTTGTATAATTATAATGCAGGAAAATGTGAGGGACGGGATAATTATTCCGTCTCTTTTGTTTTGCCGTTTTCCATATATACCAATATATGCCAGAAATATGTTATAATCTCATTTTTCTAAACTGACCGGGAGTCAAATTAGCGTATTTAATAAATGAACGGATAAAATGAGATCTGCTGCTGAAACCGCAGAAAAACGCTACTTCTTCTATAGACAGTGATGTTTCAACAAGTTTTTCTTTAGCCCTTATTATACGAATATTCATAATATATTTATGCGGAGAAAATCCGGTTTCTCTTTTAAAAACACGGCAGAAGTGATACACACTGAGGTTTGTTAAATGACTCAGCTGTTTCAGATCCAGGGATTTATTGAAATACTGGTTTATATACCATACGGCTTTTTTTATCTCATTTGAAAGTATGTTTTCTTGATTATTCTGGATATAGAAAAATGAGCAGAGTAATTCGTAAATAAGGGTGGATATTTTATTCTCGTTCATGATATTTATATCACAGGTCAGCAGCTCAAAAATACTGTTGAAATTATGCTGAGCCTTGCAAGTACGTTCTCTGATAAAAAGACTTCCGCATTTTTCATACAATTCGTCGCAAAGCTTTTGGGAAAGTCCGCCAGAAAAATGAAACCATTTGAAAACAGTAGTGTTTTCTACATAATAGACATTTTCATATTTACAGTCCAGCAAGACCATTTCATTTTCATTGGCTGTAAAATGTCTGTTACGATACTTGAAAGTAAGACTGCCATATTTTACCCAAAACAAGATAAAGCAATCTAAATGTTTTCTGATTACCTTATATTGCGAATTACAATGATATTCGGCTCCCCACAGGACATAGTGATGAATCTTTTTTGTGAAATCTGATGCTTCATAGAAATATATTCCCTGCTTTTCTGATATACCGGTTTCTTTTTTTATGATTCCTTTTTGGGAAAAATTATTTTCATTTGAATTCATAATGTCATCTCCTGATTATTGAGCAAGAAATGTAACTTTTAAGCCAAGTTATTAGACTGATTAGTGTATAGATATATTGTAAAATAAAAACAGCTGCTAGAGTAATTTAATAAATAAGTTTTTAGTTTCAGGCAAGATTTTGTCCTATGTAAATGAAGTTTAAAAAATGTTATGCGCGGGATTGTCCATTCCTTGGGAACGGCTGACTGAATAAAGGTATCAGCTTCTCTAATTGACCGCTTGCAGCGACGGGAATATCAGAATGGTAATTACTGAGCAGAAAAGGAGTGTTAAAAATGAAACAGATAAGAATCGGAACTATCGGCGGCGCTGGATGGATCGGACAGGTGCATGCCACCTCCATGCAAAACGTTCAAAGAATTTACGAGGAAGATACGGGAATACCAGTATTTGAAATTGTATCAGATGTCAATGAAGAAAAATTAAAGACTGTACAGAAAAAATTTGGGTATAAACGATATACTGCAGATTGGAGAAATCTGGTGTCGGATCCTGACGTTGATTTGGTGGATATAGCTACCCCAAACAGTATGCATTATGAAATGGCCAGAACAGCACTGGAAAATGGTAAACACGTGTTCTGCGAGAAACCGCTTACACTTTCCTGGGAACAGTCTGAACAATTATCTGCATTGGCACAGGAAAAAGGAGTCGTTAATTATGTGGCATTTAATAATTTAATGAATCCTGCCAATCAGTATGTCAAAGAATTGGTTCAAACGGGCAAATTGGGAAAAATTGTGAGAGTTGAGGGGACTTATGATCAGGATATGCTGTTGGACCCAAATATTCCAATTACCTGGCGGCATATAAATAAATTTGCCGGTTCGGGCGCTTTAGGTGATTTGGCGAGTCATTTACTGAGTGTGTTGCAAATGATTTTAGGAAATATTCGGGAGGTTAATGGTGTGTCCTCCACGGTTATACCGGAAAGACCCGTAAAAACGGACTCCTGCGAAAAAGCCAGAGTGGAAAATGAAGATGTTATTGGCTTCATGGTCAGATATGAAAATGGAGCAATAGGAACTGTCGGGGCCAGCCGGGTGGCGACTGGACGCAAAAATTATTTTGCATATGAAATTCAGGGAACTGAGGGAAGTGTAGTCTATAATCTGGAAAGAATGTGTGAGGTGAATGTTTATTTCAAGAAGGACGAAGGAAGGGATATGGGGTTCAGAAATGTACTTTTGAATCCGTATCACGAAGGTTATTCGGCATTTCAGCCTGCACCGGGAATTGCAATTGCCTTTAATGATATGAAGATCATTGAAGCGCATACTTTGCTGTCGGCACTGACCAGAGGAACAGACTATATAAGCAACTTTGCTTTTGGAGCTAAGGTGGACGCTGTTATTGCGGCTGTACTGAGATCTGTAAATTCAAGGCAATGGGAAAAAGTATATGCCGGTAAATAAAGTTCATGCGGGAGGCGCAAACATGTTTGAAAACAGAAAAATTCACTTAGGCATAGCGCCGATAGGTTGGAGTAATGACGATATGCCTTCATTAGGCGGTGACATATCGTTTGAGCAATGCGCCAGTGAAATTGCTTTAGCGGGATTTGAAGGAACTGAGGTAGGTGGAAAGTTTCCTGCGGAGCCAGAGATACTGCGCAAAGCGTTGAATATGCGCGGCATACACATTTCCAGTCAATGGTTCAGCTCATATCTGTGCTCGGTTTCCTATGAGGAAAATGAGAGAGAATTTGTTAAAACACTTGATTTTCTGAAAAAATTCAATGCAAAACGGGTAAATGTATGTGAACTGACCCGCTGTCTGTTTTCCTCTGAAAAATCTATGTTTGGAAAATTTAAACCGACAGCTTCCAGTGAAGAATGGAAACGATTGTGCACCGGGTTAGACAAACTGGGAAGAATAGCTAAAAACAGAGGATTTAAAATGTGTTATCATCATCACATGGCAACTGTCGTACAGACACTGGAAGAAACAAAGCGCCTGATGGAGAGTACCAATCCGGAGTATGTATATTTATGCTATGACACAGGCCATTTTACATTCTCGGGTGAAAACGCCGTACAAGCAGCGAAAATATTCAGCAGCAGGATAGGCCACGTTCATTTAAAGGATATACGGCAGAATAAAATGAAACAGGCGGAAGAGGAGGGTTTCAGATTCAGAAAAGCTGTTTTGGCCGGCTGTTTTACCATACCGGGAGACGGTTGTGTAAATTTCCCGGAAATATTTGAAATATTGGATAAATCAGGCTATGAGGGATGGCTGCTGGTTGAAGCTGAACAGGATCCGGGCATTGCCAATCCTTTTGAATGTGCAGTGCGGGCCAGAACATATATAAGGAAAACGACCGGATTATAATTGATTTTAGACGATAATCAGGCCGCTCTGATAGTTTCTGCTGCTATAAGCGGTGAGTGAAGAGAATGCCGGTTCTTTAAGTTGGACAACTGTGGTATTCCTTTTTCTTTTACCAGTACTGGAGAAAATTTAAACAGCAACGCTGTTCCTACGATTATGATTTTACCGGTTGGCCGATGCAAAAAGCACTTCCACTTGTCATGCGGAAGTGCTTTTTGCATTTTAAAGGAAAGCAGGAAGACCGCGGAGGTGTTTTCAGACCGGCGCATTTCTGCCTCCGATAAAGCCACGGGCTGCCATATGAGATAAAAAGTGAAAGGCTCTTCTCTTTTGCATTATCAAAAGACAGCTGACCAACCAGATCAGTATATAGATTTATCCGGATCAGCTCCCAAAGTGTCCAGTACCTGCGGCAATTCATTAAGAAGCTCCATATCTCCGTCACTGAGTGCAAAGTCAAAGATCAGCGCGTTTTCTTTTATGCGATCAGGTTTTACGGATTTAGGCAGCGGCAGTATCTGTTTTTGCAATGCCCAGCGCAGACATATCTGTGCGATAGATTTACTATATTTTTCACTCATTCTCTGCAGTTCGGGCATCCTGAATATATCACCATGAGCCAAGGGCGACCAGCCTTCAACGACAATATTATTTTTATGGGCAAATTCAACCGTATCGACATGATTCAATCCCGGGTGCAGCTCTATCTGGTCTACCATGGGCGCGATCCGGCAATGATCAAGCAACGGACGCAGGTGCCGTATCATAAAATTGCTGACACCGACAGCGCGTATATATTTTTCCTGATAAAGTTTTTCAAAGGCTTGCCAAGTTTCCAATATCATTATTTGCCAGTCATGTTCATGTCCCTTTACTATCGGCCAATGTATAAGATATAAATCAAGATAATCAGTCTGAAGTTTTTTAAGCGATTCATGAAAAGCCTTTAATGTGTTTTCATACCCTTGATCATGATTCCACAGCTTACTTGTGAGAAAAATATCGCTGCGATGCACACCGCTGCCTGCTATTGCTCTACCGACACTTTGTTCATTACCATAAATAGCTGCAGTGTCAATATGGCGATAGCCGATTTTCAGAGCGTCCAATACCGCTTTTTCCGCGGCACTGTCAGGTGTTTTCCAAGTTCCATAACCAATACAAGGTATCTTAACCCCATTATATAATTCATAACAATCTGTTAATTTCTGCATGTAAATCGCCCTTTCTCTGCAATGCCCCAGCATATTCTGCCAGATAATAATTCCGAAAATCATCACAAGCAGAACAGGATGGATGAGAGTCTATAATTTCAACTCCATTCTTATACCTGTTGTGTATCATATTATAAATATTTTGATTAATTTTTATCAATATATTTATAATATGATGTTAATACGAGGTGTTAAGTTTGTCAATTTTTTTATGTAAAATGATAATTTTTTGATTGATAAAACCATAATTAATTTGTAATATAGTATGCAGAGACATATTTTACGATTGATTATCCGCTTTACCGCACCTGCATGTGCAGATTACGCGACTGCGACAGCCTCTGAATATAAAAATCATAATCTCAGGGTGATAAAATGACTATACAATACTACATAAAAAAACCGTTTAAACAAGATTTTGAACAAAACGCAAAATTGCTGTATGCCTGCTTTGCCGATGCTGTGCAGACAAGCCTGCCTACAGTCCTCCACTCGCATCATGACCGATTGGAGCTTGTATATATATCTGAAGGACAGGGCCTGCATCGCATCGGAAATGGTCTTTATCATACAAAAGCCAATGATCTGCTGATTTTCAATAATAATGTCCTGCACGATGAATGTGCTAATCCCAATACAGGAATGAGTATATATACCTGTGCTGTAAAAAACATAAATCTATCAGATATGCGGGAAAATGAAATTATTAGTGATGACTTTGAACCGATTTTGCACTGCTCTGATCAGGGAAAAATTATAAAAAACATATTTGAAGGAATGATTGGCCAGCTTGCAAATGACTGCTGCGATGCTGATAACATATGTCAATATTTGCTTAGTGCATTGCTGCTGGTAATTACCCGTCAGGTGCCCAAAACAAGAAAAGCCTTTTCACTAAGAGAAAGTGAGTTGGTAATCCGCATAAAACAATATATAGATGACCACTATTTGGAAGCACTGACTCTGGACGGTCTGAGTGAAAAACTGAATATGAGCGATTCATATCTGTCACATAAATTTAAAAATTTTACCGGTTTTGCACCAATGGAATATATTATCCGAAGACGTATCGGAAAAGCTCAGTCATTGCTTATCAGCACAGATAAGAGTATAACGGCAATAGCGGCGGAAGTGGGTTATGAAAATAATAGTTATTTCAATACTCTCTTCAAAAAAATGGTGAGAAAAACACCTCTGGATTACCGGCGTTATTATGTAGGAATAGAACAATATAATAAATTAAACCGGTTGTCCAAATTTTAATGGCTAAATAAGGCTGCAGTAAAAACTACAGCCTGTGAATGGAATATTATTTACTGATAGTTTGGTTCAGTGCATCAATAGATGAATGAAGTCCTGCTTCCACTGACATTGTCAGATCTTCCATTTCCAAAGAAACAGCATCATTATAGCCCATCATTCTGACAACGGAGAAAAATTCTTTCCACCACTGCAGATCCTTGCCGCAGCCGACAGCCACATAATTCCAGCTTCTGTTTGCCGATTCAGTTACCGGTTTAGACTCGGGCAGGCCGTTAATATCGCATAGACCTCTTTCTATACGGGCATCCTTGCCGTGCACATGATAAAGAGCTCCTTTCAAAGCCCGCGCTGTGGCTATTGGGTCGGCTCCCATTACTATCAAATGCGATGGATCAAGATTCATGCCAATTATAGGATCTACCGCATTTCGCAGCTTCCATAATGTTTCTGCATTATATACCAGCTGACAGGGAAATTCTTCTATAGCAATCTGCTCAATTCCGTTATTTTTACAGTGCTCCGTGAAATTCTTCCACCAGGGAACGGCGATATCTTCCCATTGATAGCGAACTGTTTCCACCATATAGTCAGGCCATGAAACTGTTGATGTTATCCAGTTTGGAGTTTTATCTCCAGGAGCACCTGCCGGCAGGCCAGACATCATTACCAGCTTTTTTACCCCCAGTCTGCCTGCAAGCACGGCAGTAGAATACATACTTTTACTGTAAAAACTGCCTGTTTCTGTCGGCCATAATTGATTACCGGAACAATTCAGGGCAGCAATACGCATATTGCGGGCGGTCAACTCCTTCTTGTAGGCTTTCAATTTACTGTCATCCGTCAATAGTTCTTCAGTAGGAACATGCCTGCAGCCGCCCCATCCGCCGGCAGTCATTTCGACCGCATCGATCCCCATTGATTTTACTTTATCAAGCATTTGTGTAAAGCTCAACTCTCCTAAAACGTCCGTGCATAATGATAAATACATTTTTTAATACCTCCGTTATTTAAATAATTAATATACTTGTAATATTCTATCGATATTATTTAGTATAGCAAAGCGCCTGATTAAGTGTTAATGATATCTTGCTGTTATAAGCATGAATATAGAACAGACACCACAAAGTATTATAAAATATTGCAGAAATAACAACCTGCTGCATTATTTAATTTAAACTGCGCCTCATAAAGTTTGACAAAATTTCCATAATTGTCATCTGTATCTTCCTGACCGAAAAGCCAGTTCTATTTCTTCCAGACTTTTTCCTTTAGTTTCGGGCACATAATTTTTTACAAAAAATATTGAAAATAATCCTATTATAACGAAAATTGCAAAAGTAAAAAACAGACCAATAAGATTGAGCAGAATGGGAAAGAATAAACCTATCAGAAAATTGACTATCCAGACAAAAAATACACATACTCCCATTCCCAGCCCCCGCAGCTGCAGCGGAAAGAATTCTGCCAGAAGGAGCCAAAAAACAGGTGCTATGCACCCCTGCATAAAGGCAAGAAATGTCACGGTAAGTGCAAGAACCACATAAGGTAAATGAGGATCACCAGACATGTATTTGGATACCAGAGCCAGACAAGCCATTACTGAAGTTGTTCCGGACAGCCCAATTAAAAACATCGGTACACGTTTTACCTTCCCAACCAGAAACATGCCAACGCCAACGGCTATGACAGCTATAAGACCGTTCAGAGTATTGGCGATCAATGCCGCTTCCGTACTGAACCCGGAAGTCTTTAAAATTTGTGTACCGTAAAACATGATCGTGTTGACACCAGTAGCCTGTGAAGCTGCTGCCACACCTATCCCAATAAATACTACACGTCTTACCCACGGAGTAGTAAGCTCGCGCCAGGAAATTTTCCTTATGTGATTTTCTGTTGCTATGGCATTTTTAATAGATTCCAGTTCACCTACAGCTTCGGCACTGGAACAGCGTATTTTTTTCAAAACACCCAAAGCTTCGGAAATTTTACCATTATTGATCAACCACCTTGGTGATTCCGGCATTTTCAACATTCCTATGAACAAAAATATCGCTGGCAGAGCAGCTATTATCAGCATGTATCGCCATACATGTCCTGTGTCACCAAAATAATGACCTAAAACGGCATTGCAGATAAATGCAGTAAATTGTCCGATGACTATCATCCATTCATTTTGGGTGACCATACGCCCGCGTTTTTCAGTCAGAGACATTTCAGCCAAATAGGTTGGCACCGTAACAGAAGCACCGCCTACTGCTATACCAAGAAAAAATCTGCCGATGATCATTATTCCGGCATTGCGTGATAAGGTACATCCCACAGTAGCTGCAAAAAAGAGGACCGCCAGATACAGAATAGTTTTTCTCCTGCCGATGTAATCAGACAGCTGTCCGATTATTACAGACCCCAAAGCGGCACCGAATAATAATCCGGCAACCACAAAACCTTCTGTAGATGGAGTAAGATTCAACTGGTCCGGTGCTGACATATATGGCAGTGCTCCGTTAATAACTCCGGTATCGTAGCCGAATAACAGTCCGCCGAAAGTGGATATGATCATTATTACCGTCAACGATTTATTGGCATCAGCATTTAAAGTATTTTTCTCTTGCATATCCTGTCCCCTTTCAATATATAAAAAAAACAGGAGCATCATTGGGAGGATCATCTGATACTCCTGTCAATACAAACACTTTAACCCACGATTAATCTACCTAAAACACTCCATCGTATGCATCGTAATTCCTGAATTTGGCATAAAATTTTATTTATTGAAAATCCACCCAGACAGAACCGCTGTCAGCAGAACGAACACAGTTTTGTATCCATTTTACGCCTTCCAGACCGGCGTTTATATCAGGATAAACGAACGTCCTGAGAAAATTTATATCGTTACGATCCGCAGCCTCAATCGCCCTGGCAAATTTTAGATAAATATTTGCCCAGGACTCGCCCAGACCTTCGGTGTGAAGAGCACCGAAACGATCATCAGCTAATCCTTCTTTTTTCAAATACGGCATGCCATGATAAAGTATTTGGTAAGGTTGTCCCTGAATTTGATATAAAAGCCGATTAGGCTGAAAATCACTGAATTCAATGCTGGCTTTTGAGCCGACTATACGTATAGTTTGAGATTCCATATAACCTGCATCTACCGCCGAAAACCATGCTGTACCTACTGCACCATTGTCATAGTGCATCAGCATATGAACATTATCTTCAAGCGGAGCCCTGCTTTTTATGAAACTTTGACGGTCACATAACAGCTGTTTTATTTTCAGATCAGGCAGCATCAATTGAGACATATAGTAGGTATGCGTGGACAAATCACCTATTACAAAGCTGGGACCGGCAATCTTTGGATCTACGCGCCATTTTTGCGCTTCACTGTATTTTTCTGCATCCTCGGTTGCAGAAAATCCGTGAGTGTAGCGTAAACTTACAATGCGGATTTCACCCAGTTCACCGTTTTCAATCATTTTACGGGCCTGAAAAAGCATAGGGTGACCGCTGAATCCGTAAGTAACACCGACTATTTTATTTTTTTGCTCAGCCAGTCTTTTTATTTCTTCTACCTGAGCAATTTCAAAGAACAGTGGTTTTTCGCAGATAACGTGCATGCCGGCGTTCAATGAGGCTTTTGTTATTTCATAATGTGTACCGTTTGGGGTGGCTATGGAAACCACTTCTGCACCGTCAGGACGTTTGGCTTCTTCTTCAAACATTGTTTGGTAATCGGGATAACAGCGGCTTGGATCGACTCCAAGATTCACACCAAAATCTCTGCCCCGTTCAGGATCAATATCAAAAGCTCCGGCAACGAGGCGGAAGGCTGTATTATCACGCAATGCACCTGTCCTGTGTTTATAGCCGACTTGTCCTGTGCGGCCTCCGCCGATCATTGCCCAACGTAAAGGCCGGGAAATACTTTTTTCACCATTCAGCATTTTTATTACTTCCTTTCAATAATATGTACTAAAGCTTAAGCATCATTATATACGAATTCATTTCAGATTAATTTCACTATTCTGCATTTTATTGAAGCTGAATATTTAATCTTATCAGGCTTTTGAAATTGTCGATATAATAGATTTTTGCCGATAATTTCATTATATTGTTCTGTACACATATTTTGAGGCCAACTTACTTCTTTCTGAATGCAGTACAATAATGTATTCCGAAAAATCATTCAAAAAAATTGTTGTTCATGCAGTTAAATGAATGGTATGACAAATATCAACTAAAGGAGTTTTATCGATGTTTACCAAAGGGAAATTTAATTCCATTTTCAAAGAAAACACATATCCCGATCTGATATCCGTATATCAGGCCACAGGCAAATACACAGAAATGCCTCGCGCCATGCATTCACACGAAAGCACTGTAGAACTGATTCTCATAACCGAGGGCTATGGCATACATATTATTGATGGGAAAAAATATTATACGGAAAAGGGTGATCTTTTAATCTTAAATGCAGGTGTTTTGCACGATGAATCATCAGCGGGGACAAATCTCTGCATTGCCACCTGTGCCTTGCAAAATTTATCGATCCGTGATTTTGAAACCAATACCCTAACAGGGAAGAATCAAAATCCTATTTTGAAAACCGATAAGGACTTCTCCGAAGTAAAGAAATTATTTTTTCTGATGTATAATGCTGTAAGCATGAAGGATTATAGTGCGGAGGAATACTCCAATTATCTTTTAAGGGCATTATTAGTGCTGATATGCGGCATCATCCGAAAAAATTCTGACCATGACTATACCAAGGATGAAAATAAGCTGGCGCAGAAAATAAAAAAATATATGGATATACATTATACGGAAAATTTGAAATTGAATATGCTGGCCGGATACATTCATGTCAATACGTATTATTTGTCGCATATATTCAAAAAGGTTTATGGACAGTCGCCGATGCAGTATGTTATGCGGCGGCGTATCGGCGAAGCACAGACGCTGCTGATCGATACCCGGAAAAATATTACGGATATCGCTATGACAGTAGGATACAACAGCCAAAGCTATTTTAACGGAATCTTTGTCAAAATTACCGGTCTGCCGCCCAGAAAATACCGCATGCTGTATTCAAAAATTTGATTCTTTGCTGACAGGGGAAAAACTGACGGTCCTTAAAATATTGCATAAAAAAAGCCCAGGAAAAATTTCCGATTGTTTTGGTCGAAAATTTTCCCTGGACAATATTAAGGTGATATAAATGGCAGGTAATTTTAAAGAATGCATTGCTGATCAGACTGTCTTTGCATTATTTGCTGCTGGCTTCTTAGATCGTTCAGTTCAGCGGACAGACAGCTATGGACGCAGCAGATCATAATCTTCTGCCTGCTGCTCCCTGATGGAATGAAAGTCCGCCGCCGACGGAGATCATTTATAAAAATCAGGGCGATCCTTCATTTTGATCGGCAGAATTTTGCCGGGATTTTGCTGTGCCTGTACGCAGACATCAGCTGTCAAAGCTGCCGCATAGCCATCCCATGAAGTTGGACCGTTGAGTTTCTGTCCCTTGTTGATATTATTGATAAAAGCTTGAATTTCGTAATCATATGCTTTTATGAATCGTTGCTTCCAATCCATGAGTATAGGACGATTCAACGCTGCTTTCTGCCGCGTCTGCACAGTGGCCGGTTCGGGCAGATAAGCGATGCCGTCTTCACCGACTACTTCGCATTTTATATCATAGCCGTATTTGCAGTTTACAAAAATTTCCACATCGATACGAATGCCTTTCTTTGTCTCCACTAAAACAATTTGCGGGTCTGCCAAGTGGCTGGAGGCATTACCGGTTTTGCGCGGATATATGACCTGAGCCGATATATACTCATCATCCAAAAGCCAATGCAGTACATCTATTTCATGAATCATAGTATCATTTATAGCCATATCTGTAGTGTATTTTTCATCAACGGCAGGATTGCGGTGTGCAGCGTGCAGTATAAGCGGTGCACCGATCTGTCCTTCATCAATTGTTTTTTTCAGAGCTACATAACCCTCGTCAAAACGGCGCATAAAACCGACCTGCACCAGATGTTTTTTTTGTTTCATTTCCTCTTCAACTATTTCAAGACAGTCATCCGCCGTTGTAGCCAGCGGTTTTTCGCAAAACACATATTTCTTCTGTTTTACTGCTTCAAGCACGAATTCTTTATGGGCAGGTCCCCAACAGGTCACAAGTACAGCGTCCACATCCGCCGATCTGATAAGTTCATGTCCGTCGGCATAAAATTTTGCGTCCAGATGCAAATCTGCGATAATTTTTTTTGCATTATTCTCGTTTATATCATTTACGGCAACGATTTTCCCGCCTGATAAGGTATTTGTTATTCTCTTAATATGCTCCAAGCCTATTGCGCCGCAGCCAATAACACCAATTTTTACTGTCATGATGAAACCTCCCATTATATATTGCCGCACCATATACAGGTCACAGCCATATGTCATAAATTTTGAATAAATAAATAGATAAAAGTGATATTTAAAATTATCGCTTTATTATGCCTGTACAGTATTTTCCTTTATTTACAGACCTATTATAATATTATCCGTCGAGGAATACTTTATTTTTTCTGCTGAATTAAGAACCTAATATTTGAATTTTTGCAATAAACTTGCAGGAATTTGAAAATAACTAAAATATAAAGGAAATATCAGCTGATATTCCCCTTATATTTTAGTTATTTATTTTTTATCGTTAATTTACAAAGATAGTCCAAATTTTTATATTGAATCTCGCCAACCCGGCATTTTCGATAAGTTTTCGGAGCCATTCCCACAATTCTTTTGAAAAGATTATTAAAATAGCTTACATTATCATAGCCTATAAACATACTAATTTCCGTTATACTTTTATCAGTGCTGATCAAAAGTGACTGGGCCTTTCCTATCCTTCTGTGAATGATATACTGTATAGGAGAGAAACCGATCCGTTTTTTAAATTGGTGAGTCAGGTTCGACGGACTCATATGAATCATTTTGGCGAGAGCATCAATATTTATGTCTGTAAGATAATGGTTGTCCATATATTCTTTTAAATACAGGATAAAAGTATCTTTTTTGCTCTTTTGAGTAATATTTTCCCATGGAGCCTGATAAACCAGTAGAATCATAAGCGCACTGACAGCATACTGGCAGAAGATCTCGGCATGAGTACGATCCTCAGAAATCTGTTCATGCATGCTCTCAAAAATATTTTCCACGCGGCCTGCCAACGCTTGGCAGTGCAAAACGGGAGAAATGCCGTCACTGATCAAATGGCCGGGCTTAAGCCCATCAAGCTGTACTCCGCTCAGACCGCAATTAAAAAACTCCATGCCTTTTTCCGGATCTGACCACTCATCGTGCAAAACGCCCTGATTATATATGAGCAAATCACCGGCAGTTATATGAAAAAGTTGATTTTCAATGCGAAACACACCTTTTCCGGCGTAGACGTAAAGCAATTCAAGATTTTCCTCATGTGAATGCAATGCCGTAGGAATTTTTGTCTGAGTACGATCCGCTTTACAGACGTAAAGCAGACGAATGTTTTTTTCAAAGCCAGACTGAAATAATTTTTTATTATAATAAACAACAGTCATAAAAATCCTTCTTTGTTTCGCAGTATATGCCGAACATTTATAATTATGTTCTCTAAACAAAAACATATGATAATATCCTGTATTTATTATATAAAATTTATTGCTCAAATTCATCTATAAATTTATTTTTTTTCAAAAAATCTTATAATTCTGGACAAATTAAGAATTGCGCTATAGTATTTCTTAATACCGGAAAAGGTTAATCCACTTTGAAATCATTTTCAAGCTGTTCTAACGTTCGTCCTCTCGTCTCAGGCATAAACAGCTGAACAAAGATAATTGCGCAAAGCCCCATGATAACAAAAACAGCAAAGGTCAAGGACAACCCCAGTCCATTCAAAAGAATGGGAAAAGTGAAACTTACTGCGAAATTACCTATCCATTGGAAAAAAACAGCCATGCCTGTACCGGTCGCTCTCATGCGAAGAGGAAAAATCTCCGAACACATAAGCCAGGTAACAGGAGATACGCAGCTTTGCTGAAAAGCCAGAAAGGTAATCGTCAGTCCCAACACATAAAATGGAAGCTGTGACGAATGTGGTGCGAAATGTGATATCAAGGTAATCCCAAGCATACAGACAGTGGTACCTGCCAGCCCCAGTGTAAGCATCGGCCTGCGCCCTATTTTGCCAACCAAGTAAAGTCCGAACAAGCCTCCTAATACAGAAATTACACCGTTGCCGATATTTCCTATCAATGCTGCCTGAGTGCTGAATCCTGAAGATGTCAGTATCTGCGATCCGTAAAACATTATTGAATTTACACCGGTAATCTGCTGGGTAATAGACAGTCCGATACCAAGGAATAACAATCGGCGTATCCACCTTGTTTTCAGATCACTCAGTGTAAAATTTTTTCGGTTCTCTTCCTTGCTCAGCAAATCCTGCAATTCATTAAGTTCGGCAATTACCTGTTCTTTTGTGGTACGTGTTTTATGAAGTACTGACATGGCTTCACTGATACGGCCTTTTGCTACAAGCCAGCGGGGACTTTCATCTGTTTTCAGCATACCTGCAAACAATGCGACTGCCGGTATAGCGGCAACAGCGATCATATACCGCCATACATGCGATGTATTGCCAAGCTGAATAGCCAGAACAGCGTTAATGATGAAAGCCAGCAGCTGTCCGGATACGACGACCAGATCCATCAGCCCGACCATGCGGCCTCGCGTTTCTTTAGTGGCTATTTCCGCCAGATAAATGGGGACGGTCACAGAAGACGCACCGACAGCTACTCCGAGTATAAAGCGAAATGCTATCATAATATAAGCATTAGGGGAGAGGGAGCAGCCTATAGTCGCCAGAAAAAACAAGATGGAAAGATATAATAGATTTTTCCGCCTGCCAAGCAGGTCGGCCAACCGCCCGCCAATAAGACAGCCGAGTGCCGCGCCAAGACCTATTGCTCCCGTAATTGCTCCCTCCAGCACAGGAGATAAATTAAGCTGATCCGGTCTCGCCATAAAGGGAAGCGCACCATTTACAACACCTGTATCATAGCCGAAAAGCAGGGAGCCGAAAGTAGCCACTAAGCCGATCAGAATGACATATTTTTTCGGATCTACTCGTTTGGACAATATATTCACCTCTTTTAATTATAATCTACCCAGCTGCTGCCGTTGACCGCCGATTCAACACATTTTTCCACCCACTTGACCCCCTGAGCACCGGCATGGATATCAGGGTACCAGAAGTCGACTTTCTTTCCCTTTCCGGCAGCCTGCATAGCGATGGCAAAACGACGGTAAAGGTTGGCCCAGGCATCGAAAAGTCCTTCGGAGTGTCCGCCACTGATACGATCTTCCCTGCGAGCTTCCGGATATAGATAAGCACCGCCGCGTTCAAGAATTCTTACCGGCTCGCCTTCCACCTCATAACTCATCTGGTTAGGTCGTTCGTCAAACCATTCTATGGAGGCTTTGGAGCCAATGATGCGGATTTTCTGCCCGTGCAGCGCTCCGCAGTTTATAGCTGATGACCAGCATGTAGCCTGAGCACCGCTTTCCAGGTTCATAAGAACAAACGCATTGTCTTCCAACTGACGGGTTTTAACAAAGGATTTCGTCAGGCATAAAAGGTTTTTGATTTTAAAATCAGAGACCATAGTTTCGGCGAGAAACAGTACATGTGTACCGACATCACCCAGAACAAAGGAAGGTCCTGCCGTTTTAGGCTCCATACGCCATTTCGCAGCGGGATCTTTTTCCTCTACGGTACTGGCATAGGCACCGTAAGGAAACTGCATTCTTATAATGCGTATTTCTCCCAAATCACCGTGCGATATCATCTGACGTCCCTGCTCGATCAATTCATGCCCGGAATATCCATAAGTAACGCCCACTACCAGATTTCTGGAATCCGCCAGCCGGACCAGTTCCTTTGCCTGCGCATGAGTAAAGCAGAGCGGTTTTTCGCATACGGCATGCAGACCCGCAGTCAGAGCGGCTTTGCATATTTCATAATGAGTGCCGTTGGGTGTGGCTATGGAAACAGCCTCTATACCGTCCGGGCGTTTGGCTTCTTCGGCAAACAATGTTTTGTAGTCGGGGTAGCAGCGTTCCGGAGCAACGCCCAGCTGGATGCCAAAATCCCTGCCGCGTTCGGGATTAATGTCAAAAGCGCCTGCGAGCAGCTGAAATGAATTGTCGCGTAAGGCGGACGAGCGGTGAATATAGCCGATCTGGCTGCCTCTGCCGCCGCCGACCATAGCCCAGCGTATGGGATGATCCAAAATTTTCTCTCCGTTGATCATAAAAAAAGAACCTCCTTAGGATTTGCTGTAAATAAAATTTTTATTTCAGGCGAAGCTCTTCATTTACATCAGGACTTCGCATTGAAAAACATATGATACGATCATTTGTCGATATGGGTCCCGACTCTCAAAAACCAATGCTTTTTAAGTAATCAAGGCTTGCCTTTACGTCACGCAGACTGGTCTGGGAATTTCTCGGATCGCGCTCCTGCTCGATCGTGATATAGCCGGAGTAGTTGATTTCCTCGATCAATAATTTGTGTATTGAAATGTAATCAATATTTCCTGTCCCGATCGGGCACATTGAACCCTTGGCGCATCCGTCGAAAAAGCGGATATGCTCTTTCATCACCTGTGCATATATCTTCTGGTTTATATCTTTAAAATGGATATAGTCCAGGCGGTCAGCATACTTTCTTAACCATTGCACAGGGTCCATGCCGGAATATTTCAGATGACCCGTATCGAGACAAAAACCTGCTTTTTCACAGGGGATGTCCGATGCGGCTCTATCAATCTCGTCAGCAAATTCTATATACCCGCCGGCATGGGGATGCAGCACCGGACGCACTTTCCACTTTGCAGCCCGGTCGCATATACCGATAATGTGCCTTATCATGTTTTGCCAGTCACTGCTCTTCAACCTGGACGCACGCCCGGAATGTCCGGCGGCAAAATCCCGCTCATCATGCCCCCAATCCATTATTGTCAAGTATGGTGCGGGAAAATGCTGTCCTTTCTCAGTAGGAAGTTTAGGCAGCCTTGTAATTATGGAACAGATATCATCTGTCTGTTTTAAAAGATTACCGAAATTTTCCTCACTTACCAAGTCATCAAATATAGTCCCAGCGACAATAGAGATGCGGTTTTTTTCCAGTTCGCGGCTCACGACATTGATATCAAGCGGCAGATATCCGTATGGACCAAGCTCTATTGCCGTATATCCCGCCTGAGCGGCTTCGGACAAAACTTTCTGCCAGGCCGGCAAATAAGGATTTCTTACATCATCAATCCCCCAGCAGCATGGAGCCCCGGTAATGTGTATTGTCAAAACAAATCACTCCTTTTACATTTATTTTTGATGCACATATAGTTTAACAAAAAAATAATCAAAAAAATTCCAAAATATTGGCTAATTTTTGATTATTTTATATCATCAATAAAGTTTTTTTCATTATCTTGCTGTTTCTCATATCTGTTCACAATTTTCTGGTGCGAACCGGACAATATACGTCAGTCTGCTGCACCTAAATATTCTGCAGATAAAATAAAAATCATGTTATGTTCGCAGATCGGCATGCGAATCAGCAGATATAAAACAAAGTAAAACTTCTGACCCGCTGATAGATCTGTCCGGGCAATATTATCCATGCAGAATCAGATCACTGCGCACAATTTTTTTAAATTGCAGAAAAAATATGCTTATAATTTAGAAATTATTTATAAAATACAAAATAAATAAAAAAATACTTGACATTCTTTTTTTATAGTGCTAATTTATATTCAATAATTATTCATAAATTAATCATAATATTATCAGAAAGGTGACTGAATATGAAATTAGCATTTGACGTAGATGTTTTGGCAAAACAAATGGGAATCAGTGACATGGTACACAAGGTATCAGCATGGGGGTATAAGTATATTGAACAATCACCGCATCCCAGAATAAATCCATTTTACAAGCATCCAAAATTCAGCCGCGAATGTCAGGCAGAATACAAAAAAGCCTTAAAGGAAACCGGTGTTGAAATTTCTTCCTTTATAGTAGTGTATCGCTGGTCCGGCCCAACGGAAGAACAGCGGCAGATCGCGGTAAAAAACTGGAAAAGAATGATAGAGATAGCCGTCGATATGAATGTTTCTGTTATAAACACGGAACTTTCAGGTGATCCTCACCAATCGGAAATATGTGAAGGAATGTGGTACAAATCCATGGAGGAACTGCTTCCTATCATCGAAAGAGAAGGTATAAGGATAGAGATACAGTCCCATCCGTATGATTTTTGTGAAAACAGCAATGAATCGGCAGATCTGGTCAAATCTTTGCGCAGTGACAATTTAAAATATCTTTATTGTGCGGCGCATACATTTTTTTATGACAACGGCAAAGGTGACGTGAAAAGTATGCTGGACTATGCGGGAGATGATCTATCACATGTATTGTTTGCCGATACGATGAATCACACCAAAGACTGCCGATATATATTAAATCCTCCGGGGGTTGATGCGACAATCCATCAGCATCTGGGACTGGGTGAAGGGGAAGTCGATTTTGCGGGAATATTTGAAAAACTTCAGGAAATGAAATTTACCGATCGCAAATTTAAAGTCGGCGGTGAATCGATAGCCTGTGTATCACTGTTCGGCTATCCGGAAAAAATGGATAAACAGGCGTCCGAAGCACGGAAAATAGTCGAAAGAGGACTGGGCATTTGATATCAAGACAGCGGCGGCTGACAAAGCCGCCGTTTTTGATTATACACATAAGCATTTATTTTGATCATGATTTTTATTCCGACTAAAATTTGTATAGGAAATTATACGTGGAAAAAAACAGAGAAAAAACCTATATAGCACTTATAACGGCCACTGTATTCTGGGGTATACAGCCCTTATGCATAAAACTTATTATGGTATACTGGTCGCCCGCGGCATTGACCAGTATGCGCTACTTTTTCATAAGTCTTATTTTATTTTTCATAATCTATTTGCGCAGTGAACCCAGATTTTTTTTACCGGCTAAATTTGTCATACCGGTGCTGCTTATGGGGCTGACCGGTATAGCTATAAACAATATCGCTCAGTTTACAGGTCTCAAATATTCTACGATTACCAACTGCACGCTCATAGCCTCAGTCGGTCCTTCCATTACGGCACTCATGGCAGCAATATTTTTAAAGGAATGTCTCAGTTTTCTGCAATGGCTGGGTATTATACTGTCTCTATGCGGAGCATTGCTGTTGTTTACTGAAGGAAATATTGATATTTTACTGAATTTTTCTTTCAACCAGGGCGATATCTTATTTTTTATCTGTCAAGTAGTCTGGGCCTTATATTCATTCATTGGGGTAAAAGTAATGCAATCTCTGTCGGTTTTTCTGGTTACCGCATGGGCTGGATTATTCGGAGCGATACTGACTGCTGTTTATGCACTGTATACAGATGAACTATATTACACACCGTTGCCCCTGCCAGCAATCTACGCCTTCACTTTTATTGTGCTTCTCGGCGGAGTTTGTTCGATGGTATGCTGGAATATCGGTGTCAAGAATGCCGGCCCAAGTTTGTCGGCTGTTTTTGCCAATATAACACCATTAGTAGGAATATTCTGCGGGGTATGGTTTTTTTCCGAAAGTTTTGGTATGCTGGAATTCTTCGGTGCTGCCGCAATATTCGTCGGTGTTTATATGACCACCCATAACAGGCAGATAGCGGCCTGCTTCCAGCATTTACATATTTTATCCAATAAGGTGAATCATTGATAAAGTAAATATTCACCTCATATAGATGAAAAAATGAAGTAAACTTATATACAAATTTTTGTTCATAAATTAATCACAAATGTATAGACATTCAACAGTAACAATGCTATTATATACCCATAAACAAACAATTATATTATATATAAGAGGAGAAAAAAATGGCAAAAATACAATTAGGTATTTGTCCGATTGGCTGGACAAATGATGACATGCCGGATTTAGGAAAAGAAAACACTTTTGAACAGTGTATAAGTGAAATGGCGCTGGCAGGTTTTACGGGCTGCGAGGTCGGCGGAAAATTTCCGCGCGACATAAAAATATTGAAAAAAGCATTGTCTCTTCGCAATATGAATATTGCCAGTGCATGGTTCAGTTCATTTTTGACCAGTAAACCATATGAAGTAACCGCCAAGGCCTTTATTGAACACCGGGATTTTCTGCATGAAATGGGTGCGAAAGTTATTGTTGTGGCGGAACAGGGAAACAGCATCCAAGGGCAAATAGAAACTCCACTGTTTGCCAGCAAGCCGCATTATACTGACGAACAGTGGAAAACCGTACCGGAAGGGCTCGATAAGCTTGGACTGCTTGCCAAGGAAAAAGATATGACGTTAGTATATCATCATCATATGGGAACAGGTGTGCAGACAGAGGAAGAAATCGATAAGCTTATGGAACTGACCGATCCCAATCTGGTGTCATTGCTATATGATTCGGGCCATCTGGTGTGCTCCGGAGAAAATCATCTGCGGGTGCTTGAAAAACATATTAACAGAATCAAGCATGTTCATTTGAAAGATGTTCGTAAAAAACTGGTAGACAAAGTAAAAGAAGAAAATCTAAGTTTCCTGAAAGGTGTAAGAATGGGGATGTTTACCGTTCCCGGTGACGGCGATATCGATTTCGGTCCAATTTTTGACATACTGAATAAAAATGATTATACCGGATGGGCATTAGTAGAAGCTGAACAGGACCCTGCTGTTGCCAATCCGCTTGAGTACGCTCAAAAGGCCCGCAGCTATGTGAAAGAAGTATCCGGATTATAATGCTGCACCAAAATAAATAAATATTCTAAAATATATAAATGCTTGGGTAGATATACAAATAAAACTCAGGCATTATTTTATTTTAATGTCTATCCGCCGATGAAAAAACTGCATGAAAATCTGTGTGCATACTTGATTATCACTTATTTTTGCATGGAATTTTTTCCGGAGAAAAATTGCCTTTTAAAATCAATATGTCTGGTAGAGGTCATGATAATATGTATAATTTAAAAAAAATTATCAGCAATTCATCTGAAACAGGTACAGATTGCAGACTGAAGCATCGTTTTGCAGCAATTGTTTTCGGCAATATCATAATGAGTCTGTCCATAAGTATGATGCGCCTGAGCTTATTCGGCAATGATCCGTTTTCGTGCATGAATTTAGGCTACAGCATATTGACAGGGCTGACGTTCGGTAAATGTGTGATAATATATAATTGCATAATAATCCTGTTTGTGTTTTTACTGGATAAGAGTTTTATCAATATAGGAACTTTGATCAACATGTTTTTACTCGGTCCCGCCAGTGATATTTTTTATGACATATTGCTGATATTATTGGGCAGCAACAGCAGTCTGACCATCCGTATTATTTTATTGCTGCTGGGTATTTTGATATCATGTTATGGCACATCCGCATATATATGTTCAAATTTTGGCATGGGTCCATATGACGCAGCAGGATGGATAGTAGAGAAAAAATCTAAAGGCAGAATAAAATTTCGTTATGCACGTATTTTTTGGGATTTTTTATCAGTTTCTATCGGTTTTTCACTTGGCAGTATAGTAGGAATTGGCACGATCATAATGGCTTTATTCACAGGACCTCTGATTTCTTTTTTCAACAGGAATATAAATATGCCTCTGATTTATGGCAAAAATGATAATTAATCTCAGAAAATGTTATTTATCTGTCTTATACCTGTTTATACGTATATATTTGGCATAACCTCTTAAATAAAAATGTGATATAATCAAAATTACAGGCGCACTGCTTTTAAATAGCAGCACGCCTGCAGGTAAAATAATTGCATTTGCTTTATAGTTTAAGGAAAGGTGATAATAATATGCCAAATATAATAATAAATGATGTTTTAGAAGAAAAAATTAATGCCATTACGCATGGCATAGGCGCTTTTTTTGCGGTAATCGCTCTTATCGTACTTATTGCCAGAGCTTATTTGGACGGCGGTTTGTGGCAGATGGTCGCGGCTGTGGTATATGGTGTATCATTGGTGCTCTTGTATCTTGCTTCTACTCTTTATCATAGTTTTTCCCGCAGACGAGTGAAGGAGATTTTAAAATTCTTTGATCATGCCGCTATTTACATATTAATTGCCGGCAATTACACACCCTTTACTCTGATACCGCTGCATGGCACTTTTGGTTGGGCCATATTCGGTATTATCTGGGGGCTGGCATTGGCAGGAATTGTTTTCAAGATTTTCTTTGTAAAAAGGTTCAAATTTTTTTCCACTTTATGCTATCTTCTGATGGGATGGCTGGCGATCTTCATGGTAAAGCCTCTGCTTGCTGTACTGCCTGCCGCTGCAATATACTGGCTGGTTGCAGGCGGTCTGTTATATACAATAGGCACGATTTTTTATTTGGATAAAAAAATTCCCTATAATCACGCTGTATGGCATCTATTTGTAATAGGAGGCAGCGTTTCGCATTTTATAACAGTTTTCAAATATGTAATGCCCATGCCGGTCATGTGAACATTTTATTATGATTCTTGCGTAACCCAGATAAAAAAGGCTACACAAACATTTCTTGTTTGTGCAGCCTTTTCATCTTTTCAGTTGACTTGTAAACCGTTATTCATCCAAAATATTTACAGTTTAAAAATTCTCTGCCGAAGTCTGTGTCTGCCTGCCTGTTTTCCTGCCGTAGAAAAAGTAATACAAAATGAAACATACTACTGCAACAGCACCGGCGACAGCATATAGCTGCTGAAAAGCCATAAAATCTCTGAGACTTCCAAGAATATACGGTCCCACGCCTATCCCCAAGTCCAAAGCTACAAAATAAGTAGACAGCGCAACACTGATACGATGCGGCGGAGTGAGCTTAATGCAGACTGCCTGCCCGTTTGACATGAATGTACCGTACCCCAGGCCGACCAAAGCCCCCGACAAAAGCAAAGTAGCTGACGTGCCTGTCACACTTAAAAGAAATAAACCGGCGGCCAGAAATATATAACAGGGATACAACACATAATTTTCACCCTTGCGGTCAAAGATCACGCCTGTCATCGGTCTTGTAATAGTAATAATAACAGCATACACTACAAAGAAAAATGTTCCGGCATCCACCAGATTTATTTCCCTTGTATAGGCCGCCAAAAAACTTAATACGCTTGAATAAGCGAATCCCATTAAAAATCCTATTATCGATATTACCATAACACGTGATTCCACATAATTATCCAACGTACATTTTTTCATTTGCTTTCTTTCAGCCTCAGTGAGATTCATTTCTCTCACTGTAAGAGTAAAGCATCCTGCCACGCATAAAACGATCAGTGCCACACAAGTTATTATAATTACATTGAAGTTTGCTATCAGCATCAAAAGCATACCTAAAAATGGTCCTATAGCCGCGGCAAGACTGGTACTGAGTCCATAATAGTTTATTCCCTCACCGCGTCTTTCTTCCGGAATACAGCTGGCAATTATAGTATTTGTAGCCGTCGAAATAACGCCGTAAGCCATCCCATTCAAAAAACGAACGACATACATAACAGCCAAATTAGGAATATAAAAATACATCAGCGTTGTCACTAAATAAAATATAATGCCAAAATATAAAGTCTTTTTTCTTCCATATAGTTCAATTTCTTTTCCAAGCTGCAGTCTCGCCAGCAGCGTACCCAGGATAAAAATACCTGAAGCCAGCCCTGCCTCACTCAAAGAAGCATTCAGCTGCTCTTTCGCTACTACAGCTATTATAACCATTAACAAATAGTAAATAAGATATACAACAAAATTTATACCGGTGTCCAGTACGAAATCCTTGTTAAATAAGGAACCTTTGCTCATAACCACATCTCCATTTTTACTTTTACTTCTCTTTCCGGCTGCTGTTCCCAAAGGCAGCATGTTCTAAAGCCCTTCAAAACAAGGTTTTTGCACTTCGAAATGAGTTGATATCGCCTATTATATACTCCGGAAATGGGTTTGTATAACAAAAGAATTAGATACCTGTCATAAAATTATATTATGCCGATGCAATGAAAAAGGCAGCGGAAATTCCATTCTTTTCATAGAACTTCCGCTGCCATATTCATCTGTTTGTATATAATTTCTGTATATAATCAATAAATACTTTCATTATTTTATATTTAGGATTGCTCTTCTTATACATCAAATAGCATTTTAAATTAAAGGAAGGCGCCATGTCATAATAACCGTCCTCTATTCCCACTGCATTCAAAAGACGTTCTGAAAGCACAGCCCCCGTCTCATTCTGCTGACAATAATTCATGATGGCATACGGAGTAGAGAGCCAAGCCTTGACTACGGGTGTTTTTTTATTGACCGTAAAATAATTTTTTATAATTGAATTCATTAAATAATGCGGTGCATACTGCACTAAAGGATACGAGGCTATATCCTCTATTGCCAGCTCATTTTTCTGAGAATTGAAATGTGGCGCATAAAATACCATTTTTTCATTGCAAAAGAATGTTCTTTCATATTTTGCCACATCCAGCTGGGACATATAAAATGTTGATATTATATCAAGTGACCCATCTTCCAGCTGACGAAAAAGCTCATAAGCTTCCAAATTATAAACATTTATTGTCAAATCCGCATTATGTTTTTGAAAATATGACAAATGCTGATTCATCAAAACATCGCCTAATGACATCAAAGCGCCTATGTTCAACGGCATTGTTTTCCCTTTTATCTGTTTCATTTCATAAACGCATTCAGACAGCTCGCCTATAACTTTCTGAACATGCTGAAGGAATTTCTCTCCCGCTTCAGTCAGGTCGCTTCCTCTATTTGAGCGGACTATAAGCTTAACCCCCAGAAGCTCCTCCAGTTTCTTCATCTGAAAACTAAATGCCGATTGAGTAATATTTGCCTTTTTTGCTGCTGTTGTAAAATTTCTGACCTTGCCGTAAATAATAAAATTTTCTAATTGCTGAATACTTGGCAATTGTTCCATTCATATCCTCCAATAGCCCTATTTCCCTGCAATGAATAATACCGCTGCCATAACGCGCGTATTTTTTATATAATAATCGCAGCTCTCCGCATTATTCAATGTATACTAAAGAAAATTCTATTGCATTTTGACAATTAATTCAATAGCCACTGCATATATTTTTTAAAAAACATGTGCAAATAATCTGTTCAACGTGCCAGATCGCTCTGCATACAGCTCTTCGTTTTCATCCGTGCCTTGATGACAGCCAGCATAATAAACCAAACCGGCGTTACAAATAAAGCGACCCTTGTTTCTTCGTTGAATGCCAAAATCACTATAACGAATGCGAAGAATAATAAAATCAAATAACTGCTGAGCGGATAAAAAGGCATTCTGAATTTATTTAATGATTTGTACTCAGATTTTGACTGACGGTATTTCATGTGGCAGATAACCATAATTGCCCATATATAAATGAAGCAGATAGTTGATATACTTGTGATCAATACAAAAACACCCTTAGGCATTATATAATTTAAAATTACTGAGATTAAGATAACCGCTACAGAAAATATTGTCGCATTAGCGGGGACCTGCCTGGATGTAAGTTTCTTCATAGATTCCGGTGCATTATTTTCTTTTGATAAAGAATATACCATACGGCTTGTACTGAAAATGCCGCTGTTGCATGCTGATGCTGCAGCTGTCAATACAACAAAATTCACTATACCGGCGGCGGCTGCTACTCCCACTGCGGCAAATACCTGAACGAACGGACTCTTATCCGGACTTATTGCTGTCCATGGATAGATACTCATTATTATGGCAAGAGCACCTATATAAAAAATTATAATGCGGATAGGTATATTATTGATAGCCTGCGGTATAACCGTTCCGGGATTTTTTGTTTCTCCTGCGGTTATACCGACGAGTTCGATACCGGTAAATGCAAAAACGACCATTTGGAATGAAAGTATGAATCCACTGATCCCATTCGGAAACCAACCGCCGTTATTCCATAGATTTGAAAAACCTGATTCACCTATATCTGTAGAAAATCCCTTGAAGATCATAACGGCACCAACAACGATCAAAGTCAATATTGCCGCTACCTTGATTAAAGCGAACCAAAACTCCATTTCACCAAACATTTTCACCGCAGTAAGATTCATGATCAATAAAACCACGAGTACTATAAAGCTCGGCACCCATTGACCAACACTAGGAAGCCAATATTGAATATACAATCCTGCTGCTGTCAGATCAGCCATAGCAAGGGATATCCAGCAGAACCAATAAGTCCATCCTGTAATGAAAGCGGCTCTGTCTCCCATATATTCATAAACAAAATCAACAAATGAATGATAGTTCAAATTTGAAAGAAGAAGTTCGCCCAGAGCCCGCATTACCCAAAAACAAATTATACCCGTTATCAAATATGCCAAAAGTATAGATGGTCCTGCCAAATGAATAGATCTGCCTGCTCCTAAAAATAGCCCTGTACCTATCGCCCCGCCGATTGCCAGCAATTGCACATGGCGATTTTTCAATTCTCTTGATAAACCTTGTTTTTCCGACATGTAAATTCCGCCTTTTAATATATTAAAATCTTCTCAAAATAAAAAGAGGTCAAATTATAAAAATTTGACCTCTGAGATAACATACTGCTCCATACTCTGTCCTTTTACCTGAGAGATTCACTGCTAAAATCAGCAGCTTGCTCCTTCGGTGCTCATCTGAGGCTCTCCAGAGGTCCGTCTGATATTGGTTCTTTTGCCTGAAAGTATAACATCTTCGGCGGACTGTAAAGTCTCTCTCCCAATATCTTCATCCGAAATTATATGCAATTTTCAATACAGTTACATACTTTATCACCTATTTTTATAAATGTCAATTATTTAAATACATTAATATTATCCACACAAACACCGATAATATTAAAATTAATTGCCTATAAATATTTGTCAATTTAATTTATTAGCTTGTCATATATATTTATGTGCCGCATCCCGATGGCGGACGGTCCTTATCCTCCGCAGCAGCAGAAAGACCACCATGATTATTTTGGCGAAATAGAAAAGATTCTTATGGCCATATCTGCTTCCAGCAGATTGCCCTGTACTGCAATATTTATCTTATCAACAATATTATAACGATCTAAGCCATTAATTTTTTCCAGAAAATCCAGCACTTGAAAATAATCACCCTTAGTTTTTATTTTTATAATTGTCTCTTCATAAAGATCATTTTTACCGGACTGTGGTACAGGTTCGACAGAGGAGAGGACAATATTGCTCACAGCTGCTGCTTCCTGCAATGAGGAAATAAAAGCTGCTTCATTTTTTTGATCCGGCAATTTATTTTTCCAAAATAAATTTATTTCTTCTACTTTTCCTGCAGTATTTTCGTTCTTTTCGTACCTGTCAGAAAATGATCTCAATGTTCTCAGCTGTTCTTTATTGCTGCTTATTTTCTTTTCTACAGCATACAGCTCTCTATCACAAGGAATGTAGAGCAGTAAATAAACCGCAGCGGCATATACGCATATCATTAAACTCACAACAGACAGATAATACTTATCTCTTTTTCCCATATATTCACCTGTCTTTATATATTTTCAAAACAAAAATTACAGCACCTGTTTCTTTTTCCTCTTTCTCAGAAAGCATCGAGGTATCAGGAAAGTAATATTGTTTCAATGCTTCTATATATTCTTCAAGTGCTTCATAGCTCAAACTGGTGCCTGTAATGATAATATTGTCCGTTTCATCAGTTTTGACGGCATTAAGCCAGACTCCGTCAATATAAACAGACCCCATATTGCTCAGTAATGCATAACCGGACATATTAATCGGATGAAGTCCCAGCAAAATATTTTTTCTTTTTTGAATATCCATTTGATAATTTTCAAACATGTTTTTTTGTTCAACAATATTTTTCATGTTATGTAATTGTGACTCTAAACCGATTTCTTCTTCATGGGCAGCGGCTATGACAAAATGAAAAAAACTCGCTATAGCCGCTGTAAAAATAAAAGCTGCTGCACACATAAAGACGCTTATTATCCGCCAATTCAATCGCGCGGGTTTTTGTTTTTCCGGCAGCAGATCCAATTTACTGTCTTTCAATAAAATATTCTGCGCCAAACTTTTTATATACGGGGGAAGAATTGATTCATCCGTCGGTAAATGAAAGCTTATCGCTCCTTTATGCCACCCCAGCTGAAAAATTTCGCTTTCTTCTTTGTTCGCCAGAACTTCATCCTGCAGCGGAAAAACTCCGCATGGACATAAATATGCAGCGGTGCATATAGCATACAGAGTCATAATAAATGCTTTCTCTGCTGTATATATTTTTATATTTACCGAGTCCTCCGTATATTCATAATCGAAAGAAACGCACTGAGTATCATCTATTGCCGCATTACCGCGAATTTCCCAATAAATAGCCTTTTTCAGCTCTTTGTAAGACATCGGAGGAAAAATATTTTTATACAAATTAAATTTGTCAGCAGAGATGCACATATATACAGGCAGGTCTCTGCAGCCTATTTTCAACACTGCATTTTTCAATATATCACTAAGCTGATCAAATTCCGAAAAATTTACTGATATATAATGTTCAATATTTTTTATCTTCCATAAATTATCCTCCAATTTAATATTGGCCAGATAAATATCATCTTCCATTATTGCCAGTGAAACTACATTTATATGATTGCTGTAAAGCAATTTTTCAATTTTTTTATTCTTCATGGTAATTCCACCGTATCACGGATAATTTATGTTCTTTTTCCTTAATATATACTGTTATCCGTTTAGAAGCACCGCCGGCATTCCCCACAGCATTAAGTGTGAAATATGAGTCCTCATAATTGAAAAAGTGCAGATAAACAGCAGCGCTCAGCTGTTCTTCATCTTCCTGCCAGCTCTCCTCAAACAGAGTTTTTTTATAAGTTATAAAACTCCCATCTGCCTGTCGTTTTATATCATCATAAATAAACGTTTCTGTGCTCAATAGATATATTGTCCTTTCCAAAGCACTTTCTGCGGCATACTGAGCTTTAATACCATTTACAGCCAACAGATCTATTTTTTGTTCATTGGTGCTTAAAAGAAAAAGCGAGGAAGTGATAAAGAGCATCGGCAGGATATAGCATAATCCTGCCAATGTGGAAATTCCCTTATTGTTCATTTTTTGTGCCTCAATTCAATGAACGGCTTCCCAATCTTGTCACTGCTGTATCCAGATAAAAATACTGGGAAGAAAATTGATGAGTCCCCTTCAATTCCAATAAATACACACGATTATCCTTATTCTCTGATAAAGGCCGGCATGAAAACCTCACATAGGTGTAGCAAAAATCATTGTCACCTGTCAGTGGCTGCCCCTTTTTTATAATACGCGGAAAAAAAGCCAGATCATCTTGTCTGTATTTTATAAATTCTGCTGACGCTTCACTGCTGCCCGCGGTAGCACGTGTGGTAATGGCAATGGCATCATGCCCGCTTTCCTGATAAACTGTCACCGAATCAGCATGCTTTATATCCTGAATTATGCATTCGGCTGCAAAACGCATCTGTGAACGAAGTTCCATCTGATAAATATTTTTCAAATACATATGCAGCACTGCCAAAAAGATAACGGAAATACTCATCATGATAAATACATAAATATTGAGCGACAGCAGTGTCTCCAGTAATATACTTCCGGCCTGGTTTTTTCCTTTTTGTTTATTCATTTGTATACACCGTTTTCCTTAAATCAAATTCGGCCTGCTTTCCATTGACAGTCCAATTTACTTTGGCAGTCACAGTTTTCAATTTATCATTTACTGATAGGGAAGTATTAATATGGAAAAGAACATTATTTTTATTTATTGAAGCTTCTTTTATCGTTCCCGCATCATAGAATTTTTTCTCAGTTAATATTTCGCCTTCAATCATGGCAATTTCTTTTTGTGCAAGATAAACAGCAGTCATTTTAGCATCTTCCATCACCTGATTTTCTGAATATATTCGAAAAACACTGAAGATAGCCGCCGCAGCCAAAAGCAATATGCTCAGGGAAAAAACCTGCATAAGCATAAAAAAACCTTTATTGTTCATTATTTTGCCATCCTGATGCGCCCATATGAATGAATAATTACTTTTGCCAAAGAATCTTTGCCGGAAATATTTATCGTCGCGGCATTGACCGTATATTTATCACCTCGATTAAAAGAAAATACTGATCCGTGATTCGAACTCAGCACTATTCCCTCCGGCATATTTACTACAACAGGTTTTGCGGCAGGGTCAAAATATAATTCATATGAAGTTTTGTTCAGCACCATATATGGTGTAGGAACAGCCTTCGCTTCATGCGGCAGTGAAAAATTTTTCTGCTGAAGAAGCCGCAGATTGCTAAGCAGGTATTGAGCCTGAAAATCTGTCTGCATTTTTTCCGTCAGTAAAAATTTAGGCGCAGCCATAAGAAAAAATACAGCCAGTACTGCAAGAGATAATATCAACTCAATGCTCATGAAACCATATTGTCTTTTTTTCATTGCATTTTTCCTTAAAAATAAAATATGCTAAAAATGATCAGGGCACCAAGTGAAATAAACGGCCCAAATGGCAGTATATCATTAAGTGTGTATTCTTTTTGCAAAATTCTGTAAATGCATAATAGGGATGCACTGAATACCGCAAAAAATATTGCCTGCGCGATCAAGGGATAAGGCAGCCATAAGCAAAGCGCATAGGAAAGTTTGACATCACCGCCTCCTATAGTATCAGTAAAAAAATAAATGGGCAAAAATACCATGCTTATAAATATCAATGCAAAAAACACATTCCAAAAAGCAAAATATTCATTCTGCATCAACTGATGTATACATCCGCCAAAAGCTATAAAAACTGGCAGCTTATTTGGAATAAGGTACGATTTATAATCTATGTAGGCAACTTTTGCCAACAATAAGAGAATGTAGATAAAGCCGGCATATTTTTCCGATATATTCAATAAAAAGCAATATCCTGTCAGACAAATTATTTCTGTAAAAGGCAGCTGTATTTTCATTTTTTTACTGTTCCAAAATCTTTTAAAGCATGCCCCTGACAAAGCGCTGTCGCATTTACAGTATCCAGTTCATATGTTTCCGCCGTTATTTTCAATTTATCTCCTGTACGTAAATAGCTTTCTCCCTGTGGTGGTTTAAGATTATCCACATCGTCTATATATTCAGCTAAGTCTGTCTTTATATTTTGCGGATTCCGGCCGTGTGTCGATAAATGCATAGCAATCGCTGTATTCAGTGTCTGCAGATCGGCCTGTATTTTGGCCGTATTGGCAAGCGTGACAGAATTGCTGAATTTAGGAATAGCCAGCGTTGCCAATATTCCTAATATGACAATAACAATCATCATCTCTAAAAGCGTAAAACCTCTCTCATCTTTTAAAAATTTTTTTCTCATAATAATTTCCCTCACATAGGTACCTGTGCAGCCGCTTCAAACATGGGAATAGCAATAGCCGCCACGAATATACCGATAAATATAGAAAGCGCTATTATCATACATGGCTCTGCAAGCGCTATACCGCGTTTATAAAGCAATTCAACATCATTTTTATAAAATTCTGCTGTCGTATTCAGCATAATTGCCAAATTGCCGCTTTTCTCCCCTGTAAGCAGCATTTGCATAAATAAAGGAGTAAATAATGTATTTTTCGCCAATGAGGAAGATAATGTATTTCCCCTTTGAATATCTGCCTGAACTCTTTTCAATATATTTTCCAAATATTCATTGGGCGAGTTGCTGAGAATAGTGCTTATACTTTTGTCTATGGTCAGCCCTGAAGAAAGCATAACCGATAACTCATTGCAAAATTGCAATAATATTAATTCGGCAAACAGCCGGCCCCAAAAAGGTGTTTTTAAAAGAAACTTATACACCATGTATTTATATTTCTTTTGCTGCCACATAAAATTAAAAACAGACAGCAGAGAAAGGAACAGCATGATAAAAACTATCCCGTATTTTTCTAAACCAAAACCAAGAAAAAGCACAAAAGTTGTCAGCAATGGCAACGGCACATTTAAATTTTTCAGCAACTCTGCAAACATAGGCATAACTACAGTAAGCATTACACCGGCAGTGACAATAAATACAAGACTTAGCATCAAAGGATAAACAGCAACGGTTTTCAATTTTTCTCTTATATTATAGTCACGTTCAAGGTAATCTGCTGAATACTGCAATACATCGTCAAGTTTGCCGCCTGCTTCACCTGCCGCGGTGAGAGCAAGAAAGCTCCTGGGGAAAGCAGTTTTGTGTACGGCAAGACTGTCAGAAAAGCTTTTCCCTGTTTGGATCTGCAATGAAATCTCATAAAGTATATTTTTGAATTTTATATTTTTTGTCTGTGCATTTATTGCCTCAAGTGCCTCCTTCACGGTTATGCCGGATTTCAGCATTATACTCAGCTGCCGGCAAAAAAAAGCAACATCATTACAGCTTATTATATAACCGAATCTTCCTTTTAATCTCTGCCGCAAACTACATTTTTCCTCTTCTAAACCGAGCAGAAAATAATTTTGCGACCGCAGTATTTCAGCGGCTTCATCAGGAGATGCCGCAAATATGCTGCCTTTTATATCTTTGCCCAGATGATCCTTAACACAATAAAAATACTTTTTCACAGTATAAGCTCCGATAATTTTGACCACTATTCAGGTGGCATAAAAACACCGTCTGAATTAAGCCTTCCATTATATAGATATCATCAAAAAATCCCGTTTTCAACGCTCATCTCAAAGTGGTATATTTTCTATTAATTGATAAGGTTTTTTCGGCGCAGATTGTTCAATGCAGCTTCCATAGTCTGCATTCCTTCACTTTTTCCCGTCTGTATAGATGAAAGCACCTGCTGCGGTCTGCCTGATGCTATCAGGGAGCGAACCGCATCTGTTGCCGTTAAAATTTCCATGGCTGCTATTCTCCCGCCTGCTGTTTTCTGCAGCAGCTGCTGGCTTATTATTGCCTGCAGGACCATGGAAAGTTCAATACGGACAGTGCCTGCATCATCGTTAAAAAGGCTCTCGATTCTTGTGAGCGATTCTGCCGCACTGGCGGTATGCAGTGTTGAAATTACCAAATGACCTGTCTGCGCAGCCGAAAGAGCTGCCCGCATAGTTTGCCGATCACGTATCTCTCCGAGAAAAATAATATCAGGATCCTGACGCATCGCGCTCTTCATCGCCTCCTCAAAAGAAAAAAAATCACTGCCGTATTCTCGCTGATGAATAAGGCTCCGAGTCGAAGAAAAAATATACTCTATCGGGTCTTCTAAGGTCACTATATGACACGGACGGTATTGTGCTCGATAAGAAAGCATAGCGGAAAGTGTGGTGGATTTACCTGATCCTGATGGTCCTGTTACTAAAATAAGACCGCTTTTTTTCAAAATAAGCTTTTTAAGAATTTCAGGATATTCCTGATCCTCTATTGATTTTATCGTCTGGCAGATAAGGCGTACAGCAAAGGCAAGCTGACGCTGCTGCTTATATATGCTTATGCGCAGACGTCTATCGCAAATTGTATACGCTATATCCACGTCATTTTGGGATAAAAAAATCTTCCTATCTTTTTCTGTCAATAAAATATCAAAAATTTCCTGCAATTCAGCATTGTTGAACTTTATATCGGGGACAATTAATAATTTTCCGTCCACACGACAAAAACATTCCTGATCAGCCGTTATATGCAAATCAGAGCATGCGGCATCTGCAGCTGAAATCAACATTTCAAATTTATTCAAGGCGCTGGCATTCATCCTCGTTGATCACCCTCATGATTTCACTTATAGTAGTTTTTCCCCGTATGATTTTTTCTATACCGTCATTGAACAGAGGTACCATCTCATCACCCACTGCAATTTCCTTCATAACACTGCTGCTGTCTTTTAAACAAATAGATTTTTTTAGGCTTGCCTTCACTGTGAGTATTTCCTGAACAGCTATCCTGCCAAAATAGCCGCTGTTTCCGCAAAAAGCACAGCCTTTTCCTCTGAAGGCCTGCTTTATTGCGTATTTTTGCATAAAAATATATTGCTCAGAATTTTCAACAGGTTCATAACTTATTTTACAGTGAGGACAAATGCGGCGTAAAAGCCTTTGCGACAAACATCCGGCAAGAACTTCAGCCAATAAATACGGCTCTATTTTCATATCCAGCATTCGTAAAATAGCACTGACAGCATTGCCCGTATGCAAAGTAGAAAGCACCAGATGCCCTGTCAAAGCTGCACGGACAGCAGTAGCAGCTGTTTTTTCATCACGAATTTCGCCGATGAAAATAATATCAGGATCTTGCCGCAGTACTGCCCGCATCCCCTCTTCAAAAGATAATCCTGTTTTTTCGTTTATCTGTATTTGTGTTATATTATCAAGCTTATACTCAACAGGGTCCTCGATTGTCACAATATTTTTTTCCGGTGTATTCAATTCATTCAACGCGGCATAGAGTGTTGCTGTTTTACCTGAATTGACCGGACCTGTATTTAATATCAATCCGCTGGGACGATGAAACAATTTGCGAAAACTGGCTTCATTTTTATAATTTAATTCCAGTTCCTCAACAGTAAAACATCTTCCTAAAATATTTAAAAGCCGCATGACAAGTTTTTCTCCGTGTATCGTTGGAATGGTGGAAATTCTTATATCTATGGTTTTTCCTGCATATTTATAAGACATACTGCCATCCTGCGGTTTTCTTTTTTCTACAGTATTCATGCAGCTGATTATTTTTATGCGGGAAATAATCAGCTGATGCAATTCTGATGGTAAAGTAACATAATCTTTTAATATGCCATCAATACGTACACGTATGCACATATTTTTTTCTCTCGGTTCAAAATGTATATCGCTTACATTTTGTAAAATTGCGTTATTTATGATTTTATCGACTAATCCGACTATTGGTGCCGCACTTATATTGAGGTCCGGCAAATCGATATTATTACCGCTTTTATTGAATGAGCGCAGAGTCTTCTCTGCCAGCTCATTCAGCGACTTTTCCTCTATACCCGTCATAATTTTTTCAATAGTGCTTCATGTAAAGCTATACGCATAAGATCAACGTCAATTTTTCCGCACCCGCTCCATTTTTCCAAAGCAGCTGCCCCCTGTCCCGCCAGCATATATTCTCCGTTTAGAACAGTATACCCGTATTTCTCTGCTTCGACGAGGAGTTTTGTTTTTTCCGGTGTATAAATTATATCATAGACAAATGCATTGGATGGAAGCATAGTTATATCCACAGGAGGCATTTTATCGATATACATATCCATGCCAAGCGGAGTTGTATTTACTAAAAGATCTGTTTTTGGCAAAATTTCCTGAAACATTTTTTCATTCCAATCAGAGGAAGAAATATTTCCCAATTCTTTAAAATCATTGGCCAATTTTTTCGCCTTTTCTGCGTTTCTTGCAGCGATATGAACTGAACCGACGCCTGCATGGAGCAATCCATATATAACAGCCCTTGCCGCTCCTCCTGCCCCCAAGACTACAGTATTTATTCTTTTCAGAGTAAATTTTACAGACTGAAACGCACTTATAAATCCTTCGTAGTCCGTATTATAACCGTAAAGTCTGTCATTTTTTATAAGCACCGTATTTACTGCTCCGATAAGGCTGGCAGACTGATCTATCTCATCAAGATATTTTATGATATTTATTTTATGCGGTATTGTGATGTTAAAACCCGTAAAATTTAATGCTTTCAGCCCTTTTACCGCTGCCTCCAATTCATTTTCCCTGACAGGCATGGCGATGTAAGCATAGTCGAGATGCATACTTTGCAATGCTGTATTTTGAATGACAGGAGAAAGCGAATGATGGATAGGGTAACCTATAACACCCAGATTTTTTGTTTTCCCTGTGTAAATAGCAGACAATATATTCCCCTCTTTCATTATTTTGCTCCAGCACCGTGCCAAAGCTGCAGATGCTCAGACAATATTTTCCATTTCATGGATATCTGTGTTACTTTTGAATTGAACTGCCTCGGCAATATGCTTTTCCGTGATTGCAGGTGCATTATCCAGATCGGCAATGGTCCTGCTTACCTTGATTATTCTGTCATATGAGCGTGCACTTAATTTAAGCTGCTCGAATATAAGACCAAGCATATTTTGTGCCGCATCTGTCAGATGACAGAATTTCTTTATAAGCGCGTGATTCATCTGGGCATTGCAGTGAATCGCATATGCCGACAATCGTTTTGTCTGGATATTTCTCGCCTTTTCCACTCGTCGTCTTATACAAGCCGAATTTTCTGTTTTTTCCGATGTAATCATTTCCTTGTAATCAAGGCGTGGTACTTGAATATGAATATCTATTCTATCAAGAAGCGGTCCTGAAATTTTTTTCGTATACCGTTTTATTTCATTTGGAGTGCACGTACATGCCCTGCTTTTATCATTAAGAAAACCGCACGGACATGGATTCATTCCAGCCACCAGAATAAAATTTGAAGGGTATGTATAAGCACCGTTTACACGGACAATCGAAATTTGCCCGTCTTCAAGAGGTTGTCTCAACACTTCCAGAGTTATCTTGTTGAATTCCGGCAATTCATCAAGGAACAGAACTCCGTTATGGCTGAGAGTCACCTCCCCCGGTTTGGGAATACTGCCTCCGCCGATCATTCCCGCATTGGATATAGTATGATGCGGACTGCGAAAGGGCCGGCTGTCTATAAGCCCCCCTCCCGCTTTCATGAGACCGGCAATACTGTAGATCTTGGTAATCTCCAGTGCCTCCTGTTTTGTCATAGACGGCAGTATCGATGGCATTCTCCTTGCCAGCATAGTTTTTCCTGTGCCGGGCGCCCCGCACATAAGAACATTATGCCCGCCCGCGGCGGCTATTTCCAGCGCCCGTTTAGCAGTATACTGACCCTGCACATCGGAAAAATCATCTTCGGCAATGTTATCCGCTTTATTTTCTTTTATGGCCTCTGTCTCTTTCAACGCAGGATATAGTTTTTTCCTTTCGTTAAAAAAATCTATCAACTCAGCTAAACTCGTTATGGAATATACTTCCAGTCCGTCTACAAGAAGCGCCTCCTGTTCGTTGCCCTCAGGTATAAAAAGCTCTCTTATTTCCTGTCTGCGGCACTGAATAGCGATCGGCAGTATACCTCTGATACTGCGGAGATGCCCCTCCAGTGACAATTCTCCCGCAAACATTGCCTTCCCGCAGCGTTTCTGTGGAAGCAGACCGTAGGCTGCCAGAATTGACACTGCGATAGGCAGATCCAATCCACAGCCGTCCTTTTTCAGATCCGCCGGTGCCAGATTAATCGTTATCTTTTTTGGCGGCAGCTTTATACCCGAATTTTTAATAGCCGTACGCACACGCTCTTTTGATTCCTTCACTGCTGCATCCGGCAGTCCGACTATATCGAACGCCGGCAGACCATTTGCTATATCGGCTTCCACCTCTATAAGAATTCCATCTATGCCGGCAGTTGCCGCACCGAAAATTTTGGCAAACAATATAACCGCCCCTCGCTGTTATACTTTAATCAATAATGACCGGACCAACGCTTGAACAATTCATGTTCGATATGCAGCTGATCACATATTTTCCCGACCATGATATTCACTAAATCATCTATGCTCTGCGGTTTATGGTAAAAACCCGGACACGCAGGAAGTATGCTCACGCCGATGCGGGACAATTTCAACATATTCTCTAAATGCAGAGGACTGAAGGGTGTCTCACGCGGCACTAATACAAGACTGCGTCTTTCTTTTATTGTCACATCAGCGGCACGGGTAAGAAGATTATCAGCTAAACCCGCAGCTATCGCCCCCACTGTTTTCATCGAGCATGGAAGAATTACCATAGCTTCATATAAAAAAGACCCGCTTGCCACAGCAGCTCCTATATTATCAACATCATAAAGCGTATGGGCATACTTTAGAAGGTCTTCCGGCACCATTCCGCATTCATGCTGTAAAACGGTTTGTCCGGAATGAGTGACTACCAAATGTATTTCTATCCCGGTATCTTTCAATACTTCAAGAAGTTTCAATGCATAAATAGAGCCGCTTGCCCCTGTTATGCCAACAACTATGCGTTTTTTCATATTTTCCATATATTAAACTTCGAAAGCTCCCTTTATATGATTTAGTTTATACGGACAGGGAGGATTATAATATATTTCGATCACATCAAAACGATAATTCAATGAATCATGCTGATGAAATAGAATATATAAATGTGCTGTGCGTATTATTTTTTGCTGCTTTCTGCGGTCCACCGCTTGTGCCGCTGTTCCATACAATGCATTTTTTCTTGTTTTCACTTCGACAAACACGATTACATTTCTATGCTCAGCTATTATATCTATTTCACCGTATTTTGCAGTATAATTCATATCCAATATCTGATACCCGCGTGATTTCAAATAATCAGCTGCGATCTTTTCTCCCAGAAAGCCTTTTTCTCTTCCTCTCATAGCTTTATATCCGGTGGTTTTTTACGTTTATCTATTCTATACACATATGCAAGTATTTGCGCCACAACCGCATAAAGCGCAGGGGGGATTTCTCTGTCAAGTTCCAGTGCCATAAGCATACTGACAAGTGTTTTATCTTGATATACGGGCACGGAACTTCTTTGTGCGGCCTGTAATATGCTTTCAGCGGTATAGCCTCGCCCCTTGGCAACTATCTTAGGTGCTTTTCCCTCTTTTTCTCTGTAACGCAGCGCCACCGCCTTTTTATCCAGGGCTGCGCCATTTTCATTATTATTTTCTTCCATGATATATTACTCCCGTTTTTTCACTCAATAGTACCGATTTTCAATTCAGTGAGATTCAACTTTGACTCATGAAGATATGAACGCAGTTCCGGCAGATAGTTTTCAAAAGATACAGCTGTATCCTCACTTGAGAAAGAAAGCCGAACATTCAGCTGCTGTTTATTGTATAAACGCAGCACTATTTCCACAGCTCCCGCATTTTCAGTGAGACAGCAGACACGAAACCATGTCTCATACTGTTCTTCACCCGTTTCCGAATTACGATGTCCTTCATTATAAACATTTATATACGCAGGATAACTTTTCCGCTCATCTAAGAATATGGGGAGAATAAAATCAAGAGATTTCTGAGCCGCCGACGAAGTAGAATCAGTAGGAAATGACTGCCCCATCACTTTTGCAAAATCACTGACATTTTCCCCTGCACGCTTTAAGGAACCGGCATCAGCATCATTAATCGTACTTATATCACTTAGCTGAACAAATGCCCACAGTTTAGGTAAATTAGGAACATTGTTTCTCGCCGCAGCCTGCGATACAACACCGGGAATGTTGCCTTCAACCACCTGCATTACCTTTTGCAGCTGCTCTACATCTTTTGGAGATAATATCTGTTGATTTCCGTTCACAAAATCTTTTAAAAGTGCAGTATCAGCGGAACTAAGCTGTTTATTTTGTAAAAGGAGCTGACCTAAATCACGCAGGGCACTCATTGACTGTGCCGTATTGTTCATAAAATCCGGCACAGAGATTTCCTGCTGTATAGGTATATTGCTTCCCTGCGTCATCTGAGTTGCGGCAGCTTTTGTTGCCACCGAAAACGGCTGCTGCAGCATGTTCTTCATGTCAGGCGGCTCCGAAGCAGCGGAAGACACTGCCGAGTCGACTGCATTGCTGATTTTCTGCCCTGCTGCGGCTGTTTCAGCAGTGTCTTCCGCAATTACCCTGCCATTTTGTATAACCGTAGGCCGTTCAGCTGCGGGCTGAGTACTTGCCCTGCCGCCACCAGAAGGATACTGCGGAACAGTATTTTTTTCTGTCCCGGCAAGACCGGCGTCATTGCCCATTTTTGCTCGGGCAGATTGCAGCTTTTCACCGCTGTCCTCTGCTGTACCGGTATTAATAACTTTCGCAGAAACAGCCTGTTGAACCGGACTATCCACAGAAGGTTTGCCCCCTGTACCTTTGCCGCCGGCTGCCGCATCACTTTTAAAAAATGTATCTAAAATGTTTTTCAGCAGCCGTACATTATCATTTACTCCCGCCCGTTTATCTCCGGTATTACTTGTATTTTCAGCACCGGCAGTATCTGCAGGCTGTGTCTTGACCAATGTTTGCAGTGTTTCAGGCAGCTCAGAATCATCCTTGTTGTTGAGTAAATTAAACGCTGTTTTTGACATATCTACCATACTGGGATACTGATTTTCCTGCGTCAAAAGTGAACGAAAATTATTCAGGAGAACTTTTATATTATCCGGCAAGCCCGTATAATCGCCATTTTCCATTAATTCTCCCAGCTGCGACAGCATCTTGCCCAGTGAGGCCAGCTGATCAAAAGCATATCGTCTAGCCTGAAGAGCATCTCCCAAGCCCTGGGCCAATGTTTTATCAATGGAAAAGGCATCCTGCAAAAGCTGCTGAACGAGCTTTTGTATTTCCGGTGACAGATCATCTGTATTGATATTTTGTGCGCCAATAATATCAGAAAGCACTTTTGAAAGATCTGTTACCGCATTTTTTATTGCAACATTCGTCTGGGGAGAAGAGCCTGACGCATCGCCCACAGCCTGTGCAGAAGCAGTTTTTTTATCAACTGGGCCGGTAGGTTGTTGATTCGCTGTATTAGTTGGATTGATTCCAGACTGTATGGGCATAAGAACATTCCTCCATCAGAATTGCTTCATCGATTTAACTGGTTCAAACGAGCATCGGTGCAAGGGACATGGTCCATATTTATGCAGTGCCTCAAGATGTCTTGGCGTACCATATCCTTTATGGCTGGAAAAACCATATTCGGGATATTGCCTGTCGTACTCATCCATAAGCTGATCTCTTTCCACTTTTGCCACTATGGAGGCCGCCGCTATTGAAGCACTTTTGGCATCACCTTTTATGATGGACAAATGCGGTATATCAAGTGCATTCAGCGGCATAGCATCTATCAGCACTTGCTGCGGTTTTACGCCTAAACTATAGATTGCATTATACATAGCATTCATTGAAGCCTGATATATATTTATACGATCAATCGTCTTTTCGTCTATCACCGACCTGCTCACAGCGATGGCTTTTTCCAAAATCTGCGCATAAATTTTTTCACGGGCCGCAGCCGACAATTTTTTTGAATCATTAAGACGCGGAATATAACAGCCAACAGGTAAAATAACTGCCGCGGCAACGACTGGTCCGGCTAAGGGTCCCCGCCCCGCTTCATCTGTACCTGCTATATATTCGTTGCCTCCCGCCTGCAGCTCATATTCGTATTTATATAATTCATGCAGACGCTTTCTTTCTTGCATTTCCCTGTTATGACGGACGATGAGTTGCTGAACAGCTTTACGTTTATCATTTCTGACAAGTTCAGCAAAACTTTCATCCGTATCAAAAACCGAAAACTTATCGGCTATTTCTCTGACCGACATCTTTATTTTTGCATCCATTAGTATCACCTATAAAAAATACATCTTATTACCAATTCGGTATAAGATGTATTTTTCCTTTGTCATGTACATATTTTTTACAGTGACTCAACAGCACTGCAATATATCTGAAAAGAACCGCTCTGTCAATATAAACATCCCTAAAGACAGGTCATTATCATACTGACGGTGACTCAAGAGAAATTTTTCCCAACCGCCCGCTTCGAAAATCTGTAAAGACAACAGTTGTTATTTTTTCCTCGTCCAATTTACCGCCCTTAAGCAGACAGCCGCGTTTTTTGCCTATTACTTCAAATAGTTCCTCCGTGCTGTCAGGCAGCACATCTATTTTATAACGTGTCATCAGGAAATGCGGATAATAATTCTGCATATATTCCAACAGAAGCAATGCTACTTTTTCCTTATCATAAATATCATCATTGACCGCCCCAGTGAAAGCGAGGTTGATTCCCACGGCAGGATCGTCAAATTTAGGCCATAACAAACCCGGCATATCCAGTAAATCTATATGTTTTCCTATGCGTATCCACTGTTTTGCCCGCGTCACGCCCGGACGATTTTCTGTCTTAGCCGCTACAGTACCTGCCAGCCGATTTATGAGCGAGGACTTGCCGACATTAGGGATGCCTACGATCATAGCCCTGGCATTACGCGGCCGTGCTCCCTTGGCAGCGAACTTAGCTGTCTGGCGCTGGGTCAGATCATTGATCATATTTGTCAGTTCTTTGATGTTTTTACCCTGAACTGAATCTACTGCCATAGCTGATTTGCCCATACGTTTATAAAACGTTATCCACTCACGTGTTATTGCCGGATCTGCAAGATCTGCCTTATTCAAAACAATAGCATGCGTTTTTCCGCTGATCATTCCAGCCAGCATGGGATTTGAACTTGAAAGAGGTATACGGGCATCCAAAAGTTCTACGACAATATCAACCAGTTTCAAATTTTCTTCGATCAGTCTCCGGGCTTTCGTCATGTGCCCTGGGAACCACTGAACCAAAGGTATATCCGGTTTTTGTTCTTCCATTTGTTCCTCCAAACAGATCATAAATTACTGAACAATTTCAAAATTTTTAACACATATCGATTTTGGAAAAAAAGCGCCGGTTTTTACCGGCGCCGGAACAATCCGCTGTTAATTATTTTCCTTCTGCAGCCATGGCCAGTGTATGCAGTTCACTCAGCGGCCAAAACACCAGGACAGCTTTTCCTTTTATCAGATTGAACGGTACAAAACCCACGTCGGTAAACCGACTGTCTTCAGAATTGTTGCGATTATCTCCCATTACAAAGATATGCCCTTCAGGAATAGTTGTAAGAGGGTAATCGCCTCTTGTCTGGCTAAGAATAAAGGGTTCATTCTGCAGTTCGTTGTTAACAAAAACATGCCCATCCTTTATTTCAATAGTATCTCCGGGAAGGGCTATCACTCTTTTAATAAAATCTCGGCTGGTATCTCTGGGATATTGAAAAATCAATATTTCTCCCCGTTTGGGTTCACGCAGCCGATAGATAAATTTATTCACTACCAAACGTTCATGGTTTACCAATGTCGGTTGCATAGAAGGTCCGTCAACAAGATAAAGTTCAACGATAAAATGTCGTATAAACAAGGCCAATACTACTGCAATAGCTATTGATATGATCCAGTCTTTTATTTCCGCGCCTAATGATTTATTCATATTCGGCCTCCAACATATAAACTTTTCGCAAAAATCACAACTGCATATAAAAAAGGACTGCCATAAAGCCACAGTCCCCAATAATAAACTATCAGCGTCTTTCCTTGATACGGGCAGCTTTACCTGTAAGATTGCGTAAATAGTAAAGTTTTGCTCTGCGTACAACGCCTCTGCGCACGACATCAATTTTTTCCAGACGCGGAGAGTGTACCGGAAAAGTACGTTCCACGCCAATACTGTAGGAAATTCTTCTTACAGTGAACATTTCGCGTACGCCACTGCCCTGACGGGCAATAACAACCCCTTCAAACATCTGAATACGTTCATGTGTACCTTCAACTACTTTTACATGTACACGAACTGTATCTCCCGGTTGAAATTGGGGAATGTCCTTTCTAAGCTGTTCCTGTTCCAATACTTGGATAATATTCATCATTTTTCCTCCTTAATATCAGCCGTTCGTGGCAATGCAAACCAGAGGACCGACTGCGATACCTTCTAAGTTTAGCATAATTTAATTTTCGGTGCAATCATTTTTTCATTTTTTCCAGCAATGCTATTTCGTCCTTTGTCAGAGGATAATCGGCCAGCAAGTCAGGGCGTTTTGAAAACGTTTCTTCCAATGCTTTACTTTTTCGCCAAAGAGCTATTTTAGAATGATCTCCCGAAAATAGAATATCAGGGACCGGCATTTTCTTATATTCACGAGGCCGCGTATACTGGGGATGTTCCAATAATCCATTATAAAAAGAATCTGTGGAAGCCGATTCCTTTGATCCAAGAACTCCGGGAAGCATACGCGAAACAGCATCAACAATAACCATGCAGGCGAGTTCGCCTCCTGTCAAAACATAATCACCTATGGAAATTATCTCATCGGCTAATTTTTCTGTTATGCGATTATCAAATCCCTCATAATGTCCGCAAATGAAGATCAACGAATCGTATTGCGAAAGCTGCCGGGCCTTCTCCTGTGAAAATGTCTGCCCGCCCGGACACATGAGCAGTACACGGGATGTAAATTTCGGCGGAATTGCATTTTTTATATTTGCCACAGAGCGAAAAAAAGGTTCTGGCTTTAAAACCATTCCAGCCCCGCCGCCAAAAGGCGCATCATCTACCTGATGATGCTTGTCATAAGTAAAATCACGTGGATTTGTAAAAAATATATCAATAATATTTTTATCAGCAGCCCGTTTAATAATACTGTGCCCAAAAGGTCCATGAAACATCTCGGGAAATAAAGTCACTATGTCTATTTTCATGTCAATCTTTTTCCGGCCATATAACATCCATACGTTTGTGTTCTATGTCTATCTTGGTGACCATTTTTTTTAATGCAGGCAGCAAAATAGGTTCGGCAGACTCAGTACTTTTTATAACATAGACATCATTGCTGCCCGTTTTCAGTACGTTTATTATTGTTCCCAATACAATACCTTCTTCATTCCAGACCTTGAGTCCGACTATATCAAAAGTATAATATTCACCTTCAGCAAGAGGAGCTGCTTCTCCGCGTTCTACCCGCAGAAGTTTTCCCGTGGCCGCAGCTGCTTTTTCCCTGTCATCAAAACCTTTTATATCCATTATGATAAAGTCATTATGATACTGGACAGTATTTATTTCTACTAAGGTATCGTCTATATAAGCACTGCGCATTTTTAAAAACCTCTCAGGGAAATCAGTGAGCGGATAAACACGTATAGCCCCTCTTATCCCGTGGGGTCTGCCTATTTTTCCAACAACAATAAAATTTTTATCAGTCACGCATTTCGATAATTTTTCCATCTTCGACCAAGAGCTCCGTATTCATTATTTCCGGCATCGTATCGCCTATTTTTATTTCTACCAGACGCTGCAGCGTGCCCTGAACGACTTCTGCGCCAATTTCAAGTTCTTCCGTGTCGGTGATTTTATTTAAAAGATTATCTTTATAGGACAATCTTTTTTGTTTTTCTTCCTCCATGCGCTGTAAGAGCATGGAAACGCGCTGAACATCACCTGTATTTTGTTCAGACAAGACTTTTTTCATATCTTTTTCTATATGAGAAACTTCAGCATCAACTTTTTCTATCTGCCGATTGAGATTATGCAGCATATCTGTCTTAAATTTTTCGGTTACTTTCGCTTTTACTGTTATAGGACATTGCAAGGTTATGGATTCCATTTTTAGAAGCCTCCTGATTTTTAGTATATAACAACAGCGGCAAGGCTTTTTGCAAAGTCCGTTGCCGCTGTGTATTAAATGATTTCAACTATGACTTTTTTATATTCACGAGCTGCCGCGGCTTTTACGACAGTACGCATTGCTTTAGCAATACGGCCTTGTTTACCAATTACTTTTCCCATATCATCATCTGCAACGGAAAGTTCATAAATGATAGTTTTGCCGTCATCTTTTTCATTGACGATCACCATATCGGGATTATCAACCAAAGATTTTGCTATAAGCTCAATAAGCTGTTTCATATCATAGCCTCTTTCTTACTTATTCGCTTTTTTTGTCTCAGCGAATCTAGCCATTATACCTTTTTTGGATAATAATGATTTTACGGTATCAGTAGGCTGTGCACCTTTACTCATCCAGTCGATGACTTTTTCTTCATCTATATTTACAACAGCCGGTTCTTTCGTTACATCATAGTTACCTACGATTTCGATAAAACGACCATCGCGCGGAGCGCGGGAATCAGCTACAACGATGCGATAAAAAGGATTCTTTTTAGCACCCATTCTGTTTAAACGAATTTTTACTGCCATTTTGATATTTCACCTCCTTAAAATGGAAATTTCATATTGCCCAAACCTTTTGGAAGACCTTTCATGCCCTTCTTCCCTTTAAGTCCGGTCATTTTTTTCATCATTTTTTTCATTTCGGCAAACTGCTTCAATAATTTATTGACATCCTGCACTTTAGTGCCGCTGCCCGCAGCTATACGCTTACGACGGCTGCCATTTATTATATTTGTATTATTCCTTTCAGCAGGAGTCATTGCCCTTATAATAGCTTCGATATGAGCGATATCCTTATTGTTCTTAAGATCCATGTCAACATCGCCGAGTTTTTTCTTAAGCCCGCCCATTCCCGGCAGCATGCCGAGAATTTTGTCGAGAGATCCCAATTTTTTTACTTGCTGCATCTGGTTCAAAAAATCATCCAGCGTAAATTGATTTTTGCGCAGCGCTTTTTCCATTTTTTTTGCTTCATCAGCGTCAAAAGTTTCCTGCGCTTTTTCTATGAGAGAAAGAACATCTCCCATATCAAGTATCCGTGAAGCCATGCGGTCAGGATAAAAAGACTCCAGAGCATCGAGTTTTTCACCTGTCCCGACGAATTTTATCGGGCAGCCGGTAACGGCCTTTACCGAGAGTGCAGCTCCGCCTCTGGCATCGCCATCCATTTTTGTTAAAACTACACCGTCAAGACCAAGATCATTATTGAAACTTTCGGCAACATTAACAGCATCCTGACCTGTCATAGCATCAACCACAAGAAGTATTTCATGCGGATGAACTATGCTCTTTATTGATTTCAATTCCTGCATAAGTTCTTCATTAATCTGAAGACGTCCTGCAGTATCAATGATAACTACATCATTAGCATGAGAATGCGCGTACTCAAGTGCTTTCTCAGCTATGACAACCGGATCGGTGCCTTCAGGCATGCTAAAAACTGGAAGCTCAAGCTGCTGCCCCAAAACCTGCAATTGCTTTACGGCAGCCGGACGATAAATATCTGCCGCAGCAAACAGCGGATGCTTGCCCTGTTTTTTAAGCATTATGCCAAGCTTGCCGACGGACGTAGTTTTACCCGCACCCTGCAGCCCGACCATCATTATGACTGTGGGCGGGTTCGGTGCAATATTTATGCGGCTGACAGAACCGCCCATGAGTTCAGTAAGTTCTTCATTGACTATCTTTATTACAGCCTGTGCCGGTGTGAGGCTTTCCAGTATATTTGCCCCGATAGCACGTTCCTTTATTTTTGCGATAAAATCCTTTACTACTTTAAAATTTACATCGGCTTCAAGCAATGCCATACGAATATCACGCATCGCTGTACTGACATCATCTTCTGACAAATGCCCGTGTCCGCGCAGCTTTTTAAAAGTATTCTGCAATTTTTCCGCCAGAGATTCAAAAATCAATTAAATTCCTCCTTCCAAAATCAATATTCCAATAGTTTCTTTATTTTTTCTTCTGTACCACTGATTTTTTTTATTTGGAAGTCAGCTTTCAGTGATTCCACATCATCCATAATATCCTGCAGCGAAACTTTTATCAACTTATCTCTTTCCATCGCCTTCAATTTTTGTTCGTAATTTTCAAGAATAGCCTCACAGCGATGAATTGTATCATAGGCAGCCTGTCTGGAAACATTCATTAAAGAAGCTATCTCAGAAAGAGATAAGTCTTGGTATAAATGCATTCTGAGGCACTCCTGCTGCTTTTTTGTAAGAAGCCCTCCGTAAAAATCAAAGAGCATGCTCAGCCGCAAAAAGTTATCTAACACGTTAAACACCTCGGCAACTGATTTTTAAACTTTAAGACATTATATCTAAACGCTGCAGTATTGTCAAGTAAATATACTTGTCAGCATTTTTGATATTATATTTTTATTTTTTAATATAATATTAATATAATTTAATTATTATTATAAATTATTATTAAAACATTACATATAAAAAACATTATACATTATTTTTTATCATTATATAAAAGAATGCACTATAATTTTCATTGTAATTTTGTTACAATATTATAAATGAAGTTATAACATAGCCAAATACAATATAAACAAAATATATTTTACAATAATATTTAATTATGTTATAAAATAATCATTGTCTTTCAAATGATATATAAAATGATTTTTTTCAAAATCTATTTATATAAATTAAGTTCTTCATAAATTTTAAAACGGAGGTGAGAATATGTCTGAATTTACTAAAATACTCATATTATTAATTGCTGCGTCATTATTTCCTGTCATGGCAATGATAGTCCCACTGTTAATTCAGCCCCGTCAGCCTAACGAGGAAAAAAATTCACAATATGAATGCGGTGTGGATACTGTAGGGCGTAACGTGACCCGATACCGGATCAGTTATTTCTTATATGCAATCATTTTTGTAGTATTTGATGTAGAGACTATTTTTCTATTTCCATGGGCTGTAAAATTCGCCAGTCTTGGTCTATTCGCTCTGGTGGAAATGTTTATATTTACAGGTATTTTAGCTGTTGGTCTGGCTTATGCATGGAAGAAAGGAGCTTTGACATGGAAATAGTCGATATAGTGCCGGATGTGTTAAAAAATAATGTTATGATCACAACAATCGACGGTCTTTTTAAATGGGCACGCAGCAATTCTCTCTGGCCGCTGACATCGGGTCTGTCCTGCTGTGCCATAGAAATGATGTGCGCAGCTGCGGCAAGATTTGATTTGGCAAGATTCGGCTATGAAGTATTTCGTCCGTCACCGCGCCAAGCCGATCTGTTTATCGTAGCGGGCACGCTGACCTGGAAGATGGCTCCTCCCTTAAAACGTCTTTATGAACAGATGCCGAATCCTAAATATGTAATCGCTATGGGAAGCTGCGCCAACGAAGGCGGACCTTTTGCCGATGCCTATTCTGTAGTACCAGGTGTAGATAAAATTATTCCTGTTGATGTTTTTATTCCGGGATGTCCGCCCCGGCCTGAAGCACTGATCTATGGAATGCTCCAATTAAAGGAAAAAATACGTCATCCGGAAATAATACAGAAGGTGAAAAAATGAAAAGGCGCTATATGGGCAGGGATAAGCTTTATACATTGAAAAAAGATTTTCCGACGGATATCGACTTTGACGATGCAGCAGAAAATCCCCCCCTTATTATAAGGTCGCTGCCGTATTTTCCAAAAATCATGCACAGCCTCAATACTCAGCATAAATTTGACATGCTCTCAAATATCACTGCTGTTGATTATGATGACTATTTTGAAGTTGTTTACGATCTTACCAGCAGAATAAATTCCGAGGAACTTATGGTAAAAGTGCCCCTGGCAAAAGCTTCGCCAGCCTTAGAAACTATGACCGCTCTTTGGCCGGAGGCCGATTTTCATGAACGGGAGCAATATGACCTCATGGGCATTATTTTTCTTCACCATCCCAATTTACAGCGGATATTGCTGCCTGATGATTTTATTGGCTACCCCCTGCAAAAATCTTACAGACAAGCTGAAAAAGAAGGAGAGAACGGGTAATGATAAAAACAGAAACATACCAGTTGTCTATGGGGCCTGTTCATCCCAGCACTCATGGAGTATTGCAGGTACTGCTTACATTGGACGGTGAAAAAGTTGTCGATTCTGTCCCCTGCATGGGTTACCTGCACCGCGGCATAGAAAAGCTAATGGAAGCCCGCACATATTTTCAATGTCTGCCCTATACTGACAGATTAGACTATGTATCGGCCATGAACAATAATTTTTCCTACTGCCATGCTGTAGAAAAACTGGCCGCTATAGATATTCCGGAAAAAGCACAGTATCTGCGAGTTATTATGGCTGAACTGAATCGTATAGCCAGCCACATGATTTTTATCGGTTCACTCGCTGTAGATATAGGTGCAACTACGGGTATGATCTATCCGTTCCGCGACAGGGAGCGTATTCTTGACATCTTCAACGAGCTTTGCGGCGCTCGTATGACTTACAGTTATATACGGATCGGCGGTGTGAGAAGTGATCTCTCATCCGCCATAGTTGATATGATCAATAAATTTTTAGCTGATCTGCCTTCAATGCTTGACGAATATAACAATCTGCTGACCGGAAATGAGATATTCCAGCATCGTTTAAAAGGAACTTCTCTGCTGTCAGGCGAACAGGCACGGCGTTTAGGAATAACCGGACCTATGCTCAGGGCAAGCGGCATCGATTATGACTTACGTAAAGATAATACTTACAGTTCCTATGACAATTTTGAATTTTCCGTGCCGCTGGGAAAGAACGGTGATAACTGGGACAGGTATATTGTAAGAGTAAAAGAAATAAGTGAAAGCGCCAAAATAATACGGCAGGCTCTTGACGGTATCCCGGATGGACAAATTACCGCAAAAGTTCCTAAGGTGCTCCGCCCGCCCAAGGGCGAAATATACGATACGACTGAAGGACCGCGCGGTGAAGTCGGTTATCATATAGTAAGTGACGGATCAGCAAAACCTTACCGTATTCATATACGCAGACCGTCTTTTATCAATCTGCAGGCATTGAATATATTATGCAAGGGTTATCTTGTTGGTGATGTTGTTGTGGCTATGTCCACCATTGATCCGATTTTGGGTGAAGTTGATTGCTGAAATTTCTTGAATAAGGGCAGGTGAAGAATGTGCATGAAGGATTGCTTGTAAATCTTACGGTTTTCTTAACCAGGATCGCAGAATTTATTTTTGGTAATATATTTATAGCGCAGCTTTTTATAGTGCTGCTGGAAATAGTAGTAATATTTGCTGTTATTTCTTTGGCTGTTATCATACAGGTCTATATGGAACGCCGCATATGCGGCCTCATACAGGATCGATTTGGCCCTAATCGTGTAGGCCCATTCGGACTTTTACAAACAGTTGCCGATATGATAAAGCTGATGTCAAAAGAAGATATAGTTCCCGCCAAAGCAGAAAAATTGCTGTGGGGTATAACACCGATGCTGCTGTTTATTCCCGCTGCATTAGTTTATGCTGTATTTCCCTTTGACAACGGTGTAATTTTTGCAGACATAGGCATCGGTATATTTTTTGTAATAGCTGTCATGTCGCAAGGTGTTCTTCTGTTTTTACTGGGTGGTTACGCATCGGAAAACAAATATTCATTTATGGGTGCTATGCGGGCTGTAGCACAGATGCTGAGCAGTGAAATCCCTATAGCCTTTTCCATTTTGGCCATCGTAATGATGACAGGTTCCCTGCGTATGAGCGATATAGTTTCTGCCCAATCGGGCATATGGTTTATTGCCGTCCAACCACTGGCTTTCATTATTTTTATAATTGCCATGCTCATGGAGACAAACCGCACCCCCTTTGATCTTGTCGAAGGAGAGGCAGAAATAATAGCCGGTCCTTTTACTGAATACAGTGGTATGCGCTGGGCTTTATTCTTTCTTGCAGAATATACCAATCTTCTTGCTGCTGCTATTTTAACTGTTACTTTATTTTTAGGTGGATGGCAGGGACCTTTTCTGCCAGGAATATCATGGTTTATATTGAAGGTTTTTGCCGTCATTTTCGTATTTATGTGGATAAGATGGACATTTCCCCGTACAAGAATCGATCAAATGATGGCATTGAGCTGGAAGGTCCTGCTCCCTTTGGCTCTGTTTAATATAATGGCCACAGGAATAGGCATATATATATATAAATGGATATATTGAGGTGAGTGATATGCAGGGCAAAGGTCTATTAATAGGACTGTCTGTTACCCTCAGACATTTTTTCAGTAGAAAGGAAACTGTTCAGTATCCTGAAGAAAAATTGGTGATGAACGATTTATTTCGCGGTGGCAGACTTATTTTGAATGAAAAAAAATGTATCAGCTGCAAATTATGTGCTATGGCATGTCCTAACGAAGCGTTGGCCTTGACGGTAGAAATTGATGAACAAAAAAAACGGCATATGAAAAAATATGTACATAAATCGGGGCGTTGTTTATATTGCAATTTTTGTGTAGAAGCCTGCCCTACAAAAGCGATAACTTGGGATAAAAATTATGAAATCGCCTGTTATCATATAGAAGAGCTGACATATGATGCTGTAAAACGAAACAAGGAGGACGAAAACAATGAATATTGATTTATCCTCAGGTTTATTTTACTTTTTAGCCGCAGTTATGCTTTTCTCCGCATTGGGTATAATATACTGCCGTAATTTAGTCCATTCCGCGCTGTTTATGGCTCTTTGTTTTATATCCGTTGCCGGTCTTTACGCGATGATCAATGCCGATTTTCTGGCAGCGGTTCAGATAATGATCTATGCCGGTACTGTCGTCATTTTAATAGTTCTTGGCATAATGATAACCAGAAGGACCACTATGGAACGAACAAGCATGCCGGAAAAGAAATACATTTTTCGCGCATCTGTGCTTGCAGGCATATTGTTTTTCTTGATGTCCTATATATTTATAACCGCAGGAACTTTGCCGACATTAAATACAGTGACTCTTCCCGATGATACCGTTTCAGCATTAGCAGAACTTTTGCTTGACCGCTATATGCTGGCTTTTGAAATAGCGGCAGTACTGCTTCTGGCTGCTATGATAGGTGCTGTCGTTTTAGCGAAAGGAGCTGATGAAAAATGATTATCGGCATAACACATTTTCTGATAATAAGTGCAGCGCTTTTCTGCATCGGTCTGTATGGAATATTGATAAAAAGAAATCTTTTTTCAATATTAATGTGCATTGAACTTATGCTCAATGCAGTAAACATCAATTTAGCAGCATTCAACTATTTTTTGCCTATGCCTGATCTTTCAGGGCAGGTAATGATTCTCTTCTCTGTTGCAGTGGCCGCTGCTGAAGTTGCAGTGGGGCTGGCACTTATTTTCCGTGTTTACCGTGACTTTAGAACAGTCAATATTGATAAATTGAACAGCATGAAAGGATAGGAGGCAGAAAAATGGAATATTTTGCACTCACCAACGCGTGGCTTATTCCCTTAATGCCGGCTATAGCGTTCGTTCTGATAGGTCTGTTCTTTAAGAGATGGTCTGCTCTGTCAGCCTGCATAGCTGTTTTTGCTTCTGCTGTCAGCTTTATCTTGGCAATATTTGCAGCAATAGCCGTTATCGGCAGCGGTATCAGTGTGGATGCTCCGTTTGTCGGGCATGTCATTTGGGCAGAAGCAGCCGATCTGCATTTTGAAATGGGTATGTTGATCGACCCGCTCTCCGTGATGATGCTGTTTGTCGTTTCACTCGTTTCCCTGCTTGTACAGATATATTCCATAGGCTACATGCGGGGCGATAAGAGTTTCGGACGTTTTTTTGCTTATATATCGCTGTTCAGTGCTTCTATGCTTGGCCTGAACATATCCGCAAATTTCCTGCAAATGTATATATTTTGGGAACTGGTAGGTTTATGTTCCTATCTGCTGATCGGTTTTTACTATCAGCGTATTGCCGCAAGAGAGGCAGCAAAAAAAGCATTTATCACCACACGTATAGGTGATTTTGGTCTGCTCATAGGTATTTTGCTGCTGCAGACTGTTTTTGGTACTGTCGATTTTCTTGAACTGAGACAGCTGCTTCCTTCTTATATTGCTTCGTACGGAACTGGTACTTTAACCATAATAGGCATCCTGCTTTTTATAGGACCTATCGGCAAGTCAGGACAATTTCCCCTGCATGTATGGCTTCCCGATGCTATGGAAGGACCCGCACCGGTATCTGCATTAATACATGCCGCAACAATGGTAGTAGCCGGTGTTTATTTGGTCGCAAGAGCATATTTTTTGTTTGCATCCGTACCCGCTCTGCTGGAATTTATTGCATGGCTCGGTGCCTTTACTGCTTTCTTCGGTGCCAGCATAGCTATATCCCAACGCGAGATAAAGCGTATCCTGGCATATTCCACGATAAGCCAGCTGGGTTACATGATGCTGGCATTGGGAGTTGGCTCCCTGACAGCCTCTTTATTTCATCTTTTCACACATGCTTTTTTCAAAGCACTTCTTTTTCTCTGTGCCGGTGCCGTCATGCATGCGATGAATGATGAAGCCGATATTTTCAAAATGGGCGGTCTGCGTAAAAAAATACCTATTGTCTTCATCACAATGACAATCGGTGTCCTGGCAATATCAGGTGTTCCTCCGTTTGCCGGTTTTTTTTCCAAGGATGAAATCTTATCGGCTGCTTTGTCAGTCAACACACCTATATATATAATAGCTGTGATAACAGCTTTTATGACGGCTTTTTATATGGCCAGACTATTATTTGTTGTCTTTTTCGGCGAAAAAACCAATATGCGGCTGCATCATATATCCTGCTTTATGCAGATCCCGTTGGTACTTCTGGCAGTTTTATCACTGGTAAGCGGTCTTGGCGGCTATATATATGATTTTGGTTATTGGATTCGCTTTGGTGCGCCGCAGCCTGAGCATATGGATATATCTATAGCTGTACTCTCCGCCGTTTTGCCGCTTCTTGCTTTCATCCTCGCCTGGAATATATATGTCAGAAAAAAATGGTCTGCCGATTGCATAGCTGCCAGGATGGGCGTATTGTATACAATAAGTTTTCATAAATATTATATTGATGAATTTTATGCTGTCTTATGCCGCTTTTTTATTGATGGAATAGGCAGAGTAATGTATTTTATCGATATTTATATCATAGGCGGCATAATAAATGTTATTTCGGGATTAGTCCTGTTTTCCAGTACACTTTTAGGAAAAATACAGACAGGCCAGACACAAAGATATGCGGCTGCATTTTTATGCGGTGTAATTATTCTCCTGCTTTGCGGTATCCTGTATTTTAATAAAATAAGCGGCATTACTGCCGGAGGAGGCGTTTTATAACAATGGAATTCCCTTTTATGTCAACAATTTTGCTGATGCCTGTTCTGGCTATATTTCTTTTGTTTTTTGTCCCCCCCTCCTCAGAAAAAACCATAAAAATCATATCTGCCACGGCAATGCTGATAAGTTTTCTGCTGACGGTCTATGTGTACATCTCTTATGACAATTCAGCAGGAGGTCTGCAATTCACAGAAAAAATTCCCTGGATAAGCGATCTTGGCGTTTCATATTCTGTCGGTATAGACGGCATATCCCTGCCCATGCTTTTTTTAACGAACATAATCGGTCTGGCCTCTGTATTCAGCTCCTGGAATATCAATAAACGGCCGAAAGAATTCTTTATTTTACTATTACTGCTGATAGCCGGTGTCACAGGCACTTTTATTGCCATGGACCTATTCATCTTTTTGCTTTTTTATGAACTGGTGGTTATTCCTATTTATATAATGGTGATAGTATGGGGTTCTACTAAAAAAGTAAGCAAAGAATACGCCGGCATGAAACTCACAATGTATCTTTTAATAGGTTCCGCCTTTATGCTGGTCGGCATAATTGCCTTATATCTTCAGGCATTTCCTCCCGGTATGCGCACATTTGATATTGTTGCTTTAGCCAATGCGCATTTTTACGGAACCTTAAGTCAGCAATTTCAAATAATTGTTTTTTTGCTTATGCTGCTCGGCTTTGGTACTCTTTTATCAATGTTCCCTTTTCACACTTGGTCTCCAGACGGTTACGCCGGTGCGCCCACAGCTGTCTCAATGATTCACGCCGGTGTTTTGAAAAAAATCGGCGGTTACGGACTTATACGCCTGGGTCTTTTAATTTTACCGGAGGGCGCAAAATTCTGGGCTCCGCTGATTATATTGCTGGGTCTCGCCAATGTTATCTATGCGGCATATATAGCGATTGTCCAAAAAGATCTTAAATATGTAGTCGGTTACTCTTCTGTATCTCATATGGGATATGTGCTTTTAGGTTTTGCGGCTCTCAACACCATCAGTTTAAGCGGAGCTGTAGCCAATATGGTAGCACATGGTATTATGAGCGCGTTATTCTTTGCTATGATCGGTTATGTATATGAAAAAACTCATATGCGCAGTACGGAGCAGCTGCACGGACTTGCCCACCAAATGCCAAAAATAGCTACCGGTTTCATGCTGGCAGGTATGTCTTCTGTCGGTCTGCCGGGACTTATCGGGTTCATTCCAGAGTATACTACCTTCGTCGGCTTATTTGCCAAATATCCTGTTCTGGCAATTGCTGCCGTATCGGGTATAATATTCACCTCTATTTATATTCTACGGGTTTTGCAGAAAATCTTATTCGGACCGCGGGACAGCAGATTCGATTGTTATAATGATGCGAAGGGTGCCGAATTAGTCCCTCTGTTTCTATTGAGTGCCGTTCTCATTTTATTCGGCCTGTTTCCGCAGCTTTTGCTGGCTCCGATAAACAGCGGTATATCACCCTTAGGACCATTCCTTGACAGATTAAACGCGGCCCCTTCCCTGCTCTTTACTTTAGGAGGGATATGGTAATGAATTTATATGTTATTTATCCGGAAATTACTGTTTCGATTTTGGCATTGCTCTTGACGGTATTTGATCTCTTGCTGCCATCTAGAGAAACTCGTCGGTCTCTTGGCTATACAGCCCTACTGGTTCTATCAGTCTTGGCTGCAAGCCTGTTCTGGCAGTATCATATTACAGCTTCTCCTTATTTTTACCAGAATATGTTCTATTATGATAATTATGCCATCTTTTTCAAACAGCTTTTTTTACTGGCTGTCATTCTGACTATTCTTTTTTCTTTACGCTACACAGAGTCTATAAAATACAAAAGTGAATTTTATTCCATGCTTTTATTTGCGCTTGCAGGCATGATGATACTTGCTTCAGCCAATGACTTTCTGACTATGTTTATCGGTCTGGAACTTATGACTATAAGCTTTTATGCTTTGACCGGTTTCAGTATGAATGATAAAAAATCTTCTGAAGCGGCTATTAAGTATCTTATTATAGGCTCATTATCCACTGCTGTTATGCTTTATGGCATAAGTCTTATTTACGGAACGGCTCACAGTTTTTCTTTCTCTGCAATAAACGGAAATCCTGACATTTTTTCGTTGCTCAGCATAGCAGGAATGATGATGATAATTTCTGCCATGTTTTTCAAAATGTCTGTCATCCCTTTTCATATGTGGTCTCCAGACACATATGAAGGTGCTCCCACACCGGTTACCGCTCTTTTAGCCATGGGTTCAAAGGCAGCTGCTATCTCCGTCTTCATGCGTATACTTTTTGCGGCTTTTTGGCCGGCAGCCGATTATTTTCTGCCGATTTTATCCGTTTTTGCAGCTGTTTGCATGATCGGCGGCAACATCGCTGCAATGCGGCAAAAAAATATTAAAAGAATGCTGGCTTATTCCTCCATTGCTCAAGCAGGATATATGCTTGTAGGGATTTGTGCCGCAAGCCTGCAGGGCATAAAGGGCGTTCTGTTTTATGCTTTTCTGTACATTTTGGCAAATGCAGGTGCCTTTGCTGTTCTTACTGTTGTTGAATTCTACAAAAAAGGTACTAACTATGATGATTTTGCGGGACTTTCGCAAAGTTCCCCCCTTCTGGCTATGGTCATGGCTGTATCGCTTCTTTCTATGGCTGGTATTCCCCCTACTGCAGGCTTCGCCGGTAAACTTTATTTATTCATGGCAGCTGTCGAGCATGGCTATCTATGGTTGGCATTTGTTGGTTTTATAATGTCTATGCTTTCCGTTTATTATTATCTCAAGGTAGTCAGAGTAATGTACAGTGACATACTTGATCCCGTCAATATCAATATATCCGGTTCCTTGCGCACTGCCATTTTAATCAGTATGACAGCCACCGTGCTCTTTGGTATATGGCCTCAATACTTATCCGTACTGACAAATCTTGCAGCCGTTACATTTCTAAAATAATCTAAAAACCACCCGGAAAAAACCTTAAAAAAAGTGCTAAAACCTGACTGATAAGTTATAATAATACTGTAGTCACATCACACTTGGTACTGAATCACTGATTGATCCCAGACATACCGTCGATCAAAAATTTGATTGATGCGCCTGAAAAGTATTCATAATTTTTCTATGGAGGAATACATGGTAAAAATATGTTTCTTATGCCACGGTAATATCTGCCGAAGTCCTATGGCCGAATTTGTTATGAAAGATCTGTTGCGGCACCGTAAACAGGAAGGGCAATTTCTGATAACTTCAGCGTCCACCAGCAGCGAAGAAATCGGCCGTGATATGCATCCTGAAACAAAATCCAAACTTCGGCAGAAAAAAATTCCCTATACTGTGCACCGGGCAATACAATTTACCCAGGCAGATTATCTGAAATACGACTATATTTTAGTCATGGATAGGCAGAACATACGTGAACTGCAATCGATCATCGAAAAAGATTCAGCACGAAAAATTCATTTGTTGCTTTCTTTTACAGACAATGTCAGTGAGATAGCGGACCCTTGGTACACGGGAGATTTTGATTGTACTTATGATGATATAGCGAAAGGCTGCATGGCTTTTTTGCAATATATTATTAAGGATACCAAATTAACAGCGAAATCCAGTCAATGAATAAGCAGGAGGTTTGCCAATATGATCATAGCAGTACCTTATGAAAAAGAACAAGTGTTTCAGCATTTTGGAAAAACGGAAACTTTTAAATTCTACAAAGTCAGCAAACATGCCATAATCAATACAGAAATGATCTCTGTCAGCGGCAGCGGGCATGGGAAGATAGTCGACATCCTTAAAGAAAAGGAAATTGACATTCTTATCTGCGGAGGAATCGGCAGCGGCGCTCAAGACCTGCTGAAGCAGAATGGGATCCAATTTTTTGGTGGAGTTACCGGAAAAACCGATAAAGCTGTCAATGATTATCTTATGGGCAGTCTCCAATACGATGCCGATATACGATGTGACCATCACGACAGCCACAACTGAAACCAGGAAAAATAAATCTAATGACAAAATTGCCTTAGAGAACACCCACTCTGTTCTCTAAGGCAATTTTGTTGCTGAAACGATTTATTTTCTGCCGAATATATAATAATAATTAAAATCACTTTTAATTATGTGTCCTACCGCAATTTCCTGAATAAGATATTTTGCAGCATCAATAAAAGTTATTTTTTCGTCTTTCAGATTTCTAAGGACAATATCTGCATTTTTTAGCAATAAGCTATGGTTTTCTTTATGCTTGAGATATAACGGATAACCCGCCTTGGCCAAGATTTCCGCCTCGCGCTTAAAATGATTCTTAAGCTCCTCGCCAAGTGTTATAAACAAATCAGCAGGATTTTTGGATTCAGCAGCGGAAAAACAGCTATGTATAATTTGATTGGAAATACTTATAAGCCGATGATGATCCCTGTCAATATGGATGTTGCCGCTTTTGAAAAAAGGACCCCATTGGATAGTCGTCGGTTTATCATTATATATTATTTTCAGTTCTTCATCGCTTATGACTTTATTCCTTCCTGTAAGCTTGGCAAGATAAAGTGAATTATCTGTCCTCTTAAAAATTGTTTCGTCATCATCATTCTCGCGGTACTGCGTCACGCCAAAGCTTGCCGTAATAGCACCTATTTCCTTAAAATAATGCCCTGCTATGATCGCACGTATTTTTTCGGCAACATTTGTTGCCGAAGTCACATCCGTATTTATGAGCAGGATAATAAATTCTTCACCGCCCCATCGGCATAAAATATCTGCGGCGCGTAAATTATCATTTAATACGCATGACAATTCCTTGAGCACAAAATCTCCCTTAAGATGACCATAACGATCATTTACTGTCTTGAAATGATCTATATCCAATAAGATAAATGATAAAGGCTGCTTTGTCCTGTTAATTTCTTTTAATTTATTCTGGCAAGTTTCGATAAAATATATTCTGTTATATAATCCCGTCAAAGCATCTTTAGTAGCCAAATTAAAAAGTTTTTCATTTTTTGAAAGCAATTCCTTTTTGAGATAATATTGACTGACACATGATTTTATCCTGGCCATAAACATTTTGAAATCAAGTGGTTTCAATACAAAGTCATTAGCGCCAACGCTCAGGCAATGAGGCAGAATATTTTCATTATTATAAGCAGTAACCAAAATAATAATAGCTTCCTCGTTTTTTTCACGAATATACGAAATAACATCATCACCATTATATTCAGGCATTACTAAATCTATCAGAAAAAAATTGTATTCCATGGCATGTTTTAAAAATTCTGATGGCTTCTGATAATAATCGACATTGCATATACCATGTGTATTGAAAAATGTTTTTATTATCTCAATTGAAAAACGGCTGTCATCAATAACTGCTATTTTGAACGTTTTTATCAGATTTATATTTTCTCGTTCTTTTTTTATAGTTTGCAAATAACGTACAAAGCTGGCAGAATTGAATTGGTCTTTTTTAAAATAGGCCATGATCCCCATATTAAAACATTGCTTTTTTATTCTGAGATTATCTTTTGCTGTGATTATAATAACAGGCGGATATACGAATCCGGTAGATGTCAGTTTTTTTATAAAATCATTTTTCAATATGCGATGAATATCCTGATCAATTACAAGCAAATCAAATTTTTTCTCACTTATCCTTCTTGATGCTTGTTCAAACTCATCTGTACGTTCATATGAAAAGTCTTCTTGCATAGCAATATCAGAAATTCTTTTTGAAAATGACTTATCATTTTCAAAATGCAGCAACAACATATTATCCCCCCAGTTATCATAAATAAAATAATACTACTGCATCCACACTCAAAATATTCAGCAAAATCTTTTTCATGCCAACTATATTTAAATTCGCAGCAATTATTATGCCGTAAATTTTTATAACCGGCAACGCATAAAAATGAGAAGCAATAAGTCTAATTATAGCATATTTTAGAGAAAATATATCTACTTATACAAATGAAACAACGCTGAACACAAATCATTATTCAATAATGAACGACAAATCATTTCCCCAAAAGTCCGCCTAATATGCGCATGCCTGTTTCTATCTGCTGGAGGGAAAGTGACGCAAAACTGATCCGTATATGCTGCCTGTCAATATGACGCGGATAGAATCCTGTACCATCTGTCAACAATAATTTGTTATCTTCCGCTGTCCTGCATAATTCATCAGCAGTCACTCCCTCTGGCAGTTTTAGCCAAAAAGAAAGTCCTCCGTGTGGATTTCTCCAAGATACAGTGGCCGGCAGATACTGTTTTGCCGTATTATAGGCAAAATCAAATTGCGCACTATATATTCGTCTAATATCACCTACATGTTTTTGCCATAGGCCCTCACGCAGATAAAGATCGAATATTCTCTGAGTAAAACCGGATGTAGAAATATCGGCAATATATTTTACTTGCAACAACTTCTTTGATAAACATTCCGGCATATTTAAAAAAGCGATCCGCAGTCCCGGCATAAAAATTTTAGAAAAACTTTTTATATAGATAATCCTGTCATCCCTATCAAGTGATTTAAGTGGAAATAAAGGTGACGGACAATATGATAATTCACTTATATAATCATCTTCCAAAATAAAAGTATTATAATACCGCGCCAATGATAAAAGCTGATTTCGTTTTTTCAAACTATACGAACAACCTGATGGATTTTGCAGCACCGGCATTAAATAAATAAGTTTGGGATGAAACCGGCGCAGCTGAGATTCCAATACATTTAGATCAATACCATCCTCTTCAAGAGGTATATCTATTATTTTTGCTCCTCTTGCCAAAAAAGCAGCCATAGCCCCCGGATAAGTTGGCGTTTCAGTGAACACATAGTCACCATGATTTAACAGAGTACGCGAAACTATATCAATTCCCTGTTGTGCTCCCGAAATTATTTGCAGATTATGAGCATCTGTAAAAATTTTACTTTTCCGCAAATATTGGGCAATAGACTGGCGCAAGGGAAAAAAACCTTGACTTTCCTGATAGGTAAAGGCACGCCCCTGATCCCGATCCAATATTTTTATAAGAACTTTTTTTAATTCGTCCACAGATACAATATCAGGATTCAGCGATATGCTGCGCATATTTATAAAAGATATATTTTCTCTGGGATCCAATAATTCCGGGGTATATATTTTAGCTGTATCAAACTCATAGTCAACAGCTGAATGAACAACCATAGGCTGCTCAGAAACATAACTACCGCTACCTGCTGCGGAAAAAATAAAACCATTTTTTTCCAATTCTTTATATGCATTTACTACTGTTCCTGTATTTATAGATAAATAATCAGCCAATTTTCTCACAGGTGGAAGTTTATATCCCGGAGCAAATATTCCTGAACGAATTAATTTCAAAAGTTCACTATATAATTGAACATATAATGCTTCTTTTGTATTTCTTATTAATTGTATCGATACAAAATCATTAAATTCCTTTTTCATATTGCATTTACTCCATATATTTGTTAAAATAAGAAAATTTATTAAAATCATCTTACAATTGTACTAGTACAGTTCTATTTTAATAAATTTCCAAAATTTGTCAATAAGGAGCTAAAATTTTATGGAATCAAGATATCAATTAAACAAAGATCTTGCTCAAATGCTTAAAGGCGGCGTAATCATGGATGTCACCAACGTGGAACAGGCCCAGACGGCGGAAGAAGCAGGTGCCGTTGCTGTTATGGCGCTTGAACGGGTCCCTGCTGATATCAGACGCGAAGGCGGTGTCGCACGCATGTCCGATCCGAAAATGATCCGTGAAATAAAAGAAACTGTATCCATACCAGTTATGGCAAAAGCACGGATAGGTCATTTTGTTGAAGCGCAGATATTGGAAGCCGTGGGAATAGATTATATAGATGAATCTGAAGTTCTCACACCTGCGGACAATACAAATCATATTGATAAAGCTTCTTTTAAAATCCCCTTTGTATGCGGGGCAAGAAATTTGGGAGAAGCCCTGCGGCGCATAGGTGAAGGGGCTTCAATGATAAGAACGAAAGGAGAAGCCGGCACTGGCAATGTGGTAGAAGCAGTAACACATATGCGTACTATGTTGAATGATATACGCCGTGTCAAACTGGCCTCCCCAATGGAGCTTATGAGTATAGCTAAAGACTTTGGCGCACCAATCGATCTCATCAAATACGTTCACGATAATGGTTCTCTGCCTGTGGTAAATTTTGCAGCCGGCGGCATTGCAACCCCTGCCGATGCAGCATTGATGATGCAGCTTGGGGTCGACGGTGTTTTTGTGGGATCCGGTATATTTAAGTCAGGAAATCCCATGAAAAGAGCAAGAGCGATTGTAGAAGCTGTCACATACTATAATGACCCGCAGAGACTGGCAAAAATTTCCGAAGACCTTGGACCGGCTATGGTGGGAATTAATATCGAATCAATTGACGAAAAGGAAAAATTTGCTGACAGAGGTTGGTAATAATGAAAAAAATAGGTGTTTTGGCTATGCAGGGAGCTGTCGATGAACATCTGAAAAAATTAAAAGCAGTTGGTGCAGCGGGCCGCAAGATACGAAGTGAAGATGAACTTGATCAAATTGACGGTATTATCATTCCCGGAGGTGAATCCACAGCTATAGGAAAATTGCTGGAAGCATTTGGCCTAATGGAGCCATTACATAAGAAAATAGATGCTGGTATGCCGGTGTGGGGAACATGCGCAGGTATGATCTTATTAGCTAAACATATCTGTGATCAGAAAAAAACCTATCTTAACGCTATGGACATACTTGTCCGCCGCAACGCTTACGGCGGACAGCTGGACAGCTTTACCGCAATGCAGCGTGTCAAACATGTATCGGCAAATGAAATACCTATGGTATTTATTCGTGCACCATATATCGACAAGGCAGATAAAGGAGTGGAAATCCTGGCAGAAACACGCGGACATATTATAGCAGCGAAACAAAAAAATATGCTGGCCACTTCTTTTCACCCTGAACTGACCGCAGATAACAGTTTTCATAAATATTTTGTTGAATTATGTTGATCGGATATACTTTTTCTTAAGAATTTTTATACAAAAAGAGCAGGGCATTTGCCCTGCTCTAAAAGTTGTGCTGTATTTCCTTAAATTGTTTTACTAATATAATAGCCAGTATATTGTCTGCGTTATTATATAAAAATATATACAAAAAACCAGATTCTCTATTGAAAATCTGGCTGCACATTCTATGGCAGGGGCAGAAGGACTTGAACCCTCAACCAATGGTTTTGGAGACCACTACTCTACCAATTGAGCTATACCCCTATGGGGTGACTAGTGGGGATCGAACCCACGCAATAACGGAGCCACAATCCGCCGTGTTGACCGCTTCACCATAGCCACCATATTAATAGAAAAAGCAATATCAGGTTATCAAAATGACAACCTGATATAAACTGAACCGGCAGCAACCTAATCTCCCAGGGGGCTGCCCCCCAAGTACCTTCGGCCTGTGGATGCTTAACTACTGTGTTCGGAATGGGAACAGGTGGATCCATCCAGGTATCGCCACCAGATGCTTCAGATCTTACTGCTTTAGCAGTCTAGAGATGAAGTACGCAAAGTGAGCATCGCGAACGACGCGTTTCCTTGCCCTTCTTAGTGCTTCAGCACTTAGAAATAAAGTACGCAGAGTGAGTCTACGAACGCCATGTTTCCTTAGACGTTCTTTTCTGCACCTTAGTGCTCATATATAAAGTAAACCAGGAACTAATCTGCTGCTTTCCCTTTACCTATATACTTTTATGAGTGATCTTGCACACTCAAAACTTCACAGAAGAAATCAGGACCAAACATTTATAGATGAAATTAAGTTAAGCTCTCGGCTTATTAGTACCAGTCCGCTTCGTATGTCACCATACTTCTACTCCCGGCCTATCTACCTCGTCATCTTCAAGGTGCCTTCCAAGCCTTACGGCTCTGGGAAACCTCATCTTAAGGCAGGTTTCACGCTTAGATGCTTTCAGCGTTTATCCTTTCCGAACGTAGCTACCCAACTGTACCCCTGGCGGGATAATTGGTACACCATTGGTTCGTCCACTCCGGTCCTCTCGTACTAGGAGCAGCCCCCTTCAAGTTTCTTTCGCCCGCGATGGATATGGACCGAACTGTCTCACGACGTTCTGAACCCAGCTCACGTACCACTTTAATGGGCGAACAGCCCAACCCTTGGGACCTGCTTCAGCCCCAGGATGTGATGAGCCGACATCGAGGTGCCAAACCTCCCCGTCGATATGGACTCTTGGGAGAGATTAGCCTGTTATCCCCAGGGTAGCTTTTATCCGTTGAGCGATGGCCCTTCCACGCGGTACCACCGGATCACTAAGCCCTGCTTTCGCACCTGCTCGACTTGTTGGTCTCGCAGTCAAGCTCCCTTCTGCCTTTGCACTCTTTGCGCGATTTCTGGCCGCGCTGAGGGAACCTTTGGGCGCCTCCGTTACTCTTTCGGAGGCGACCGCCCCAGTCAAACTGCCCGCCTGGTACTGTCTTGAAGATCGTTACTCTTTCAGTTAGATGCCCGTTAAATAAAGGGTGGTATCCCAACAATGACTCCTCACTGACTTGCGCCAATGTATCTAAGTCTCCCACCTATCCTGTACGTTATTTACCGAATATCAATGCCAGGTTACAGTAAAGCTCCATGGGGTCTTTCTGTCCAGTCGCGGGTAACCTGCATCTTCACAGGTATTTCAATTTCACCGGGTCCCTCGTTGAGACAGTGCCCAAGTCGTTACACCTTTCGTGCGGGTCGGAACTTACCCGACAAGGAATTTCGCTACCTTAGGACCGTTATAGTTACGGCCGCCGTTTACCGGGGCTTCAATTCGGGGCTTCGGATTGCTCCTGACTCCTCTTCTTAACCTTCCGGCACCGGGCAGGTGTCAGCACCTATACGTCAGATTTCTCTTTCGCAGGCACCTGTGTTTGTGCTAAACAGTCGCTTGGGCCTCTCTTGTGCCACCGCCTTCAGCTCCACCCGTTCGGGTTTCACCGTCTGCGGCTATCCTTTTCCCGAAGTTACGGATATATTTTGCCGAGTTCCTTAACGAGGGTTGTCCCGCGCACCTTAGGATTCTCTCCGCGCCTACCTGTGTCGGTTTTGGTACGGGCACTTCTTCTCTCACTAGAAGCTTTTCTCGACAGCGTAGCTCGTTTGAATTCGGTTCCTCCGTAGATTCACCTATCTATCACTTCTCAGCCTTCTCACATGGCGGATTTGCCTGCCATGCAGCCTACCGGCTTCGACGCGCTCTTCCATTCGCGCGCTCAAACTGCTTTCTGTGTCACTCCTTCGTTCAATCGATCCGAAGTGGTACAGGAATTTTTGCCTGTTGTCCATCGCCTATGCTTTGTGCCTCGGCTTAGGTCCCGACTTACCCTGGGACGACGAGCGTTGCCCAGGAATCCTTAGGCTTTCGGTGGAACAGATTCTCACTGTTCTTTTCGTTACTCATACCGGCATTCTCTCTGCTGTACGCTCCAATGCTCCTTACGGTACATCTTCAGTCGCATACAGTATGCTCCCCTACCCAGTATATATTTCTATATCCTGCCACGGCTTCGGTTCTGTGCTTGAGCCCCGGTCATCTTCGGCGCAGAGCCTCTCGACCAGTGAGCTATTACGCACTCTTTTAATGGTGGCTGCTTCTGAGCCAACATCCTGGTTGTTTATGAAGTCCTACATCCTTTTCCACTTAGCACAGCATTTGGGACCTTAGCCGGTGATCTGGGCTGTTTCCCTTTCGACTACGGGTCTTATCACTCGCAGTCTGACTCCCAAGTATTTTATTACAGCCATTCGTAGTTTGACTAGGGTCGGTAGGCTTTACGCCCCCTTGCCTGATCAGTGCTCTACCGTCTGTAATCTTCCCTTGAGGCTAGCCCTAAAGCTATTTCGGGGAGTACCAGCTATCTCCGCGTTCGATTGGCATTTCACCCCTATGCACACCTCATCCCAAAGTTTTTCAACACTCACGGGTTCGGTCCTCCACGCATTTTTACCTGCGCTTCAACCTGGACATGCATAGATCACTGCGGTTTCGGGTCTACACCATATTACTTAACGCCCTATTAAGACTCGCTTTCGCTTCGGCTCCGTGTCTTCCACTTAACCTCGCAATATAATGTAACTCGCCGGTTCATTCTTCAATAGGCACGCCGTCGCTCTCTTACGGAGCTTCGACTGCTTGTAGACATACGGTTTCAGGTTCTATTTCACTCCCCTTCCGGGGTTCTTTTCACCTTTCCCTCACGGTACTATGCGCTATCGGTCGCCAGTTAGTGTTTTGCCTTGGAGGGTGGTCCCCCCAGCTTCTCGCAAGGTTTCTCGTGCCCCGCGATACTCTGGATCCCGGCCCTTAAGTTCCGCTTTTCGCCTACGGGGGTTTTACCTCCTATGCCTGACCTTTCCAAGTCATTCGGCTAAACGTTCCTTAATTTCTGCCGGTCCTCAACCCCGTATCACCGAAGTGTTACGGTTTGGGCATCTGCCCATTTCGCTCGCCGCTACTTTGGGTATCTCGTTTGATTTCTCTTCCTCCGGGTACTTAGATGTTTCAGTTCCCCGGGTTTACCTTCCTTTCGGATGTCAGAACTTCTTCTGACGGGTTGCCCCATTCGGATATGTACGGATCACTAGATGCTTGCTCTTCCCCGTACCTTTTCGCAGCTTACCGCGTCCTTCGTCGGCTCCTGGCGCCAAGGCATCCACCGTATGCCCTTATTCGCTTAACTTCGTCAAACCTGCCATTAATACCATCCTGCTTCGTCAGTGCTTTGCTTTACTCATCAGCATATATAATACGCTTTTTTCATTCAGCTTTGCCCTTCCTTGCATTATGATGTTTCTTGCAGCTTTGCCGTTACATTCTAAGATTACTCTTAAAATGTCACCTTTTAGCTTAAGTTCATATGTTTCGTCTTAGCTTTTGTTTTTAGTTTCCTAATTGTGCTTGGTCCAACTATTCCCCGCCATTCTCTAGAAAATGTTTTTTCACAAGTTTGGCATTGGTGATAATTGTTCTTTGCTTTCTTCTGTGTAGTTTTCAATGTGCAATATTTGGTGGGCCTAAGTAGACTTGAACTACTGACCTCACGCTTATCAGGCGTGCGCTCTAACCAGCTGAGCTATAGGCCCTTCTCTTCTGGTGGAGACGAGGAGAGTTGAACTCCTGACCCCCTGCTTGCAAGGCAGGTGCTCTCCCATCTGAGCTACGCCCCCATTAGTTCATTCTTATTATAGAGGGAGAAACCCTCAAAACTAAACAATACATTAAACTTTTCATACACGTTTTCCGGATGTACTCGACAGATTTTATAAAAAATCCTTAGAAAGGAGGTGATCCAGCCGCACCTTCCGATACGGCTACCTTGTTACGACTTCACCCCAATCATCGCCCCCACCTTAGACGGTCGGTTCCATAAGGCCCTTAGCCGGCTTCGGGTGTGAATGACTTTCGTGGTGTGACGGGCGGTGTGTACAAGGCCCGGGAACGTATTCACCGCAGTATGCTGACCTGCGATTACTAGCGATTCCGACTTCATGCAGGCGAGTTGCAGCCTGCAATCCGAACTGGGGGATATTTTTTGGGTTCCGCTCCGGATCGCTCCTTTGCTTCCCTCTGTGTATCCCATTGTAGTACGTGTGTAGCCCAGGACGTAAGGGGCATGATGACTTGACGTCATCCCCGCCTTCCTCCGCGTTGTCCGCGGCAGTCTCATTTGAGTTCCCACCGTTACGTGCTGGCAACAAATGATAGGGGTTGCGCTCGTTGCGGGACTTAACCCAACATCTCACGACACGAGCTGACGACAGCCATGCACCACCTGTTTTCTTGTCCTCCGAAGAGGAAGCATCCATCTCTGAATGCGTCAATCAATGTCAAGCCCTGGTAAGGTTCTTCGCGTTGCGTCGAATTAAACCACATACTCCACCGCTTGTGCGGGCCCCCGTCAATTCCTTTGAGTTTCAGCCTTGCGGCCGTACTCCCCAGGCGGGATACTTATTGCGTTAACTCCGGCACAGGGGGGGTCGATACCCCCTACACCTAGTATCCATCGTTTACGGCCAGGACTACCGGGGTATCTAATCCCGTTCGCTACCCTGGCTTTCGAGCCTCAGCGTCAGTTACAGTCCAGAAAGCCGCCTTCGCCACTGGTGTTCTTCCCAATATCTACGCATTTCACCGCTACACTGGGAATTCCGCTTTCCTCTCCTGCACTCAAGACATTCAGTTCGGACCCCATCACGGGGTTGAGCCCCGCACTTTTAAGATCCGCTTAAATGTCCGCCTGCGCTCCCTTTACGCCCAATGATTCCGGACAACGCTTGCCGCCTACGTATTACCGCGGCTGCTGGCACGTAGTTAGCCGTGGCTTTCTAACAGGGTACCGTCATTCATTAGTGGTATTAGCACTAATGCCATTCGTCCCCTGCAACAGAACTTTACGATCCGAAGACCTTCCTCGTTCACGCGGCGTTGCTCCGTCAGGCTTTCGCCCATTGCGGAAGATTCCCCACTGCTGCCTCCCGTAGGAGTCTGGGCCGTGTCTCAGTCCCAATGTGGCCGTCCATCCTCTCAGACCGGCTACTGATCGTTGCCTTGGTGCGCCATTACCGTCACCAACTAGCTAATCAGACGCAGGCCCATCTCCAAGTAACAGCTAAAAGCCGCCTTTGGTAAAAGTACCATGCAGTACTCTTACAACATTCGGTATTAGCACCCCTTTCGGGATGTTGTCCCCATCTTGAAGGTAGGTTGCCTACGCGTTACTCACCCGTTTGCCACTAGACTTTTACCGAAATAAAAGTCCCGTTCGACTTGCATGTGTTAAGCACGCCGCCAGCGTTCGTCCTGAGCCAGGATCAAACTCTCCATTAATTTATTGGAGAGCCAATTTGGCTCTTTCATTTTGTTTTAAAAGAAATTGTTTCAGGTTTATATTTAAACCGCACATCCGGTATGTTTGAAAACATTATGATGTATTGTTTAGTTTTCAAGGTGCCTGCCTCAACGAGTCAGCTTATATATATTATCACAGGCGTTTTCGTTTGTCAAGAACTTTTTTTCAAATCTTATTGATTTGTTTCCGAGTCCCTGCCGCTCTCTTGAGCGCAGAAATTATTATATCTAATCTCACATTCTTTGTCAATCCTTTTTCTGATCTTTTTTTCAGATTTTTCCTTTTTGCTCTTTTTCTGCTCCCTTTCTTCCTGCCGCACACCTTTCTTATTGTGCCTGTTCTCCCTTATATTACAGGCTTTTCCATGATTTCCAGCAAATAATACACTATTATATCAAATTTTATAATATCACTTTACCGTATTGTTTTTTATAAAAGCAGGAGCAGAAGGATATACCTTCATGCTCCTGCTTTTATTCATAACGAAGTAATAGCTATTCCCGATTCTTTCATGAAACAAGAAATTTTATGAACCCCGCTGCTTACTTCCATATAATTTTCCGGTGTGAGAGACTGCTGTCCGTCAGACAAGGCTTTGGAGGGATCAGGATGAACTTCCATCATTAATCCGTCAGCTCCGGCGGCTGTCGCAGCGAAAGCCATCGGTCTGACCATTCTCCATTTCCCCGTTCCGTGGCTTGGATCTACAATTATCGGCAGATGACTTAAATGTTTTACCGCAGCTACTGCACTCATATCCAAAGTATTCCGAGTATATGTTTCATATGTGCGTATACCACGTTCACACAAAACAACGTCGTTATTTCCCTCTTTCATAATATACTCGGCCGCATTGAGCCATTCTTCCAGTGTGGCTGCCAGTCCTCTTTTAAGCAATACAGGTTTTTTAGCTTGACCCACTTCTTTAAGCAGCCGGAAATTCTGCATGTTCCTGGCTCCCACCTGCAGCATATCCGCATAACGTGACACTGTTTCTACCGCTTCTACTTCAGTAACCTCAGTAACTACTTTCAATCCTGTTTGACTGCGTGCTTCTGCCAAATACTTCAGGCCTTCATCTTTCAACCCCTGGAAAGAATACGGTGATGTGCGCGGTTTATATGCTCCGCCCCGCAGAAATTGTGCACCGCCTGCCTTAACAATTTTTGCTGATTCCAACAGCTGCTCCAATGATTCTACGGCACAAGGTCCGGCCATTATAACAATATTTCCATCGCCAATTTTTACACCATCCACATTTACAATACTGGATTGAGGATGAAATTCTCTGCTGGCCAGCTTATAGCTTTTTGAAATTGCCACGGTATGATCTACACCAGGCAATGCTTCCAGCGAGGAAGAATCTATATTCCTTTTATCACCTATCAATCCTACTATTTTTTGCGCTGAACCTTCCATAATCTTAGCTTTAAGTCCCACATGCTCAATTGCCTTTACCACATTTTGTACTTCTGTATCAGTTGCATCAGGATTCATAATTACTATCATATAATTTACCTCCATTTTTTATTTTCTGCTTTTATTACCGGAAACAGGCCCATATCTTTAAGCCAAAAACATTTCTTTTTTACAGCCGCAATAGCTTTTATCAGTCTTTCCCTGCCATCAAGAGGCACTTCCACTTCAAAAAAGAACATATATCTGCCCAGCTGCATTCTAGTCGGTCTTGATTCTATATGAGTCATATTTATATTATATTTGGCAAATTCTGCCAAAACATCGCACAAACTTCCTGCTTTTGAACCGTCCATCTGACATATGAGCATCGTTTTTTCCGGATCGGTTTTATTGATGCTGCTTGTTGTTTTGCTCAAAAGAATGAAACGCGTAACGTTATCACAATTATCCTGTATGTCCTTATCCAATACAGTCAAATTATATATGTCGGCAGATCTTTTTGACGCTATCGCCGCGGCATTTTTCATTCCCGCTGCCACAACCTCCGCCGCATGTGCTGTACTGGAAACTTCCACCAGTTCCGCCGCAGAATAATTCATTTTTATGTATTTGCGGCATTGCGCCAAAGCCTGAGGATGAGAAATCAATTTAGTTATTTTTTCCCGACTGTCCTTTACCAGCAATTGATTGTGAACGGCCCAAACAAGTTCCATATTTATTTTCAAATCTACATCATGTGCCAAAGTATCAAGTGTTATCCGCACAGAACCTTCTATTGAATTCTCCACAGGGACAAAGCAGCAATCTGCTTCTCCTTCATCGGCAGCAGCTATTGCCTCATATATACTGCGATAAGGCTTCAATACCCAGTTATTGCCCAATAAAGTATTCATATATATCGCGGCCTCTTCACTATGTGTACCATTCGGTCCTAAAAACCCCAATACAGACATTATTCTGCCAACACCTCCTAAAAACAAAAAAGCCCCCACCCGTAAAGGGCGAGGACTACTCACGTTACCACCTTAATTTAGCTAAAAGCTATCTCATGTCAAGTACGGGCCTGCTGACGACCGATACTCCCCCATCATATAACGGCTGGGCTCCGGCATCGCCTACATAAAATTTCAGCGAGCAACTCCCGGGTGAACTTCAGCAACAATCCCTATGCCATGATCCCAGCAGCCATGGCTCTCTGTAATAACAATTACTGCTTACTTTTCCCGTTCTTCATTTTTACACATATACAACTGAAAGTGCTATTATCATAGCATAGATAATTATTTATTGCAAGTATAGGATTGATTTTTCTTACAGGAAAAACATTTGTTTGCATACTGCTGTTTATTCTTCCTTAAGCAAAATAAAAACCCTTTCCTTAAAGGAAAGGGTAAAAAATTTCTATGGTGCCGTTGGTGGGAGTTGAACCCACACACCCGTAAAGGCGGCAGATTTTGAGTCTGCTGCGTCTGCCAATTCCGCCACAACGGCACAGCTATTGTCTTGTGAAACATGTAATATTATATTATTAATATGATGTCCTGTCAAGATATTTTTTTCAATTCTAAACCGACCGGGCAATGATCGCTCCCCAGTATATCGTCATATATATATGCTTCTTTCAGATTATTTTTTAAGAAATCAGATATGAGAAAATAATCTATACGCCATCCGGCATTACGATCACGGGACTTTCGCATATATGACCACCAGCTGTAAATATCTTTTTTATCAGGATACAAATACCTAAAGGTGTCAATAAAACCTGTTTCTAAAAGTTTGCTGAATTTTTCTCGCTCTTCATCTGTAAAACCGGCATTTTTATGATTTGTCCCCGGATTTTTCAAATCGATATCATTATGGGCAACATTCAAATCTCCGCAGACTACGACAGGTTTCTTTTTATTCAAGGCCAGCAGATAGCTGCGGAAATCATCCTCCCATTCCATCCGATAAGGCAACCGGGCCAATTCATTTTTAGAATTTGGTGTATATACCGTTACCAGATAAAACTCCTGCATTTCGAGAGTTATTACTCTTCCTTCCTGATCATGCTTTTCCATATTGATACCATAATAAACATTCAACGGCTTCACCCTGCTGAATACAGCGGTTCCTGAATATCCTTTTTTCTGGGCACTGTTCCAGTACTGCTCATAGCCTTCAAGCTGCAAAGATAATTGTTCTGGCTGCATTTTTGTTTCCTGCAGACAAAAAAAATCAGCATCCAATTTTTTGAATGATTCAATAAATCCCTTATTGACACATGCTCTGAGTCCATTGACGTTCCACGAAACAAATCTCATTTTATAGCACCCGCTTCCCTTATTACCTCTTGCTGAAATTATCCGCAATAGCTGCAAATTCCTGCAAAGACAAAGTTTCACCCCGTCTTTTATCATCAATTTCTGATTCCAATAAGATTTCCCGTATCAATTCCTTCGTCACACCGAGATTGCCAAGAGAATTACTCAGTGTTTTTCTTCTTTGCCCAAAAGCAGCCTTTACCACGCGAAAAAACATTTTTTCATCCACCGGTCTGACAGGACGTTCTTGATAAACATCACACAATATAACAGAAGATTCCACTTCCGGCTTTGGCATAAAGGACTGCGGATCTACATCAAAGCAAATATGCGCACAGCTATAATACTGCACTGCTACAGACAGTGCTCCGTAAATTTTGCTTCCCGGGGCTGCCGTCATACGTTCCGCGACTTCCTTCTGCACCATAGTCACAAGTTTTGTTATCGGCAGCTGTTCCTCCAGCAGATACATAATTATGGGTGTAGTTATATAATACGGCAAATTTGCCGCCACTTTAAATGATCTTCCGCCGGTAAGCGTTCTTATATCCGTCTTCAAAATATCCGCATTTATAACATGAAAATTTTCATAGCCTTCCAATGTATGTTCTAAAATAGTAGGAAGCCTTTTATCAAGTTCTACGGCAAAAACTTCCGCACCTGCTTCGAGAAGGCCTTGTGTTAAGGTACCTATTCCAGGCCCTATTTCAAGAACTACATCATCAGAATTTATTTCAGCTGCATCGACGATCCCGCTGACAACTGCCGGATCTATTAAAAAATTTTGTCCCAATCTTTTATTCATATGCAGCCCAAATCTTTTTAAGATATATTGCGTAACTTCCCGCTTCGCGATTATCGGTTGTTCCATCAATCCACCTCATTATTTTCTATTTTTTTACTGATATCTGTAATTGTATCCATAAATTCTTTTCTCGTTACACCATATGTATTAAGCCTCTGCAAAAATATTTTTGCGTTGGCATATCCCAAGCCCAACACCGCTCCGACTTCCGCTCTTTTCATCGAAGAATTTTTGCCGCCGCTTAACCCATTCTGCAACAAATCCGCTGCCGTAAAAAGAGCTTCTGTCTTAACGCTTTCCGTACGCACCTTTTTCAAAGCATTTCTTATGGATTCCGGTGAAGCCTGTTCCACACCGATATCATTATGGGCCGATGCCTCTTCAACCGGTATAAACGCATGCTTTGCTTTTGGAAATCTTCTGGTCAGCCACTTTCTTATCCGCTCTCCCGCCGAATCAGGATCTGTCAAAATAATTATCCCCCGTTTTTTATATGCGTGGCGAATATTATCGACAGTTCCTCTATTAAGGCCAAAACCGCCCGTAATGATACAATCCGCTTCTACAGCTTTATTTACAGCGACAACATCCATCTTACCTTCGACTATCAATACTTCTTTTATCATTATTCTCTCCTGTCTATTAGATTATAATATATTTTCCGATAATATCCTAAAAAAAGCAATTATTAAATGAAAATAAAAAGAAAAGCCGTGCCAGCGGCACAGCCCTTTACTCAATTTGGCAATATATATATATTTATATTTCGTCGTCCCCAGTTTATAGCTTCCGTGTATGATTCCATGCAAATATCAATCATGTTTCCGGAAAATCCACCTGTATCGGCAGCGACTGCTTCTCCGTATCCCGGAATGTATAATCTGGTCCCCAGCGGTATAACATTGGGATCCACCGCTACCACACCACGTCGTGCCGGCATCCCCGTGGCTGTGTAACCGCTGCCGCTGCCGTCGGTCGGCAGATATGCACTGGCCTGAACGTGTATCATTGCCACATATGGCGGTATCTGTCCATTACTTGCTGCATCTGCAGGAGAATATGTCCCCTTGGCTACTACTTCAGGAACAGATTGCTTTATAACCGACTTCTGTAAAATTTGTTCATCTACCTTTTTTCCACCGTTGTAATATTCCTTAACCATAAACCGATCAATCCCTGAATCACCTTTTTGAATGACTTTCACAGTTCCCACAGGAAGTGTACTATCATCCTGATATACGGTATTGAAGGGTTCGTCTTCATCCCTGAAAACTATTTTATTTGTCAATGGTTCAAGTCGGATAAGCATATTGGGTGTTATTGCCGCATTTTCATTTGGCAAAGTATAAAAGTCTAATAAATTATACCCCATATTTTTCAGCAATGCCTGTACATCAATGGCAGTCGTTTTCATTTTACGGGTATTATCATCAACTTTTATAATCACCGGAACAGCGCGTTGAATTGTTATTGTTGTGCCATCATTAATATTCTTCGTTGACAGCGAATATTCATCAGCCGGATCAAGCTTTATGCCCGCCTGAGATATTATACTGGCAGGATTGTCATTCATGGTATTGACCACAGTTGTTTGTCCGTCAGCAACGATGCGAATATTTTTATTTATCTTAGAAAATCCGGCCACAACCGACATTATTACAACCAATGTCAGACATGCTGCTATTCTGGCGAATTTGGTATGATGTGAAAAAATTTCTTTTACAGTCATTAGTTACCTCCTTTTTTGGGATTATAACATAATATTTACAATTATGTCAAACAAGGAGGTTTTTTTGTAAAATACAGCATTGTTTGTGAACATTTATCTCTTTTTTTTAATATAAAACGCTAATGTGCGCATTATAAGCGCAACTAAGACAATAATGTGGTGTTTTATCGTTCTAAAAACAATGTTTTTGCATTTGCCGTTGTTATTTGTGCAATATGAGAAAACTCTTCATTTCTAAGCTCTGCCACCTTTTGAGCTGTATATTTCACATATGAAGGTTCATTCCGCTTTCCTCTTTTAGGAACAGGCGCCAAATAAGGTGAATCAGTTTCCAGAAGCAATCTTTCCAGCGGTACAGTTTTTATTATTTCTGGCAATTTGGCTGCATTCTTAAAGGTCAACGGGCCGTCAACACCCAGATACCAGCCCATTTTCAAAAGTTCTTTTGCCATTTCACCGCTGCCTGAATAACAATGAATAACGCCTCTTATACCACGGCCTTCCTTTTTCAGTATATCCACCAGGTCACCGTGTGCATCCCTGTCGTGTATACTGACCGGCAGTCCCAGCTGCCGCGCCAAATCCAGCTGCCTCACAAAAATATTTTTTTGTCTGTCTTTATTATCCGTGCGGAAGTGATAATCGAGACCGATCTCACCAATTGCCAATACTTTTTTATTCTTATCAGCCAGTTCCGCTAATATATAATCATCATTCTTCAGTACTGTATCAGCTTCTTCGGGATGTATGCCGACTGCCGCATAAACAATTTCATACGCAGCCGCCAGAAATACAGCTTTATGGGATGATGCCATATCAGCGCCCATATTTATTATTATTTCAATTTGTTCATCAACGGCGCGTTTGACAACGTCATCTCTGTCGCCGTTGTATTGCTCATCATCAAGATGTGCATGTGTATCGGCTAGCATCATTTTACCTTGCTTCCTGTCGGCATATCGACTTCAACAATCTTTAATTCATTGCCCTTTGATGCAGCCAGAAGCATACCATGTGAAAGCACCCCGCGCAATTTTACAGGTTTGAGATTTGCCACCAGAACAACATGCCTGCCGACAAGATCCTCTGGTGTATAAAACTTAGCGATACCTGAAACAATGGTTCTTTTCTCTCCCTCAAGTTCAACTGTAAGCTGCAGCAGTTTTTCTGTTTTGGGCACCGGCTTTGCTTCAATCACCTCTGCTACTCGCAATTCCACTTTTGAAAAATCGTCTATGGTGATCATTCCCTCACCATCTTGATCTTCATTTTGCACAGTTACATTTTTTTTATTTTCTTTTTTTGTGTCAGCTTCTTTTTCTTCTTCATTTATCTCTATACGGGGGAAAAGCTGTTCAGGTTTATTTACTTTCATACCTTCCTGCAATTTACCCCAATCTGTATCAGAAATAGCACTATCAGCGACCTTTTTCTGCATGTTAAGCTGTTCCCATATTTTTTCGGCTGTATCAGGCATAAAAGGAAAAATAAGGATAGCAGAAATTCGCAGACTTTCCGCCAAATCATACAGTACTCTATTGAGCTCTGCTTTTTTATTCTGATCTTTTGCCAATGCCCACGGCATTGTTTCATCAACATATTTATTTGAACGGCTGATGAACGACCATACTAATTTTATAGCATCCGACAAATGCATGTTGTCCATAAGTTGTTTATACTCGGTAACAGTAGATTTTGCTTCTTGGATCAAATTTTCATCCACCGGGCGTATTGGTGCCGGTGCAGCTATAACTCCATCGTTGAATTTACCGATCATATTCAGTGTACGATGCAGCAGATTGCCCAAATCATTGGCCAAATCCGAGTTGATGCGCCCTATGAGAGCATCACGCGAAAAATTACCGTCCTGTCCCAAATTTATTTCCCGCAGCAGAAAATATCTTATGGCATCCGCCCCAAACTCTTCAATCAAGCCTACCGGATCAACCACATTTCCTTTAGACTTGCTCATCTTATCTCCGTCGACAATAAGCCAGCCGTGTCCATAAACCTTCTTCGGCAGAGGCAGGTCAAGAGCCATCAAAATGATCGGCCATATTATTGTATGAAACCGCACGATTTCTTTCCCGACAAGATGCAGGTCTGCCGGCCAAAACTTATCGAATTTTTCTTTATCATCCAGGAAACCGATCGGCGTCAGATAGTTGGACAACGCATCAAACCAAACATATATAACATGCTTATTATCGATCGGCACAGGGATACCCCAGCTGAAAGAAGTACGTGAAATACAAAGATCTTCCAATCCTTGTTTTATAAAATTGATCATTTCATTACGTCGTGATATGGGCTGAATAAAATCTGGATTATCTTCTATATACTTCAATAAACGATCTGCGTATTTTGATATTTTAAAGAAATAGGCTTCCTCGCTGACTTCCTTAACAGGGCGTCCGCAATCAGGACATTTTCCGTCCACCAGCTGGCGCTCCAGCCAAAAGGATTCACACGGTGTACAATAAAGGCCCTTATATTCTCCTTTATAAATATCTCCCTTTTCATAAATGCGTTTAAATATTTCCTGAACGACCTTATGATGACGTTCCTCAGTTGTCCGGATAAAATCATCATTTGATATATTCAAATGCCGCCAGAGATCTTGAAAATCTGCAACGATTTTATTTACATATTCTATCGGCTCCACTCCGGCTTCTTCAGCTTTCTGCTGTATTTTCTGTCCATGCTCATCTGACCCTGTGAGAAAAAAAACATCAAAACCGCTAAGCCTTTTATAACGGGCAATAGAATCTGCAATAGTCGTACAGTATGCATGGCCAATATGCAGTTTTGCACTGGGATAATAAATAGGTGTCGTTATGTAAAATGATTTTTTTTCCAAAGAAATTACCTCCATATTGTTTTAGTATATTATTAAAAATTCAGCTGAATTTAAATTATACTTTATATTAAAAGAAAATACCACCTCTGCCAAAGCTTCATGCTTCTCCGGCTTTTACCACAGCACTATAAACATCTCTGCGGTTCAAATGGAGATCATCGGCCGTTTTTTTTATCGCCGCTTTTTTTGTCAAGCCTTTATTTATCAGCACCGCAACATATTCGGCAGGAGGAATATCATTTATAAGCAGGCTTTCCGATTCACCTGCTCCCTCCACGATCAAAACAAATTCTCCGCGCGGTTCAACAGACAAAAAATATTCGTTTATTTCTTCCAAAGTGCCTCGGATAAACTGCTCAAACTTTTTTGTAAGTTCACGTCCGATCGCAATTTTTCTTTTGCTGCCTAAAATTTCTGCCATTTCCCGCAGAATAGACATCAAACGATGCGGAGTTTCATAAAAAATCAGCGTATCTTTTCGTTCCCTCACCTCTTCCAAAAGCACTCGGCGCCTGGAAGTTTTTTTTGGCAGAAAACCGATAAAAGAAAATTGGACAGTACTGATCCCTGAAGAAATAAGTGCCGACAATCCCGCATTTGCTCCCGGAATCGGCGAGACAATTATTTCTTTTTTTAGTGCAAGTACAACCAAATCACTCCCCGGATCTGCAATGCCGGGCAGCCCCGCATCACTGACCACAGCCATATCGCTGCCTGCGAGAAGTTTTTCTATAAGTTCCGGTCCTTTTATTGCCTTATTATGTTCATGATAGCTAGTCAAAGGCACATGTATATCAAAATGAGTCAACAGTTTGCGGGTATGCCTCGTATCTTCGGCAGCTATCAAATCAACATTTTTTAATATTTTTACCGCCCTGAAAGTCATATCGTCCAGATTGCCGATAGGCGTCCCCACTAAGTATAATGTTCCCTTTTTATTGTCCTCCATATACTCTCCTTATAATAAAAACCACTCGGTAATCGAGTGGTTTTCAGCTTTTTAATTTGATGCATTATCCGATTTCTGCCAGTGTGTGCCGCCTGCAGCATCAGGATAATAATAGCGCAGCAATTCATCTTTATAGCTGCCGTCGTCATTATGCACGACCAAAGGAGTATCTACTTTCAATCCCCCTTTAGCCCCGCCGGCTATACCTTCAATAAGCACCATATTAGGCGTCTTCTCTCTCTTAGGCTGAACAAAACGCAGTTTTTTGGGAATAATACTATTCTTATCCATTTCGACCATTATCTCTGCAAGGCGTTCCGGCAGATGCACCATAGCAAATCTGCCATGAAATTTCAAAGCATATCGTGCAGCCATAACAACATCTTCAAGTGATGCGGTTATTTCGTGTCGGGCCATCGCCACTCCGTCTATTTTATTCACGTCACCATGTGCAATAGGCCTATAGGGTGGATTTGCCACCACAAAATCCGCAGACTGCGCCGGATAAAATTCATGCAGATGCCGATAATCCGCCTGCCTCACCACGATCTTTTTCGCCAAACCATTCATTTCTGCATTGCGTCTGGCAAGATCAGCTGTAACAGCATTGATTTCTATAGCATGCATTTCCCGTACATGTCTTGCCAGCAGCAGAGGAATGACTCCCGTACCTGTGCCCAGATCCAGACCGCTGTCATTTCTCCTCACATGGACAAAATGAGCCAGCAGCACAGCATCCAACGAAAAACAAAATTCTTTTTCATTTTGGATTATTTTCAATCCGTCTGTTAATAAATCATCAATTCGCTCAAAAGGATTCAGTTTCATGTATCTTCTTCATCTTTTTCAATAACATCATCCCACGAAGCAACAATGGTGCGTTTATTATCAAGCAAAATAGTAGCCACGCGTTTTTGTTCGTTGACGGAAATTACTTTTCCTTCTCCGTCAACAGACACTACGCGGCTTCCTCTTTTAGGCGGAGCGATTATATTATTTCTGCAGCATTTTGATTTGCAGCAATACATATCATTTTCGTATTTCAGACAGCACATGAGCCTTCCGCAAATTCCTGATATTTTAGTGGGGTTCAATGACAAATTTTGATCTTTGGCCATACGTATAGAAACCGGTTCAAAATCGCCGAGAAAAGTCGCGCAGCATAGAGGTCTGCCACAATACCCGATACCTCCCGTGATTTTTGCTTCATCCCGTACGCCGATCTGACGAAGCTCAATGCGCGTATGAAAAATAGCGGCCAGATCTTTAACCAGTTCCCTGAAATCGACACGCCCGTCAGCCGTAAAGTAAAAAATAATTTTATTGACATCAAATGTATATTCCACACCTATAAGCTTCATAGGCAGTTCATGTATTTTTATCTTTTCTTCACATAAAACGAATGCTTCTTTTTCTTTTTCTCTGTTTTCCTTTACTTTTTCCAGATCTTCCTTTGTGGCTTTACGCAAAATAGTTTTCAACGGCTGAACTATCTCACTTTCCGGAACATCCCGCGCCGGAATTACTAATGTTCCATATTCAACCCCGCGGGCCGTTTCAACGATCACACCATCATCCGCAATCAACTGATTGCCTCCCGGAGCGAAATAATATATTTTACCCGCTTTTTTGAAGCGAATGCCAACTACTGTTTGCACTAAATAAACTCCTCATTTCAAATAACGTAAATCTATAATAAATTTTTCCGCAATAAGTCTCACATCTGCATTGGTCAATAATCTACGCTGCATTTCCTGGACATATTTGCATGCAGCAAACACAGCTGTTATACCCCAATCTGCCTTTACCTGCATAAGCTCTGCCTTCATATCATTATTATACAGCTTCATACATTCTGCATCGCCGTCAAGAGCTGCCATATCACGCCAGAACAATTGAAGATATAACAGCCATTCTCCAAACTTTTCTCTGCCTGATGCTGCCAGCTTGTCTGCGAGTGTCCAGATGTCTTCATCAGTAAAGGAAAAAATTGTTTTAAGAAAATCAAATGCTGCCAAACGATTTTCCATGCCGCCATTTTCATAGAGGGCCAATGCCTGTTCCGCACTTCCCCCGGCCAGCTTTGCCAATGCCTCGCTCTTGTCCCGTTTTATATTCTGATCAGCCATTATATCACTGATCAATGTATCAGATAACGGGGAAAAATATATTTTCATACAGCGTGACAAAACAGTAGGTAATATTTTTTTCTCATTATCAGCAGTTAATATAAAGAAAATATTGCCCACAGGTTCTTCTAATGTTTTTAGAAGACAGTTAGCAGCATTCTCGTTCATTCTATCCGCATTTCTGATCAAAACTACGCGTTTATCCGCCAAATAGGCGGACAGAGAAATTTCTTTCTGCAATTGGCGGATTTGCTCAATTTTTATCATCTGTACTGTTTTGCCTTCAGGCTCCAAAACAAAAAAATCAGGATGAACATTATTTTGTAAAGCCATGCAGGAGGGACAATGTCTGCATGGACCATCTTTTTTTTCGCACAGCAATGCCGAAGCAAAAGCCATCCCCATGAGAAACTTTCCCACTCCAGCCATGCCGGAAAATAACATGGCATGGGGCAGTCTGTCCTCAGCAACCATTATTTTGAGACTGTCCGCTATCTGACTATGCCCTTTTATATCCTGCCAATGAACTATCATAAATCTACATATAAAGGTCAACAAGCATCCCGCGTATAGCATCATGTTTTGAAGCTATACTGAGCGCACTGACCTGCCCCAATCGTATTTCCTCTGCCATTGCTTCCAGATTACTGTCAATTTTGCGCACAGTGGTATAGACCTTCTGCCTGCCCATCCTGTCCCATCCGGCCTGGGACTGCCTCGAGTACATATGTGTCACAGCTTCACCTATAAACTGCTTGACCAGATCACGATAAGAGCTGAGTTCTTCAAACGTTGGGGTCTGCGTCAGCTTGGCTCCCTGTTCCGAAACCTGTTCCAAAAGTTTTTTGAGCTGTTCCATTGATAAATCCTGCTGATTCTGGTCAAGTTCCGCAGAAAAATCATTTACCTGCCCTTTTACTTGGACGTCACGGCTATTCCCGGTGCTATGAAAAAGCTGCTGTTGCTTGGTGTTGAGTGATTCTATTTTCATCATGTTATACACCCTGCTTCTCATTACATTAACATTAACTCAATCGGTATCGTCCAACAGACAACACCGCTAATCTATTTTATGCTTATTATTATAAATTATAATTGTTTTTATAACATTTGGCAATTCATACCGGACATAAAAAAATAATGTTGAAATAAGTTATATTTTACTTATTTCAACATCTGCCAGTCAATACAATAAGTTTTAACAAATCCTTTATTTCCGAATAAAATATTAGTCAAATTCCTTGATTGATTCAGCCGCGTGTCTTCCCTCCAGCAATATTATAAGTAACCCCGTGAATATAACTTGCCCGTTCACTGCTCAAATAACATACCAAATCAGCCACTTCATCTAATCGACCGCATCTGCCCATGGGAGTTGTTGATGCTCGGTTATATCCATCACGTAACTGTGCAACTGTAATGCCACGGGTATATGCCAGGGCAGTTTCGTATTCCAATGTTCTAAGACCAGTAGCCTCTAAAATACCCGGAGCAACAGCAGCTACCCGAATTCCTATATGCCCCAACTCCTTTGCCCATGAACGTGTAAGAGAATTTACAGCATTTTTAGTTGCAGCATAGACACTTTGACCTTCTGAGCCTTCCAGTCCGCTTTCAGATGAAAGATTAATAATTGTTCCTTTTCTGTTTTTGACAAACTCTCGTCCGACTATTTGCGAACAGAAAAAAAGTCCTTTTAAATTTATATTAACAATCTTATCAAATATATTTTCGGTAATTTCGTATATGGAAGAATTTTTTCCTGAATGATAATCAATTAATAATCCAGGAATATTAATACCTGCATTATTGACTAAAATATCAATGGAGCCAAATATTTTTTTTGTTGAAAAAACCATCTCCTCTACGCTTTTTTTATTTGTAATATCCATAGTAAAATAGATAAATTGACCGCTATTTTTCTTTATATCAAATTCAGGTTTATTTTTGTTTATATCACACACAACAGTATTAACACCATTGTCTAAATAAGCTTGAGCTATAGCTTTACCAATTCCAGAAGCTCCGCCAGTTATAATGGCAGTCTTGCCTTCTAATTCTAACCATGAAGTCAACGAATCACCCTTTTTCTAAATTTTATCATCAGCCATGGATTGTTCATGTACGTCAATATAATTATGTGAGTCGGCCTTGCTTCCTGCCAGCAGAAAAAATAAGATCTCAATCACTGCCATAGCTGCAAGGCGTGTAAGCGCAAAACTAAACTCAGGGAAAAACAACCGTTCTCGTGAAATAGTATTAATATGATAATCTGCCTTTGATGCCAGAGAAGATGTCGCCGAATTAGTTATGGCAACAACAGTCGCTTTTTGCTTAGCAGCAACATCAATAATACTAAGAAGATTTTTAGATTCACCTGATGCGGATATGGCGATTACTACATCTGTTTTTTTCAACCTGTGTGCGATTACTAATTGATGTTCCCAAATTGTCGAGGAAAAAGAAGTTATACCCAGTTCGGTAAATTTATAGGCACCATCTAAGGCAATAGGAATAGTATTTCCCTGTGCTGCAAACAAAATCATATTGGCATTTTTAATACAATTGATAATATTATCAAGATCCTTGACTTTAATATTTAATATTGTCTGCTTTAGTTCTTCATATTTATTAGCCAAAATATTTTGCAGTGATTGTTCTAAATTATTAATATCAATATTGTTTGATACTTTAACATCATCATGATTGACCATTTCCTTGGCCATTTTTATTTTTAGATGGTAAAAACCCTCACAGCCGCATTTTTTGCATACTCTTACAACTGTTGCTTTGCTTGATGCACTTACTTCTGCCAATTCTGCGACAGTCATATTTATAACAGTGTCTGAATGGGCCATTATATAATCAGCTACTCTCTTTTCTGCATCAAAAAAATCACTGTAACAAGAGGTTATTTTGTCTATTACATTAAAGTCTTTTTTCTCCGACATACTATGAACACTTCCCTTTGTAATATTTAACTTTTAACTGTTCTTATATTATATCTCAGGTGCGTGTTCGATAAAATATCGTTCGGCTTCAAAACTCCAAAAACCATTATTCTTTTTGATGATCTGCGATAAAGTTTTTTCAAAATTGTTATGTGCAATATGAAAATCTGATAATTGTGTTAAAGGAAACTTTTTATTGGTATATACTATTTTTTTACCACCGCCTAGATCTGAAAGATTTATTGTTGCTTTTGCTGCATCATTTAATCCTAAAATATGGGATACTATTTTAGCTGCATTGATATTTTGCGATTCGATCAGAGATACGGCTTCTTTCATATCATTTGTATTGCCGCCGCTGGTTCCAACAATATGCGTAGCCTTATAATGCACATTATAAAAGTTGATGTTGGGACTGAATTCATGATCAGTAGGCCCGGCAAAAAAATTCAAACAACCGTCATAAGAAAGCAGTGTTTCTGCCTGTTGAACTAATTTTTCATCAGGTGCAAATACAAATACATCATTGAATTCAATAAATTCTCCCATTATTTTTTTCATGGTATCTTTAAAATTTATTGAATCTCTTGTATTAATGTAATATAGTTCCACGCCCTGCTTTTTGGCCTCATCTTTCGGATATAATTTTTCAACCAGATTTAGTTTTTCCTGTGTTCTTCCGGTGACAACCAACAGTTTTGGTTTTTTGGGGCCATGCAGTGCCAGATCAATTGCCAGATATCCCATGGGACCGGTCGCTCCCAAGATGGCCATACTGCCATTTTCCTTTATACCCATAACATGTTTATGACTGTACATCCTCTCTAAATGATAGTTAGCATTAAATGCCCCTATAACACAAGATAAAGGTTCTACTAAAGATCCTTCAAAATATGTTTTGCCATTATAATGAAGAAGACTGCCATTTTCCATTACTTGATTCTGAATAATAATTTTTGTAGCATCACCACCTATTAACGGATATGAATAACCAGGTGCATAACAATTTTCTGCACCAATGTTAGGCTGTATTACAAATTTATCTCCCGGATGAAAAGCAGCAATCCATTTCTTGCCTACAGCTAAAATATTTCCACAAAATTCATGGCCGACAATAATAGGATTTTTACTTATATCATCCGGTACTTTATTATGCTGGATGCCTTGCTTAACCGCTTTTAAAGTTGACATGCATAAACTGTCAGTAATGACTTCCGCCAATATTTCATTATCTTTTATTTCTGGTAAATCAAATTCTTCTAATCGCAAATCATTTTTGTTATATAACCTGACTGCTTTTGTTTTCATTATTATAACCCTTCATAAATATAGTAATTATTTTATGCCAATATTCCCAGTGCAGAACCTATTATCCCAACTGCAAACAACATAAATATAAGCATAATGGGACTGATCCGCATCTTTAATAGCTTACATACCAAAAGAGTCAAGCCTAATCCTAATAACCCCGGCATGAGCTGGTCAAAAATATTTTGCAACGTTGTTGTAATTATGGAACCATCGGGTGATGCTATTTGTGAGATAACAACAGGAACATTGATTACCGTCCACTTTGAAACCAACGCTCCCATAACAAAAAATCCCAAAATAGAAGCACCTTCTGTGATTTTCTGCAGTTTATTTCCCTTCAGTTCATTTAAGACCAGATCTAACCCTTTCTTGTAACCATAAAATAAACCCAGCCACAATGCAGCCAATCTGGCTAAATTAAATAATGTAAAAAAAAGAATTGGTCCCAGAACACTTCCTGTTAATGCAATAGAAGCACCCAATGCAGCAGTTATTGGTCTGAGCGTTCCCCAGAAAATTGGATCACCAACACCGCAAAACGGCCCCATCATACCAATCTTAATGCTATTGATAGCACTTTCCTCAATCTGAGCACCATTAGCTTTTGCTTCTTCCATAGCTGCCGTAACACCAAGTACGGGTCCAACACACGCAGGCGTAACATTGAAAAATGATAAATGCCTTTTTAAAGCAGAAGTTTGATCCTCAGGCAAACTGTATAATCTTTTTATTGCGGGAATCATATTAAAGCAAAACCCCAGCGCATGAATTCTCTCAAAATTAAAAGAAGCTTGTTGGAAATTTGTTCTTATAAACATGTTGATTAAATCGCTTTTTGTTAAACTTTTTTTAATATCCATATGAATTCTCCTTACCTAATTATCTAATTCATCATCAATACTGTTGGACGCGGAAGAAATATCAGCCACTGCCGTTTGGTTCATCTGAAACTTAGGGTTAAGCTGTACGTAAACAATAGAGCAGAAAAGGCCTAAAACGCCGAAAGCAACCAAATTAAACGTAGTAAAACCGGCAATCACAAAACCAAGGAAAAAAAATGGCAGCAGATATTTTGCTCCCATCATATTTATGACCATGGCATATCCTACAACCACAATAAATCCACTGGCTACTTTAAGACCTGTAGTTATAAAAGCAGGAATTAATGCTAATAAATTTTGTACACCTGCCGGACTAACAAATAATGCAATCAACAAAACAGGAATGGAAACACGCAATGCCTGTATGACCAATGCACCGATATGGCAGAAATCAATTGCTCTGAAATTACCACTTTCGGCATACTTATCGGCAGCATGTTGAAACATGACCGTAATTGTCCTGGCAATAACTGTCAAAACCTGTCCGGCAGCAGCAACAGGGAGGGCAATCGCTATTCCCGTTGCAATTGGCTGGTTACCGATGATAACAAGCATCGCGGAAATAATGCTGGCCAATGCTGAATCCGGTGACTGTGCAGCACCGATATTCATCCATCCCAGAGCAATCAACTCTAAAGTTCCTCCCAAAATAATTCCCATAGTAATATCTCCCAAAACCAGCCCCACCAAAGTACATGCAACCAGAGGCCGGTGTGTTTGAAAAGAATCCAAAACACTTCCCATTCCTGCGACAGCAGCAACTAAAAAAAGTAAAATAATTTGAAATGTACTCAGCACCATAACTTAAACCTTCTTTCAAAAATGATATTTACCGTCGGATTAATAATTTTTTTAAATTTTGGTCATAATATCTATTTTTATATCATTTACAACCGGACGTATTTCAAGTTCTATTCCTAATTTATGCAATTTTTTAAATGTTTCCTTATCACAATCATCTACTGATACAGCTTTGGTAATCTGCTTTTTCCCATTTTTAAAAGACATACCTCCAATATTAACACTTTTTATGGGTACTCCCTCCTCAACCATCCGCAAGACATCCTGTGGGCAGATAAATAAAAAAAATACTGTATCTTCTTTATATTTTGGATTTTTATAAACGCGAACTGCTTTCTCAACATCTACCACACTGACCTTAATACCAGGAGGTGCAACCTGTAATATAAGAGTTTTACGAATAGTATCATTCATTACTTCATCACTGCAAACTATTATTCTTTCAGCATTTGCAGTTTTTGCCCACACCGTAGCTACCTGTCCATGAATTAAACGATCGTCAATTCGACACAATTTTATTATCATTATAGTTCCTCCAATTCTGATAAATGCGATAATTTCTCACAAAAACGAACATAATTGATCTTATTCGATAAAATAATTTCTGTTAATTTTTTTGCAGAAATATTTTCTCCACTGCAAAGTGTTAGAACGTCAAGAAGCATTGGCAGGCTCCCACCGGCAATAACCATACAGAGTTTGTTTTGCAATGCAAATCCAGCTGCAATATTATATGGTGTACCGCCAAATATATCAGTTATAATTAATATTTCTACGGAATCATCCATACATTCTGAAAATTTTCTTTTTAATTTATCTAAATCATCTCCTGGTATAAATTCTATAACACCGATATTTTGTTGTTTTCCACATATCATTTCTGCAGAATTAAGAAGTTCTCTGGCTAAATGACCATGTGATGCTAATATTATTTTCATATACTCTCCTTAATAATAAAATATTGTTTTTTATATTTGAAATTTTATTTCTCTTATTTCAAGGACATGAAAAATAGTTTTGATTTACTTATATTATATTTAGAGAATAAAGTTTTGTCAATAAATAATTAAAAGAATTTTTTTTTGTAGTTAGCATCAATAGTAGTTTACCAAATTCAAGGCAACTTTGAATTTGAAAGAATTGTCATACTCTCTGGCACTGTCATAATCAGGCTGCGACCAAATCTTTACACGTTTTCTAGCCATTGTCATTTGAGTTTTTCAAATACAGCCAGTGCCCCTGAATTTTTCTTGCATGGATTCACCGGATAATACATCACGACTTTGCTTTTCATCCAGCCTGATAAGGACAAATCCAAAACACAGCAAATATTTTATCATTTTTTATATAAATTTATACAGACATTAAATATTACTAAAAAGTTATAATAATGTATATATAATATTATCCCGCCGTATAATATAAAAGCAAAATCAGTTTTATATTTACAATACATAGATGTTTTAAAATAGAACAAAATATTTTATAAATTATTTTAATATTGTATAGTTGACAATTCAAACATAGTGAATATATAATGGGCACATATAAGCAATGGTGCTTACCCATATCGGGTAAGTGCCATTTTTTATGTCGCTGTATAAATGAAATTATTATTAATGCAGCGATATGATTTATATAAATCTTAATAATAATTAAAAAGAGATGAAGGGATTGGATAACATGAAATATTCAAAAGTTAAAGCGGTAATTATGTTTATGGCTGTTGGCATGTCAATATTTTTTTCTGGATGTGGTGATACAAAAACAGCAAAAAACAACTCATCAGAAGAAAATGCAGCAGCTGCAGGAATTTATAATGGTAAAGTAACACTGGGGGCTACAACCTGGATTGGTTATGCACCTTTGCATTTAGCTCTGGAAAAGGGATTCTTTAAAGATGAAGGTATTGATATGGATATTCGTGTGATTGAATCGGCAGGTGACTTAAAGATGGCTGCTAAAGCCGGGCAGATACAGGGAATGGCACAGACCATAGATACAGAGGTCATGGCAAAATCTTCCGGTTTAGACATCAATTCTGTGCTGCCCTTATGCAACTCCAACGGTGGCGACGGAATAGTGGCAAAAAAAGGCTATAATACCTTAGCCGATCTAAAGGGAAAATCTATAGCACTTGATACCACCGGCGGAGCATCTTTATTTTGGTTCAATACAATGCTTGATGAACAGGGACTCAGCATGAAAGATTTTGATATTAAAAACATGACTGCCGGCGATGCTGGTTCTGCTTTTGTTGGCGGTAATGTTGAGGCCGCCGTTACATGGGAACCTTGGCTTTCAAAAGCTAATGCCACCACCTTCGGTAAAACTCTGGTCAGCAGCAAACAATATCCGGGTGTAATTGTCGACGCATTAGCAATCAATAGTGACTTTGCAAAACAATACCCTAAAACTATTCAAGGGATAATAAGAGCTTGGCTCCGCGCTGTTCAATATGCCAAGGATAATCCTGACGATGCCATACCGATTATGGCTAAAAGTCAGAATCTGACACCCGAAGAATTCAAAGCTCAATTGCCTAATATTGAATACTTCGATAAAGATATGACCAACAATTATCTGTTAAACGGTAAAATGGCTGAAGTAGCCCAGAAGGCATCCGATTTATGGATAAAAATGAAGCTTACTACTAATCCAATAAAAGGTACAGATTTGGTATCTGACAGCTACTATAAAGCCGCAATTTCCAATGAATAGCAATTTATAAAATACTTTAAATTGCAAAAAATGTTTATCATTATAATTTTTAATAATTTAAATTATATTCAGGGGCAAATATTTTGGGGATGAATATTGGAAACACAGGGAGATGGGTTGAGATGCATCCATTATTATGGATAATTGATGATGAATGGACCAACTATAATATTGAAAACAGTATATTCAAAAAATATTTAAAAACCTATGACATACGTTATTCAACGTATAAGACATTCCGCGAGGATGCAGAAGTTTTTGCTCCGCTGGCCGATGCGGTACTCAGTCAGATCAACATACCAGTGGACCGCGACCTGATAGGAAAATTGAAAAGATGCAGGATCATTTCCAATTATGGAACCGGTTATAATAATGTAGATTTAAAGGCAGCCGGAGAGAATAATATAGCCGTGGGATATATCCCCGGCTATTGTGATGAGGATATTGCCGATTATATAATATCTGCCGTATGCAGCATAAAGAAGCCGGTCATGGGATTCAAGGCAAAGGTCATTGACGGACAGTGGGGCATGCCGGCTCTGAATATGCGTGTGCATCGCCTCAGTGCGGTCAGATTTTTTATCATAGGGCTGGGACGCATAGGGCAGAAGGTAGCCGGAAAGGCTGCTGCATTGGGAATAAAAGTGCTGGCATACAGTCCTTCCCTGACTCCCGCAAAGGCCGCCGAATGCGGTGCAGAATATATTTCCATGGCGGAAGGACTGCAAACAGCTGATTTTGTCAGTATTCATATGCCGTATACAAAAAAGACGGAAAATTTTTTCGGAACGGAGCACTTCGCTCAAATGAACAGCAACAGTTATTTGATCAATACAGCCCGAGGCAGAATAGTCGATCAGGCGGCACTGCTGCAGGCCGTCCGTACCAAGCAGATCAAGGGCGCCTTTTTGGATGTTCTGGCGAACGAGCCTCCGGCGGCAGATGAGGATATTCTTAAGTACGATGATATTCATATAACACCGCATATATCCTATTATTCAGAAGAGGCTCTGGAAGAACTGCAGCGCCGTGCCGCAGTTAATGCGGTGAAAGTTTTGCTGCATCAGGATGGTGCCGATTTGGTAATAGATAAATAGAGAATCAGTCATTGAAAAGCCGCTGCATCGCATGGCCCTTTGCTGATGCAAAATACTGGAAAGATTAATTATCAAACGATATTCATTAACAAGCTTTATTGGGTGAAAGGAATAATACAAAAATGACTAAAAAACTTATCAGTGGCAACGAAGCCGTGGCGTACGGTGCTTTGGCCGCCGGAGTCAAAACAGTGGCCGGTTATCCCGGAACGCCATCTACGGAAATGATCGACAGTCTTTTAAAAATGGATATAGAGGGAACCCATGTAGAATGGAGCACAAACGAGAAAGTTGCTTTTGAAGTGGCTGCCGGCGGTGCTCTGCTAGGGTATCGTACAATGTGCGCTATGAAAATGACCGGTGTCAACGTGGCCTATGACAGCCTTATCAGCATTGCATATTCCGGCTGTACCGGCGGTTTGGTGGTTTATGTGGTTGACGATCCGGGTGTGAGTGCGGGAATGTCTGAGCAGGACAGCAGAGGATTTGCCCTGCTGTCCGATATGCCGGTGCTGGAACCGTCTAATCTGCAGGAATCGTATGATATGGCAAAATACGCCTTTGAGCTGGCCGAAGCGATACAAGGTCCGGTATTTCTGCGTTCGGTCACAAGCATATCGCAATCGCACGGTCTGGTGGAAATCGAAGAACGTATTTTACCGGAAACGGATCATCCGCTATTCGAACACAATATGGAAAAGTATACCAAGGCCGGTGCGGTGATCTGTATGAATCAGCACAAGGCGCTGATAGAAAGGCTGGATGCGGCAGGGAAATATATTGCCGAGAGCAGCCTGAACAGTCTCTGTCTGAAAACTTCTAAAGGAGTCGGCGTTATTTCCGTGGGTGTGGGCAACAGCTATATCGATGAAGCTTTTGATATATTAGAGGAAAATCAGATAAAAACGGACGATATTTCCGTTTTGAAACTGCATAATACACTGCCATATCCGGATGATGAAATCAATGCTGTTTTGAAGCACTGCACCAGAGTATTGGTGGCTGAAGAGCTGGAGCCTTATCTGGAAAACCGAGTATATCTTAACGCATACAAGCTTGGCGTCAAAGTGGATATATTGGGTAAAAATGACGGCACATATTCACGCATCGGCTATTATGATGCCGATAATCTGGTAAACGGCATATGCAAACTATTAAATACAGCACTGCCCGCTCTACCGGAGAATACGGATACGGCACCGGAAAAGAAATGTGCGGCACGGCCTATAACCGTCTGCGCCGGCTGTCCGCACCGCGGCACATATATATCGATACAGAATGCCATAAGCAAATTGAAAATGAAAAAGAGCGAGGTCGTTGTCACCGGCGACATAGGCTGTACGATTTTGGGTACGACGCCGCCTTTCAACGCGCTGTGGACAGAGGTTTCCATGGGAGCAAGCATTCCGCTGGCTCAGGGACTGGTATACGGCGGTACCAAAAATCCGGTGCTGGCGACGATCGGCGACTCAACCTTCTTCCATGCCGGTATGGCAGGGCTGGTGAATGCTCTGCAGCATAATGCAAATTTGACCGTTATTATAATGGACAACGGCTGGACCTCCATGACCGGCATGCAGATAAATCCCGGAACGGCTCAGGATTTCCAGCTTGGCAGCTGGAAACAGCTTGATTTGAAAAAAGTAGTAGAAGGATTAGGTGTAGAAGATTTTCATGTTATCGATCCGTATGACTTGGATACAACGGCACGGGCTATAGCGGAATCGATGCAATACCAGGGTGTGAGCGTTATTCTGGCAAGGCGCGAGTGTGCGATTCAATCAAACAGGAGAAAAATTAAATATTCGGCAATTAAGCTTGATCTGGAAAAATGCGTTAACTGCAAGCAATGCATAAATATTACGGGCTGTCCGGCCATTGCTTTTGCTGACAACACTATTTCGATCGATTATGCTCAGTGCAACGGCTGCGGTATCTGCACTCAGGTTTGCAAGTTTGATGCATTAGTAAAGGAGCAGTAATAATTATGTCAATAAAAAAATATGATATCTACATTGTAGGGGTAGGCGGACAGGGCGTATTGACTATAGCTGATATTTTAACCAGTGTCGCCTTTACCAGGGAGATGCCCGTCAATTATTACCCGACTAAAGGTATGGCACAGCGGGGCGGTTTTGTAAAGGTACAGCTGCGGTTCGGACGGAGCAACGTTGGGCCGGATATCCCTCAGAACAGTGCTGATCTGGTTATTTCAATGGAACGTTCCGAATCACTTAAGGCCGTGAAATACTTGAAAAAAGGCGGAGAATTTTTCCTCTATGACAATTGCTGGGAGCCGACGGCCGTTATGCTGGGCAAGGCACCGTATCCGACTTTGAAAGAAGTATGGCAGGAAGTAACGCAGGCCGGCGGAGCGGTCAAATGCCTTTCCAATACCGATCTGCCGCTTTATCAAGGCAAGCGGATAAGGGATAATATATATATACTGGGTGGTATTTTGCAAAGCACGCGGTTAAAAGAAATAATTTCTAAGGACGATGTCGTGAAGGCAGTAACGGAAAAATGGCCGAAGGTAGCTGAGAGCAACGTTTTTGCCATTGAAAAGGGAATGCATTCGGAAATAAAAACAGCATTATAATATTGGAGGCATTGCATATGATTTATCAGGATTTATTTTATCCTGCGGGAGTTGCCGTGTTTGGCTCCGTAAAACCGGGAAAGCTGGCGGCAGTCATCATAAACAGACTCAAAGAAGGCAATATGCCCAATGTCTATGCCGTTAATCCCAAAGCTCAGGGGATGGAGAATGTGCCCGGCTGTGACTCCGTACTTAAATTAAAAGGACAGGTACAGCTGGCGGTGATTGCCGCACCTGCTGCGATAGTCAAGGATATTCTTGAAGAATGCGGTCAAGCCGGCATCAAGGCCGCGGCAATTATAACATCAGGTTTTTCCGAAGCCGGAAATGTTCAGGGGGAGCAGGAACTCTTAGAAATTGCCAGCAGGTACGGCATGCGTTTTGTGGGACCGAATTGTGCAGGTGTCGTCAATACTCACAGCAATCTTTTGGCGACTTTGGAAACACGTCCTCCAAAGGGGAATATAGCAATAATTTCTCAAAGCGGCGCCGTCGGCGGTATATTGATGTCCATGGCCAAAGCTCAGAAAATCGGCATCTCCAAATTTGTCAGCTTCGGTAACGGACTTGATCTCAACATGATGGAATTTCTGGAATGGATGAAAACCGATGACGAAACTAAGGTTGTTGCCATCTATATGGAAGCGGTAAAAAACGGACGTGCTTTTATGAAGGTATTGTCGGAATTGACCGAAATCAAGCCTGTGGTTATAGTAAAAGCCGGGCACAGCAGCGCCGGTCAGCGTGCAGCACTATCCCATACCGGCTCCATGGCAGGTGTGGATGCGGTATTTGATGCCGCACTGGGACAGTGCGGCGCTGTCCGTGCGGAAAGTCTGGAAGATTTATTTGATATATGCAGAGGCTTTTCGGCACTGCCGGAAATAAAAGGAGAACGTGTACTCATAGTCACTAATTCCGGCGGACCGGGAGTGATGACTACCGATAAATCAGAGGAGGTCAGGCTGAGTCTGCCCGAACCGAGTCAAAATATGAAGGAGACATTGGGAAAATTCCTGCCGTCCTTTGCCAGTATCAAAAATCCGGTGGATCTGACGGTAGAGGGCACCGGTGAACAGTACCGGGATGCTCTTGCGAACGCACTGGAGGAATACGATGCAGCTGTCGCACTCTATATCGGAACACCGTATTTGAAATCAGCTCCGATAGCGGAAGGCATTATACAGGCGGGTAAGAGTACGGGTAAGCCCATTGCGGTTTCTTTAAGCGTAGGTACAGATATGAATGAATCGCTTGACCGATTGGAACAGGAGGGAATTCCAGCCTTTATATCGGGAGAGCGCGCTGTCAAGGTGTTTGCCAAGATGGCCCAATATTATAAGTGTAAAAAGCTTGGGAAAACTTTTGAAGCTTCCAGTATGCCGACGGTCGGTACAGTGCTTCCGAATAATTTATTGGAGCCGGATGTCAAGGAACTGCTGCAAAAAAATAATATTTCTGTCCCGCCGTATTCATTTGTACATACGGCTGAGGAAGCGGCTCAGTCCGGTGAAGAATTGGGCTGGCCGGTGGTTATTAAGGTGGTTTCTCCGCAGATCATACATAAATCTGATGTGGGAGGAGTGCTGCTGGGCATAGACAGTCCTAACAAAGCCAGGGAAGCGTTTAAGACTCTGGAAAAAATCGCTGAGGGACGTGATTTTCGCGGCGCAATCATGTACCATATGCTTGATTTAGGACGAGAAGTGATAATCGGACTGACCAATGATGCTTCTTTCGGCCCCGTAGTCGTGTTCGGTTTGGGCGGAATTTACACGGAGGTGCTGAAGGATGTTGTGTTCAAGGTCGCTCCCGTCGATGAAAAAACAGCCCTGACAATGATCAAAAGTATAAAATCATATAAATTGCTTGAGGGAATACGCGGCGGTAAAAGCATTGATATGCAGTTTCTGGCAAAAACCATTTCCGAATTATCTTATTTTCCGTTTAAATATACTAATATACGGGAAATGGATCTGAATCCTGTTTTTGCCTATGAAGATGGAGTAATAGCAGTCGATGCGCGTATTGTAACTGATAATGAAGCTTGAGGTGGAGAAAATGCCGGAAATAAAAAAGATGTATATAGACGGAGAATGGGTACCGTCATCTTCGGGTGATACTACCGCGATCATCAATCCCGCGACGGGAGAACAGATAGCGGTTGTTGCCAAGGGAACTCGTGCTGATGCCCGATCAGCCGTGAAAGCGGCGAAAAGAGCTTTCTATGAGGACGGCTGGTGGGACAGCACAGCCGGTGAACGTGCTGAACTGCTTAATAAATTTGCTGATGAAATGGAAGCAAACGTCGATGAATTAGCCCGTGTAGAAACAATGAACAATGGAAAAACTCTGACCGAGTCAAGTTATGACGTTTACGACAGTGCAGCCTGTCTGCGTTATTATGCAGGACTTTGCACAAAACCTTCAGGACAGACCTATGCCGTTCCCAATCCCAATGTTCAGTCAATGACCGTACGCGAACCTATCGGCGTGGTGGGAATGATCGTGGCATGGAATTTTCCGATATCGCTGGCAATGTGGAAACTGGCGCCTGCGCTGGCAGCGGGTAATACCGTCGTTTTAAAACCGGCGAGCTATACGCCGCTGTCGGCAGTAATGCTTTTTGAAATGATGGAGAGAGCAGGCTTTCCCAAAGGCGTGGTCAATCTGGTATTGGGCAGCGGCGCAGATGTGGGTGACGAGTTGGCGGCAAATACAGATGTGGAAAAAATAGCATTCACAGGCAGCATTGAAGCGGGCAGCAGTGTTATGCGCGCTGCGGCAAACAACGTAAAGGGCATCTGCCTTGAACTCGGCGGCAAATCGCCGGTAGTGGTATTTGACGACGCCGATATTGCCACGGCAGTTGATTATGCGGCTTTCGGAATTTTTTACAACCAGGGTGAAGTATGTTCGGCCGGTTCCCGCATTTTGGTACAGGATACTATATATGACAGCTTTACCGCGGCCTTGGTTGAATATACCGGGCAGATAAAATTAGGCAACGGACTGGCAGAGAATACCACGATGGGTCCTCTTATCAGTAAAAGCCATATGGAAAAAGTGATCGGCTATATTGAAACAGGTAAAAAAGAGGGCGCGACACTGCTGTGCGGCGGGCGCAGAGCCATGGAGGGAGAACTGAGCAGAGGCTGGTTTGTCGAACCGACTATTTTTGGTGACTGCACACCGGATATGACTATCGTGAAAGAAGAAATATTCGGACCTGTCTTGTGTCTGCAAAAATTCCATACGATAAATGATGCTATAGAGCTGGCAAATGATACCGCTTATGGTCTGGCCGCCGGTGTATTTACCAAAGACGGCGCCAAAGCACTGAAGGTAATAAAAAAAATACGTGCGGGCATTACTTGGATCAATGAATTCAGTCCTGTCTACAATGAAGCTCCATGGGGCGGCTATAAGCAAAGCGGTATCGGCCGTGAACTTGGCACCTATGGATTGGACGAATTTACCGAGGTCAAGCAGATCAATATCAATTTGGAACCGGCGCCTACTGGCTGGTTTACACCTAAATTATAAGCGCGGGAGGTTTTCATTGTGTTTATGCCATTTACTTACAAGCATGATGTGCAGATAGAATTCGGTCCGGGAAAAACAAAGGATATTGCCGAAAGTGTCAAGGCAGAAAATGCCGGAAAAGCGATGCTGGTGATAGACAAAGATCTCAGAAAGCTGCATATTGCCGATGAGATATGCGCGGCTTTGACAGAAAATAATATAGCTTACTGCATTTTCGATGATTTTACACCCAATCCCAGTGTTCTGAGTGTAGACAGCTGTGCAAAACAGATACGCGCAGAGCATTGCGAAATAATTATTGCCATCGGCGGAGGAAGCTCCATGGATGTAGGCAAGGGTGCCGCGGTAATTGCCACCAACGAAGGCGGCATCATGGATTATATGTATCTGCGAAAGGACAATGCCAAAGTGCCGGAGCATCCGCTGCTACCGGTTATAGCTGTACCGACGACATCGGGCACCGGCTCAGAGGTCTCCGAGTGCATCGTATTGATAGATACCGATAATATAAAGGATGTCATGTATTCTTCAATACTGCTTCCCAAATATGCCTATGTAGATCCGGAGCTGACATATAAAATGCCTGCTTCTATATGCGCCAATACAGGTCTGGATGTTCTGGGACATGCTTTGGAGGCATATATCGCGACCCTGGAAAACATCATGGCGGATCTTTTTGCCAAGGAAGCCATTAAACTGACCTTCCAATATCTTCCCAAGGCAGTGAGCGGTGACAAAGAAGCACGTATATATATGGCGCTGGCTTCAATGTATGCCGGGATCGCACAGTCAAAAAACGGCTGTGTACTGCCGCATGCGGTCTCGTGTCCGCTGTCGGCTTCATATGGTGTTCCTCACGGGCTTGGCGTAGGAGTGGCACAAATCCCCAACATCGAATACACGCGTGATGTCTGCGCCGAACAGTATAAGCAGATTTTGGATTATATTGACCCGCTCGCACATGAAGTACCGGCGGATGAAGCTGCCGACGGATTGATCGAAAAGATCAAAACATTATTTACCGCTGTGGGTGTGGATATGAAGCTGGATATCGGCGCTGTCGACAAAGCCGTAATTACTAAAATGAGCAGGGAGGCGCTTCTAGAAATAGATATAGAGGGATCGCCCCGCCAGCCAGTGACGCAGGAAGATGTCGAAGCGTTTTACTATAAAATGCTGAAGTTATAATTTCGGCTATCCTCTCCCAGAGGAACAGATACTAATAAAAAACAGAAACCTTCAAACTAAACAGCGGGACTGTTGCACACGATAAGTATGGTGCACAGTCCCGCTGTTTAGTCTGCATTATATTTTCTCAGATCGAATCTATCAAATTAAAAATTCACACAACTTTTTATCATGGCATATATATCTTCATGTATTGATTCTACAGATCTGATTTTCCCGTTCTTAACACAATCGACTTTTTTCCAATCATACTTTGCTGAGATATCTTTATACACACGATAACAGTGATGCAGATAGTCTCTGTCCGCTTCATGTATATCATTTCCGCCCGATGAAGCTCCCCGTACTTTCAAAAGTTCATCACTAAACTGCGGCGGCATATCCAAAAAAATGACCATATCAGGCTGCGGCAATCCCATCTTACCGAATTCTAAATCAAAAAGCCAGTCCAGAAAGTTACTGCGTTCCTTCATTTCTTTTATTTTCACTGCCTGATGCACCATGTTGGAGGTTGTATACCTGTCCGCGATTACCACGGCTCCATTTTCATATTGCTCTTTCCATTTTGTTTTATAGGACGCATATCTGTCCACGGCAAAAAATGTTGATGCGGCATAAGCATTCACCGCTTCTGCCGTTTTGCCGAAATCTCCCCGCAGATACATTTTTACTAAAGCGGAAGACTCACTTTTATAATCGGGGTATTCTACTTTGCAAACCTTTTTTTTCTCACTTACAAGACGCTTATAAAGTAAGGATGTCTGCGTTGCTTTGCCCGAACCATCGCCCGCTTCTATTATGATTAATTTACCTTTCATCTGATCACCCTTATCGTATGCAGTTTGGTATCAGCAGGACCAACTATTTTTGCGCCTGCCTGCTGCCTTTTTTTTATATATTCTATAAGCTTGTCGGAAATTATCTCTCCCGGATAAATAAGCGGAATCCCCGGCGGATAAAAGGTTATAGTCTCGCCGCAAATACGATTTTCACTCATTATGAAATCAATATTTTCATGAGCGGCAAACATAGCCCGGCGCGGTGTCATTCTTACTATCGGCAATGGTATATCCACCTCATCCGCAACAGCTTCCTTTATTTTCCCGCTATGATCATCTGCTAACTCAGCCAACGCGGAATATAAAATTTCTGTTTCTCTTTCACTGTCAGCCAGGGATATAATAAATAAAACATTATACATGTCGGCAAGCTCACATTGAATTTTGTATTTGTGACGCAGTATTTTTTCCGCCTCATAACCTGTAATTCCCAGTTTTTTTACAGTTACCGTTATTTTAGTCCGATCGATGGAAAAACACCCTTCACTGCCAGCCACTTCTGTTCCAAAGCAATATAAACCTGCTATTGTATTTATCCGTTCACGCAGTTTTTCGGCCAGACGCACTGCGTTGTCTATAAGCATTTTTCCTTTTTGTGCCATTTGTCTGCGGGCCGCATCAAGCGATGCCAGCAAAAGATAATTAGGACTTGTGGACTGCAGTAATGAATTTGCCATATGTACACGCTCTATATCTACCCGTTTATATTTTATATGCAGCATTGAAGTTTGCGTCAAAGACGCCAATATTTTATGCGTACTTTGTGCTGCCATATCTGCTCCCGCGTCCATTGCCTGCACAGGAAGTTTTTCAGAAAATTTCAAATGGGGGCCGTGCGCCTCATCCACCAATAGGAGCATCCCGTTCTTGTGGACGATTTCCGCTATTTCTCTTATATCACAGGCAACACCATAATAAGTTGGATATACCAAAAAAACAGCCTTTGCATCTTTATTGGCTGCTATTGCCTTTTCCACACACTCAGTCTGTACAGCCATCGCTATACCTAAATCTGTATTGATTGCAGGTTCGATAAAAATTGGTTCAGCTCCACAAAGGATAATTGCTCCCAAAACACTTTTATGTACATTTCTTGGTATGATTATCTTATCGCCAGGAGCAAGTGCGGAAAAAAGCATGATATGAATAGCTCCGGTCGTACCGTTCACCATAAAAAGACTCTCATCGGCCTCATAAAGTTTAGCAGCTAAGTCCTGAGCCTGTTTTATGCATGTTTCCGGTGCAAATAAATCGTCCAATTCTTCCATGAGAGAAACATCCATTTTCAATCCCATAGGTGTCACTATTTTTTTTAATATCTCATTTGCACCTTTTCCCTGTTTATGCCCTGGTGTGTGAAAAGCAACAGCCTTATCATTCACATATTTCTGCATAGCCGCAAAAAGCGGCGCGTCTTCCTGCATCATAAGCTTTACCTCACTTTCTTTCTACAACAATAAAATTCAGGCTGCCCGGATTCTTATTCCAATTATCGCAATATAAAAAGACCGCCATAAAATCATTTATTAATTTTAAGCGGCCTTCTGTCAAATTTACCGACAATACTCTTCTTTCAGGAAGACACTGCGGGAATGCACCATTATTTTTTTCTGCGTTTTGCCAAAAATATTTTTACTGCAGCAATCAAAACAGCCACACCTACAGCTCCCAATACAAAAACATTGTTCAAACCTGACGCCCCAGTGCCATGCATCATATCATAATAGACAAATACCAGCACCGCAGCTATTATCAATGCGTTTATTATGCTTGATATATGACCCCACCCCCATAACTTTCAAACAACAGCCTCACAATCACTTTTCTGTTCTGCTGCAGTACCTAATCGCTCTTTTTCCTTCTCCCAATGAATTACACGCGCTTTGGCGAAACCATTGAAATTAGTCGCAGATGCAACCGTATAGGCACCGCAATCGCTGGCCACCACAATATCGTCTATTTGCAGATCTGGACACGGATAATCTTTGGTCAATACATCAAGAGAATCACAGCTCGGTCCAAAAAAAGTCGACGGCAGCATCTTTCCCTGTTTAAAGCTGTTCAGTTCATACTCCCAATGATCAAAAAATACCCCGGAGAATATTCCATACACTCCGTCATCCAAATAATAACAGATCTTCCCATCACGTATCTGTTTACCGATCACGCGTGTGATCGCATTCATTACTGTTCCGCAGATGTATCGTCCTGGTTCCGCCCATATTTCAATATCGGGAAAAAATTTATCCAATCCCGCGTTTATCTCCCTGACCATATTCTCCAGATTAACACAGGTGTCCGGCGCCGGTACCGGCAGCCCGCCGCCTATGTCCAATATATTTAAAGAAAATCCTAACTGCCTGGCTTCATCAATAATCCCGCGGCAGAGAGAAAAAGCCTCATAATAAGGTTCGGTAGACAAAGTCTGACTGCCCACATGAACGGCCAGCCCTACCGGATCTAATCCTTGTTCTCTGGCCAGATTCAGCAACGAAATAGCATTCTCAGGCTCAGCGCCAAATTTTTCATTCAAATTAACAAGTGCTTTAGCATTCTTTATGCGAACTCTCAGAAGCACTTCCGCATCAGGAACATATTCAGCCATCTTGTAGACTTCCCTCTCACTGTCAAAGGTAAATCTATTGACACCGGCCTCAGCTGCAGCCATCAGGCCCTGCACTGTCTTTATAGGATTTGCATATATCATATTTTCTCCGCGCACTCCCATAGACTGCAGCATTCGGATCTCTCCGTCAGAGGCAACATCAAAGCTGGATCCCATATCAATCATTTTTTCAATGATTATAGGGGAAGGATTTGCCTTCATGGCATAAAACACACGTACACGCGGCATATTATCCAATAAAAATCGATAATTTTTCTCTACCTGATCGGTAGAAATGACCGCCAAAGGCGTAGGGTACTTATTTACTAAAATTTCCGCCTGTTCTTTTGTTAATTTGAAACTTTTCATAACACTCCCCTTATTCTCTGCATACAATTATTGTATTTATTCTTTGCGGACAGGCACTGGCTCCATCTTTCCACAGAGCTGCCTTTTGCACATCGGGTTTCACCCTTCAATACAAAAGACGCCTCACTCGCTATTTATAAACCATGGCAATACCGCCATAAATTTATTCCTTTGTTATTTTGTCATTTACAAAGAAAATCCTTCATAAAATACAAAAATTTTACGAAATTTTCCTATTTACTGCCGACACGTTTTTAATCAATGCCAAACAAAAAATCTGTATGAAATATGCAGACTGTTCTTCGCAATAACTGTTAATAAATATATAACGACAGCAGCAAAAAATCAATCAAAATTTACTGCAAATCGTATCTTTTCCAAAAAAAATAATGCAGTTCACATTATTTCAATTTTGCCAGAGCGAATAAACAGAAAATTTCCAAAAAAAAATAATGCCGGAATAAGTTTTTATTGCCCTTATTCCAGCATATAATGACATAATTTTTATATTATGCCTTGATTACTGTATAATCGGATTTTTTGTATACTGTCTCCGTTATATCCTGACCTATCCCCGGTAATTCTGGTACAATAAAATATCCATTGACAGGCTGATAATTATATTTGCAAAGTTCCTGGTATTCTGGCAGTAAAGTTTTTTGATGATGCTCATGAATGCAAAAATTTGGTATGCTTGTTTCAGCATGAAGCGCTGCCGCTTCTGCCACTCCAGTCCCCGCCACATGAGCTTGTACGGATATTTCGTAAGTATGAGCCGTATCTGCGATTTTTTTAAATTCTGAAAAACCGCCGCAGGAACCTAAATCCGGCTGGATAACATCAATAGATCTATCTTTGAAATAGGGAGTATAACCCCAGCGTGAATATATTCTCTCACCAGAGGCAATGGGAATATTGATTTTTTGCTTTGCATGTCTCAGAAGTTCGGTATTCAAAGGTGTATTGATCTCTTCATAGAAAAAAATATTATACTCTTCAATAGATTTAGCAAATTGGATTGCGCTCACCAAATCTGTATTAGCATGGTTTTCAATAATTATATCTACATATGGTCCGACAGTTTTTCGTATTATCTCTACTCTTTCTTTTCCCAGTTCGATCAGTGCATACGGCAGCGGCCCTTCCAATTTATCAATATTTTTACCATTTCTGTCATGAGCAAGAACATCTATTTTAATTGCATCATATCCATCTTTCAACGCATTTTCGGCTTCAGCGGCATATTCTTCTTTTGGTCCTCTGGCACCTCTGACTGGTCCCCAGCCGAATTGCAGCTGTGATGCATATGTACGCAATTTCTTATTTGTTTTACCTCCCAGCAATTTATAAACAGGAACGTTTAAAAATTTCCCCTTGATATCCCATAAGGCTATATCCAACGCAGAAATTGCTGAAAATATGGCGGTTCCTCCGCCTTGACCCCAAAAAGTCTTCTTAAACAGATGCTCCCATATAGCTTCCGTATCAAACGGATCTCTGCCAAGAATCAATTCACCAAAATCTTTGATCGCCCCTACAGCAGCGCTTCCACCCGCCCCATAGGCCATACCTGCTTCTCCTATGCCGTAAAGACCTTCCTCGTCAGTAGAAATTTTTACTAAAATTGGTCTTTGCCCTGATTTTGGACGTCTGTGAACATGAAATATTTCTATCTGTGTTATTTTCATAAATTAATGATCCCCATTTCTTTTTTATACTGCACTTGCTTCTGCTGGTTTTAAAATATAATTAAGTATAAGATTTTCATAATATGCCGAATCCTTATCTTTTATTCTGGGACGTGAAAGTTCTATTTTTTTATCAAGCCCGATCCGACCGTCTTCAAGCAGAACAACACGATCAGCCAGATATACTGCTTCACTTACGTCATGTGTAACTAAAACCACTGTAAAATTTTCTTTCTGCCAAAGGGCTTCTATAAGTTTCTGCATATTGATGCGTGTAAGTGCATCCAATGCACTTAGCGGTTCATCCAGAAGCAGTATCTTAGGAGTTCCTACAAGCGCTCTTGCCAAAGCAGCTCTTTGCCTTTGTCCCCCTGAAAGATCTGACGGCCAAAAATTGGCTTTCATTTCCAAGTCAACTGACTGTAAAGCTGCAACAGCAGCTTCGCGGCTCCGTGTCGGTGAACCGAGCACTACATTCTGCAAAACAGTTTTCCACGGCAAAAGTCTGGCATCCTGAAAAAGGAATCTTACTTCCGGATTGATAGCCGTGACACTCTTTCCATTTATTTTTATTATTCCTCCTGTGATGGTTGTCAATGCTGAAACAGCACGTAGCAATGTACTTTTGCCACAACCGCTTTTACCTATCAGTGCCACAAATTCCCCCTGCTTTATTGTCAGATCAATGTCTTTTAATACCTCTGTATCACCGTATTTTTTTGTAAGATGCCGTATCTCAAGCGAATATCCTGACATTTCAAGTCCTCCTGTAAGCTGGATTCCATCGCATCATTTTTTTTGTGGCAGTGACCGCAATCAGGTCAGACAACGATCCTAATAACGCATAAATTACCATGCTCAATACAATTACATCCATCATCATATATTCTCTGGCGTTCGTTGCCATATAGCCGATCCCTGATTTTGCCGCAATCGTTTCGGCTACGATCAAGATCAGCCATGTATCACCAAGTGACTGCCGAAAACCTATCATTATAGAAGATATTGCCCCTGGGAAAATAATATTTTTAAACATTTCCCAGGATGAAAGACCATATATTTTTCCCATTTCCAATAAGTCTCTGTCAATAGATCTGATGCCATGAAAGGTATTAAGGTATATGGGGAAAAATGTACTCAGCGCTATCAAAATCAACTTTGAAGTTTCTCCAATGCCGAACCAAATCAACACCAATGGAAGTATAGCAAGCCGTGGTACACTTTTAATCATCTGAATAGGTGTATTTAATATTTTATTAACCAAGCTGAACTGCCCTGTCAATATTCCCAGAATAAAACCTGTACTCCCGCCGATCGCAAGTCCTGTGAATGCTCTTATCAAACTGACTTCCAAGTTCAAGGCCAATGTACCGTCTTCTATCAGACGCACAGTTGTTCTTAACAGTTCATCAGGTGTGGGAAAAAGTCGATTAAGATACCCCGTTAACGATAACCATGTCCAAAACAAAAAAAGAATAATAGGTATGCTCCATATTAACAACAGATTACCAGTGCCTTTTAATAAAATTTTCCCTGATTTTCCCTTGCTGCCTAATATTTTTTTTCTTGAAACAAGAGCAGTTGCTGAATCAACACTATTTCCCATCTACAATCCTCCCAATCAATACACCTTGAAGTTAGAAATTTCTTTATCGAAGGATCTGTCAAATAAACTTGCTGCATCAATGTTCTGCTTTAATGCTCCCAGCTTATAAAAACTATCAATAATATCCTGTTCTGATGCTATTGTTGCACTGTCTACAGGGGCTATTCTTCCTTTTCGCTGCTTTTCCCCCGCTTCAAAAATTCTTTTATAATCTTCCACTTTTTGATTTGTTTCCTTCGCATAAGCCTGAGCCCACTCATCGGGATGCTGGCGGGCCCATTCATCCGCCTCATTTATCCGCTCCAGATAATCTACCAGCGCCGCATGCTTCGCCGGATCATTGATAGTATTAAATGCCGCATACCAATAAAAATCTCCTGAAAGTACATCTTCCGCTGATCTGAGAGTTACTGCACCATTTTCCTTCGCTTGTATGATAGACTGATCGTAGCTTGCCAATGCATCAACATCACCTGTCACTACAGCCGATAAACCGTCAGATGTAGTCATTGGCAGAGAATCTATATCCTCCCATTTCAGCCCTGCATCTGTCAGCATTTTATATAAAAAATATTGTGCCGTAGTATTTTTGACATAAGCAACCTTTTTGCCTTTCAAATCTGCCACCGTTTTTATGCTGTCCTTTGCTTGAGGACTTACTATCAGCTCCTGATTCAATGTATTGCCCTTTCTGATGGCAATTATTTTAAAGTTTCCTCCATTTTTACTCAGGGATGCAAAAATAGGCGGTATCTGGCTTCCTGAACCTGCATCTATCTGTCCTGCAGCAATCGCTTCCAGGACCAAATTGCCCCCTCTAAGCTGATGATAATCTACTTTATATGGCGTATTGTCCAATCCGGCGGCTACAAGTATCGACTGCGCAAGATCCGATGATGCCGTACCGATGCTTAGCGTGACACCTGTCAATTCATTATTGTATTTATTTGAAGGAGTAAATACAGTCTCCTTAGCCGGTGAGGATGATTGCTTTTCGCCCATGTCCTGATCGCTGCATGCAGTTAAAATAATTGATAATATAGTAATCAGTACAAATATTAATGCATTTTTTTTCATTTGCTAAATTTCCCCTTGTCTTTTATTGTAAAGTAATTTATTTTGATAATGCTCCTTATTATATAAACTAAAAGCCGGAATAAACACACCTGCGTTTATTCCGGCCTTTAGTTTTCTAATTAGCCCAGATTATAATAAAAAGATTGAAGTCAATATATAATTAACTGTAATACTTGAAAATAGTATCACAAAATCCTCAGTAAGTAAGTCGTGCAGGCGACATTAAAAAATAATTATAGGAATATTTTATTCTTCCGTTCTATTATTAGTAAATCGAAAACCGAGCAGTGCCTGCATATAATGATATATTTTCAATAAATATTCAAAAGAATCAGCTGCATTTGATTGCCGTCCTGCATCTACCGTCACCCAGCCTGAATAACCAATCTTGTCAAGGGCCAGGAAAAGTTCGACAAAATCTATTTCTCCGTCGCCCGGAATTGTAAAACATCCCGCTGATACAGCTTCGGAAAAGCTGGCATTTCTTTTACTGCATCCTTTCAGCTCCTTCAATCTCATATCCTGCAACCTCACGTACGCTATGCGGCTGCCAAATTTTTTGATTGTTTGCACAACTGCGTTCTGCAAAAACAAATTGCCTGTATCCAGACAAAGCTTTACATATCGCTCATCTGTTGTATCCATTAACTGATCGATTTCTTCAAGTGTTCGTATAACCGTACAGATGTGCGGTTGAAAACACATTTTTATTCCATAAGAGGAAGCAATTTTTCCAAGCTCATTAAGATTATTGCTAAGATGCAGCCAATCATCTCTCTTTAAAAAAGCTCTGTAACCAAGCAGAGCTTCTCCGGTGAAAAATATGTTATGACTCATTTCTCTCACAACCAAATACTTCATTCCCAAAGAAACCATTTTTTTTAGCATTACATGAAAGTCAGACACAATACCTTTACAATTATCCGCCGCGGCAGCTATTCCCGTCACCCGTCCTGCAGCTGATAGATTTCTTAATGACAGATGATAATTCAGCATATCAGTATCCAAAAATCGACCGTTATCATCTATTTCCACCCCTTCAAATCCCGTCAAAGCTGCTTCACTGAGTATTTGCTGTGAAATATTTACGCCAGCCGATCCTGCAAAACCATCATATTTCCACAGATCCGGAGAAATACCCAAAAATAGAGGATTTTGATAAGACATCCGCTTCCCTTCCTTTCGCAAAATATATTTATATTCAAAATGCACTTTTTCCAATATTATTTTGTTTTTATGTTTTACCAATAAATTGAATATATTGTTTATTATATCAATTTATATTATAATAGCAAATAATAACACTGATATGTATTTTTTGCCTTTTAATATACATTTCTTGCTTAGGATGGTGTAATTGATGATTCATACTGAACCAGGCATAATAAAACGTGACGGAGTGTATTTTTGTTCTTCAGATTCTTTTACACAGGATAATCTTTTTTATATTTTATGGGGTGCCGTGTATTCTCTGGACAGCCCTTATCGTGTCAGCCGAAGCTATATGGATGCTTTTATGCTCCAGTATATTGTAAGCGGTGAACTGAATTTTGTTCTGCGCGGCAAAACTTTTACCGCTAAAGCCAATGAAGCAGTATTGCTGAATTGCCGTGAAAAAAATCTTTATTGGGCAGACAGGCAAGCTGTAGTAAAATGGTTTCATTTCAATGGTAAAAATACGCTGCCCCTGCTTAACTATATATATGAAAGAAATGGAGGCACCGGCCTTTTCAAGAAAAATTACACGAAGAAAATAGAACCCTATATTGACAGCATACTAAATGAAATACACAAAAAAGATTCCAATGTTTTTTCTATTTCCCACAACATTTACAGTATCCTGTGCGAACTTTCGGCTCCTCCCGCTGTCCTTGAATCACCGGCGGAAAAGACGATCCGGGAAGCCCTCAGTTTCATTCAGAGTAATTACAGCAAATCCATATCTGTCAATGACATCGCTGCTCATGTAAGCCTCAGCACCTACTATTTCACCCGCCTTTTCAGCAAATACATGCATTTATCCCCTCATACCTATCTTTTAAGTACCCGTCTTGAAGCCGCTAAAAAAATCCTCATATATACATTTGAGGACATAGAAACTATATCCCTGCGTACCGGATTTCAAAGTTCCTCACATTTTATCCGAGCCTTTAAAAAAGCTAATAATATTACACCAAACAATTTTCGGAAAGTATTTTATCAAAAAAGTATTGATTGACTCTGCCGCATACTTTAACTTATCAGGCTATTCCCTCATATACACACAAAGAAATCAAATTTCTTTGTGTGTATTTTTTATTTTAAACAAATAAACTAAAATTGCTTAATCCAAATTTAAATAAAACGCAGCAAGAAATGTATATTTTTTAGCAAAATGCATCAATGACATTTTTTCATCATAATGTTATCATGAATTTATCAACAAAATATCAGTAGTGTACGTACCTTACTCATATTATTTTCAAAAATTTAGATTGAATAATCTTTATTTTAAGATATTTTTGTTTAATGCAAAAGGGAGAGAAACTATGCATCCACTAAATTATAAGAAAAATTTATCAACAATGATATTTGTTTCCACCTTCGGAGGCTTGTTATTTGGATATGACACAGGTGTAGTAAATGGCGCGCTTCCGTTTATGTCAGCAGCGGATCAGCTGAATCTGGACGCTTTTCATCAAGGTTTGGTTGTCGCCGTTCTGCAATTGGGAGCCGCTGTTGGTGCTATCGGCATCGGTAAAGTGACAGATCTGTACGGCAGAAAAAAAACCTTGTTATTTTTATCAGTACTTTTTTTTGCCGCAACACTATTTTGCTCAATGTCCCCCAATGTCGCCTCTATGGTAACAGCCCGTTTTGTTCTGGGGCTTGCCGTTGGTGGTGCCTCTGTCAATGTTCCCACCTATTTGGCTGAAATAGCCCCGGCTGACAGGCGCGGCAAAATCGTCACCCGTAATGAAGTAATGATCGTTTCCGGTCAATTGCTGGCATTCTTCTTCAATGCGATTATAGGTATCAATTTTGGAGAGAGCGGCGGCATATGGAGGTATATGCTGGCATTGGCCGCCATACCTGCTGTCATACTGGGTATTGGCATGCTGCGTATGCCGGAAAGCCCTCGCTGGCTCATCAGTAAAAATAAAATGACGAAAGGCATTGAAGTACTCAATCTGATAAGATCTGCCGAACAAGCAGAAAAAGAAATAGCAGACATAAAAAATACACTTGACCAAGAAGCGGCTATTAAGCAAATGACTGTCAAGGACCTTGGTATTACCTGGGTAAGACATCTGATCTTCATTGGTATCGGAATGGCCCTGGTCAATCAATTCACCGGTATCAACTCCATTATATATTATGGTACAGAGATACTAAAAACCTCAGGTTTCAGCACAGAAGCCGCTCTTATTGGCAATATAGGCAATGGTGCCATTTCGCTCATAGCGATGTGCTGCGGCATAGCGATGATGGATCGCTTCGGACGCCGCCCCATGATATTGACCGGCTTGGTCGGAGTAGCCGTCATGCTGGCTGTCATTGGCATGACTTCACTTTTTATGCAGGGCAGCAGCCTGCTTCCCTTCGTCACACTCGGTTCAATAATCATCTATCTTGCCTTCTTCCAAGGTCTCATCGGTCCTGTAAACTGGCTGATTATTTCTGAGATTTTTCCATTGCGTTTGCGCGGTCTGGGCATGGGTGTAGCCGTAATGGTCTTGTGGATAGCAAATTTTTGTGTAGGACTCATATTTCCTATGCTGCTCGTAAGCGTTGGCCTGGCCAACACCTTTTTCGCCTTTGCTGCCATGAGCGTTGTTTCTATTATTTTTGTAATAAAATATGTTCCCGAAACACGAGGTCATTCGTTGGAAGAACTTGAACGTTTCTTTGTAAAGGAATATGGCGGTAAAAATACTTCCGGCGACAGTATTGCCGGTGCTGCCAAAAGCAATATCAGCTGATGTCCCTACTGACAGTTTATTATCAATAGTAATCAGACATTATAATGACATTTCTCACTGATGTTTTCATTTGTCAAAAATTCACATATTATTTATTCTAAGGAGACCGTCATCATGAAAAAAATTAAATTTGGAATTGCCGGACTGGGTCGTCTCGGCAAAGTGCATGCACAAAACATTGCCAGCAAAATTGAAAATGCAGAATTAACCGCAGCGTGTTCCATTGTTGCTAACGAGCTGGACTTTGCCCGTGACAAGCTTGGTGTAAAAAACGTATACAGTGACTACAAGGAAATGTTGTCCAAAGCTGATATTGATGCCGTTGCCATAATTACGACCAGCAGCGAACACTGCTGGCAGATAGCGGCCGCATTGGATGCGGGCAAACATGTATTCAGTGATAAACCGCTTGGTACAACAATAGATGAATGCAGGCTGGCAGAGGAGGCCGTGCTGCGACATCCTGATTTAATATTTTTTCTTGGCTTTATGCGCCGTTTCGACCCTTCCTACACTTACGCCATGGATCAGATAAAAGCTGGAAAAATTGGCAAGCCCTATATGGTAAAAGCCACAGGTATTGATCCTGAAGCATTGGTTCAAAGTGCAATAAAATTTTCCCCGACCTCCGGAGGCATTTTCATTGATATGGCTATACACGACATTGATCTTATGCGTTGGTTTTTGGGCAGTGATCCTATCGAGGTATATGCCGGCGGCTCGACATTCAAGCATCCGGAATTCAAAAAAAGTAATGATGACGAAACAGGCATTGCCATGTATAAATGTGCCAACGGATCTATGGGATTCATCCACGTGGGACGCACAGCTTCTTATGGTTATCATGTTGAAACAGAAGTTATTGGTACAGAAGGGACTCTCCGCATAAGCCCTGTACCGGAAAAAAATCTCTGTTTTATTTACGATCAATATGGTGTACGTCAGGAATGTGTTGGCAGTTTTCCTGAAAGATTCGCTGAAGCATATCTTTTGGAAATGGAAAACTTCGTCAACTGCATCCAAAAAAATAAAAAACCCGATGTAAATGTATATGATGGTACCAAATCTACACAGATCGCTTTTGCCACCGCAGAATCATATAAAAAAAATTCTCTTATTTCTATCAAATATTAATTTATTGTATATTTTTTACAAAATATCTATGCAGGACAACCAAAAAACAGCTTTCCATGCTGCAGCGGAAAACTGTTTTTTGGTTTTACATACTACAGTTGTCAGCAAGCAGTAAATTGGGGACTTCCCCGTCATCTCATACCGGCAGTGCCTGCTTAACAGCTTTTATGATATTACTCTTGAAAACGCTTAGCCCAACCTTTTTTACACTTTTCGGCAGACCTGTATATAAGGAAATTTCCTCTATCTTTTTATTTGGCACCTCACATACGCCGGTATCAATAAACAGTAATTGTCCAAAATCGGCAAAACTTTGCTTTATAGCAGCCTGATCTGTATTTTTTGCCGCATTAAAGAACTGATCCCAATTTGTCACCCATCCTGCCGTCAAATAGATTGTTTTAGCGGCATCATCTATTTTTTTCTTGCAGTCTCCAAGGATCAATTCAATACAATTAGACTGTTTGAATCTGACCAGCTGCCAGTCTCGCAGGAAATCGTTAAATTCAGGATGGCATTTGGCTCCATACAGTAAAATTATCTTATCTGCCGCAATATGCCGAAGCGCCTGTAAGACGTCTTTTTTTAAAAGATCAAAATCAATATGAAGCTTAGCCTGCAGATAGGTCACTGTCAATTCACAGTCAAATATTTTATCCTCCTTTATTTCAGACAGTACTGCATCCAGCTCAGGCTGATAAATACCGCAGGACAAAAAACATATCCTCATATCACAAATATTCCCTTCAACACACATCTATTGCGGCCACTCCAATATCACCGATTTGCCGATTAAGCCAGCGGCTTTAAATTGTATAATCTATTTTGCTGCCGCATAGCGACGCTGATGTGACAACCATTCAGGTGCCCAACCGCGTTCTAAGTCATCTAATGTTTTTCCAGGAGCTACAATACTGTCAATTTTATCCAAGATATCAAAATTTAAACGGATATTACTCCCCTTTAATATCTCATGAAGCTGCGCCGGTGTGCGCGGACCGATGATCGATGCCGTGACAGAAGGATGTTCCTGCGTAAAAGCCATCGCCATATGGGCAAGTGTCATACCGGCCTGATCAGCTATCTCTTTCAATTGATTAATTACTTCAAATTTAACACGGTTTTCTTGACGCTCTGGATTAACTCTATCTGCCAATGGGCTTCCCTTAATGCGAACAGCACGGGAATCTGCCGAAGCCTGTTGCCCCATAATATATTTGCCCGTCAATAACCCTCCCGACAAAGGACTCCAGACAAGAACACCCAATCCGTATTTATCGGCAGCAGCTAAGACATCAAGTTCTACACTCCGATTAATTATTGAATACGGAGGCTGCTCACTCACAAAGCGTACCAGATTTCGTCGCTCACTGACCCACTGTGCCTCAACAATTTGCCATGCCTGAAAACTTGAGGTTCCGATGTAACGTATTTTCCCCTCCTTGACAAGATCTGTTAAAACTTCGAGTGTTTCTTCTATATCAGTATACGGATCAGGCACATGCAATTGATATAAATCTACATAATCAGTCTGCAGTCTTCGCAAACTGCCCTCAACAGCACGTCTGATCCATATTTTAGAACTGCCCTTTTGATTCTGCCCATTTCCCATAGGCAATCCACCCTTGGTCCCCAATATGACCTCTGTGCGCTGTCCTTTTAAAGCTTTCCCCAGTATTTTTTCAGTTTCTCCGCCAGAATACACATCCGCTGTATCAATAAAATTGATGCCATTAGCAATAGCCTCATTCACAATCCGAATGCATTCCTCTTCATTTTTATTTCCCCAATTTCCAAGTGCCCCAGTTCCCAGACAGAAACTGCTCACTTTTATTCCTGTACGTCCAAAAAACCGATATTCCACCGATGGCACCTCCTTCATTTTATAAACATTATATACAAAAAACATTCTTGCTTATTTTAAAATTCCTCTATAATAAGCTCTTCTTTATTTAAACGCGGTCTGGCACTTGGTGCCTGATCCGGATGTCCAACGAGCAGCACGTTTACAACATGGTAACGATCATCGATGTCCAGTAATTCTTTTAAAACAGCACCGTCATATAACCCGATCCAGCATGTACCCAATCCTAAATCCACAGCACGCAAGTCCATATGCGTTATAGATATGGCTGCATTGAACATCAAGCTCGCCCTTAATACCAATTCTTCATCAAGCTTCTTCTTTTTCAAGAGTTCTTCCACCTCTTTAGCAGGCATACTGACACCCAAAAAAGCGCCTGCTTCTTGAAGTTCCCTATATCGTGCTCCCTGCGAATGCATTACCTCCTGATCAATGCAGCATATAATAATCACCGGTGCTGTGCTAAAAAAAGAAACTGGTGATGCCTTAGCCAATTTGGCACGAACCTCTGCATCCTTAACAACAATGTAACGCCAAGCCTGTAAATTGCTGGCAGATGGTGCCAGCCTGCCGGCTTCTAAAATACTTTCAACGGCATCTTGAGAAACAGGCTCCGATTTAAATTTGCGTATACTGTGTCTTTTCTTTATAACATCCATAAATTCCATAATAAAATCCCCTTTTTCTTTTCCGTCTGCCTATTATGCAAAAATGCAGATCAATCTACCTGTGCCATAGTGAACAGCATCAGATTCTCAAATTTCCTTGATAAATAAACTCTCACTCCATGCTGAATTTTTTGATATCCTGCATCACCACCTCTCCGGCCTTTTACTAAACTTGTTGCTTAAATAGGTCACTTAGGCTTTCGACCATGCAATCAAATCATTGCTATTTTCAATAAATGCCGTATAAAAGAACAGTTGATCACCTCCTTTGATACTCCTGTACATATCAGTTTATACTTTTAATTTTTAAATATTTTTGCAATGTATTCTCTTTTCTACACTGCTTTCCCATTTTTAAAAGCCTAAAGATTCTCCCAAAATAATCACATAAATCTCCGTCAACGGCGGTCTTCTGCTTAAAATTGTCGTAATATTGCAAGCTCGTGCAGGACTATTACAATCTATGCATTCACCAGTCGTCAAACATGGATTGTTCATTTCATACCTCTTGACATTTAAAGGAGCAGCATGCATCTTGATCCGTTCATCAGCTTCTTTAAAATCCCTGACTACTTTATTGATTCCTGCGACAATAATCACTTTTTTAGGGCCGAATATCATTGCTGCTACTCGATTTCCAAAAGCATCACGATTTACTATTTTTCCAGTCAGTGTAATAGCATTTGATCCGGTCAAGAACACATCGCAAGTAAGCTGTTTATAGCGTTGTTTATTTCTTTCTTCTGCGGTCAATCCTTCTTTATTATGATTAAATAATTCATGACCGCGTTCTTCCAAAAGTTTCCATAACTCCAATTCCATTACTGTGCTAGATCCACCCATACCAACGGTTGCCTTCCGTGGGATAAGTCGTAAAATGTACTCGACTGCAGTTTGCCGATCAGTAAAATATTTAGCGCTAAAATTATTTCTATTTAAAGCCTCTGCTGCTCTCTGTCCAATAGTATTATTGTGCCAGTGTATCAAATCATTCATTTTCTCACTCCTCCTCTCAGCGGTTTTATATCATTACGCTTCAAACAGAGCTGTTTTAATTTCTTTTTTTACAGAATCAGCTGTTTCCTGAGCATATTTATTTTCTAAAACTTGTTTGGCCAAACGTCCGCCGATCTTACCTATAGCCCAAGCTGCATATTCTCGTACTAATGCTTCAGGATCATTCATTGCAATTTCCAAATCAGAAAGGTAATCCCGATTCCCCAGATTACCGATAGCTATAGCCGCATTTCTCTGAAAATACTTTTTTTCTTTTATGTAACTATACATCAGCGGTCTCATTTTTATCATATATTCATCTGTCATGTTAAGCATTTTAGCCAAACTAAAATCTTGAGATTTTTTAATCAAAAATTCATCTTCCAACAGTTTAGCTTTTAGCCTCGCCTGATTGCGCGGACATACTTCCTGACATACATCACATCCATAAACATTTGTTCCCATTTTATCCCTAATGTCAGCAGGAATATGACTTGTAATAAACTCTGAGTTGCCATCCTGTGCAAACAGCGTATTAAATGCTATACAGCGGCGGGGATTCAGTTTATTTGGTTCATAAATTGCCTGAGTTGGACAAGCTTTCATGCAAGCGGTACATCCCTTTGGGCACCCTATTTCCATGGTCGGTTCATCATATTCCAGTTCCTCATCAATAACAATAGAACTAAGAACTATAAAGGAACCTATTCCTTCAACGTAGGCAAAGTTATTTCTGCCAAAGGTTGTAATGCCGGCCCTAGCTGCTGCCCATCGTTCAGGAATAAATATGCCATGTCCAATTTGACAGCCGCGCTGTTTTAAAAAATTAACCATAAGCTGATACCGCATCCCATTTATCCGATCTGGAGGAACGTTATAGCATCTTGCCTGATAAATCCTCCCGATTTTACCAATAAGCGATCTTGGGAATGATTTTTGTGAATAATCCCAAGCCATAGAAATAATAGATTTTGCAGAAGGTCTCAGCTGCTTTACTTCGGAACCATTTAATGGATTCCCCGGATTTTTAACAAAAAAATCATACATCACGCCTCTGCTTTTCACTTCTTCTATATGTCTGGAAAAACTTTCAGCAGTTGTTATGCCGACCCTGCTATACCCCAAATCAAGAGCAAATTCCTTGATCTCCTCAGTCAATGACACTTTTCATCTTCTCCTTTATTTATTACAATAAAATTCCTTATTCTAAACAGTATTTTTCCCTCATAATTAAAAAATATTAGTTATTAGTGTATATACACTTTTTTTGTAAGCAAAACCGCAAGACAAGATAAGCCGACTAACAGTATCCGATTTCTATATCATTTTTATGATGACTTTACCCTTTGCACGCCCATTTTCGACATAGGCTAAAGCTTCTTTTGTTGATTCAAAAGGAAATACCTTATCCACAACCGGATGGATAATTCCTAAATTGATAAGAGAGCTGATCTCGCGTAATTGATCTCCGCTTGGTCGCATGAAAAAAAATGAATAGTCGACTTGATGTTTTTTTGCTTTTCGCCTGACTTGATAACTCAAAAAACGCAGTCCCAATTTCAGGCCCCAAGACAATTTCATATTCTCCGCAAAATGCTGATCAGGCGGGCCGGCTACTGAAATGAGTTTTCCCCCAGGTTTAAGCACCTGCAGAGATTTTTCCAGTATTTCCCCGCCCAGAGTATCAAATACCACATCATAATCATGCAGAACCGTTCTAAAATCCTCATTTTTATAATCAATAACCATATCTGCACCAAGGCGCTTCACCCAAGCTATATTCGCGGTACTTGTTGTAGTTGCTACAATAGCTCCCATATGCTTCGCCAGCTGAATTGCGAATGACCCTACCCCGCCGGACCCTGCGTGAATAAGAATTTTTTGCTTCTTCTGTATATTGGCGTTCTCATTCAGTACCTGCCATGCAGTCAGCCCCACAAGCGGTAAAGACGCTGCTTCCTCCATGGTAACTTTCTCAGGTTTTTTCGCGACAGCACTTTCTCTTATGGAAATAAACTCCGCAAAAGCGCCTATCCGTTCTTTATCAGTACGTGCATAGACCTCATCCCCCGGTTTAAATTGCCTCACCTTAGCACCAATCTTCACAACGACTCCCGCTAAATCATTTCCCAATATGAGTGGCAGCTGATAAGGCAAAATGAGTTTCAGCTTCCCGCTCCTGATTCTTAGGTCCAAAGGATTTACACTGGCAGCATGAATTTTTACCAACAGATCGTCATCTTGCAGTTCCGGTTCCGGCATTTCACCGAGCCGAACCATTGCCTTAGTCCCATAACGATCAATAATAAATGCTTTCATCTTGCATTACACCCCTTCCACAAAATTGAGACATTAAACCGTATCATGCCAATCCGAATTTTCATGCCTGACTCATTTATTTTTTAGAACGATCGTTCTAATTTATGTAAAAATTTACTTACTCAATATTGCGAGAGAAAAATCTACTATGCGGTGTAATTTTTCTTGACTGACAGATGTTTTCGCAAGTACCCTGATGCCGATCAAGGTATTATGCAAACTTTCTGCCAGGATTTCTGAATCATATTTGCAAGAAAACTCACCTGTTGCTTGTCCCTTGCGGATAAGTGCCCTAAGAAGATACTCTGTCTGCATGAATGCTTTTTTCGTTTTTTCTTCCACTTCTTTATCCCGGGAAGCCAGCTCGGTTGCCGAATTTACAAACAGGCACCCCAGTCTATCATTATTTCCTGCAATCGCAAAATCAAAGATACATTCTATAGCTTTTTTTGCCGTCCCTGTTCCTGCAATTTTTGCCGTCAATCTATTTTTTATAACTTCACCGTAAAAATCTACTGCCCTTAAAAATAAAGTATGTTTATCACCAAAGGTATCATACAGGCTTCTGCGATGAATCCCCATATGCCTTACCAAATCATTTAACGAAGTTTTTTCGTAGCCCTGTTCCCAAAATAGTTCCATGGCCTTTTTGAGAACTGCACTTTCTTCAAATTCTTTACTGCGTCCCATAAATCCCTCCAAGATGATATTAATCATAACATTTTAAGAACGATCAGTAAAGAATTTTTAAATAAAATTTTTTATCAAAGTATTTTTATAATACCAAATTTACAGCACTGTATAAAAGCGAAAGCCCCATGATAATATTTGCGGAGCGCCAATATTTTTTTAAGAGGCTTCCCAATCCCACTCCCGCAACAGCCCATATATGTGTTGAGCCATTACCTATGAATGAAAGCAGGAATATAAAACCGACTATAATAATCGGCGAATCATAATATGGCAAAACAAAACCTGTAAAAGCTGTAAGTCCCCAAATAATAATTTTTACATTCACGAATTGAAGGAGAAAGCCTCTGTTAAACGAACTTTTTTCTGTTTCTGTATTATTTTCTTTCAATGGCCTGCCTGTCGCAACGTGATATGCCAGCCACGTGATATAAACAGCACCGGCATATTTCATATAGTCGGTTATCTCCGGCAAAATAACTGCCAATACTGTACTAAAAACACCACAAATGATCATTATGCAAAAAAAGCCAAGATATATTCCAGACAACAGCCTTCTTTGCATCTTAATTCCGGACTTTCCGGCAGCATTAAGTGCCAGAATATTATTAGGACCCGGTGAAATTGCCGAAATAATCGTATACGAAAAAAAAGACAGCCAAACACTATAAGTCATTTACAGTTCCTCCCTTGGTATTTAAAGTACCAACTCATAATGATACTTAATTTACTGCCAAAACAATTTTTATGTCTAATACCAATAAGGTGCAATCTTATGGGATTGCACCTTATTGGTATTAGAGCTATACTATCACACAAAAACATATTGGTAAAATTGAAATATTTGAATAGTCAATTCGATATATTTGAATTATCAGGAGGACATGCTATTGGATTTAAGAAATTTGATTACAGTAAAAACTATTTTAGAAATGGGCACTTTTCAAAATGCTGCAAAGAGGCTGAACTATACACAATCCACTGTAACATTTCAAGTACAACAGCTGGAACAGGAATTAAGCATCAAGCTGTTTGAAAAGATTGGCCGGAAAATGATTCTGACACAGGCTGGTAAAGATATTCTGCCATATATTGATACCATTATCCAATCAACCGAGCAAATCAGCAATTATGGAAAAGGAACACTTGACTTAACAGGCAGTTTGCGAATAGCACTTCCTGAAACTCTCCTGGTGTACAAAATGCAGCCTGTACTGAAAGCATTTCGGAAACAAGCGCCTAATGTGCGCATTCATCTGCAAACACTTAATTGTTATACTATCAGAGATAAAATAATGAACAATGGTGCAGATATAGGCATCCACTATGATGTTGGGGGATATACGCCCGCCATCAGGACAGAATTTCTCGCAAATTTTTCTTTGTCACTTATCGCATCTCCTGCTATTGCAGCTGATCAAACAGATTTTTTGACTGAAAATCAGCGAAAAACAACTGTACTTATCAGTAACGACAGCAATAGTATCTTTCAAAAATTATTTGATCACTATTTAGAAGAAAAAAATATTAGTATAGAGCAGCCCATAGAATTATGGAGCATCGAGGCAATTAAAAAATGCGTAATAAGTGATATGGGGATCGCCTTTCTTCCCACATTTACCGTAGAAAATGAGCTGAACAAACGGGCTTTGCAGGCATTGGCTACCGATCTCAATGATCAGAGAATAACCGCAGTCTGCGCTTATCACAAAAACAAGTGGCTGAGCCCTGCTATGGAATTATTTATTTGCCTGCTGAAAAAATATTTGCTTCTCAAAGAACCATCAGTATGAATTATAATAATGTAAATCTTTTATTCTTTTACTTTTACATTCCATACTAAGAGAGCCAATAAACATGAAAGCACCGCAGCACTCACCCAGAATAGGGAAGCTTCCTGACAGTTATAGACAGCCTGTCCATCTATAACTGTCTTACCGGCATTTATAAAGCCGCTAACCTTTTCCTGCAGTGATGCTCCTATATAGCTGAATAAGCCTATCATTCCCATGGCAGCCCCTGTCGCACGTTTAGGACAGATTCCACAGCCATAAGCCCGCCCAGATAACATACGAGCGATCCCATGGTAAAGCCGTATACGCACATGCTCACCCAATTTATCCAATCGTATTCTTTAGGTCCCCATACAAAAGCCGCAACGGATAATGCACAGAATATACCAAATATAAGGCACGGAACATTTCTTTTATGGTTGAAAAATTTATCAGAAATAAAACCGCAAAGGCACGTGCCGAAAATACCGGCGAATTGCATGGTGGTGAGAAGTGAACTTGCACCTATCATACTGTAGCCCTTCTCAGCAGTCAGAAAAACTACTCCCCAGCTTTCAATCGCATATCGTGTGACATAACATGCTGCGCTGGACAATCCAAGTATCCATACTGCCGGACGTTTTATTACTTCCCATTGGAGAGAGCCCACGCTTTTTTCTTTAGTTTCTACTGTCGTATCTTTTTCCCCATTTATCTCATAAGGAGTGGGAAGACCGCATGCTCTCGGCCTGTCTGCCATAAATTTGAACATAAGGAGGGAAGCTACGATACATAATGCGCCCGGCAGCCAAAACCCTGCGCACCAGCCATACTGCATAACGACAACGGAAGTTACAAGATACGTAAGTCCCGCGCCAATATTATGGCTTGCAAACCAAATGCCATAATAAGTACCGCGTTTTTCGCCGGAGCCCCATTGATTAAGTGAGATTATGCTTGGACCTGCTCCATATGACTGAAACCCAACCTATGATGCCCCAAAACAGCACCATCAAAATATACGGCAGCCCTATTCCCATGATCATTGAAAGTGCTGCTACCATAAACAGTCCAAACGGCATAAAATGTTTTATATTGCATCTATCGCCGATAAAGCTATTGATGAATTTACCTATCGCATAGGTGAAAAAGAAAACCATCCCCATAGTTCCTATCTGGTTAGCGTCAAGTACATTGCCGTCCAGCAGGGGTTTCTTTACTACAGAAAAATTCAATCGACATACGTAGAAAAAAGCATATCCCAAAGTTATGGATATAAAAACAGAACGCTGCTGTGAATTGAACAAAGCCTTTGCTTTTTCCATATTATTGGTAATTGGTGCTCTGTCGGGCCCTGCCTTAAAAAAATTTAATATTGCTGAAAACCAAATATCCACCTCATATTCTATTGCTGTCATAACGGAGACGTCATCCTCTTTCTATGATTATTTCATATACCTCATTTTTTTATATCAGATATTTTCTGAAATAATGTAAGAATTTTTAGAAGTACCAATAAAATCCTCTTTATTGAAAAAGTCCTTAATGGACTCATCCTCTGAGGCTGTGCTATAATGTTTGCAGATTGCGGCTTTGTATAAGCCGTACACAGGCATCATCATTTGCAAAGGTTGATATTATGTTTATACTTCATCATTTAAAAGACAAATACTATATTGCGGTCCTGCTTATACTGGTTCTTTTTTTTATTGCTTTTAATTACTCTAATCCCAATACTTACGATTCATACATAGATTTTTCCAAAGGTTCACCGCTCATACATCAAAAATACAGCACGTCAGACGACGATAATGAAGAACGTCCTCTGCGTATTGTCATATCCACTGTTATATCACCAAACGTTACCATTGAAGATTGGCGTGCTTTTGCTGATTATATAAGCCAAAAATTGGGCAGACCTACTATCCTCCTGCAACGGCGCGGCTATAAAGAAATAAATCAACTTCTTTCCAACGGAGACGCCGATATTTCATTTATGTCTACCGGAGCCTATTGCTCCTATCACGGTATTCAGAACCTGGATATTTTAGCTATGGTCTTTTATCAGGGAAGCTTAAATTACCAAAGCTATTTGATAACACTCGCATCACACAATGATATAACTTCCATTGACGATTTGCGCGGCAGGACAATAGCATTCTCTGATCCGTTAAGCTATTCCGGTCATATGAGCATTGTCAATGAACTCTATACCGCCTATACAGCCAGTCCCGGTCATTATTTCAGCAATTATATTTACACAGGAAGCCATGACCGATCCATCTGGGCCGTGAAAAATAAACTGATCGATGCAGCGTGTGTTGACAGCCTTGTCTATGACTTGATCTTGAAAAGTCATCCTGAAGATATAAACGGTATCAAAATTTTTCAAACCATAGACAACATCCCTATCGGTCCGATCGTTGTGCGCAGTGATCTTCCCGCCGAGCAAAAAGAACATCTGCAGCAGATTCTGTTCAACATGCACAGTGACCCCAAAATGGCTGACTCTCTCCAAAATATAATGATCGATAAATTTGTGGCACCTCAACCGGAATTGTATGCTCCATATAAAAAGATATATGACAAGGTGATGACAGACTTATGAAACAGCAAACAGGCCTGTATACAAAAATACTGACCATTGTAATAATAAGTCTTTTAATGGTAATATCACTTTTGCTTTTTTTTGTATATACCGGGCTGAAAAACACACTGCATGATCAATTATCCGGCCGCGGAAATGAAATAGCATCATATATTGCTACACTTGGCAGTGAAGATATCCTTCTGGAAAACAGTTACTTGCTTTTACAGCTTATAAACAAGGTAAAATCAAGCAATGACGATGTACGTTACATTATCATTGCTGATTATAAAGGCCGCATATTGGCGCATACCTTCGGCACTCAATATCCGACCGGCATGCCCAAACAAATAACCCCGTTCGATTATGCCTCGCAAACAAAGCTTTTTAAAAGCAATGAGGGTGATATTCATCAGGTAACATCATCTATCGACGAAGGAAAAATCGGCTTCATTTGCATAGGATTATCAGGAAAATCAATGCAGCAGCTTCTTACTTCAATAATAACCCATTTCACACTTACCGGTTTAATAATAACCATTCTGGCAGTGCTTGCCATAGGTCTTCTGTTGGCAAAAATACTCGCACCGATCAGATTTCTTTCATTGGCAGCCGAAAAAATTAAACACAATGATTATAAAGTCCGTGTTTATTATCGGGGCAGAGATGAACTGGGCACTTTGACGCAGACCTTCAATGAGATGGTATGTGAATTAGCTGCCAAAGATAAATATAATCAAAAACTATTGGCTGAACTGCAGGAAAAAGATCATAGCCGTGACATACTTATCCATAAACTTTTTTCTGCACAGGAAGATGAACGCAAACGTATTTCCCGTGAACTTCATGACGGCGTGGGGCAATCAGTAACTTCTATTCTTGCTTATCTGCGCATTCTGCTGAATAATGAAGCTGATGTCGATCAGCAAAAACTGATAAAATCAACACGCACGATTATTGCATCTGTTTTGGAAGAACTTCGTGAAATGGCTGTTAATCTGCGCCCGCCCAGCTTGGATGACATGGATATAACCGCCATTTTTCGGCAGCATGTTTTCGATACAGCCAAACATAATGGTTTGATAGCAGATTTTTCGGCCGATGAAAACATAAAAAATATAAAGGTATCCGATAATGTTCGCTTGGCTTTATACCGTATATTGCAGGAAGCAACAACCAACATTGTCCATCATGCGCATGCAATCAATCTGACTGTATCCTTAACTATGCATAACGGTAATATTATGCTGGCAATAATCGATGACGGCTGCGGCTTTTCTGCTGATGTACTGCATACTGCAAAGGAAAAAAGACATTTAGGTTTATATGGCATGCGAGAACGTGTTGAGCTTTTAAATGGTCAACTGGAAATAAAATCGTATCCCGATAAAGGAACCTCCATCATTGCATCTATACCTGTCGGAAAGAGGTCCACTGATGAATAAAATAAAAATCATACTTGCTGATGATCATGCTATTTTAAGAGCCGGATTAAAACTTTTGCTTGAGGCAGAGGAAGATATAGAAATCGTCGGCGAGGCATGTGACGGAAAAGATCTGATGCAAAAGCTGCTCCTTATCAAGGCAGATTTAATCATCCTTGATTTATCCATGCCTAAAATAAATGGCATAGATATTTTAAAATGGTTAAAAGCCGAAAAAAATTATGAGCACATACACATACTTGTACTCACCATGCATACAGAGGAAGAGTATATCAGAGAAGCACTCGCCGCAGGTGCTGATGGTTATGTAGAAAAAAGCGCCTTTGATACAGAGCTTTTGACGGCGTTGCACACTGTTATGAGCGGCAATGTCTATCTCAGCAACAAAAATGCTATTTCCATTCTTAATACAATGATAAAAAAAGACAATGACGATCCTTATTCACTGCTGAGCAAACGAGAACTCGAAGTTCTGCGTTATCTTGCGCGCGGTTATTCGCTTGCTGAAATCGGCGAACAGCTGCATCTCAGTCTTAAAACTATCGATACTTACAAAACACGTATTTTTACTAAACTCGATATAAATAAAAAAAGCGAACTGGTAGATTATGCATTACGTTACAATCTTTTTGATTTACCGGATCAATAAACAGCTTCAGACAAAACGGCTCCCATTTTTTATGGAAAAATGGGAGCCGTTTTGTCTGAAGTTATATACAACCTATGTTTTACTGCTGTTTCGTGTTATTTAGTCCCATGAATCTTATTGCCCGGCATAAAAAGAGCACTTACAGCCAATATCAGCAAAACTGCCGCAACAAAATCATATACATCTCTAAACGCCAATATACTGGCCTGATGTATAAATTCCTGATATATATGACCTAACGCACTTGTTGCCGCCTGCGGCAGCGGAACCCCCATATCCGCAATAGTTCGAATGGACTGGGCCAGTGCTTCACGATAACCGGGATTATCTGTTGTCAGATGCCTCACCAGATTGGCTTGTTCTATCTGTTCGCTGTGAATGAGTTTATTTGTTACAATTGCTATGCCGATACTGCCGCCAAGATTGCGCATCAGTGAAACAATAGCCGACGCATTGCTGCTGTCTTCCGGTGAAATCTTAGAAAAAGCCAGTGTACTTGCAGGAATAAATAAAAAGGGCAATCCTAATGTCTGAAAAATTCTCATTATTACAAAGGTACTGTAATCTGTCTGAGGTGTTGCTAAACCGGTAAACCACATGCCAAATGCATTAAGCAGCATACCAATCGCTATCAAATACTTAGCCTGCACTCTGTTTACCAGCCTGCCCACCACAGGCATCATCACCATCACGGATATACCTGCGGGAGAAAGTACCAATCCTGATAATGTTGCATTATAGCCAAAATTTTCCTGCACCATCATTGGCAGTAATGCTGAACTTGAATAAAGAGCAAATCCTACAAAGAACAACATAATACAAGGCATTGTAAAGCTGGGATTTTTAAACAGGCTTAGCTTTACAATAGGATTTTTTTGCTTTGTGAGCCAATATATCGCAGCAATAAGCCCCGCAGCAGCTATACTGGCAAAAATTATTATGAAGGAGCTGTCAAACCAATCTTCCTGCTGCCCTTTATCAAGAACTATTTGAAGCGCGCCCAACCCCACCGCTATCAAGCCTAATCCTATGCAATCTATACCGACAGTCTTTTTTTTCTGTGCACTTGGCGGATCACTTACCAAAAGGTTTACTAAAAATACTGCTAAAAATCCTACTGGAACATTCATAAAAAAAATCCAGCGCCAATTAAAATTATCAGTGATATATCCTCCCAGGGAAGGTCCCAGTATTGGCGCCAAAACAGTGGTAAGCCCCGTAATGGCAAAAGCCATTCCCAGTTTTGCTGGTGGAAAGCTGTCCTTTATTATAGCCTGCTGGCTTGGCTGCAGACCGCCGCCGGCTAATCCCTGCAAGAGTCTGCAAATTATCAGCATTGGCAGCGATGTTGATATGCCGCATAGAAACGATGTCATAGTAAACCCCAGTATGCATGAAATGAAAAATTTCTTTCTGCCGACAAGTGATGACAACCATCCGGAAAGAGGCAGCACTATACCATTTGATACAAGATATGAGGTTAATACCCATGTACTTTCATCAGTTCCCGCCCCCAATGATCCAGCGATGCTTGACAATGCTACATTTACTATTGTAGTGTCCAAAATTTCCATAAAGGTTGCCAGGCTTACAGCCATTGACACCAGCATGGGATTTACCTGCTTTGCCATAATTATTCCCCACCAATATGCACTACTGGTATCACTGACATTCCCGGGCCGAGCAAAGCAGCCTGATCCTGACTAAGATTATTTAAAACGATCTTTACAGGAATTCGCTGCACAGTTTTGACAAAATTTCCTGTTGCATTTTCTGCGGGAAACAAAGAAAAATATGCTCCTGTCCCCGCTTGAAAACTATCTACGACACCCGTAAGCCGCAGATTCGGAAAAGCATCCACAGATATATCCACTTTATCTCCTGTCCGCATCCCCTTAAGCTGATTTTCCTTAAAGTTTGCGGTAACCCACATCTCAAAGCTTACTAAAGAGCAAAGTTGTGTGCCGGATTGAACATAAGCTCCTGGATTGACACTTTTTTTAGTTATCCGGCCATCAGCCGGCGCTGTTATCTTTGTATATTGCAAATTGGTTTCTGCCTGTTCAAGTTCCGCTTTTGCTTTTTCCGCCTGTGCCGCCAGCTGCTCCACTGTACTTTGCGCCCCTGCTATAACTTCAGGTGCAGAATTAGCCGAATTTAAATCGGCTTTCATTTCATCTAAGGCTGCCCGTGTAGACTTTTCTGAAGCAACAGCCTGGTCATATTGTTCCTGTGAACAAGCCCCGCTGACTATAAGCATATTCATTCTTTTTTCATCAGCTGCCGCTTTTTCCCACGCAGCTTGTGCCGAATTAACCTTTTCCTGTGCAGCGGCCACACCTGCCGGAGCTGTTATATTAGCTGCCAAAGCATTATTTTGCGCAGCTGCCAGAGCTGCCTGCGCAGCAGCCAAAGCCGCCTGTGCATTCTTTGCCTGCAATTCATAATCCTTTGTGTCGATCTGCATTATTATGTCACCGGCCTTGACGACCTGATTATCCTTGACATAGATTTCCTTTATATACCCGGCTACCTTAGGACTTATATCAACGGTTCTACCGTCGATAGAGGCATCATCTGTCTCAACTTCATTGCGATGAGTAAAGAAATAGCCGCTTATACCAGCCGCTAATATCAGGCATACTGCTCCGGCTTTCATTAATTTGGGAGTCAATTTCATATTTATCACCTTTTAATTCAAATATTCTTTATAGCTATAATTCACTTATCACAATACCTGCCGCGCTCCGCATAAAATCACTTTCTTCTGTATTTTTCTGATCATTATGAAGTCAGCCCTTTTACAAATAAACCAACTGATGTATCTATGTATTCTTTCGTCGAAACAGTTATAAACTGATTCTTCAATGTTGCCTTTGCATAGAAAAAACCAAAATTCATAGCAATAAAAGAAAGAACAACTGCATCAATATTTATCCCATGAATTTTTCCCATAGACTCCATTTTCTTCAAATACGCTGTCATAAACTGCTTAAAATGATACGGCGGTAATTTTTCCCAGTCTCCCGCTGATAAAAATGTTTTCTCTCTTGTCAGCACCAGGATCGCTGTCTTATTTTTCGCCATCACCTGTTGATAAGTATTGCCTATCAACAGTAAATCTGTTTCCAAATCCCATGTTAATCTATTATTAAAAATATCCTGCATTGACGGTATAAACGAACACTTTTGTATTACTGCTTCAAATACACCTTTCTTATTGGAAAAATGACGAAAGACCGTCATTTCACTGACATTTGCAGCAATGGCTATGTCCTTCATCGTTGTTTCATTGAACCCCTTTTTATGTATCAAATCAATAGCAGCCTGCACAATTTTATCGGCTGTATCAATATCATTTTCGGACATGCGAATCTCTCCATTCATGCTATTATTCATACTGTTTATGTTAGTTAGACTAACTAACATAAACAGTATGCCACTATCATTTATCTTTGTCAATTTATATAAATTATTTTCCAAAGCTGAGCCCTGGCGCACACACGGCATCCACCAAAAGCCCGTCTTTTAAGGCCTGTCCCGCCAAATACTCTATAAATTCACAGGTTTCATGTAACTCATAAAGCTTACAGAAATTTTCTTAATGCCGCTTACAGCATTACTGCCCCGTGTCAATAAAATATGACTGATAAGCTTTTAAATTTATATCTATTTGCGTGTTACTATACCGCATTTTAATTTCCCATACAGTGTAGAACGAGCTCTACCAACTATTCAGCAGTTTTTACTTTCGGGCTCTTTTGCTCCAGTAATGCCATTTTCTTTAAAAGCATTAAGGTGTTTGAATCTTTTTCTTTTTATGATAAAATATTTTCGTAAATTGCAATAGCAAATTGAACACTTTGGTAAAATGCCGATGATCTCAGGCAATATAAAGTTTATCGAGAAAAGCGTCGAACAATTCTTCCGGTGTCTGGTAGGCAAGTCGCTTGCGCGGACGGCTATTCAATTCATCGGCAAAGTGTAATATATCTTCATAAGTATATTTCTCAATCGAAACGCCCTTTGGAATATATTGACGCAAGAAGCCGTTGTGCCGTTCATTTACTGGTCGCTCCCAAGAGGAGTAAGGATGTGCATAATAAACACTGGAACCCCAGGCTTCAATCTTGGAAAATTCCTCGAATTCAGAGCCATTATCGGTTGTTTTGAAAACAGAACTGAAACGCTCACCATATTCAGCGTGTAGTTCTTTCATCGCAGCCATGACAGACTCACTGTTTTTACCAGGAATGCGAATAGCCAGGTAATTGTTTGTAACACGCTCAATCAGAGTTAAAACAGCAGCTTCTCTGACTTTTTTTCTGCCAATCACCGTGTCAGCTTCCCAATGGCCGAATTCCGTGCGTAAATCTACGATGTCAGGACGTTCGTCAATGCTGCGACCTTTCAGACGTTTATGCTTTCGGGTTCCTTTTTTGTTTTGCTTTCGCTTTAGAATTTCAGGCAGCTCGAACAGCGATAGCGGCAAATTACCAGCAGCCATTTCGTTATATAGGGTCTTCGTGCATACCATTTCTTTATCAGCAAAGAGCTGGTGCAGGCGCGCATGACCGACGCAAGCGTCTAACGACCACTTTTTTGCCCTGACTTGCGCAACCACCCACTTAACAAAATCTGAGCAATGTGTGATATAATGCGGCCTTTTGCACTTCATTCGATTCATTTCATATACTGCAAGACCTCGTTTGGCGCTGTACTCCGGTGCACGTCCTCTATGGCTTTTGCGCAGCGGTGTACCGCGGCGCAATTCATACATGATAGTACTTGGCGAACAGTTGATTTCTCGGGCGATTGCCCGCAGAGAGTATCCTTGCTTGTTTAGTTGCTGGATCGCTCCGCGTTCTTCCCGTCCCAAGTGCTGACCACGTTTTCGTTCAGGGAATACTGTGATATAATTATGGCAGTCCATAGTGATTGTCTCCTCTTTGGTTAATGGTGCTGTGAGAACTCCATTTTACCATTTAAAGGAAAGTCACTGTGGACTTTTTGCAACTGTTCATTTT